>DASTOM010000009.1:0-69623 GCA_035762545.1 Acidimicrobiia bacterium
CTCCCGACTGGACCGGGGGTTGGCCACCACCAGGGATGCCGCCATCCTCAAGCTCTATGCCTGTGAGGCGTACAAGTCGGTCGCCGACATGGGTCTCCAGGTGCTCGGCGGGTACGGATACACGATGGAGTACGACCTGCAGCGCCACTTCCGGGAGTCCCGCCTCGGTGTCATCGGTGCCGGGACGTCCGATATCCAGCGCAACATCATCGCCAGGACGATGGGACTCTGATCGTGGGTGTTCTCACGAGCGAGGCCCGGGCCTGGGCCGAGACCGAGTTTCCGCCCTACGAGTTCGTGGTCGGCCGAACCGACATCGCCCGCTTCGCCAGAGCAACCGGTGAGACCGATCCGATCCACTTCGACCCCGAAGCGGCACGAGCCGCCGGTCACACCGACGTCGTCGCCCCGACGATGTTCCCTTACGTGATCCGGATGCACGCATCGAGCCTGGAAGGTGAGATCACAGAGGACGGGTCGCCCGGTGGCGATGTGCCGCCGCTACCCACCACCAGGGCTATGGCCGGCGAGACCGAGATCAGCTTCGGCCCACCCATCGTTGCCGGCGACACCATCACGGTCACCAAGCGAGTAGCCGACCTCTACGAGAAGGAGGGTCGGAGCGGGGCTCTCGTCTTCGTGGAGATGGAGTTCACCTTCACCAACCAGCGCGACGAGATGGTCGCCCGAGAGGTCTTCACGAGGATCTACCGGTGAGACCAAGGCGGGGAACACCAGTGCCGACGAGATCGGTGACCCCATCGGAGGTCGACCTGTTCATGTTCTCGGCCTCGGCATGGCTGCTCCACCGAATTCACTACGACCGGCCGTTCACCGTCGACCACGACGGTCATCCCGAACTCCTCATCCACGGGCCGCTCCAGGGCGTCTACCTGGTCCAGACCGCCGAGGCATGGCTCGGCGACGACGCCACACTCGAGGCGATCTCATACCGGCATCTCTCTCCGGCCTACTTGGGTGACACCTTGGAGTGCGGCGGTCGTGTGGTAACGGTGGATGACGACGGGGTCGATCTGGAACTGAGTGCCACCAAGAGGGACGGGACTGTCACGACAACAGGGAGAGCGAGGATGACATGGCGGAACTGACCACCGGGGCCGCGGCCCTCGCCACGATGCTCGAGGAGTACGGCGTCACCCATCTCTTCCATGTCCCCGCAGTACTGCGTCGGACGATGGTGGAGATCGAGCGACTGACGTCGATCAAGAGGGTGCGACCTCATGGTGAGAAACCGGCGGCATACATGGCAGACGGCTACGCCCGCGCCACCGGGAAGCCGGGGATATGCGCCGCACAAGTGGTCGGGGCCCTAAACCTCGCTGCCGGCCTCAGAGATGCCCACCTCGCCCACTCCCCCGTGATCGCCCTCACAGGTGGACGTGACCCGCACACCAAGTTCCGCCAGGTCTATCAGGAAGTCGACGACGTCCCGGCATTCGAGCCGGTCACCAAGTGGAACGCCACCATCGACGCGGTGGAGCGGATCCCCGACATGGTGAGACAGGCTTTTCGGGTGGCGACCACCGGTGCGCCCGGTCCGGTCCATCTCCAGTTCGCCGGCAACGAGGGCCAACTCGACGCCGGTGAAGCGGAGATGGACACCACTGTCGAGACTTCCTACTCCGTTGTGCCGCCGTTCCGACCCCAGGCAACGGATGATGTGCTGGCGCAGGCCCTGGCCGCCCTCGCCACCGCGGAGCGACCGGTGATCGTGGCCGGTGGCGGGGTGAAGGCTTCCGGAGCCGGGCCACAGTTGGTCGCCCTGGCCGAACGCCTCCGCATCCCGGTCGCCACCTCACTGAACGGCAAGGACACCATCCCCGGCACCCACCCGCTCTCGGTGGGGGTGGTCGGTACCTATTCCCGTGGCTCGGCCAACACGATCGTCGGCCAGGCCGACCTCGTGTTCTTCATCGGGAGCGAGACCGGCGGCATGACCACGCACTTCTGGAAGGTACCTCCGCTGGGCAGACAAACGATCCAGCTCGACATCGAACCCGAGGCGTTGGGCCGCAACTACCCACCGGTGGTGGCGATAAATGCCGACGCCCGGACGGCACTCGCCCGCATGCTCGAACTGGCCGGGGAGGCGCCGGTTGACCGGGAAGGGTGGGTGCAAACCGCCGGCGCCGCAGTGAGCGACTGGCGGGACGAGTATGCCGGTCTCCTCGGCTCCGACCAGGTTCCGATCCGCCCGGAACGACTCTGCGCCGAACTGACCGACCTGGTTCCCGATGACGGGATCGTGGTCGTGGACACAGGTCATGCGGGGATGTGGATGGGGGGCATGTACGACGTCCGAACCGAGACCCAGTCCTACGTCCGGTCTGCGGGTCATCTCGGCTGGGCTTTCCCCGCCGCCCTCGGCGCCAAGTGCGGGGCTCCCGACCGGCCGGTCGTGTGTTTCACCGGCGACTCGGGCTTCTGGTACCACGTCGGCGATGTCGAGACGGCGGTCAGGTGGGGTATCAACACGATCACCGTGGTCAACGACAACCACTCGGGCAATCAGTCGAAACGAGGCTTCGACCGGGTCTACGGCGGCAAGCAGAGCGAGAAGGCCAGGGAGATGTGGGTCTTCACCGAGGTCGATTTCGCCGCCATGGCCAACCAAATCGGGGCGCTCGGGATCAGAGTGAAGAAGCCGTCCGATCTCGCCTCAGCGTTCGATCAGGCGTTGTCCTCCGACCGACCCGTCGTCATCGACGTGGTCACCGACATCGATGCACTCGCCCCGGTGGCCGTAGAGCCCGGCGCCTGAGTCAGTCTTCGACGAGGGCCACGGCCCGGGTCGGGCCACCGTGGGCGCCGACCACCTTCAGGGGGAACCCGACGAAGGTGAAGCGGCGGCCGACGACTTCGGTCAGCACCAGATTCTCGTAATGGGTCTTCTTCTCATGCCGGCACATCATGTGCACCGGGTAGGTGGTCGACACCGGGTTGTCCGGAGTAGGTGAGTCGACCCCGAAGGTGGTGATCCCTTTGTCGAGGATCCACTGACACGCCGCCTCACCGAGACCCGGGAACGTCGTTAGATATTCGCTCTGGTCGTGATAACGGTCGTAGGTGGCGGTGTAGAAGAAGCAGTGGTCGCCGGTCTCGATGGACAGACCGGCGTCAGCCAGGGCCTCGTCGAGATGGTCAGGTGTGATGTCGGTCTGTGGTTCGACATGAGAAACGTCGAGGCATACCGCCGGCCCGTAGAACAGGGACAGGTCCATCTGGTCGATGGTGAGGGCCTCCGGGTCGGGATCGAGATGACTGAATGAGTCGACGTGGGTCGGGCCGTTGTCGTTGAGCATGAAGCCCAGTGTCTGGAACGAGAAGTCGGACTCGAACCTTGGAGCGGTCTCCTCATGGGTGGCATGCTGGAACGTGACCGTCTTGAGGTGGCCGGGGTAGACCTTCATGCCCTCGTAGATGGGTTGGGAGAGATCGATCAGTCTCATGGTTCCTCTCAGAACAGACTCTTGGTGGCGCCGCCGTCGACGGAGATCGCCGTGCCGTGGATGTGCCGGGCATCGGGGGTGCAGAGGAAGACGGCAAGCGAGGCGACGTCCTGGGGTAGGCCGAGCCGACGGATCCCCTGACGTTTCACTGTTGCTTCGAGAACCGCCTCGGGGGTCTCACCGGTACGCGCCGCTTGGTCGGCCATCATCTCGTTCAGCCTTTCGGTCCTGGTCTGGCCGGGATGGATGATGTTGACGTTCACGTCGTCCTCGAGCCCGAGCCCGGCCAGTGCCTTCCCGAAGTTGGCGAGCGCGGCGTTGACTGCGCCGCCGATGGCGAAGTTGGGATTCGGAGTCCGAGCCATACCGCCAACGATATGGACCACCGAGCCGTGTGCTGATGCGAGTTGAGGCCAGAAGAGCCGGGACAACCGCACCGCCCCAAAGAACTTGAGGTCGAAGCCCTGCTGCCAGAGCTCGTCTGACAGTTCGAGGAACGGCCCGCTCTTGGTGGCCCCCGCACAGTTCACCAGGATGTCGACGGAGTCGAACTCGGCAGTGGCCGTCCGGTGAAGCTCCTCGCACCCTTCCAGAGTTGCGAGATCGGCCGCGACCGGGACGACGCGACGACCCGACGACTCTTCGATCTCGCCCGCCGTCCGGTCCAGATCCTCCTTTGTCCTCGCCGCGATGACGACGTCGCAACCTTCGGCGGCGAGTTGGGTGGCTATGACCTTGCCGATTCCCCGGCTCCCACCGGTGACGACTGCGACCTTGTTCTCCAGCTTCACGTTCCTCCTCAGGATCTCGAGATCGAGACTACCGGTCAGGTCGAGAAGTCGGGATAGCCGTGGGGCTCGACCGCGGCACGAAAGTGTGGGATCAGTTCCTCGATGCCCATACGGGCAGGGACCAGCACGGAGCGCACCATCTGCCAGAGCAGGAACGGGTTGGCTCCCATGGCGTACAGGGCTCCGATGTCGAGCGTCTCCAGGGCGAGCCGCTCCTCGGGCGTGAGGGCCCCACCGTCGGGATAAGGCGGCTCCGGGTCATCGGCCAAGCGCTCCCAACCATCCAGGAACAGAGAGGGTTCGGTCTGGTAGGCACGCAAGTTCGCGTTGCTCCGGTCGATCGACCACATCACCTTGTTGAGCATGTATCGACTCATCCCATTTCCCACCAGAAGAAGGGCAGAGCGCTGAAACGCGTCTCCGGACCGGCTGCCACGGTGGCAGGCCGGGGACCAGATGCGGAGAGGCAGGTGATGAAGTTGAGAAATTGGAAGGTCTCGTTGCCGGCTGCGAGGAGACGGTCGAAGCTGCAACCTGCGATCGCGCTCTTCAGATCCCCGGCGGCCATCCAACCGAGTGCGTCACTGTCGAAATCTTCGTCGGGAGATCGCCCCAGGAACTGCCGGGGCCCACCCAACTCATGGGCGAGGTGCCCACTGCCCACTATGAGGACGCGATCTCGGCCCGGGGCGGAATCGATCGCGGCCCTCAGCAGCGTCCCCAACTCGGCAAACCTCCGCGCAGATGGGATTGGAGGCGAGTTGGCGTTGGTGAAGACCGGAACCACAGGTATGTCGAGCTCGGGGGTGAGGCAGAGCAAAGGGATCACGAACGAGTGGTCCAGCCATGGCTCGTCGGAGAATGCGAAGTCGAACGGCACCGAGTCCGATGGAGTGCCGAGGATGTGCCGTGCCAGGTCGGGGGCTCCCGGCACTGTGGTTCTGGTGAGCCCGAACATCCGCTCCTCGTTGGGGTGGACCGCACGCATGGATGACGCCTTGCCAATCAGGAAGGCCGGCATGTTTGAGGTGAGGAGCATGTGGAGATGGTCTGAGGCCACCACCACCAGGATGTCCGGTGCGAGATCGACCACCCGAGCCCGGAACTCACCGAGGTGACGCGCGGTCTCCTTCAGGTCATCCGGCTCCCCTTCTCGCAGCGTCCGCCACATCAACGGGTTGTGTGTCAGGCCGGTGACCCCTACCAACTGCGCCATTGTCGAAACCTAACATCGCCCTCACCCGTGACCGAGGCCCACTGATGCGTATCGAATCGATGGCGATCCACCCCATCACCATGCGCCTGGTGACACCGATTCCCATGTCCAACGGGGTGGTGTCCAGCACGGGGAACGTCCTCGTCGAGCTGAGGTCCGACGATGGCGTCATCGGCTGGGGCGAGGGCGTGGAGGCCCCAGCCCTGACCGGTCATCGACAGGCGGACATCGTTTCGGACCTCGAGGCGCTGCGTGACCTGGTGATCGGCGCCGACCCTGAAGACATAGAAGTGCTCTGGGCGCGGTTGGCAGAGCGAGCGCCGGGAGCCTCTACCGCGCGAGGTGCCATCGACATTGCCGTCTATGACCTGATCGGCCGTCATCGTGGTCTGCCCGTTCACGCTCTTCTCGGCGGTATGCAGCGGTCGCGGATACCGGCTCTGACACTGGTCGGGAGTGGTGACCGTGGTGCCGACGCCGAGAAGCTGTCGGCGTGGGCCGAGCGCGGCTACTCGTGGTTCAAGATCAAGCTGGCGATGGCGGATCGGGAGGTCGAATGGGCGACCCTCGCCCACGCGTTGGAGGCTGCCGGACCTGATGGAATGGTCTGTGGCGACGCCAACGAGGGCTGGGACGAGACCACCGCCGACGGGTTCCTGGCCGGTCTCGACGGCATGAAGATCCGCTTCGTGGAGCAACCGGTGCCACGTGACCACCCTGACGTCCTGCTGCGGGTCGCGGAGAGATCTCCCGTGGCGATATGTGCCGACGAGAGCGCCGGAAGCCTCGAAGCGATCGCCGGATTCGGCGGTACCGCCATCGGTGGGGTGAGTCTCAAGCTGATAAAGCACGGGGGCATCACCGGCGTGATGCGTGGTGCCCGCGCCTGCGCCGACTCCGGTCTCGAAGTGAATCTGGCAGGGAAGGTCATCGAATCGACGATCTCCGCGGCGGCGAACCTGCATTGCGCGGCGGCGATGCCGGGGGTCGAGTATGGGTGCTCTCCGGCCAATCAAGGGGTGGTCGGCGATGTCTCCGATCATCCTGTCACGGTGGATGAGGGCTTCTTCACCGTCCCCGAAGGACCGGGGCTCGGTGTCGAAGTCGACCGCGACCTGGTCCGGAGACTTGCCTCCTGACTCAGACCAGACCGGCGATCCGTTGCTCGCCGGTATAGACGGTGAACCCGCCGTCACGGAGAAAGCCGACGACGGTCATCCCGAATTCCCCGGCCAGGTCGACGGCCAGACTCGAGGCTGCCGACACCCCGCAGATCAGGGAGATGCCCGCCACCGCCGCCTTCTGAGTGATCTCGAACGAGACCCGGCCCGAGACCACCAGGCCGAGGGGCGGAAGCGGCCACTGGTGTCGGGCGAGATGGCCGATCACCTTGTCCACGGCGTTGTGCCGCCCAACATCTTCCCTCACCACGATGAGCCGACCGTCGTCGGTGAAGCCGGCTGCGGCGTGGAGGCCACCCGTTGCATCGAACGCAGCTTGCCGGCCACGGAGGGCGTCGGGCAACGCCTTGATGACATCCGCGCCCACGACGGGTCCTTGGGGGGGTCGGGCTCCGGTGATTCGGATGGCATCGATTGACGCTTTGCCACACACCCCGCAAGAGCTGGTGCTGTAGAAGTTGCGTTGAAACTGCGCCGGATCGACCGTCACGTCGTCGGCGGTGACCAGGTTCCACCGTCCCTCCCCCAGATCGATCACCTCGACGATGTCATCAGGGCGGGTCACGATGCCTTCGCTGACAGCGAACCCGAGGGTCAGTTCGGCGTCGTCACCAGGGGTGCGCATGACAACCGCCAGGGCGGTGCCATCGAGCCTGATCTCCAACGGCTCCTCGACCACGAGGGAATCGGTGAGACGCTCCCCGGTCGACCGGGTGACGGTCCGCTTGGTGGTCGCCTCGCTCATCGATCACCTCACGTCGAGCCTGCACCATGGCCCGTTTTTCGGGACGCCACGCAGGTTCGAAGTTGGGGATGACGAACACCTCACGTCGAGCCTGCACAACAGCCCGATTTCCGGGACGCCGTGCAGGTTCGATGCGAGACAACGGTTCACTCGTCGACACCGCTGTACACGTACATCCACCCGAAGCGGCCCTTGATGCAGAGGTTGCCCAGGGTGACTTCGTGGTCCATTGGAGAGGTCACGTCGACGATGCGGCCGTCCTGGGTGTGGATGTCGAGATTGCAGCCCACACCGCAGTATGAGCACACCGTCCGGGTCACCTGCTGTTGGGAGACGTCCCAGGTGCCCGCCTCCTTCATGTCCCATGCGATCCTTCCCTCCAGAGCTCCTGTGGGGCAGACCGCGATGCAGTTGCCGCAATAGACACACGCCGAGTCGGGCAGGGCGACGTCGAACTCGGTCGAGATGTGGGCGTCGAACCCCCGGCCGGCCACGGCGATGGCGAACGTGTTCTGATGCTGTTCACCGCAGGCGTCGACGCACTTGTAGCAAAGGATGCAGCGCCCGTAGTCACGCACATACAGGTCGTCCTGGATCTTCGGTTCGGCGGCGACCGTCGCCGAGCCGGGGCCGAACCGGTCGATGTCGGCCTCGTGGCCCTCCAGCCAGGCGTCGAGCTTGGACCCG
Organism: Acidimicrobiia bacterium; assembly: GCA_035762545.1. Lineage (GTDB taxonomy): Bacteria > Actinomycetota > Acidimicrobiia > Spongiisociales > ZC4RG35 > JANQRA01. Next base: position 8,091 of record DASTOM010000009.1, read on the forward strand.
GTCCGATCGAGCTCGCTGGCCGAACCGAGCAGTTCCATGACCAGCCGACGACTGTGCCCGGCCCGCTCGGTGTCGGTGTTGATCACCATCCCGTCCTCGAGCATCCGCGAGCAGGATGGGGCGAGGACACGTGACCCCTCCAGCTCCACCATGCACACCCGACAGACGTTGGCCGGTGTGAGTGTCGGGCCGTGACAGAGGGTTGGGATGTCGATCCCCACCTGGCGACAGGCATCCAGGATGGTGACACCCTCGGCAACTGTGACCCCCTGCCCGTTGATGGTCGCCGTGATGGTCATACCAGTCCCAACCCGATGGCCGACTGGACAGCAGTCGATGCGGTCTGACCGAGACCACAGATGGAGGCATCGGTCATCACCCGGGCGAGATCGTCGAGGGTGGTGCGCTCCACATCGGCTCCGGAGAGGAAGCGGGTCAGCGACTCCTCCTGACGAACGGTCCCGATCCGACATGGCACACACTGGCCGCAGGACTCCTCCCGGAAGAAGCGGGCGATCCGGGTGAGAACCGGGCCGAAGTCGGTTCGGTCGTCGAAGAAGATCATCGAACCAGACCCCAGGGTCGTCCCTGCGGCGCGGGTGTCCTCGAAGGTCAGAGGCATGTCGAGAGCCGATGCGTCGGCGAACACGCCGGCGGCGCCACCCATCAGCACCGCTCCGAGCCGGGCACCCTCGCGTATGCCGCCGGCAAGAGCCAGCAGATCGCCGAGGAGGATGCCGAACTCGACTTCGTAGACACCGGGCCGCTCCACCGCCCCGGACACACAGAACAGCTTCGGGCCTGTTGACTGCTCGGTTCCTATTGCGGCGAAGCGACTGCCGCCTATGGCGATCACATGGAGGGCGGCCAGCAACGTCTCGATGTTGTTGATACCCGTGGGCTTGCCGAAGACACCCGACTCGGTGGGGAACGGCGGCTTCTGTCTCGGCTCGCCCCGGTGTCCCTCGATCGAGGCGAACAGCGCCGTTTCCTCGCCACAGATGTACGCCCCCGCTCCCCGTCTCACCTCGAGCTCGAAGCCCGGCAGGAGCCCAGCCGTCGCCGCCTGGTCGATGGCACCCCGGAGTCTTCGCTCGGCTGTCGGGTACTCGCCTCTCACGTAGAGGAACCCGTGGCTGGCTCCGGTGGCAAAGCCGTAGAGGGCCATGGCCTCGACGACGGCGAACGGATCACCCTCCATGAGGAGCCGGTCCTTGAAGGTCCCCGGCTCCGACTCGTCTCCGTTGCCGATGACGTACTTGACATCGCCAGAGGCGTTCCGGACGCCCTCCCATTTGAGACCAATCGGGAAGGCAGCCCCACCCCGGCCACGCAAGTTCGACTTCTTCAGCTCGCCAATCACAGCCTGAGGCCCCATCTCCATCGCCCGAGCGAGCACTCCGAATCCACCGAGCCGGCGATAGGAGTCCAGGGACTCCGGGTCGACGACCCCGATTCGGTTCAACAAGCTCAGTTGGTCACGTTCCTGGTGGATGAACCCCGGTGGCAACTCCTCGGGAACGGGTGCCGCGACCGATCTGGCGGTCACCGGTGCCGCGACGCCATAACCCACTCCGGGCCGATGCGACATCGCCGCCGGTGCACGGTCGCACTGACCGAGACAGGGGCTGCGGTGGTAGTCGACGCCGTCGGCGTCGAGAGTGGCACAGAGTTCGGTGGCGCCGTATTGGCTGCAGACGACGTCGTCACAAACATGCAGTGTCGACCCGGGCTCCCCATCGACGTCGAAGAGGGCATAGAAGGTGGCGACCCCGTAGGCATCGGCAGGAGGGACGCTGAGCCGGTCACAGATGTAGGACAGGGCGCCGCGACTGACCGCCCCGGTCGCATCCTGAGCGGCGTGCAAGGCGGGGAGCAGAAGATGGCGTCGCTCTCTGGCCGCATGCCCGCCGAAGACGACCCGTCCGTTGTGCCTCTCCTCGGAGCCGACCACCGCATCGATAGCCATCCGCTCGGCCTCGGTGGGCCGCTCCAACAACAGACGGAGATCCATCAGGCGATTGCCTCGACCCTGATGGCAGTGGCCTTGAACTCGGCGGTACCCGACTTGGGGTCCCACGCATCCAGGGTGAGCACGTTGACGTCGGTGTCGTCGGGAAAGTGGACCGACATGAAGGCCAGTCCAGGGCGCAGCGACCCGTCGAATCGGACCGGCGCTTCGATACTCCCCCGTCGCGACACGATCCTCACCCGGTCGCCTTCGGCGACCCCGAGGTCGGCCCCGTCTTCGGGGGACAGGTCGATCGAGCCAAAGATCCGGCGTGGGGCCGAATACCGGCCGCTCTGGACCCCGGTGTTGTAGGAGTCGAGCCGACGCCCGGTCGTGAGGCGGGTGGGGAACTCCGGGGTGAGTTCGTCGACGGGAGCGGCGTACTCCACGGCGTGGAACGGTGCCGGGGTCGTCGTCATGGGACGGTCCCAGAGACGACTGTGGAGGAACAGTTCGCCACCCGACGTCTCGTCGGGGCACGGCCATTGGATGCCGCCGAGCTCGTCCAGTCGGGCGTAGGACATTCCGGCGTGCATCGGTGACACCGCCCTGAGCTCGTCCCATGCTTCCTCGGCCGAGGGCGTGAGCCAGTCGGTCCCCATGGCCCGCGCCAGATCACAGAGAATTTCGATGTCGTCACGCGCCTCACCCGGCGGGTCGATGGCTTTGCGCACCCGTTGAACGCGGCGCTCACTCGAAGTGAAGGTGCCGTCCGTCTCTCCCCATCCGGCGGCGGGGAAGACGACGTCGGCCAGCTCGGCGGTGGCGGTGAGGAAGATGTCCTGGACAACCATGAACTCGAGGTTCTCGAGGCGCTCCTTCATCTTCTTGCCATCGGCTTCGGACTGGAGCGGGTTCTCGCCGAGCACATAGAGACATCTGAGGATGCCCTCGTCCATTGCCTCGTGCATCCGACTGATGTGCCAGCCGGCGTCCGGCGGGATGAAGCAACCCCAGATCGCCTCACACTTCCCGCGCAGATCAGCGTTCTCGACATCCTGAAAGCCGGGCAGCTTGTTGGGCAGAGCCCCCATGTCACCACCGCCCTGGACGTTGTTCTGACCCCGCACCGGGACCAGGCCAGACCCGTAACGACCGACGTGACCTGTGAGGAGGGCCAGGTTGATGAGAGCGAGAACATTGTCGGTGGCGTTGTGGTGCTCGGTGATGCCGAGGGTCCAACAGATCTGCGCAGTCTCAGCCGACCCGTACTCGTGGGCCAGCATCTTGATGACATCACCGGGGACACCGGTGATCTGCTCTGCGCGATCAAGCGTGTAACTGTCGACGGCCTCGGCATATCCGTCGAAGTTCTCCGTGGCGTTCTCGATGAAGTCCATGTCCTGGAGACCCTGGGCGATGATCTCGCGCCCGACCGCATTGGCCAGGGCGATGTCGGACCCGACGTCGATGCCGAGCCACACGTCGGCCCAGGCTGCGGTGGAGGTGCGACGGGGGTCCACGGCGAACATGCGCGCGCCGTTGCGCACACCCTTGAGGACGTGATGGAAGAAGATGGGGTGCGCCTCACGGGCGTTCGAGCCCCACATCACGATGAAATCGGTCTCTTCGATCTCCTGGTACGAGCTGGTGCCTCCGCCCGCTCCGAACACTGCCGCCAGACCGGCGACGGAAGGAGCGTGTCAGGTGCGGTTGCAGCTGTCGATGTTGTTGGACGTCATCACCGTCCTGGCCCATTTCTGGGCCATGTAGTTGACCTCGTTGGTCGCCTTGGAACAGCTGAACATCCCGAAGGACTCGCCGCCATACCGGGAGAGTCCCGATGCCGCAGTGGCGATGGCCTCCTCCCAGGCGACGGGAGTAAGGACGCCGTCGATGCGGACGAGGGGCCGGGTCAACCGTGCGTAGTCGCGTTTCACATTCACCTCCTTCCTCGAACTCGATCGAGGCGGAGGCTACACAGAGGCCGGCCCGTCTCTCCTCACTTCGAGCCTGCACCAGGGCCCGCTGAGCGGGACGTCATGCAGGTTCGAGAGAAGTGGTGCCTCTCCCGTCATTTCGAGCCTGCACCGGGACCCGCTGAGCGGGACGCTATGCAGGTTCGACGGAAGGTGTCTGCTGGCCCCCGGGCGCCGATCCGAGGTCCGAGCCGCCCTGGTCCATCCGGAAGGGCGGGTACTCGTCACGCATGAGCACCGCGTAGCTCCAGACCCGGAAGCTCCACCGATTGATCCCCATCACGAAGTCGAAGATCCCGCGTGGATAGCGATCGCGAAACAGAAGCGAGACCCCGGCAATCAGGGCGAGGATCGCCACGAGGCTGATCCCGTATTCGTAATAGGCGACCTGTCCTTCCATGTCGGTGACGGCGTACGCGGTGCCACTGGTCATGAGGCCGACGATGATGTAGTGCGGTATGGCCAGGAGCCACGACTTGACCAGCACCAGACCACGCGACAGCTCCTCCGGGTACTCGACGTCGAAGTGGGCCGGATAGTCGGCAACATCGTCGAAAGTGAAAGGCGGGTAGCGATCCGTGCCCAGGGCGAAGGCATAGAAGCCGACACGCCATCCCCAACGCATCACACCCACGTTGAAGTCGAAGATAGGTCTCGGGTACTTCTTGGTGAACAGGATGGCGAAGAACGCAACGATGGTCAGAAAGAACGAGATGATCACAAGGACCAACAAGACGATGTAATGCGGCAGGGCCAGCAGCCACTTGATCAGCCAGAGACCACGGCTCAGACCGTCGTCGAGCTCACCTTCGAGACGTACCGGATAGGGCGTTTCGGTTACCATACGACGTAAGGTACTCCTGTCCGATGCCCCTCGTCAAGAATCAACCTGCTCAGCCCGAGCCAACCTCTCGATCCCGTCGAGGAGGATGTCCAGGGCAAACTCGAACTCGGTTTGGTCGTCACACCAGCCGAGATTGGTCTCCGGATCGTCGTGGGCGACCTCGGACAGCATCTCGACGAGTAGCGGGATCTGCGATGCCATCTGCGCGAGGACCTCGGTGGCCTGGTCTTCCTCTTCTGTGCTCCCCGGCGCCGGGTCGAACATCTCCTGAGTGAACCCCATAGCTCGACTGCCCAGGGCGTGCAACGAGTGGTGGATCAGGTCGTAACTGAGACCACCCGCCCGGAAGACCTCCAGCAAGCCGTGGTAGTAGACGAGGACGGGCAGACTCATCGTGGTCCTGGTCTCGAGGAGTGCCGGGGCCCACTTGTGACGCAGCATCACCTGCCGGGCGGCCAGGATTCGGGCCCGGGCGACAGCCCTCCAATCCGTTGCTCCGGTGGCTGCGGGAAGCTGCTCGACAGCAAGGTTCACCTCGGTGACGACAGCCTCAGCGACACCGTCGAGGAGCGCCTCCTTGTTGGCCACGTGGTAGTAGAGGGACATCGCCTCCACGTCGAGGGTCTCAGCGAGACCTCTCATGGTCAGCGCCTCGAGTCCCCCCTCATCCGCCAATGCGACTGCGGCGTCCAGCACCCGGTCTCTGCTCAGCGGCTCTCGATGCTGCGCCTTCTTCGGTTTGGTGACCATCGCTCGCTCGAGATTCTATCGTACACAGTAAGTCTTGACAGCCTTACGGTGTATGGGTAAGTTCCCTTACAACGTATGGAAGGACCCGACATGACCGAAACGACCGTCCCGGCTACCACCAAGACGATGATTGCAGCGCAACAGACCGGGTATGGCCCGGCCCACGAGACGATAGAAATGCGCAGGGTCCCCATACCCGAGGTCGCACCCGACCAAGTCCTGATCGAGGTGGCTGCATCGACCACCAATGCCCTCGACTGGCACTTCATGACCGGCACGCCGTACTTCCTGCGCCTGCAGAACGGGCTCACGACATCGAAGCGAACCACACCCGGCGCTGACGTTGCCGGGACCGTGATAGCCGTCGGAACTGACGTCGCGAAGCTGGCCGTGGGTGATCGAGTGTTCGGCGAGATCTCTGAGGGTGGTTTCGCCGAGTACGCGGTGGCATCTCCCGACGCCCTCGCCCTGGCGCCCACTTCGATTCCACTCGAGGAATCTGCGACCTTGGGAGTCGCCGCGTTGACCGCCCTTCAGGGCCTTCGCGACTGGGCCGGGATCAGGCCGGGCGACAGGGTCTTGATAAATGGCGGCTCCGGCGGTGTCGGCACCTTTGCCATCCAGATCGCCAAGGCGCTGGGTGCGAGTCACGTGACCGCAGTCGTCAGCACCAACAACGTCGACATCGCCCGATCGATCGGCGCCGACCAGGTGATCGACTACAAGACACAGGACTTCACCGGCCTCGACGAGACCTTCGACGTCTTCTTCGACAATGCCGGGAGCAAGAGCCTGACGCAGTCCAGAAGGATGCTCACCCCCGACGGTGCCTTCGTGATGGTGACCGGACAGAAGGGGCGATGGTTCCGCCCAGCAGACCGAATGATCGGTGGTGCCTTGCGGTCGAAGTTCTGGAGCCAGCGGTGGGGAAACGGGGTGGCAAAGGCGAGCGGGGCCGATGGGGAGATTCTGGCCCGGATGGTCGACGACGGTCTGGTCCGCCCGGTGATCGACCGCCGCTTCCCGCTCACGGAGGCGGTCGAGGCGTTGGCCTATCAAGGCGAAGGCCATGCCCGCGGCAAGACGCTTGTGGTGGTGTCCTGATGGCTCTTCCCCAGTGGCTGGCTCGTTTCAATCGTCGTTACCTGAACCCCACCGCGGTGCGGCGCGGCAAGTGGCCGGTGCTGGTCCACGTCGGTCGCACGTCGGGCACGGTGTATCGCACCCCGCTCGAGGCATATCCCACGTCCGACGGATACCTGTTCACCGTCAACTACAAGAGCTCGGACTGGCCGAAGAACGTGGTCGCTGCCGGTGCGGCCCAGCTCGACGTGGACGGGGACACCATCCAACTCGATAGTCCTCGATTGGTCCCCACCGAAGAGGCGTACCGACTACTCGGTCCCGACACCAAGACTCCCCCGTCCTGGGTGGGCGTGCAGGAATGCCTGGTGATGACTCCGGTGAAGTGACCGGTCGGTGTCCCCGGGTGTTGTTTGGCCTGCCCGGGCCAAGCAGCTAAACCACACGGGGACAATGGACTTCCGCCGAATCGACGCACTGCCGCCCTATGTCTTCGCGACGATCAACGAATTGAAGCTGGCGGCCCGCCGCGCCGGTGAGGACGTGATCGATCTCGGATTCGGCAATCCGGACATCCCCTCCCCTCCGGTGGCGGTGGAGAAGCTCCGCGAGGCTGCGCTGAACCCGCGCAACCACCGCTACTCGTCGTCCCGCGGTCTCCCCAACCTGAGAAAGGCGGTGGCAGACCGTTATCAGCGTCGGTTCGGGGTCACCGTCGACCCCGATACCCAGGTGATCACCACCATCGGCGCCAAGGAGGGTCTTGCCCACCTCATCTGGGTCCTGGTGCAGCCGGGCGACGTGGCATTGGTCCCGGAACCGTCGTACCCGATACACATATTCGCCGGGTCGATCGCCGGCGCCGAGATCAACCGGATCACAGTCGGTGTCAGCCCGGAGGAGTTCTTCGAGAACCTGGAGACGACAGTGGCCAAGACCTGGCCGAGACCCAGGGTCCTCATCGTCTCGTTCCCCCACAACCCGACCACCGCTTGCGTCGATCTCCCATTCTTCGAGCGGCTCGTCGCTTTCGGGAGGGAAAACGGGATCTTCATCGTCCACGACTTCGCCTACGCCGACATTTCTTTCGACGGATACGTGCCACCATCGATCCTGGAAGTCCCTGGGGCCGATGAGATCGCGGTCGAGCTCTACACGCTGACCAAAGGCCACTCGATGGCCGGCTGGCGGGTCGGCTTCGTGGTCGGGAACGCCGAAGCGGTCGCCGCCCTGGGAAAGCTGAAGTCGTACCTCGACTACGGCACGTTCCAGCCGATCCAGATCGCCTCGATCATCGCCCTGAACGAAGGGGACGACTACATCAGCGAGGTGAACGACATCTATCGCATCCGGCGCGACGCCCTCATCGAAGGGCTCAATCGCGCCGGATGGGAGATCGAAGCCCCCAAGGGGACGATGTTCGTCTGGGGCGAGATCCCCGAGCCGTTTCGTGAAATGGGCTCATTGGAGTTCGCCGTGCATCTGATCGAGGAAGCCCGCGTAGCGGTGAGCCCGGGAGTCGGGTTCGGCCCGACCGGCGAAGGTTTCGTCAGGTTCGCCCTCGTCGAGAACGAACAGCGCATCCGTCAAGCAGTGAGGGGCGTGCGCAGCCTGATGACCAAGTCCTCCTGATGGACGTTCGGGGCGCAAGGATGGTCAGTCGGAGAAGACCGTCTCCCAATCGTTCTTGATGCTGACGGTCAACCAGCCAAGACGGTTGGCCATCTCGAGGATCGGCTCCTCCTCTGTGAATGAGCCCGCCTTGGACTCATAGGCATACTCCCGATCCGCATCATCGTGGTTGATGAGCATTGCCAGCCGCGGGCCGTCACCGGCCAGCGCCCACTCCAGCATCTCCTTGTCCCCTGCCGAGTTGCCCACGGCGAGGATGGGTTGGCGCCCGATCATGGCCTGGATGTGCTCGACCTTTGGGGCTCCCTCGTTGACCTCCCCACTCAGGTCCGCCGTTCGCGAGAGGTACGGACGACCTCGATCGTCTCGCTTGAACTCGTACCGGATCTGGGAGCCGACAACCAGCTCGGCAGCGACGTCATACAGGTCAGGTGCCAGCGCCCGAACGAACTCGGTCCCGCCACCGGTGATGATCCCGACGGTGAACCCGATGCGTCTCAGCTCATCGAGGAGCTCGAGCATCGGTTGGTAGACGACGGTCCTCGTCGGTCGGTCGAGACCGACGTGATGGGCCGAGGCGATGAAGGCTCGCACCGCCTCAGTGAACTGGTCGGGGGTCTTGCCTTCGAACAGAGTTGCCAACGCGGCGGCGATCCGCAGCAGACCGATCTCACCCAGCCTCTCCTGATCCCCGGAGATGAGAGCGGCGAACTCGTCCCGATCCCCGACTGATGCATCGGCGGCGACTGCGCCCTTCAGCGCCTCGACGAAGAAGTCGAACTGGACGTATGTCGGCTTCTCACACCACATGGTCCCGTCGTTGTCGACGTAAGCCACTTTCTGCTCGTCGGGGAGAGCTGCAGCGGCGTCTAGAAAGCCGACCAGTGCGTCTCGCGTCGCACCAGGGCGCCACGATGGGAGACGTCTGTCGTTCATGCGATCCCCTTCCCGGGAGTGTCTCGAAGCCGGGCGACCATGAGGTCTGCCCGGGCGACCTGCTCGCCATTCTCGTCGAGTCCCGCAATTGGGTGAGCACCTGTGCGGCGGACGATTTGGGCATCGGACCGTTCGTGTAGGTTCCGGGATCAACTCAACAAGAGAGGACAAATGGAGACCTTTTGGGACTTCTTCTGGTTCATGGTCGTCACCTTCATATGGGTGGCGTGGATCATGCTGTTGTTTCGGGTGTTCATCGACATATTCCGGTCGAACAGCTCGGGCTGGGCCAAAGCTGGCTGGAGCTTGTTCGTGATCTTCGCCCCATTCCTCGGTGTGCTGGTCTACCTGATCGCCCAGGGCGGAAACATGGCCCAGCGTGACGTAGAGCAAGCCCAGGCCATGGACCAAGCGCAGAGGGACTACATACGCAGCGTCACCGATTCCGGCGGCGGGACCGCCGCCGAGCTGGAGAAGCTCGCCGAGCTGAAGAGCAAAGGTGTGATCACCGAAGAGGAGTTCCAGGCCCAAAAGGCCAAACTGCTCGCCTGATCACTGCTTCGTAGAGCCGGGGGCTCACCACTGCCCCCGGCTCAACGAGTGCCTCACCACGATCAGTGGCCTGACCTGAGCAGACCTAGTCTGACCCGGCCATGATCGAGCTCAACCCCGTGCCCCAGGCGACTGCCTTTGTTCGCGGGGTCAGATCTCGGGTCGCGTCGCTCTTCGACCGTAAGACCCTGCGCAGGGATGCGATGGCGGGCGTGGTCCTCGGGGTGGAGTCGGTCCCCGACGGTCTCGCCGGCGGTCTACACCTCGGACAAGTGGTTGGGAAAGACGGTGAATCAGGCATGGGCCGACGCCGAAAGCTGGGTCGAGATGAACCGGGCGGACGTTGATCGCTAAAGTGGTGGCCGGACACGCGCGGCGCGTGTCACGCCTTGCTCTGCTTGATCCTCCGTCGGATTTGCAGCCAGGACCGCCCTCGGGTTCAGTCGAGGGGGGCCTTGGAGCTCGGTGACAGCGACGGTTAGGGCTCAAAGGAGCACGATGTCAACGAACATCTACGTAGGAAATCTCCCATTCACGACCACGAACAGTGAGTTGCGCGACCTGTTCGCCCCACACGGTGAAGTCGACGACGCCCAGGTGATCATGGATCGGGAAACCGGTCGATCGCGGGGCTTCGGGTTCGTCGAGATGGCGAACGACGCCGAAGCGCAGACCGCAATCAGAGAACTAGACGGCGCCGACATGGGCGGCCGCGCTCTCAAAGTGAACGTCGCCAAGCCACGTTCGCGCTGAGGCCGGAACCTCCCGCGCTCGATCGCGGTCGACCTCCACAAGTCGGGCATCAGTTCATGTAATCGCGCAGTCGACGTAGGGACGACACCATGAGAGTGCTGTTCACCGGTGCAACGGGCGTAATCGGCCGGGAGGCGATCCCCCAACTGCTGGCGGCGGGTCATGACGTCGTCGGCGTCTCCCGATCTGCTGCTGGTCGGGCGTGGCTAGATGGCATCGGAGCGACTGGCGTCCAAGTCGACCTGTTCGACCCGGCGAGCGTCGGACCGGCAGTATCCGAGGTGGACGCCGTTGCTCACTTCGCCACAGCGATACCTCCCCGCGCTCAGATGCCGAAACTCGACGCCTGGCACATGAACGACCGGCTCCGAACGGAAGCGACAGCCATCCTCGTCGATGCGGCCATAGCGCACGGGACTCAACGTTTCGTGCAGGAGTCGATCACGTTCATCTATGCCGACGGCGGCGAGGAGTGGATCGACGAGGAGTCAGCCGTCGAACCAGCTTGGGAGAGTCTCCACTCTGCACTCGACGCCGAGGGTGAGGTCGCTCGGTTCGTCGAACACGGCGGGACCGGCGTGACCCTTCGCATGTCGAGCCTCTACGGCCCGGGGCGGGTTTCTTCAGAGCAGATCGCGGCTGTCGCCGAACGGAACGCACCGATAGTCGGCCCCGGGGAGAACTTCGTGTCTCATCTCCACATCGAGGACGCCGGTTCCTCGGTGGCGGCCGCCATGAGCGCCCCGACCGGCACCTATAACGTGAGTGACGACGAGCCGGTCACATCCAGGCAGGATCTCGAGGCGTTGGCACGGGCTCTCGGCGTCAGGCCACCCAGACGAATTCCCGCACCCGTGGCGCGGGTCGCTGCAGGGCGGGCCACCGGCCTGCTCACCACCTCCCAACGCGTCTCCAACCAGAAGTTCAAGACCGCGACCGGTTGGTCTCCGCTCTACCGGTCGGTCCTCGAAGGCTGGGAGCCGGTCGTTGCGGCCTGGCGCTCCGCTGGCGCATCTAACGCATAGCCCGCCACACCCCGACCGCTGCCAGCAGGACGGTGACCGCGATCTTGGTGAAGTCCACTACTGGCTCCACCTGGATTCCAGAGGCACCCACCCTGATGACGGCGACCGGCCTCCCCAGGGACACGCCGCCACCGCCACCGCCTCCGCCCTCACCTTGATCGCCCGTACTCTCCGAATTCCCCGAACCCGCGCCATATCCGAAGCCGCCGGTTCGCTCCCACGCGGAGGCGACTATGACCAGGTCGTCGCCGATCGCCTCGGGCGCGGAGAAGACCGTGTTGGGCGACGTCTCTCCGAAGAGCCTTTCCAGGCTGCGGTCGATTCGATCACCGATGTCATGGATTCCATTGCTCATCGCATCAGCCTCCAAATAGCGAATCCGAGCCCAACGACCAAGCCCGCGACGCGGGCAATCATCACGTGATCGTGGACCGCCACCGAGACTCTGCCGTCATCGGAGACGATCCGCACCGGTCGTCGATAGGAAACGCCGAACCCCGTTCCGGGCGTTCCGATGCCGATCCAAGACTCGTGCGAGACCAGGCCAGCTTTCCCGCTCCCAGTCGCAATCCACTCCACGGATTCCTGCCTGAGACGACCGTCGATCATCCTGCAGATCCTATGCGCTACGGGTGCGCACGGGTCTAACCTCGGTTCGAATGCTCGAGCCGGGAACCCCCCTTCCAGAGTTCAGCGCGGTCGACGACGACGGGAACACGGTCGCCAGCAGCGAGTGGAACGGGCGTTGGACAGTCCTGTGGTGGTATGTGAAGGCCGACACGGCTGGCTGAACCCTCGAAGGTTCGGAGCTCCGTGATCGAGCTCCTCAATTCGAAGAGCTCAACGCTCGCATCGTCGGGATCTCCTACGACTCCCCAGAGGACAACAAGGGTTGGTCGGACATGATGGAGTTCGACTTCCCCCTTCTCTCCGACCCCGACCGGGAGATCGGTGCGTTGCTCGACGTCAAACGCCCCGCGGGTCACCCGATGTACTTTCTCCCCAGACGGGTCACATACCTGGTCGATCCCGAGGGAGTGATCGTCCGCTCCTATGACGTTGGTCGCGACATCGAAGGCCATGCCGATGCTGTCCTCGACGACCTCCGCTCCCTGACCGCCAAAGGTTGACCTCAGACCTACAGGACGCTCAGCCGTCGAGAGCGGCAACGAGACGCGTCGGCGCCGTGGTCCGAAACGACGTCTCGATGAGCTCGGCCACCTCCTCGAAGTCCGAGCCTGGCGTCAGGTCGAGTCCCAACCAACCCGAGGGCCCCAGGTAGGCGGGGAGCCACACTCGACCATCAGCCTCCAAGGCCGGACGTTCCTCTGGATCAGGGAGAAATACGATCGATCGATCATGGGCCACCCACTCCCCGTCCACCCGTCTCGATCCCCCGTAGTAGACGAACACCTTCTTCGTGAAGAAGGCAGGTCGACCATGGGACTCCTTTTCGGCGGCCTCCGGCAGGGCGAGAGCGATCTCACGGATCCGTCCGAGCAGAGGATCGGCGGGGTCGTACATCCGCGGATGAGCCACGACGGGACACTATCCGGCGGCGATCCACCTCTTGACTTCGGGGAGAGCGACGTCGCCGTAACCGTTGCACCTGGCCTCGGAGACCAACAGCTCGAAGAGGATGTAACGGTTCGCCGGCTCGTAGCTCGCGGCATCGGCGGCATACGTCCAAACGTCAGCGTCCTCGACCTCCGTGCCCCTGCCGAGGAGGTGAAACTCGCCACCTGTGCCTGCATCGTCCGGGACCCCGTTGTGGATCGCGTACCAATGCCGGTCGCGGATGTCACGTGCCTTGGGCGACGTGGGCTCCATGAACACGAACAGCTCCGCCGACGTGATGACCGGTGTCACCGGGTGGACTCGCGGCCTTCCGTCGGCCCTGATCGTCGCCAGGAAGGCCGGGCTCCCTTTCAGGAGGCCGGCACCGAATCGAGCCAGGTCGGGCGTCGCCGCCGCGAACTCGCCCCACTTGACGGCTCCCGGGTCACGCTCCAACGTACTCCGCCAGGTGCTTCGCGGTGAGGGTCGACCCATCCGCTACCAGGTCGGAAGGGGTGCCCTCGAAAACGATCCGGCCACCGTCGTGACCGGCCCCCGGACCCAGGTCGATGATCCAATCGGCGTGGGCCATCACCGCCTGGTTGTGCTCGATCACGATGATCGACTTGCCCGAGTCGACGAGCCGGTCGAGCAGGTCGAGGAGATGGTCAACGTCGGCGAGATGCAGCCCGGTCGTGGGCTCGTCGAGCACGTAGATGCCGCCTTTGTCCGCCATGTGGATAGCCAGCTTCAGCCTCTGTCGCTCTCCTCCCGACAGCGTCGTCAACGGCTGGCCGATGGTCACGTACCCGAGTCCCACCGAGGCCATTCGCTCCAGGATGGCGTGTGCCTTCGGCACCTTGGAATCACCGTCGGCGAAATACTCCTCGGCCTCGGTCACCGACATCTCGAAGACGTCACTGATGTTCTTTCCCCCCATCTCGTACTCGAGCACCTCGGCCAGGAAGCGCCTGCCCTCACACACCTCACAGGTGGTGGTGACGGTGTCCATGAACCCGAGCTCTGTGTAGATGACCCCGGCACCCTTGCACTCCGGACAGGCTCCGTCGGAATTCGGGCTGAACAGACCGGGCTTGACGCCATTCGCCTTGGCGAAGGCCGAGCGGATGGAATCGAGCATTCCGGTGTATGTGGCCGGATTGCTGCGGCGGGATCCGCGGATGTCGGTCTGGTCGACGACAACGGCATCGGCGTCGGCGGGCATCGAACCCTGCAGGAGCGAGCTCTTGCCCGAGCCCGCCACACCTGTCACCACGACGAGCACACCGAGCGGGATGTCGACGCCGACATTCTGGAGGTTGTGGGTGTTGGCGCCGCGGATCTCGAGGTGGTCGGTCGCCGTCCGGAAAGAGTCTTTGACCGGGGCCCGGTCGTCGAGGTGTTTCCCGGTGAGGGTGCCGCTGGCCCGCAACCCTTCGACGGTTCCTTCGAATACCACCTCGCCTCCGGCCGTGCCGGCCCGGGGCCCGAGGTCGATGATGTGGTCGGCGATCTCGATCGTCTCAGGCTCGTGCTCCACCACGAGCACCGAGTTTCCCTTGTCGCGCAGGCGGACGAGGAGGTCGTTCATCCGCTGAACATCGTGGGGATGGAGACCGATGGTGGGCTCGTCGAAGACATACGTGACGTCGGTTAGCGGTGATCCGAGGTGGCGGATCATCTTGGTCCGTTGTGACTCGCCTCCGGAGAGGGTGCCGGTGGGGCGGTCCAGTGACAGGTAGCCGAGCCCGATCTCGACGAACGAGTCGAGTGTCTCCTGCAACGCGTCGAGAAGAGGTTTCGCCGACGGGAGATCCAGCCCTCGCACCCAGTCCGCCAGATCACTTATCTGCATCGCACATACGTCGGCAATGCTCTTGCCTGCGATCTTCGACGATCGGGCCGCCTCGTTGAGGCGGGTCCCCCCACAATCAGGGCAGTCGGTGAACACAACCGCCCGGTCGACGAAGGCGCGAAGGTGCGGCTGGAGGGAGTCCACGTCCTTCGACAGCATCGACTTCTGGATCTGGGGCACCAGACCTTCGAATGTGAGGTTGATGTCGTTGATCTTGACCTTGACCGGCTCTTTGTAGAGGAAGTCCTCCAACTCCTTCTTGGTGTAATCGTCGATCGGCTTGTCCGGATCGAAGAAGCCGGAATCGGTGAAGTAGCGGACCGACCATCCGCCTGTCTTGTAGCCGGGCACCAGGATGGCGCCCTCGTTGAGAGAGAGGCTCGGATCGTAGAGCTGGGTCAGGTCGATGTCGCTCACACTTCCCATTCCCTCACAACGAGGGCACATGCCGCCCTGGTAGACGACGTTGCGTACCACCTTCCGCTCCCCTTTGCCCTTGTCTGTGGTCATTGCACCACTGGCGGTCCGGGTGGGGATGTTGAACGAGAATGCCGGAGGCGGGCCGATGTGGGGATCACCGAGCCTGCTGAAAAGGAGTCGGAAGAGGGCGTTGGTGTCGGTGGCGGTCCCGACGGTGGAGCGGACGTTGGCCCCCATCCGCTCCTGATCGACGATGATGGCCGTGGTCAGGCCCTCGAGCACGTCGACGTCGGGGCGGGCCATCGTCGGCATCAGGCCTTGGACGAAGGCGCTGTAGGTCTCGTTGATGAGGCGTTGTGATTCGGCGGCGATGGTGTCGAAGACGAGCGAGCTCTTGCCCGAGCCCGACACGCCGGTGAAAACGGTGAGACGTCGCTTCGGGATCTCGACGCTGACATCCTTGAGATTGTTCTCCCGCGCCCCGGTGACCCGGATGAAGTCGTGACTGTCTGCGGTGTGCATTGAACGAACCAGCTTTTCTTCCTGCTGTGCGGACGGTATATCGGCTCTACCGAGCTGAAAAGCCGGGATTCAGGTGACCTGCTGGATGCGGACCATGTTTCCCGAAGGATCGCGGAACGCGCAGTCACGTAGCCCGTACGGCTGGTCGGTGGGCTCCTGGACGACCTCGGCGTCGGTCGCTTCGAGCTTTTCGAACAGACCATCGAGGTCATTCGAAGCGAGGTTGATGCTTGCGAAGGTCCCCTTCGCCATCATCTCGGAGATGGTGTTTCTCTCCTCGTCGGTCAGACCGGGTGTCGCCTCCGGCGGGTAGAGGACGATCGAAGTGTCGGGCTGATTGGGTGGGCCGAAGGTGATCCAGTGCATCCCGCCGTACTCGACGTCATTTCGCACCTCGAAGCCGAGGGCGTCCCGGTAGAAGGCGAGGGATGCTTCGGGATCGCTGTGGGGCAGCATGGCGCTGTGAATCGTGATGTCCATGAGACTGAACTTAGGCTCGACTGGCCGCGACCGCTTCTTGATTCCTGATCGGTCTCGTCACCTGTTTGGCGACGCAGGGAGGCATACCCGTTGTCTGCCCGGCGTACTCCACCCGATACACACTTGGAGAGACACCGACGAGCTCTGTGAACCGGGTGCTGAACGTCCCGAGGGAGGAGAACCCCACCTCGAAGCACACCTCAGTCACGTTGAGATCGCCTTTCCGAAGCAGTGCCATCGCCCGTTCCACCCGCCGGGTCATCAGATACGAGTAGGGCGTCTCGCCATAGGCAGCCTTGAACTGCCTGCTGAAGTGGCCGGCAGACATGTGCACGTCCCGGGCGATCGACTCCACATCGAGCGGCTGGGCGTACTCCCGATCGATCCGGTCCCGGGCCCGCCGCAGCCACACGAGATCACTCAACTGCTGCTCTCTAGTCGCGGCCACCATCGGATCGTAGATGCCTCCTTCGAGTGTGTTTCCAGACGTAGCAGGGAGGAGATATCGCCCGCACAGCAGGAGGGTGTTGTTCGATCCCACGTCGGCGGCGCCATCGTTTCGACGTCCAAGCGAACTCCGTTGCTGGGCGCCGCCTGACCCTATCGACCAACACCTTCCTCAGGAAAGCGGTCAGTCCGCTTACGTTTCCAGGACCTCGGTGAGGAACTCTGACAGGATCGCCTCATAGGACCCTCCGTCGACGTTCCAGCTCGTGACCTGACCCGCACCCTTCGATCACGAGCGACGTGATTCCGAGTCCGTGATAGGCGGCCAGGGCACGCAGCGCCTCGCGCCGGGATGCCCGCCAACCGTGGACATGAATCGCCCATACCGAGACCTCACCGCCGTCGACCAGCCAGGCGCCCATCGAACCGACGGGGCTGTCGAATGAGACCTCCCTGAACTCGAGACCGGGCGAAGACGGGTCGTCTGGATAGGCCCAGCCTTCGATATCAACCTGCTCGCAAGGGTCGAGGTCGCCGGCGCACACCGGTGGCGGGCTCCCGTCCAGCAGGTAGAAGGCTCTCCTGACCTCGAGACCCTCGGTGGAGAGAACCTCTCCGATCTGCCCGTAGCCTGCACGCCAGGCCAGGCCGTACAGCCCATCGCGGGTCGTGTCATCACGTTCCTCCTCGGAAGTGATGACGATCTCGTTCCCCTCGATCTCTCGGACCCACACCACGTTGTCTGGAGTCGGCGGCTCGGGGGTGAGGGCGTCGGCGTGAATCATGTTCGAGAAAACCAGACCTCCTCCGACGTAGAAGGCCACGGTCACTATGACGACGGTTGCGATGAGGGCCTTCGCCCACAGCGGAATTCTTCGCTGTTCTGCCATATCGTCCTCCTTCTCGTGCCGATTGTCGGCGTCGCCGGAGGAGGGAGGTATCGGGGTTTACCCCGACCTCGGGGCCCGTCTCGGCCCGCAAAGGAAAAGCCCCGGTGACGTTTCCGCCTCCGGGGCTCCCTGACCGCAGCTAGTGCGGCCTGGCTTTCGGTGATCCAGTCCTTGCGGACCTACGTTTTCCGGCCGTTGCCAACGATAACACCGTCGGTGAGGGAGTGCGTCAGTGAGCCGGGATCTCCTAGGCTCGACGCATGTGCTTCGACCACGACTCCGAGCCGCCGATCCCGGCCGGCCACCGGGAAGTCTCCAGCCGCGACCTCACCCTCACCGCCGCTGACGGCACCGAGTTCCTCGCCTTCGAGAGCGTCGGCGCCGAACCATCGGCGACCGGGGTGATCGTCCTCCCCGACGTGCGCGGTCTCTTCCGGTTCTACAAGGACCTTGCGACCCGGTTCGGGGAGGCGGGACACGATGCCATCGCTATCGACTACTTCGGGCGTACCGAAGGGCTCGGAGCGAGGACGACGGACTGGGACTTCTGGCCCCACGTGGAGAAGACGACCCAGGAGGGGATCCGGATGGATGTCGCGGCTGCGGTCGATCACCTGCGAGCTGACGACCCGGGACGCAGGTTGTTCACCGTCGGCTTCTGCTTTGGCGGGTCCAACTCATGGCACCAGGCTGCCAACGACCTGGGGCTCTCCGGCGCTGTCGGTTTCTACGGGCGACCCCGTCGCAGCGATGTCGATTCCGTGGTCGACCGGGTTGGCGACATGACCTGTCCGATCCTGGCGCTCATGGGTGGAGACGACCCGGGTATTCCTCAGGAGGCAGTTGATGAGTTCGAAGCGGCGATGGAGGCGGCCGGTGTCCAGAAAGAGATAGTCGTCTATCCCGGTGCACCACACTCCTTCTTCGATCGTAAGTACGCCGACTTCGCCGCCGAGTCTGCCGACGCCTGGCAACGGGTCCTCGGGTTCATCGATGCGAACAGCTAGTCGAGGGCTCGGTCGTACTCCTCGTCGGAGACCTCATCGGCCCAGTCGGCACCTCCGTGGGTGGTGATCGAGAGCTGCAGCATCGTCGAACCGCGGTCGGCACCGTGCCAATGGAGTTCCCCCGCTGAGGCCGTGACAGTGTCGCCCTCGACCATCCGGATCACCTGACCCTCGTCGTTGGCGACGACGCCCGATCCCGACACGATGTGGAGGACCTGACCTGCCGGGTGGGAATGCCATTTGCTTCGCGCCCCGGGCGGGAACTCGACAGCAATGACCTTCACCCCATCGGCGCCCTCCGGCTCGCTCAGGGATGTCGTTTGGACCACTCCCCCGGTGAAGAACTCCTGGTTGCCCGGTTTCCGATCGTCCAACGTGCGCCTGGTGGCCATTCCAACTCCTCCCGTACGGACCTGAAGTGTCTCACAAGAGGACCTCGGTCACTCCAATTCGCCGGCGCCCTCTTCGATCGGTTGGCCGCCGAGCACGACGTACAGGATGAACATCCGAAGCCACGTGAGAAAGAGCAAAGCCGCCAGCGAGGCAACCAGAACGATCGGTGGCGGACGGAGAACACCGACGAACACCGCCGCCAACGCCGCCAGGACCAGCGTCGGGGCGATCTGGGAAGCCATCCCCGGCGGAAACTCGTCCTCTGGCAGGGCTCTCACGGCGACGGTGATCCCGAGGAGGACCACGGAAACGGAGCCGCTGAGAAGGAACGCCGAACCGGCGGAGATCCTGGCGTCTCCGGCATGCTCGATGAGGCTCACCAGCGCAGCACCGCCGGCAGCGATCGACATCGTCAGCGGAAGGTGTGCGAAGAGCCAAACGGCGAGAGGTGCCCCGGTGTGGTCGGGCACTCGTCTACCCAGCAAGTCGAAGTAGTTCCACCAAATCCCGTAGCCGATGGTGAGGCCGACGATCCCCGTGGCAACGATCAACGGGGAGCGCTCAGGGGCATCGCTGATCCCGGTCACCACTCCGACGACGACCTCGCCGAGGACGATGATGGTGAACAGGCCGACTCGCTCCACAAGGGAGGCGGTCACTCCTTCACCGAAACCGGCGGTGCGACTCCAAGCCATCAGCAGGAGACCACCCAAAGTCCACCCGACGACGACCGCTCCCCAGATCCAGATCCGGGCCTCGTCGGCGAGGGCACTCGCCACTATGGCGATGACTGTGATCACCATTCCCGTCAGATACCGCATCGTGACCGACCGGTACTGCGGGTCATCGACCCTTTGGACCAGATACCACTGCCAGGTGAAGAGGGTGAACAAGACCGCATACGTGAAAGCGAACTCGGCCCCGCTCTGCCCGGTCGCGTCACCCGCAAACACCGCGAGCAGCGCCAGGAGAGCCATCTGGATGAAGATGTAGTTGCGGCTCCGGCCGTCAGGGCGGGCGTGGAGCTCGTGCCAGAAGGTTCCGTTGAACCAGGCGAGCCAGATCAATCCAAACAGGATGGCGAAATCGAGGAGGCCCTCCCAGCCGAGGTGCTCGGCGAGGTGATGGGAGACCTGGGCTATGAGCACCACGTAGACGAGGTCGTAGAACAGCTCGAGGAAGCTGACCTCCCGGGTGTAGATGACCTCGCCGTGCCGACGGGGCGGTGCCCGGAACCATCTTCGAAACCCCGCGCGAATCCGTTCCCGGGCCTCGGTTCGATCGACCGGTGGTGGCTTGCCGATGTCGCTCATTGGGGCCGCTCACCGTACCGGTCGTTTGCACAGGTCATGGTGCCTGCAAAGGGATGCGTAGCTTTCGGCCATTGAACCGGAGGAGAAGCAATGAGCGAGGTTTTCTGTGACATCTCGGTATCGGCCGATGGCTACGCCACCGGTGTGGGCCAGACCGCGGACCAGCCCTTCGGGACCATCGAGTACAACCGTCTCCACGACTGGATGTTCGAGACCCCGGAGGAGAATCGCACGGAGGTAGCCGGGATCACGAACGCAGGGGCCTTCATCATGGGTCGCAACATGTTCGGGCCCGATCGTGGCGACTGGGACCTCGACTGGCGGGGTTGGTGGGGCGACGACCCGCCCTATCACGCACCTGTCTTCGTGCTGGGGCATCGTGAGCGTGCTGATCTCCCGATGCGGGGCGGAACGACGTTCCATTTCGTGACAGACGGCATAGTCGCCGCCCTCGACCGCGCTCGCGCCGCCGCCGGCGACGCCGACGTGGCCATCGCAGGCGGCGCCAAGACGGTCAACCAGTATCTGGATGCCGGGCTGATCGACGAACTGCGGGTGCACGTGACGCCGTCGATATTCGGGGCGGGCGAACGGCTCTTCGAAGGTGTCCGACCGATGGCGCTCGAGCAGGTGTCCGGTCGATCGACCTCGAACGTCACCCACATCGTCTATCGGCCGATCAGGTAAGGCCCCCTGTCTAGACCGGTTCGTCGACGAGTCGTCCACCGCGAACGGTGGCCCCGATCACGATGCCGGCGGAGATGAGCACCGCGTTCTTCACGATGTACTGACCCTCGAGCGTGAGGACGAACGGAAAGTCGGTCCAGATCTGCTCCGGGAACAAGAAGAGCGGGGTCAGAGTGCCCGCCATCTGCCCGAAGAGGAGGAGCAGAGTCAGCCGGAGGAACCGCCCGAGGATGAGCCCCACCCCGATCGCAATCTCGAGGAGGGCCAGGCCGATCCGGACGAAGTCCTCGGAGAAGAGACCGAACGTGAGGGCCATCGCGGTCTCGGTCGCGATGTCGTCGGCCGGGCTGAGGCCGGGCACCAACTTCAGTGCCCCGAACCAGACGAAGATCACCCCGATGCTCCACCGGAGCAGTGTCACACCATGTTTCGCCATCCAGTGGGTGATGGTTCGGTCGATCGAGTCGAGCCGTTCGAGATCCATGACCCGAACGTAAGCATCAGGGTGTGACGACAACCAACCTGGGAATTGCCAGTGCCGCCGGAGCGAGACCCCCACGCCCAGGGCGTGGGGGTCTCTGGCGAGGTCTCGGATCTACTGCCTCAGGGTCCGACGATGACCTTCGCTCGCATCCACGGATGTGGCGTGCAGAAGTATTCGAACTCACCTCGATCATCGAAGGTGTACGACCAAGTCTCGCCTTCGTTGAAGAAACCCGAGTCGAAAAGTCCGTCGACCGAGGTCACGGTGTGGATCATGCCGGGATCGTTGTTGGTCCACGTGACAGTCGTGCCCACCGGTATCGTCAGCACGTTCACCGAGTAGTCCGCCGGGTCCTCAGCCTCGGCGAATTCGTCAGCCGCACCGAGGTCTTGGGTGGTCCAAGCGGCGGCGACGATCGAGACCTGCTCGCCCACCGTCCCAGCATCTCCGCCTCCACCCATCTCGTGCCCATCAGTTGCTCCGGCCTCGCCGCCGGTGATGTCCTCGAAGATCTCAAGATTCGGATCTCCGGACACGACGATCTGACCGATTGCGCCTTTGTCAACGGCGCGGGACAGAGCGTGGTCGACGAGGACGATGGTGGACGGAACCTGTCCGATGAGTTCGACGACGGTCCCGCCGCCGGCCGGGACCAGCGTGGTCTGAGAGCCGCGAAGCGGTGGGTTGAGTAGAGCGGCCTCTTGATAGACCTTGTCCCAGTGCGAGCCGATGGGATGGAAGTTGGAGTCGAGGTTGAGCCCGGCATTGATGAAGTAGATCCGGGCCTTCTCTCCGGTGGTCATCGTCAATGCGTTGTCCCCAGCAAGCGCGCCAACTGCCCCGTTGAACACCACATAGGTGGGTGACTCATCGGTGACTGCCTGCCGGTCGAACTCCACGACTCCGGGGTCCTTGCTCGCCGTGTAGTACTCGGATTGGACCATGTACCACTCGTGTTCGACCGTGGGAAGCGGCGTCTCCGGGTCAACGAGAATGCCCCCGTACATGCCATGGGAGATGTGTGAGGGGATGTCGCCGTGGGCGCAGTGGTACATGAAGAACCCCGGATACAGCAGACGCGCCTCGATGGTCTTGGTCTCCCCGGGCGCCACCGTCGTGGCTTCCGCACCGCCGCCTTGTCCGGTGACTGCATGAAAGTCGACGTTGTGTGGGTTGGCGTTCTCGGCCGGGTTGCTGATCGTGAAACGAAGCACGTCGCCGACCCTGGCACGAATCACCGGGCCCGGTGTGCCGACGACCACGCTGTCGGGCCCATCGACGAGGCGATAACCCCAGGTCTCGGTTTCGACTCCCGTTGTGGGGTCGATGGAATTGACTCCCTCCACAACTTCGAACTCGACATCGACGATGGCGGGTGTCGTCCTGCCGGATGGCGGCGGCATCTCGGGAGCAACCGCGACGTTGACTTCGCTCGCAGGAACGGGTTCAAGCTCGGATTTGGCGACGAGGTCGGGGATCACATCCTCGGGCAGGCCGATGGGCAAGTCAGCTTCTGCCAGGAACCCATCGACGGCATCGGACACCAGCGCGTCGTCGACTGAATCGCGACTGGCTGTGATCATCAGCGCCGCCACCGCGATACCTAGGGCGGCGAGCGTGCCGAGAACACCGACGATGATCAGCGTCCCCAGGGTGTAATGCGGGTGGGACGGAACATCCCTTGGAGTTGGGGTGGTCCTCTCCTCGCGGGTCGTTGTCTGCGTCATGTCCTTTCTCCTGTGTTCACGGCTGGGATTGTCCGCAGCCCATTGATCAACACTTCACGTGCATTCGTCCAGACGACGTGGGCCTGACACGACTCGTTACCGGGGCACGGCTGGTCTCGGAGAACACACTGCCCGTCCACAGCCGGGCCTTCGACCGCCTCGAGAACATCGAACAGCGACGCGTCTCGAGCTGTGGGCGTGAGCGTGTAGCCACCGCCTGGACCCCGCTCGGAGGTCACCCAACCGCGGTTGATCAGCGGTGCCACAACTTGAGGCAGAAACGATGTGGTGGTCCCGATGGCTCTCGACAACGAAGCGCCGGACGCTTTTCTCCCTGGCTCTCCGAGTTCTTCCATGACACGCAGAGCGAGGTCGGTCTTTCGCTGAAATCCGATATTCATTAGTTCCTGAGTCAATCACTCAGGAATTGAGGGAACTAGGGTCGAAAGTCCCACAGCTTCCGGGCACCGTGACGAATCACGTGACTGCCGAGCCCTCCACCCCCTGAACCTCCAACCAGCTCAGGCTTTCGAAGGAGACCCGGTACCCGGTCCGCATCTGGACGATGACCATCAGCACGGCGTTGCAGGCGGGGCATCTCATGACATCGCCCGGAGCGTCCCTGAAGACATGGATCTCACCGAGGACCTTGACCGTTCCGCACTCCCGACACCGTCCACGCTGATCGGTCATGTCTCGTTCGAACAACTGATAGAGAAGTCCCCCGAGGGCGTTTCCGTCGAGATGTGTTTGGTCAGCCATGTCAACCTCCAGAGGGTCCGAACCGTTCGGTCTTGATGTCTTCGGGCCGATGGCCGTCGGTCACGAGAGTCTGAGCCACGCTCTCGACGAACCCGGTGGGCCCGCACACGAAGATCTCAGGTGAGTCCGACGGGTCGAATCCGGAGCCGGAGAGCATCTCGGAGTCGATCCGGCGGGTCGGGCCGGTCCAGTCATCGGGATGGGACCTGGTGAGGGTGTGCGTCAGGCGCAACTCTCGATCGGCCGCAGCCAACACCTCGAGCTCCTGGAAGTAGATGAGACGATCGAAGGTCCTAGCCGAGGCCAGATACCGAACCGGGACCGCGCTTCCGACCTCGGACCACGCCCGCACCATCGACATGAGCGGAACCACTCCGCTACCCCCTCCAACCAGGAACAGCGGGCGGGTGCTCGACGTGTCCCACACGAAGTATCCGCCGATGGGGCCCCGGACCTCGATGCGGTCGCCCGTCCTGAGCTCCTCGGTCAGGTAGGGAGACACCTCGCCGTCATCGACCATCTCGACCGTGATCGTCACAGACTCCCCGTTCGCCGGGGTGGCTATCGAGTATGAGCGCTGAGCCTGATACCCGTCCTCGGCGGTGAGTCGAAGGTCGAGATGTTGACCGGGTAGGTGGCCCGGCCAAGCGGGAACCTCCAGAACGATGCTGCGGACGGTCGGATTCTCAACGACGACCCCGACGACGTCTGCGATCGACCAGGTCAGTCTCCGGCGTAGCGCTGCTCCCGCCATGGGTCTCCGTAGCTGTGATACCCGTATGACTCCCAGAACCCGAGGCGCTCGACATCGGAGAGCACCATGCCATTGACCCATTTGGCACTCTTCCAGAAGTAGAGGTGAGGTACGAGGAGCCGGACCGGGCCTCCGTGTTCGGCGGCGAGAGGCTCGCCTTCGTATTCGTGAGCAAGCCATGCTTTGCCGCCCGTCACGTCTTGCAGTGGGAGGTTGGTCGTGTACCCCCCGTACGAAGAGAGGAGCGCCTGGCTGCCGGTCTGGCTCACACCCTCGAGCAGAGTGTCGATCGGGACACCGGTCCAGGTGGTGTCCAGCTTCGACCACTTGGTGACGCAATGGATGTCCACTGTGACGGTGTCCGAAGCGAGCGCCATGAACGCGTCCCAATCCCAGGCGTGTCGCTCCCCTGATGCGTCGAGCAGTGTGAACTCCCACGTGTCCGTTGTGATCCTGGGGGTCGGACCGGCGGACAGAACCGGAAAATCCGGAGTGGCGTACTGACCGGGTGGGACTCGTTCGGCCGGAGCCTCACGATCCTTTCGCCGAAAGCCACGGGTGACGAAGGACATACCGGGATTTCTACTCGTTCCCAACTCACGAATAGGCACGACGGACACCAGCCGGCTTCACGTACTCCTCCGCGGTCATCCACCGACGAAATGTGCCAGTGCGGCATCGGCGTCCCGGTACGGCTCGAAGGCGACCGCCTCGATCCCGTCTTCGTTGAAGACACCCTCGTACTGCAACGTGCCCGGGTCCGGGACGATCTCCAACGCCCGACTCGTTCCGAAGTCTGCAAAGGGCCTTTTTCCCCTGGTCACAGATCGGATCCGGTCGCATCATTGGGGACATGAGACGTGAAATGGAACGAACGTCAGAGCACACTCTCTCGCTTGAGGGCTCCCGTCCCGCACCGAAGGATGGTGAATCCCAGGAAGCAAACGCGTCCGCGTGGATTGCAGACGAGTACGTCAGCTGGCCATCAGCCGAGACTCGTGACGCTGTCGCTCGACGTCGTTCCGATCTCTACGAGGTCATGCGGGATCTGGAGAGGACCGTTGCCCGGCCAAGCGGTATTGCCGACTGGCGCATCGAGATCGAACGGGCCCTGAGAGCGCTCAAGAAGGCGCTTGCCACCCACGTTCACGAGGTGGAGTCCGGCTCGGGGCTGTTCACGCAGGTCATGGAGCAGTCACCGCAGCTCGCGGCGAACGTCGAAACCCTCAGGAGAGAGCACCGTGACCTGATGATGTCCTGTGAGAACGCGTTGAGCCTGACTGCCGACCTGTCCGACAAGTCGCTGCGTCGACGGGTCAATCAGCTGCTCGTTCGGCTGGCGATTCACCGACAGACCGGTGCCGAGCTCCTGTACGACGCTTACAACGTCGATGTCGCGGCCGCCGACTGACCCCGACGTCGGCCTAACTCTCCTCAGCAGCCTTCACCACCATGACGTCACACCTGGCGAGATGAATCGCTCGATGGCTCGTGCTCCCCAGGATCAGCGAGGCAAGGTCTCCACGGCCCCGGGTTCCCACGACCAACAGTTCCGCCTGTTGACCGTTGGCGTAGTCGACGAGGAGGTCAGGGGGATACCCTTCGAGGTCGACACGTTCGACATGGACGCCGTCGGCCGGGACGACTGGCTCGAGCTGGCCCCAGACATGCTCGCGCTGAGCCTCCGCCACCTCGCCCCAGTTGATCGGCACCTCGGAATAGACAATTGGGAAATACGCCACATGGACCAGGTGGAGATCCGAGTCCCTCCACTTTGCCTCCGCGATAGCGGCCTCCGCCACCTTCATCGAGATCGGGCTCTCGTCAACTCCGGCAACGACTGTCATCACATTCTCCTTACGTACCTCATTCCCAGGATGCGTCGGCACGAGACCGCGAACAAGAGGCGAAGGTCACGTTGGCATCGGCCCTCAGGAGACTCATTCGCCACATTGGGCGTCGATTGGCAGTATCGAGCCATGGCCTCTGAACGACCGTGCCGATGACCGATACGCGTGCGCTCACGGGCCAGGGTGTCGAGGCACCCCATGCCAAGACGATCACCTCCGTTGCAGACGAACTGTCCGCCGACATCGCGGAGGGTCTCGCACAGGAGGAGGCCGAGGCGAGACTCGTAGAGGCAGGACCGAACCGGATCCAAGAGGATCCGGGCCCAACCCGCGCTCAACTCCTGGCGCGACAGTTCAAAGACGTCCTCGTGCTGGTCCTACTCGCCGCGGCGCTCATCAGTGGATTCCTGCTCGGGGACTGGCTGGAGGCCGGGGTGATAGCGGCGATCGTGATCGTCAACGCCGCCATCGGTTTCACACAGGAGGCCAAGGCCGCAGACGCAGCCGCAGGTCTACGCCGGCTCAGCTCTCCAGTCGCCAAGGTCCTGCGATCGAGCATCGAATACCAGATACCTACCGAAACGATCGTCCCCGGTGATGTCGTGATCATCGAAACCGGCGATCGGATCTTCGCCGACGCGCGGTTGATCGAAGTGTCACGGCTCCAGACCGACGAGTCGGAGCTCACAGGCGAGTCGACCCCCGTCCACAAGTCGACCGCACCGGTCCCGGTCGATTCGGTGATTGGTGACCGGACCTCGATGGTCTTCTCCGGAACCGCCGTGGCCGCGGGTCGGGCCACGGCTTTGGTCACGGCTACCGGCGCCGAAACCGAGATCGGTCACATCGCGGAAATGCTCGGTGAGCAGGAGCCTCCCACGCCACTCGAACGCGAGCTCGCACATGTCGGAAGACGACTCGGGATCCTGGCGGGCATCGTGGCTCTGGTGGTGTTGGGCTTCGGTCTGGTGCAAGGGCGGCCTCTCGAGTCGATGTTCCTGCTGGCTGTGGCGCTGGCGGTGGCGGCCATACCCGAAGGTCTGCCTGCCGTCGTGGGAGTCACGCTGGGTCGGGGGGTGCAGACCATGGCCAGACGGAATGCGATCGTCCGGAAGATGCCAGCGGTCGAGGCGCTGGGTGCCGTGACAGTGATCTGTACCGACAAGACCGGGACCCTCACTCGCAACCAGATCCGGGTTCAGGAGGTGAGGGTCGAGGATGACGTCGTCACCGATCTGGCAGCCGCCGTGCCAGATCCCCGTTTGGAGATGTTCTCTTCTCTCGCATTGCTCTGCAACAACGCCCGGAAGACGGACGAAGGATGGAGGGGTGACCCAACCGAGATCGCTTTGGCCAGAGCTGCGGGCAGCCTGGCGGACCCGGTTTGGCTCAGTACCAACTGGCCACGTGTCGACGAGTTCCCCTTCGAGTCCGAGCGCAAGAGGATGTCAACGGTGCACGGCTCGGACGACGGGTACCTGTTGGCAACCAAAGGAGCGCCGGAAGTGATCGTGCCGCGGTGCCTTCGTGTCGAATCAGCCGACGGTCCAGTCATGCTCGCCGACGACCACCGAAGTCATTGGCTCAACGCGGCTGAGGACATGGCGGCCAGAGGTCTGAGGACCCTCGCTCTCGCTTACCGGAACCTCGAGAGCCAGCCGGGAAACCCGACCGAAGCGGAGGAAGATCTCGTCCTCGTCGCATTGGTCGGGATGAGTGACGAGATCAGGCCGGAGGCACGTCCATCGGTAGAGGAGGCGGAGCAAGCCGGCATAGACGTGGTGATGATCACCGGTGACCACGAAGTCACCGCCAGCGCCATCGCACGCGAACTTGGGCTCCTCGAAGATCGGGAGGTGATGAGCGGGCAGGCCCTGCACTCCGCCGACGATGAAGAGCTCAGCGACCGGGTCGGTCAGGTCGGCGTCTATGCGCGGGTCGACCCCGCGGACAAAGTCCGAATCGTCAAGGCATGGCAGAGCCAGGGAGGCATCGTTGCCATGACCGGGGATGGGATCAACGACGCTCCGGCGCTCCGCATCGCTGACGTGGGCGTGGGTATGGGCTCAGGAACCGACGTGGCGAGGGACGCCTCTGACATCGTGCTTGCCGACGACAATTTCGCCACCATCGTCGCCGCGGTTCGCGGCGGCCGGACAATCTTCTCCAACATCCGCAAGGTCATCGCCTTCTTGCTGGCCGCCAACGTGAGTGAGGTGATGGTCGTCTTCGTCGGCTTCCTCGTTTTCAGCTCACTCGGCGACCCTCTACTCGCCACTCAGATCCTCTGGGTCAACTTGGTGACCGACGGTCTGCCTGCTGTCGCCCTCGGATTCGATCCTCCTGACCATCGCGTCATGCAGCGCCCTCCGAGCAGACGCAAATCACTCCTCAGCCACCGCAGCCAGCTGACGATTGCCGTTCGTGGGGCACTCCTCGCGGTCATCGTGCTGGCAGCGTTCGGCTATGGCGTCGCCCGGGACCTGCCCTGGGAGACGACCAGGACGCTGGGATTCACCACCCTCGTCTTCGTCCAGCTCACCTACGTATACGCCCTTCGCGTGAGCGAATCGGGCTGGCGGGACGGGCTCGGCGGCAACCCGCTCCTACTCGGCGCGGTCCTCGCCTCAGCTGCCCTGCAGTGTCTGGTCGTCGCCACCCCTCTGGGCAACACCCTCTTCTCCACCCAACCGCTGAGCCCTGAGCTGTGGCTGCTGTCGGTAGGGCTGGCTTTGCTGGCTGCACTCGTGATCATCGCCGCTTCTGCCCTGTTGCCCTGGCTCGACCATGAGGACTGAAGGCACATCGGTGACTCCGGCGCCCGTACTCACCTTTCTCGGAGGGGCAGGCTCCGTCACGGGCAGCAAGACGATGTTCGACATCGGGAACGGACGTGTTCTCGTCGACTGTGGTCTCTTCCAGGGTCACAAGAGCCTGCGGCTCCAGAACTGGGCCCCGTTCCCGGTACCTCCCCAATCGCTCGATGCCGTGATCCTCACCCACGCTCACCTCGATCACTGCGGCTACCTCCCCCGGCTGGCCAGATCGGGATTCACGGGCCCGGTGTACTGCACGCCAGGGACACGCGAGCTGGCCGAGATAATCCTCCCTGATAGCGGTCATCTCCAGGAGGAGGAGGCTCGATTCGCCAACCGCAAGGGCTATTCGAAGCACGACCCAGCCGAGCCCCTGTACACGAAACAAGACGCGCTGGACTCACTGAACCTGTTGAGGTCCGTGCCTTATGACCACCCTCGCGAGATACTCGATGGCCTGGTCGTGACCTGGCGGCGTACGGGTCACATCCTCGGTGCAGCGACCGTCTCACTTCATTCGACCGAACACGACGTCGTCACGGTGTTCAGCGGCGATCTCGGACGATCCACTCACCCCATCCTGCTGCCACCGGCGCCCATAGGTCGGGCCGACGTTGTCGTATGCGAGTCCACCTATGGGGACGAGAAGCACGCGCACATCGAACCCGATGCTGCCCTCTCGGCGGCGATCAATCACATCGTGGACAGCGGTGGAGTGCTGATCGTCCCGGCATTTGCCGTTGACCGTACGGAGGTAGTCCTTTGGCATCTCGATCGTCTCGTCGCCGAGAACCGCATACCCGATATACCCATCTTTGTGGACAGTCCCATGGCATGCCGTGCGCTCGATGTGTATCGGAAGGAGGTAGACAGCGGTTCCCCGGAAATCCGCCCCGAGGTACGTGGCAGAGACCTGTTCCCATCTCTACGGCTGACCGAAACCGTCAGCGTCGAGGAGTCCATGGCTTTGAACGACCGTGCCGGGCCGATGGTGATCCTCTCCGCATCGGGCATGGCCACCGGCGGGCGGGTGCTCCACCACCTAGCCCACCACATTGGCAGTCGTGACAACGCTGTCTTGTTGGTCGGATTCCAGGCTCCGGGAACTCGCGGCGAAGCGCTGCGAAACGGAGCCCGGGAGCTCAAGATGCTGGGAAAGTACTTCACCGTCGCCGCTGAGATCTTCACGGTCGATCTCTCGGCCCACGCCGACCGCGCCGACCTCCTCGACTGGCTGGGCACAGCGCAGCCAACTCCGAGGATGGTCTACGTGAACCACGGCGAACCCGAGGCGTCGGCGGCTCTAGTGCGCGCCATCGACAACCGGTTCGGCCTCCGCTCAGTCGTTCCGCGCCCCGGGGAGCGGGTACGTCTCGATCAATGACCGGGCCTGCCCCCTGCCTTCACGCGAAGAACCACGCTGCATCCTCCAGGAGTTCGAGGTCGAGCTTCCGGTCACCGCTCGCCAATTCGTCCAACCCGACCGTTGTGATGTTGTTTCCGCGCAGCGCAACCATCACCCCTGTCGCCCCATCGAGGGCTAGTTCGGCTCCGTTGATCCCGAACCGTGTCCCCAGGAGACGGTCGAAGGCAGTCGGGATTCCTCCCCTCTGCAGATAGCCGAGGGTCGTCACCCGGGCT
Organism: Acidimicrobiia bacterium; assembly: GCA_035762545.1. GTDB lineage: Bacteria > Actinomycetota > Acidimicrobiia > Spongiisociales > ZC4RG35 > JANQRA01. The sequence continues at coordinate 39,201 of DASTOM010000009.1, forward strand.
TCATAGCCGGTAAGCGATTCGAGTTCTCGGGCAACCCGGGCACCTACGCCTCCGAGCCGCTCGAAACCGAATGCGTCCAGCCCGACCGTAGAGATGTCCCCGGAAGGCCCCGGGGCGCCTTCGGCGACAATCACCAGCGAGTAGTCGTGGCCGCCTTCGTGGCGGCGGGCTATGTGCCGGGCCAGTTCCACGTAATCAGTGGGAACCTCAGGAACGACGATCGCCTCGGCACCGCCGGCGATGCCGGAGGACGTAGCGATCCACCCTGCCATCCTTCCCATCACCTCGACCACCATGATTCGGTCGTGAGACTCGGCAGTCGTGGTCAGCCGGTCGATGGCGTCTACAACGATCTGAACCGCGGTGTGGAAGCCGAGCGACACGTCGGTGCCCGGAATGTCGTTGTCGATGGTCTTCGGAATGCCCACGACTCCGACTCGCCCGCTCTCCTCGTGAAGACGGGCGGCGGTCCGCAGGGAGCCGTCACCGCCTAGGACGATCATCGTTTCGATCCCGGCAGCTTCGATCGTCGGAGCCACCGACGAATACCCGTCGCCGTGGACGTAGGGGTCCACCCGCGAGGTGCCGAGGATCGTCCCGCCTCTGGCGATGATGCCGCGCACGTCATCCCGGTGTAGTGGCCGGGTCCGACCCTCCATGAGACCTTGCCACCCCTTCTCTACACCCACCACATCGACCCCGGCGACCACCAGCCGGGTCACGACGGCACGAATCGCCGCGTTCAGACCCGGACAGTCACCACCAGCGGTCAGTACCCCAACAGACATGACACGTTTCTAGCGGATACTCCGACGAGGCGGCGTCGACGCCCATCGATCGCAGCGGGAGAACCTCGAACAAGGGACAGGCCCCGGCACTTTGCTGGCCGGGGCCTGTCACCCCCAAGTGTCGGAGGTCACTCCTTGGTGAGGACCACCTTCAACGCCCCCGTGTCAGAAGCTCGGCCGAACACGTCGTAGGCCTTCTCGAACTCGCTCATCTCGAAGTGATGGGTGATCAGTGGCGAAGGGTTGATCAAACCGCCCTCGATGAGACGAAGCAGCGTCGGAGTCGAGAACGTGTCCACCAAACCTGTTGTGATCGTGACGTTCTTGATCCACAGCTCCTCCAGATGGAGGGTGGCCGGCGCCCCATGAACGCCAACGTTGGCAACCCGGCCTCCGGGACGGATCAGCGACGCGCACAGTTCGAACGTCGCCGGTACACCGACTGCCTCGATAGCCACGTCGGCTCCGAGCCCGCCGGTCACCTCGGCGATGATCTCCTTGGGATCGACCGTCTCGTTGTTGATGGTCAGGTCGGCGCCGAACTGCTTGGCGGCCTCGAGCCTGCTGTCCGCCAGGTCGATGGCAATGACATGGCTCGGGCTGAACAGTCTGGCGCCGAGAATCGCCGCCAGGCCGATGGGGCCGGCACCGACGACAGCGACGACATCTCCCGGCTCAACCATCCCGTTGAGGACACCTACCTCATATCCGGTGGGGAGGATGTCGGCGAGCATCAGAAGCTGCTCGTCGGCAACGGCCTCGGGAGCCGGATACGTAGACGTGTCGGCGAACGGGACCCGAACGTACTCCGCCTGGGTGCCATCGATGAGATGGCCGAGAATCCAGCCACCACCGCCGAGACACTGGCCATACCGCCCTTCGCGGCAGAAACGGCACGAACCGCAGGAGGTGATGCAAGAGATGAGGACCTTGTCTCCGGGCTTGACTCTCTTCACCCCCGGACCCACTTCCTCGACGGTTCCGACGGCCTCATGCCCGAGGATCCTCCCATCGGTGACGGTGGGTACGTCACCCTTGAGGATGTGGAGATCGGTTCCGCAGATGGTCACCGAATCGACACGGACGATGGCGTCGGTGTCGTCTTGTATCTCAGGCTTGGGTACTTCCTCCCACGCCTTCTTGCCGGGTCCGTGATAGACCATGGCTTTCATACTTGGACCTCCTTTCAGACCTCGTCGTCCCGATTCAATCGACAAGTGGGGAGGGGTTCCAGGGCAGAAGGACCCTTTGTGTCGGGCGTCCGGGTACCCCCACCTCGCATGCCGAAAGTCCTATCGATAGTGTCGAATGTGCCCTACCTCGGGGAGCGGTCGTGGCGCATTGTGAGTTCAGCGACAGAACACTGGAGTTGCGAGGTTTCTCATGAGTATGAGATGGGTTTACGCGTTCGATGAGGTGGCGGAGGCAGAATCCGCGGTAGGCGGTGACTGGGACGGTGTGCGCGCACTGCTTGGTGGCAAGGGAGCCAACCTCGGGGAGATGACACGGATCGGTGTGCCGGTCCCGCCCGGGTTCACGATCACCACCGAGGCCTGCAACGCCTACCTCGAGGGTGGTGAGAAGCTGCCCGAGGGACTGGTCGACGAGGTCGCGGCGGCTCTGCGGGGGGTCGAGGCCAGGGCCGGGAAGAAGTTCGGCGACGCCTCCGATCCACTTTTGGTGTCATGCCGGTCGGGAGCGAAGTTCTCCATGCCTGGGATGATGGACACCGTCCTCAACATCGGCATGAACGATGCCGTGATCGAGGGGCTGGTGCGACTCACAGGCGATGAGCATTTCGTATACGACTCATACCGGCGGCTGATACAAATGTTCGGTTCGGTCGTGCTCGGCGTCCGTGACGAGCCTTTCGAGCAGGTGCTCGAGCGCTACCGGACCGAGCGGCGTGTTGCCACTGACGCCGAGCTCACTACGGACGACTTTCGCGCCATCGCCGAGGCGTTCAAGGCGATCGTCGAGCGCTACGCCGGACGCAGCTTCCCGGACGACCCGGAAGATCAGCTCCAATTGGCGATCGAAGCCGTCTTCCGCTCCTGGAACGGAAAGCGCGCCACCGACTACCGGAATGCCGCCGGGATACCCCACGACCTGGGCACGGCGGTGAACATCCAGACAATGGTCTTCGGCAACATGGGCGACGACTCCGCAACAGGTGTCGCCGTTTCCCGCAACGCCACGACCGGTGAGCCGACGATCGAAGGCGACTATCTCACCAATGCTCAGGGAGAGGACGTCGTAGCCGGGACCCGGGTGACCAAGAGCATGGAGCAAATGGCCGACGAGTTCCCCGACAGCTACCGGGAGTTCGGGGTCATAGCCAAGCGTCTCGAAGCGCACTACCGCGATATGCAGGACATGGAGTTCACCATCGAGCGCGCCAAGCTGTGGATCCTGCAGACACGGGACGGCAAGCGGACCGCGCAGGCTGCGGTGCGAATCGCGGTCGACATGGCCGAGGAGGAGCTGATCGATAAGAAGGAAGCGATTTCTCGGGTGAAGCCGGAGCAGATCGACTTCTTCCTCCACCCTTCATTTGCCGCGGAGGCGAAGGCTGCCGCGCTGAATGAGGGTCGATTCCTCGCCCGAGGCCTCAACGTCTCTCCTGGTGCGGCGGTGGGGGTGATCGCCTTCGACGCCGACCTGGCCGAGCGCTGGGCCAAAGCCGACGGTCGGGACGTCATCATGGTGCGACCCGAGACCAAGCCCGACGACGTCCACGGCATGCTCGCCGCCAACGGGATCCTCACCAGCCGGGGTGGTCGAACCAGCCACGCTGCCCTGGTGGCGAGACAGTTCGGCAAGCCGGCCGTAGTCGGAGCCGAGAAGCTGACCATCGACCTCGGAGAGCGAGTGTTGCGCGTCGGCGACAGAGTCGTGGCCGAAGGTGAGGTTATCTCCGTCGACGGCACGACCGGAGAGGTGATTCTCGGCGAAGTCGAGACCCAGACTCCCGATCTCGAGAACGAGTGGTTGAAGCGACTCCTCGATTGGGCTGACGACGTGAGGGACATTGGCGTCTGGACCAATGCCGACACGCCGGATGACGCCCGTCTCGCCCGCAGCTACGGAGCCGAAGGCATCGGCCTGGTGCGGACCGAGCACATGTTCTTTGCGCCAGAACGTCTCCCGATCATGCAGAAGATGATCACCTCCACGATCCCCGCGGAGGTGTCGGAGACCTTGGAGCAACTCCTTCCAATGCAGAAGGAGGACTTCGTCGGCCTGTTCCGGGCCATGGACGGCCTGCCGGTGACCATCCGGCTGATCGACCCTCCCCTTCACGAGTTCCTCCCCAGTTACGAGGAGCTCACCACCAACCTCACCGACCTCAAGATCCGCATCCAGTCCGCCGGCTCCCTCAAGGAGATCGACGAGCTCCTGGCCCAGATCGAGGAGGCAGAGCACATGCTGCGGAGGGTGGAGAGCCTCCGAGAAACCAACCCGATGCTCGGCTTGAGGGGGGTGCGTCTCGGCATCGTCCTCCCCGGGCTCACCCGGATGCAGGTGCGGGCCATCTTCCAGGCAGCCTGTCAGGTCGCCGACGACGGGGTGGAGGTCCATCCCAAGGTCATGATCCCTCTCACGGCTCACGTCAACGAGCTTGCCCGGCAACGCGAGACCCTCGAAGAAGAGGCAAGGGCAGTAATGGCCGAGGAGGGCATCGCAATCGACTACGAGTTCGGGACCATGATCGAGATCCCGAGAGCGGCGCTGACAGCCGACGAGATCGCCGAGCACGCCGAGTTCATCTCCTTCGGCACCAACGACCTGACCCAGATGACCTTCGGGATCAGCCGCGACGATGCAGAAAAGGCGTTCCTGGTCCAGTATCTCGAAGAAGGAGTACTGGAGCGGAATCCCTTCGCCACTATCGACCCGGAGGGCGTCGGGGCACTGATGAAGATCGCCGTCGACAAGGGACGCTCGGTCAGGGGAGGGTTGAACGCCGGCATATGTGGCGAGCATGGAGGCGATCCCGACTCGATAGCCCTGTGCCGGCGAATCGGGCTCGATTACGTGAGTTGCTCGCCGCCCCGGGTGCCGGTGGCACGGCTCGCGGCTGCCCAGGCCGCAATCCGCGAACCTGCGTGAGCACGTGTCAAGGGCAGACCAATACGAACCCCGGGTTCCAGGCGTCTGCTGGCGACGCTGGGAACCCGGGGCCGGGCAAAGCCATGGTGTCGGTGGCGTCTACCAGGTGGGGACGTAGGACGTGAGCGTCTGCATGTACCCGGCCCGCTCGAAGGCCGAAGGGTCGGGTACCGCCATGTGGCTCATGCTTCCCCTGGCCTGGCCAACCGACTCGTAGTCACCCTTGGCAAGCCAAGCGGCCATGCCGTCGCGGGTCTCGGTCAACCGGGTCGGACCGTGGCGGAGCAACGCCGAGGCCATCATCACGACGGTGGCGCCTGCCAGGATCGCCTTAACGGCATCGGTTGCAGTGTGAACACCCGTGGTGGCGGCGAGGTCACCCTCGACCCTCCCATGGAGAATCGCCAGCCAACGGAGCACGAGCCTCATCTCCGACGGATCCGACAAGACCAGCCTGGGCATGACCTCGAGGGTGTCGATGTCGATGTCGGGCTGATAGAAGCGATTGAAAATCACCAGTGCGTCGGCACCGGCGTCGATGAGACGCTGCGCCATGTGAGCGGGTGAGGAGAAAAAGGGCCCGATCTTCACGGCCAGGGGGACATCGATCACCTCCTTGATGCTCTCGACCAAGCGCAGGTAGCCGTTCTCCACCTGTGCGGCCGTGAGCTCGATGTTCGCCGCGATCTGGTAGGTGTTGATCTCCAGGGCGTCGATCCCCTCGTCGGCGAGGATCCGGGCGTACAGCGTCCAGCCACCGTGAGTGGTCCCGTTGAGGCTGGCGATCACCGGGACACCCGTCTCCCTCTTGGCGCCGCGCACCAGCGCCAGGTAGTCCTCCGGACCGGTGTTGTAGTCGTCGAGGTCGGGAAAGAACCCCTCGGGGGTCTCGGCGAAACCGTCCGCTCCCATCTCCAGACTGTGGTGGACGGCCATTGCGTTGTGCTCGATCTGCTCTTCGAAGAGGCTGGGGAGCACCAACGCGGGCGCCCCCGCCTCGACCAGGGCGTGGATGTGGTCCAGGTCACCGGTGAGAGGTGATGCTGAGGGCAGAACGGGGTGAGCCAGGTCCAGGCCTAGATAGCGGGTCGAAAGGTCGGGTGTGGTCATTCCTCTATCTCCGAGTACTCGGCGGTTCTGTGCACGTTGACCATCTGCTCGTACAGGTGCCATCGGTTGTCGATGTCGGCCTGGGCGTGACGGAGCAACTCTTCGGCCCCCTCTCTGTCGACCTTGCCCAGCATGGCGAAACGGGTCTCGGTGTTGGCGTAGTCCTTGAAGGGGATCGTAGGAGCCCGGCTGTCGAGACGGAGCCCCGGCTCCCCCATCGCCTCACGGGCCGGGTCATAGCGGAACAGCGGCCAGTAGCCGGAGTCGGTGGCTGCCTTCTGATGGCTCAGCTGGTTCTTCATGTCGTATCCGTGTGCGATGCACGGGCTGTAGGCGATCACCAGCGACACGCCACGGTGGGCCTCCGCCTCGGCGATGGTCTTGACGGTCTGGGTGGGGTTGGCGCCCATCGCGATCTGACCGACGTAGACATTGCCGTATGACATGGCGATCTGACCCAGGTCCTTCTTTCCAGTCGCCTTGCCACCGGCGGCGAACTTGGCGATCGCGCCCCTCGGCGTGGACTTGGACGCCTGGCCACCTGTGTTGGAGTAGACCTCGGTGTCCATGACCAGGATGTTGATGTTGCGTCCTGACGCCAGCACGTGGTCGAGCCCGCCGAACCCGATGTCGTAGGCCCAGCCGTCACCGCCGATCACCCAGACGCTGGTCTCGATGAGCGAGTCGGCGACTCCTTCGAGTCTCCTCGGCAGCGGTCCTTCCATCGTGTCGAGCCGGTCCCTCAGCTGAGCCACCTGGTCGCGTTGGCGGGAGGTCAGGGCCTCGAGGTCCGAGTAGTCGGGGTTCTCGGTCAGCTCGAGGATGTCGACCGCCAGCTGTCCCAACTCCGGTGCGAGCGCGGTGACCAGGAGCACTGCGTCTTGACGCTGGGCTTCCATCGCCATTCTCATTCCGAGCCCGAACTCGGCGTTGTCCTCGAAGAGGCTGTTGGACCATGCCGGTCCCCTGCCGTCGTCGTTGACCGTCCAGGGTGTGGTCGGGAGGTTTCCTCCGTATATCGACGAGCACCCCGTGGCATTGGCCACGATCATCCGATCACCCATCATCTGGGTGATCAGCTTCAGATAGGGCGTCTCGCCACATCCGGCGCAGGCGCCGGAGAACTCGAAGAGCGGTTGGACGAGTTGCGACCCCTTCACCGAGCTGAGATTGACCGACGACCGATCGAGCTCGGGGAGGTCGAGGAAGAAGTCGAAGTTGACGCGTTCTCTCTCGAGATGAGGAGTCTTGGGCTCCATGTTCAAGGCCTTGTGCCTGACCTCCTCCTTCGATTTGGCCGGGCACACTTCGACACAGATTGCGCATCCGGTGCAGTCGTCGGGTGCCACCTGGATCACGACCCGCTTCCCGGGGAAGTCTTTGCCGGTCGGCTCCTTCCACAGGAATCCCTCGGGGATGTCGACGTCGGCGTCGAAGACTTTGAATCGGATCGCAGCGTGAGGGCAGACCAGGGCGCACCGGCCACAGTCGATACACAAGCCTGGATCCCAGATCGGTATCTCGGTGGCGATGGACCGTTTCTCCCACTTGGCGGTGCCGGTGGGGAACGTGCCGTCGACCGGCAGCGCCGATACGGGCAGGAGGTCACCCTTCCCGGCCATGATGGTGGCGGTGACCCTGGTGACGAAGTCGGGGGCGACTTCGGGAACGGGGCTGGTGACCCGTCTCCCACTCCCCACGGTTCCAGCATCCACACGGGCGAGACCGGCCACCGCCCGGTCGACGGCTTCCTCGTTCCGGGCGACGACCACCTGACCTCTCTTGCCGTACGTCTTTCGAATTTGGCCTTTGATCGCACCGATCGCCTCGTCGGCGGGCATCAGGTCGGTGAGGTGGAAGAAGCAGGTTTGGAGGACCGTGTTGATCCGTCCCCCCAGGCCGGCGTCCCTGGCGATCGAGTCGGCGTCGACAGTCCACAACTGCAACCCCTTCTCCACGATATGGGTCTGTGCCTCGATGGGCAGTCGGTCCCACAAGTCGTCCCGGGGATACGGGCTGTTGAGAAGGACGGTCGCTCCCGGGGCAGCGATGTCGAGGGGGTCGAAGTCCTCGAGGAAGTCGAACCGGTGGACCGCCACGAAATCGGCCTGCTGGATCAGATACGTCGACATGATCGGCCGGGGTGACACCCGGAGGTGGGACACGGTGCGAGATCCGGACTTCTTCGAGTCGTAGACGAAGTAACCCTGGGCGTACAGGTCGGTGGACTCACCGATGATCTTCACGGAGTTCTTGTTGGCACCCACGGTTCCGTCCGAGCCCAGACCGAAGAAGACCGCCGTGGTGACATCTTCGCGCTCGGACCACCACGAGGAGTCGTACTCGATCGAGAGCCCGGTGATGTCGTCGACGATCCCGACTGTGAAGTGACGTCTCGGCGACGGGTCCGCAACCTCGGCGAACACTCCGGCGACCATGCCCGGGGTGAACTCCTTCGAGGAGAGGCCATATCTGGCGCCGAAGACCTCGAGGTAGCGGCCGGCCTCGGCGAACGCCGACACCACGTCCTGATAGAGGGGCTCGCCCACCGCCCCTGGCTCTTTGGTGCGGTCCATGACCACGACGCGGCGGGTGGAGTCAGGGATGGCTGCCGCGAATCGCTCGACGTCGAACGGGCGGTACAGCCTGACCTGAACAACCCCGACCTGGGATCCCTCCTCATTCAGTCGAGCCACCGCTTCCCGGGCGGCGCCCACGCCAGAGCCCATGATCACCATGACGGTCTCGGGCTCGGCGACGCCGAAGTATTCGAACAAGTCGTATTGCCGCCCGGTCGCATCCCCAAGTCGGGACATCGCAGCGGCGACTATGTCCGGCACCGCCTGGTAGTAGGTGTTGGCAGCCTCCCGTGCCTGGAAGAAGACATCCGGGTTCTGGGCGCTTCCACGTAGCACCGGTCTGTTCGGGTTCAACGACCTGGTCCGATGATCGGCAATCAGAGTCTCGTCCACGAGGTCCCGGATGGTCTGTTCGGGGACCAACTCGATCTTGGCCACCTCGTGAGAGGTGCGGAACCCGTCGAAGAAGTGGAGGAACGGCACACGGGACTCCAACGTGGCGAGATGTGCGACCAGCGCCAGGTCCTGTGCCTCCTGGACACTCGCCGCAGCCAGCAGGGCGAATCCGGTCTGGCGTGCGGCCATCACGTCGGAATGGTCACCAAAGATCGAAAGGGCGTGGGTGGCCACGGTCCTCGCAGCCACATGGATCACTGCGGGAGTGAGCTCGCCTGCGATCTTGTACATGTTCGGCAGCATCAGCAGCAGACCCTGGGATGCGGTGAACGTGGTGCTGAGTGCACCTGCGGTGAGCGCCCCATGGATCGCCCCCGCCGCCCCGCCCTCGCTCTGCATCTCGACCACGTCGGGCACCACGCCCCAGAGATTCGGCTTCCCGTTGTGCGACCAGGCGTCCGCCAGCTCACCCATCGGGGACGCAGGCGTGATCGGGTAGATGGCGATCACCTCGCTGAGCAGATGGGCGACACGAGCCGCAGCCTCGTTGCCGTCGATGGTCGCCATGGGGCGCGTTGGTGTCGAGGTCATATTCAGGACGGTATTGGCGGCGTCTCCAGGTCGAACGAGGCGAAAGTCCCATGGCCCACCCCCCTTTGACCCGAATCGAACCACACGCCGTGGTCAAATCTGTGGTGACGTCTGAGACGCTCTGACCGTCTCAGATGAAAATCGTCTGGGCGCCCTCGGAGATCTCGATGAAATCGGCGGCGCTGATGATCCCCTCGACCCGTTCGTACAGGTCGTCTTCGCTGATATGCATCATGTCAGCGGACATCCGGCAGGCCCAAAGGTGCCCACCTGCATCGGTGATCATTTCGAGGAACTCGGGGACGTCGGGGACATCGATGCCCTCGATCTGCTTCTTCATCATGTGGGTTGCAAACGACGTCATCCCGGGAAGGCCCATGAGCATCGGCGACATGTGGGTCGCCGGGTTCCCCACCGGGGTGAACTGGAGATGGGCCATCGTCGTCTTGTTGATGATGTCGAAGCCCCAGAAGGTGAAGAAGAGATGGGTTTCCACACCCTCGCCGAGGGCCGCATTTGCCAGGACCAGGCCGGGATAGGCCATGTCGAGCGAGCCCTTCGAGCAGATGATCGCCATCTTGCGACCTTCGGCCTCGTCGTCGAAGACCGGTACCGGGGCCTCCATTGTAATTGTCATGTCATGTCCTTTCAGACACAGCCTGCGGGCTTGGGAAGACCGGCGATATAGGCCATCTTCTTGGCAGGCTTCTTCGGGAAGAGTGCGAACAGCTCTTTGGTCGAGACACCACCCAACGTGCTCACCCGACGCAACGTGGCGGTTTCTCCCTGTGCCGCGAAGTCCTCGCGGAGAAATCGGATCGCCTTCCAGTGCTCGTCCCCCAGGTCGATGCCGATGTTGGCTGCGAGCTGCTTCGCCAGCTCTTCGTTCCATTCGTCGTACTCGGTCATGAAGCCCTCGTCATCGACGTGGACCTCGCGGCCGGCGATAGTTGCCAGGCTCAATATGAGCCTCCTTTCTGATAATCGTTCACTCCGGCGCTTCCTTGCCTGCCATCGACATCAGCGCCGGCAGCGGCAAGTTGCGGCCCGGAAGGAGTGCGTTCCAGTAGATCCACTTGAACGCTTTCTTCCCCAAGTGATTCACCCGGGTCTCCTCGAGAAGCGAGAACGGGCCCAGATGGGGCACCGGGTACTTGCCAGGGAGTGGTTGGGTGTCGTAGTTGAAGTCGATCAACATGCCCTTGCCATCACCCGCCTCGACGAAGCAATTGGCGTGGCCATCGAACCGGATCGGCATCTCCTCGCCTCTCAGGTGATGCAGGAAGTTCTCGGCGAACACTTCGACGGCGAAGTGGGCCACCGAACCTGCTTTGGACGTAGGGATGTCGCTGGCGTCCCCGATAGCGAAGATGTTGTCCCACTCCTTGGAGAGGAAGGTGCCCGGGTCGACCGGGACGTAGTTGAGCTCGTCACCCAGTCCACTGCGGGCCACGAAGTCGGCGCCCATGTTCAATGGCACGGTGACCAGTAGGTCGAAGGGGACCTCCCGCTCGTCGTATGAGACGAGTGTCTTGTTGTCGTTGTCGATCTGCTCGATGTAGAAGTCGGTCTCTACGAGGATCTTGCGCTCGTCGAGCATCCCCCCGAGCAGCTTGGAGGCAATCGGCTTGGTGAATGCCCCGTCGAGCGGCGTCACGTAGACGATCTCCACCTGGTCCCTCATCCCACGCTCTTTGAAGTAGTCGTCGGCGAGGAATGCGAACTCGAGTGGTGCGACCGGGCACTTGATAGGCATCTCGGTGATGTGGACCACCAGACGCCCACCGGTGAAGCCGGCCAGTGCATCACGCAGAGCAACGGCTCCTTCCAGGGTGTAGAAGTCGAATATCGACTTGCGCCAGCCCGGCCCCTCCATGCCCGGGGTCTGATCGGGCCGTGGCGTCGTGCCGGTGGCGACGACCAGTTGGTCGTAGTTGAAGGACCTGCCGTCTGTGAGCTGAACCTTGTTGTGCTCGGGGAGCACCCGGTCGACCTCCCCGGTCACCAGTTCGACCCCGTCCGGAATGAACCGCGACGAGGGCTTTCTGATCTCCTCAGGTGTGTAGATCCCGAAGGGGATGAAGAGGTAGCCGGGTTGGTAGTGGTGCTCCTGACGCGGCTCGACGACCGTGATCGACCACTCGCTCCTGCGAAGGAGGGGCCGCATCTTGTTGGCCAGAGTGGTTCCGGCCATGCCGCCACCGAGCACCAGCATGTGTCTCACTGAGAGGACTCCTTGATAGACGCAGGGTGTGGGTCATCCACTCCCCCATCGTCGACTGCCGAGTCCGCACGGCCTAGGGGCTTTGGGCACATGTTGGAGTGCCTTTAGGTTCCGCAGCGGAACGGGTGTCGCTCCGCTTTGCCCTGATCCTCGAACACCTTCACAGGAACAGGCACGCACAGGCTGCCAACACAACGAAAAACGGGTCCCAAGTCTCTGGCAGGGGCGATGTGACTCACCCGTGTGACTTTCGACTCTGGCACCACCGAGGACTTTCACGAATGTTGGAAGCATGACAGGAGACGAAGCCCTGGCTGGCGGCGTCCCGGCCAGGACCAGGACCTCGGTTTTGTTCGCAGAGTCACGATGTGTGGCGAAGACGCTGGCGCTTCTGGCCCGCAATGAGATCGCGCTCCCGTCGGAGAATCGTGGGACGTCGGTCCTGTTCGCTGACGGAAGCCGGTCCGAGGTGTACCGGGAGACGACGATGCGAAGGCGGCGCTACGAAGGGCTTGTGCTGATAGCCGTCAGGTTCCGGCTCCGTCTGCTCGGCTCCAGTCGGATCGCCCACTGGCTGTTTCGCGTCGAGTCACTGCTCAACACACTCCTCTTTGCGGCGCATCGTGGCTTTCAGACCAAGCTGTGGCTGACGGACCTCGAAACTGGCTACTACCGGGGCATATACGAGTGGCAGGGTCGCGATGACGCCATCGACTATGCCGAAACCCTGAGAGTGGTCTTGCGACCCTGGGTTCAAGCGGGGACCTTTGCCTACCGAGTGATCGAGGATCGATCCCGCGGGGATTATCTAGAGGGAGTGAGCCCGGACGAGATGTCGGTCGAGGATTCCGGATGGTGGCTGCCCGTAGGGTCATCAAAGGTCGCCACAAATGAGCCCCGTTAGCGATCTCGTCGTCGTCGGCGCCGGGCCAACCGGTCTCACCCTCGCTCTCCAAGCATCGATGTTGGGCGCCAGAGTTCGTCTTCTCGAGCGTCGCACCGCGCCCAGGCTCGAGGCTCCTGCGCTGGCGATACATCCCCGGACCATGGAGATCCTGCGTGGCATCGGAGTGGCCGACGCGCTGATGACCAAGGGCCTGTCGAGGGTGGCCCTCGAGATTCACATCGGCGACACCACCATCGAGGGCAGCCTCGGGGAACTTCGCCTACCTTCCACCGAGTTCCCATTCATCTTCTTCGCACCCCAGCCGGAGGTCGAAACAGTCCTGAGGAAGTCCCTGACCGATATCGGGGTCAGCGTTGAATGGGGATCGACCTTCCTCGGCTGGGAACAACACGACGGACGGATCGTCGCTCGCGTCGACGTCAAAGGAAGAGAGCAGTTCCTCGACAGTCATTACCTGGTTGGCTGCGACGGGGCAGACAGCACCGTTCGTCGGGAATCCGGGATCCGATTCCGCGGGAGGCGATATCGAGAGTCGATCCTCGTCGCCGACACCACCGTCCCCGGATACTTGGAGCCCGGCACGGCCCACGCCTTCGTCCGGGCACGGGGCATCCTCTTCTTCTTTCCTCTTCCCTCAGGAGTCTGGCGTCTGATCGGCCCCGGTCAGGGCGGTGAGACCACTGAAGGGGTTAGGGCCCTCGTCGATCGTCACACCAATGGGGAGGTCGGGCTCGGCGACGTTCACTGGGTCAAGACCGTGCGGCCGCAGCATCGGTTGGCGCGGGTCTATCGGCAGGGGAGAGTGTTCCTCGCCGGCGATGCGGCTCACGTTCACAGCCCGGCAGGAGCCCAAGGAATGAACACCGGGATCCAGGACGCAGCGAACCTGGGGTGGAAGATAGGCCTCGCCCTGCGCGGCGCACCAGAGTCCCTCCTCGACTCCTATGAGCAGGAACGCCGCCCGGTAGCGAAACATGTCGTGAGAATCACCGGGCTGGCCTTCGCCCTCGAAGTCTCTCAGTTCGCACCGTTGCGATGGGGTCGGAGGTGGGCAGCCCGGCCGGTGGCCAGCCTGCTCCTCCCCCATCCCACACTGGTATCGGGGCTGGCCAGGATGGTCTCCGGCTTGGACACGAGATACCGGCAGGGAGCAATTGACGACGATGGTGGTTCATCTCGATGGGCATCCGGGATGCGTCTCCCCGACCGTGTGATCGACGAGCAAGGCTCGAGGCTCCATCATCTGATCGATGCCAGCAGCTTCCACCTTCTCGTGTTCGATGATGGGCTCGACACTTCGTCGACAGACTGGGCGTGGGAACCAGGTGTGGTGACGATCCACATGGTCGACCCGCCTGCTGGGCCCAAGCGACGCCATCCCGCCTGGGTTCTCGTCCGCCCCGACGGCTACATAGCCACATCGAGCCAAGACGCTGACTTCGAGGCCGCGCAGACCTATCTCCGCCGATGGTTGGGTGGTGAGCAGCTGATCGCGCCAGCGACATCGGCCATGTAGGGGGCCGGGAAGGGGTCGATCCGACTCACTCGTCTTCGGATCCAGGTGCTCTCGACGCTGGAGTCGATCACATTTCCAGACGTTCGGCCTGTTGCCTCAACAGTTCCTCGACCGGGCTGGGCAGAGTCGTCTCGAAGTCGATGAGCTTGGCCCACGTCGGTGTGACGACGATCCGGACCATTCCATCGCTGTACAGCGAGCGCACCCCCGCCTCCCACTCGACTCTCTGCTCGGGAGTCATCTGATAGCTGGTGTTCGCCTCGAGATATTCGTCGGGGATGTCGTCGACGTAGTCGAGTTCCGCCCGACCCCTGATCAGCAGGATCTTGGGAGGGTGGACCTCTGTGTCGATCGTCAGTGCCACTCCCGGATCTGCGGACAGTGCCCGCAGCTTCGGGGCGTTCTTGGGGGTGCACATGATTATCTCCGAGCCGTTCCAGGAGAAGCCGATCGGAACGTTTCTGGGTGTGCCGTCCTTGGCGACATATGCCAGGCGGGTGATGTCACGGGCCAGGAGTTCTCGACTGATCGGTCGGCTCAGGACTTCGGTGATCTCATTCGTGTGCATGACTCCTCCTCGCGTGGAGACTCCCCCGCCTGGCTCCTCAGAGACCCGGTGGTTGGTCGAGCACGGTGGGGCGGTACTCGACAATTTGGATTTGCCCGTCGAGGGTCTGACTGGAGATCATCTCGAGGGCGACGTCGGGATAGCCGTCATAGATGCGTTCCGCCCCTGTGGCACCAGTGATCACGGGGAAGATGCCAACGCGGAACCGATCCACGAGGCCAGCTTCGAGTAGCGACCGACACAGACTGAGACTGCCAAGCGTGCTGAGGAGGCCTGAATCCTCGCTCTTCATCGTCCTGACCGCATCGACAGCTTCGCCACGCACGACTGAGCTGTTGGCCCAGGCCAGGGGTTCGTCCAGAGAGGAGGAGAACACGATCTTCTCGGCGAGGGTGAGCGCGTCTACAGAGGCTTGCTCCTCGGGTCTGAATTCGTCTGTCCCATCAGGCATCTCACCCATCGAGAAACTCGACATCAGCCGGTACGTATTGGCGCCCATCAGGTAGGTGACTTCAGGCTGTTCGTCCAGCCACTCGAGATACTCGGGGCCTTCCAGGCCCCAGAAGCCGGGCCAGCCCTCTCCCGATGCGTAACCATCCAGGGACGTAATGAAATCGACGAGTAGCTCTGCCATGAGCGATCCCTTCTGCCGACAGCGGCGTTCTGGTGGCTGCCGGTCGGTCAGCGCGAACGTACCCGACACAGGTACCTGCTAACCCAGAAGCATTTGCTTGGGGCCTCCTCGACCTCCAGCTCTTGCTCCGCCGACACGGTCACTCCGGCACGGAAAGCACCCTCGAAGATTCGGAGCCACCGTGAAGATCGTCAGCCCGAGCCGCCCGTGTGACGACGGGCGACGGGGCGGGCTCTGAACCCGCGACCTTCCCGAGTCGATGTAGGGTTGACGGGTTTGACTCGGGACCCAGATCTTCCTCATGACCCCAGAACCTCCAGATGGAGACTCTCATTGGTGCTCGCTGTCACGGTCACGGTCACTGCCACGGCTTGCGGAGATGGGAACGAGCCCGTCGGTGAATGGGAGAGGAGTTGGGGGGACATCGTTGCCACCGTGGCCGGGGCCACCGATGGCGACCTCACACCTGAGCAGTGCCAGGACCTGCTCGGATATCTGCGAGTGCAGCGCACGGTCGTGACGCCCGTGCCCCTCGAGGACCTGGAAACACCGGTCGACACCTGGTTCAACGAGGCCGAAAGTATCTTCTTCGATTGCGACTTCGATTCGGATCGCTCCAGGGAGACGCTTCTGACTCTCGAGGCCGTGGAAGGCGAGGTCGACATCGTGCTCGAGGTCGAACAGTGATGACACAGACAGGTGCCGGATGCGCGTGGTGATCGCCGGGTGTGGGAGAGTCGGCAGTGACCTGGCCCTCACCCTGTCAGAGGAAGGCCACGACGTGTCGGTGATCGACAGTCGCCAGGGCGTCTTCGACCGGCTTGGTTCGACCTTCAATGGCACAACGCACGAGGGCCTGGGCTACGACGTGAAGGTGCTCAAGGCGGCAGGCATCGAGTACGCCGACGCCTTCATCGCCGCCACCGACTCGGACAACGCCAACGCCATGGCAGTCCAGGTCGCTGAGCGGGTCTTCGGTGTCCCCAAGACCATCGCACGACTCGACGATCCAGCTCGAGAGGAGGCCTACAGGGCCCTGGGGGTCCAATTCGTGCCCGGCGCCAAACTCACTTCAAAAGTGATCCATGAGCAAATCGTTCGGGAGGAGTTCAACTTCCATGTGACCTTCTCCGGAGGCGACGTCGAGATCGTCGACATGACGGTGGGGCCCGGGGGGGCAGGGCGAAAGGTGGCCGATCTCGAAATCCCCGACGACCTGAGAGTTGCGGCCGTCTATCGGGGACATCGCACGTTCATACCCGACCGCGACTTCGTGCTCGCCGAGGGCGACCTGGTGGTTGCGGCAGCCCGGATCGGAGCCCGGCGCAAGATCCGCCGTTTCTTGGCCGCGAGCGAGGATGAGGGATGAGAGTCATCTTGATCGGAGGCGGCAAGGTTGGCTCATATCTCGCACGTGAGCTGGCCAAGTCGGGTCATGTGGTGACCGTCATCGAGGAGTCACACACTCATGCGGCCAGCCTGGCCGATCACTCCAAGGTCCTGGTGCTGGAGGGTGACGGGACAGATATCGGCCTCCTCGAGTCTGCCGATGCACACCGTGCCGACTGGGTTCTGGCCGTTACTGGTCTCGACGAAGTCAATCTGGTCGCATGTCAGTTGGCGTTGACGCTGGGCGCAGACAAGGTTCTCGCAAGGCTCAACAACCCTCTCAACCGTCCCACCTTCGATGCCCTCGACATCCCGGTCGTAGCTGTCACCGACGTCATGGCCACGTTGATCTCGAGGGAGGTAGAGGTGGCTGAGTTCCGTCACATCACCCTCTTGGGGAGAGGTGAGATCTCGGTCTACGAGGTCGACGTTCCCAAGGACTTCGACGAGAAGCCCGTCCCCGAGCTTCGTCTTCCGAAAGGTGCGCTGCTCGTAGCTCTCGTCAGAGGCGACGAAGTCCGGGTCCCGACCGCGACCACCGTGGTCAAAGGTGGCGACCAGGTGACGGCGGTCAGCAACGTCGATCACCAGGATCATGTCAAGAAGGCTCTGGGATATCGCAACGGTGGCCACTAGTGACGGCCCCTCGCGAGCCTCGTTGGAAGGACTGGCACGGTTATGTTGGCGGCCTCGTGATGTTTGCCACCGAGGCGCTCATCGTCATCGGGCTTGGGTTGATCGCATGGTTGTACTCGGTCGTCGTACTCAGCTTCTTCTGACATGCTGATCCGGCCGATCGCCGACGACTTCAGGATCATTGCGCTCTACCTGGGCCGCATCCTCCTCGTCGTGGCCGCAGCCGGTCTGCTCCCGCTGGCATGGGCTGCGGTCGCCCGCGAATGGGACCCGTTCGGCTCGTTCCTGCTCATGGTCGGGGTCTTCGCCCTGCTCGGGGTCACTGGAGTTCGCCTCGGACCGGATGACCCGAAGCTCGACTGGAGCCACGGCATGGTTGTCGTGGCACTCACCTGGCTCGTCGTGCCCATCATCGGGGCGATCCCGTTGCTCCTCTCGGGCCATTTCGTCCGTCCCCTCGATGCCATTTTCGACGCGGTGTCCGGGCTCACCACCACCGGTTTGTCCCTGCTCAGCGATCTCGACCACCTGGCGTCGTCCCTCAACTTCTGGCGACACCTCCTCCAGTTCCTCGGAGGGCAGGGAATCATCATCGCCGCCCTCACCATGTTCGCCGGCACAGGCGGAATCACCCTTTACTTCGGGGAAGCGCGTGATGAGCGGATCCTTCCGTCCGTGACCTCGACAGCTCGATTCATATGGGGAGTGTCAGTGGTCCACCTCGTGTTCGGGGTAGCCGCGCTCGGCCTCGTCGGTTGGCTGGCACTGGGATTCGATCTCGACCGGGCGCTGTTCCACGGACTCCTGGTCTTCTTCGCCGCCTTCGACACCGGGGGATTCTCACCAATGTCGACCAGCATCGGCTACTACCACTCGGCCTTGTTCGAAGCGTTCACTGCATTGCTCATGGTGGCCGGTGCCATGTCGTTCGGCCTCCACTACGCCCTGTGGCGCGGCCCCAGGCGGGCCATCTTCGCCAACCTGGAGACCAGAACCATCCTCTCGACATTCGGTTTCACGATGTTCGTGACCTTGCTCGGCCTCGCCGCAACATCTGTTTTCACCACCGCCGCCGGGCTGAGCAGGCAGGGCTTTTTCCAGGTCCTTTCCGCCCACACCGGCACGGGCTTCGCCACGGTCTCGACGGCCGAGTTGGCCCGTTGGGGTGGCCTCGCCTTCGGTGGGTTGGCGATCGCCATGGCACTGGGAGGGATGGGCTCGTCCACCGCCGGCGGAGTCAAGTCCCTTCGCATCGGTCTCACCATCAAGTCCGTCGTGAACCAGATCAAGCAGATGCTCTTGCCCGAGCATGCCCTGGTGGGTACCGGCTACTACCAGTCGGGTGAGAAGCACCTGACCCCGGCGCTCACCCAGTCGGTCATGATCATCTCACTCCTCTACGTGGCTCTCTACCTGCTCGGCGCCGGCATCGGGCTCGCCTACGGCATCCCCCTCCAGGCAGCCCTGTTCGAGTCGGTCAGCGCCTCGGCCAACGTGGGACTTTCCGTCGGTGTCACCGATCCCTCGATGCCGGTTCTGTTGGAGCTGACCTACATGCTCCAGATGTGGGCGGGACGTCTGGAGTTCGTCGCCGTCTTCTCCCTCATCGGATTCCTGTTGGCATGGGTGCGAGGCAGATGAGGCACTTGCTACGCCTGATCTTCCTGGTCGTGATGATGTTCCCCGCCGCCCCGGCCCTCGCTCAGGAGATCGCCGTGTCCGAGCTTCTCGCCGAGTCGCCCGAGCTGTCCGGTCAGCAAATCACCATCCAGGGTGAGCTGGTGGGCGACTACGGATTCCGGGGAGATGGCTGGATGTGGACTCAGCTGAACGACGATGCCTACGTCGACCACCCGATTCGCGAGGGCATCGCGCCTGAAGGCGGCAACATCGGGGTGGGGGTGCGCATCCCCTCGGAGCTGGCAGAAGACCTCGATCACCCCGGCGGGTACCACCACCGCGGGCCTGTCGTACGTCTAACCGGGATCTGGAGACACCACGATCCCGACCGACAGGGCGAGTCGTATTTGGAGGTGGAGACGCTCGCCGTGATACAAGAAGGTCGAGTGCTGGACGAGGGTGTGGTGTGGTGGACCGTCGTCGCCGGCATAGGACTGTTGGCAACGGCAGGCGTCCTCTGGAGGACACAGCCGATACGTGACGCGCGCTGATCCCAGCCGCGGCGAGGTCTTTCGATGTGAGCAGGCGTGTCACGGGAACCCGGTGTGTGCGTCCTGGCAGGTGCGATCGGTCCTGAACCAATGGGGGTGTCGAAGGAAGGCCGCGCGCCCCTCGATTCCGAGATGGTTGGCGTGCTCTTCATCGGTCGTGCCTCGGGGCGTGACGCCAGCAGGCCGGGCACACGCGGGGCGCCCGCCCTGCTCAGAAGTCATTTCTGGTTCGCGTCATTTCGCGTTCTTGACCGTCTCATCGCACCCTCTCGCGCGATGGACGCTGACTTGTCGGCTAATCGCTGTTGGCCCGGTAGACGCGGACCTCAACTCGTTCGAGAGTGATGAGACCGTCCCCGATCATGGCGTCGAGGGTGGGGAGGACGGCTTCGATCTTCTCGGCAGTGTCGACAGATTCGAGGACGAGAGGCAGGTCCTCTGAGAGTCGGAGAATGTGGGCAGCGTGGAGGCGGCTCGACTTGCCGAACCCCTCGATCCCTCGGAGGACGGTGACCCCGGCTAGGCCCTCCCGTCGCAGCGTCTCCACGATCGCCTGGTAGAGGGGCCGCCCGTCGTGGGTGTTGGCTTCGCCTATGAAGATCCGGAGGAGGCGGGCGTCGGTCTGTTGGTCCATGGTGTGCCTTTCTCAGTGGGTGAAGCTATAGCCGGCGGCGGCGAGGGCAACGCCGCCGATGAGGGTGAAGCCCAGGTTAAGGAGCGCTCGTGACCGCAACGCTGGGAGGCCGAGACTCAGGGTCTCGAACATCCAGGTTGAGAAGGTGGTGAATCCGCCGAGGAAGCCCGCAGCGACCACAGTCGACGTGGATCCGAGATCGTCTATGCCGACGACGATTCCGAGCAGGAAGGCGCCGGCCAGGTTGACGACCAAGGTGCCCACCGGAAACTCCCATCTGGTTTGTTCCTGAACGAAGCCCCCGAGGAGGTATCGGCTCAAGGCTCCGAAGGCACCAGCGAAGGCGGCGAGGACGATCATCTCAGAACCGATCCGATCCGTTGACCGACCAGTACGACGATCAGGCCGCCGACCACCGAGGCTGCAACGTACCCAGCAGCCAGAGCCGCCTCCCCGTGCCCGACGAGTTGGACGACTTCGACGCTGAAGGCAGAGAAGGTAGTCAACGAGCCGAAGACACCAATCCCCCAGAACTGGACCGAGAAAGGACCCGACAGGCTGCGCTGGCGGCGGGCCAGGTAGAAGCCGAGCAGGAGCGACCCGGTCAGGTTGACGATCAAGCTGGCCATGGGAAAGCCCGCGACGGGTGTCGCCACTGAGGCGCTGAGTCCGAGGCGAGCCGCCGAACCGATCAGCCCACCTGCCAGCACTGCGGACCATGGACGAACAAGCAGCGTGGGGCGAAGCGGAACTCGAGGCGGTACTGGCGGTGTGGGCATGGCTCTTCGGTTGATCAGGAGCCATCAGCCGTAAGGCGGTTCTTGGCGAGCCCCATCGCCGTCGATGACACACTAGCCGCCAAGCACTTGGGGCCTCTACCGGACGTTCTGCCGGGTTCTTGACGCGCTCTCCCGCGGGTTCTACCGCGCTCGATTCCGCTCAGGATGATTCGATCCGTTCGGCTGGCGAGTCCGACATCGTGTCGGAATCGATCCGACTTGGTGTCGGTCTCTGGGTGGGTTTGAGTGCCGTCCCATGCGGCGTTGGATGTGTGCTTGTCCTCGAATCTGATCCACTATCTGCCGGTGGTCACGACGCTGGTTGCGGCCGCCTTCTTCCGGGTGTTGTGGCGGCATTGGCGGCGCAATCCCTCGGCTCGATACGTGATGTGGTGGATGATCGGCGTGGGTCTCTATGGCCTGGGAACGCTGACTGAGGCCTTGACTACCATCTTCGGCTGGAACGAGCCCGTCTTCCGCTCCTGGTACATCGCCGGCGCTCTGCTCGGGGCGGGACCTCTAGCTCAGGGCACCGTCTACCTGCTGTTACCGAAACGTGTCGCCGACCGTCTGGCAGTTGCGTTGGTCACGTATGTGGCCGTGGCTTCCGCATTCGTCATCGCCACTCCCCTCCTCTACGACCTGGTGGAGCCGAATCGGCTGTCGGGCGAGGTGATGG
Organism: Acidimicrobiia bacterium; assembly: GCA_035762545.1. Classification (GTDB taxonomy): domain Bacteria; phylum Actinomycetota; class Acidimicrobiia; order Spongiisociales; family ZC4RG35; genus JANQRA01. Next base: position 60,915 of record DASTOM010000009.1, read on the forward strand.
CCTGGCAGTGGGTGAGGCTGTTCTCCCCGCTGGTCAACCTGTATGCGGTGGTTTTCCTGATCGGCGGCGCCATCTGGTCGGCGTGGAAGTACTGGCGCCGGGGCGGTGCCGGGTCGAGGGTCAAAGGGAACCTGTTGATCGCGGTGGGAGCGATCCTGCCGGGCATCGGCGGATCCTTCGCCAGAGCCGGGATGGTCGAGGTGCTCTATGTGACCGAACTGATCGGGCTGCTGCTGATCTGGGCCGGCTACCGGGTGATCGCAGGCGACCGGGCGGCCTCCATACACGAAACACAGAGGACGGTCTCCGTCCAGGACCCATCCGAAACGACCTGAGGTGAACCATCAAATGAGATCCAAGACCCTGATAGCGCTCGCCATCGCCGCTGCTATGACCCTGGCGACGTGCGGAGGAGAAACGGCCGAGACGACCACCTCGGTCGCCGCATCGGAAACCACGACGACCACCTCGCCTCAGGCGACAACGACAACCGAATCCGAGGGCCCGGTCTTCGTCGGCGCAGACGGTGTCGAGACCACGATCACCGACATCTCACGGATCGTCTCGCTCAACGGCGACCTCACCGAGATCATCTTCGAGCTCGGGCTGGGTGACAATGTGGTGGGCGTGGATGTCACCACCACCTATCCACCGGAGGCGGCTGCACTCAACGACCAAGGTCAGACGGTCGGGTTCGCCCAGCAGCTGACCGCCGAGGCCGTGCTTCGCTTCGAACCCACCCTGGTGATCGGGGACACCCAAGTTGCTCCTCCGGAGGCCATCGAGCAGCTGCGCGGTGCGGGCATCCCGGTGGTGATCCTGGAGACCCAGACAACGCTGGACGGGGTGGAGACCAAGATCAACCAGGTCGCTGAGATCCTCGACGTGCCTGATGAGGGTGCAACGTTGGCGGAGAGGGTCATGGGAGAGATCAACGCGGCCCGTGACCTCGCAGCAGGCGAAGACTCGGATCCCCGTGTGGCTTTCGTCTATGTGCGCGGCCCTCAGGTGGTGTTCCTGTTCGGAGCCGGTATGGCAACGCAGGCCATGATCGAAGGCGCCGGGGCCGTCGACGCCGGGGTCGAATCCGGTGTGTTCGGACCGGCCCCGCTGACACCAGAAGCGCTGGTGGCTGCCGCTCCCGAGGTGATCGTCCTGCCCGAGGCGGGACTCGAGGCGCTGGGAGGTATCGAAGCTTTCTTGGCGTTACCCGGCGTCTCAGATACCCCGGCGGCTCAGAACGACGCTTTCTTCGCCTATGACGAGGCCTACTTCTTCAATCTCGGTCCGCGCACCGGCCAGGCTCTGGACGAGTTCGTCCGAGACCTGTATCCGGGCATCGGAGGTTGACCGACTCCACCGACTCCCCACACCTCGCCGACCCGTTCGCCAACCGACGGCGCTGGGCGGGCCCGATCATGGGTTTGCTCGTCCTGGCGGTGGCGTGGGGAGCGTTGTCCCTGGGCGCGGTACCTGTACCTGCCGATGAGGTATTAGGGGTGCTCGCCCGCAAGCTCGGACTCAGCGTCTTCACCGAACCGTCGGCCCAAGCCGAAGCGGTGGTGTGGGGTATCCGCATGCCTCGAATGCTGCTCGCCTTCACCGTCGGAGCCGCCCTCGCACTCTGCGGCGGGGTGCTGCAGGGGCTGCTCCGCAACAACCTGGCCGACCCCCAACTGTTGGGCATCGGCCCCGGCGCTGCGATCGGAGCCGCCATCGGATCCTCCGCCGGCGGTGTGCAGGGTGCGATCGCCGGCGGTGTCGCCGCCGGCGTGGTCACCGCGTTTGCGATACGCCGTCTCTCCCGTAGACCTTCAATCGACCCCACGCCCATCATCCTCTCCGGAGTTGCACTGGGTGCCGCCCTGAGTGCCTGGGTGGGCTTCGTCGTGTTCGCCGCCGACCGCGCCACCGTCCCCCCGATCGAGTTCTGGCTCCTCGGCAGCCTGGCCGGATCGACCTGGCGTGCCTTCGGCACGGTCATCGTCTTCGCCACGATCGCTGCCATCGTGATGCTGGCATCCGCACGGATCCTCGACATCTTCCGTCTCGGCGAAGCCGACGCCCGCCACCTGGGCATCGATGTCGACCTGGTGCGCACCATCCTCCTCATCGCCGTCGGAGCTGCGGTGGGTGCCACGGTTGGAGCCGCCGGTGTGATCGCCTTCGTCGGGCTACTCGTCCCGTTCGTCGTGATCCGATTCACTGGGCCCCTCCACCGACATCTATTCGTGGTATCACTGGCCGGCGGCGCACTCTTCGTAGCCACCGCCGACCTGGTGGCTCGACTCGCCATCCAACCCATCGAGATACCGGTAGGTCTCGTCACCGCCGCCGTCGGCGGGCCCGTGTTTCTCTGGTTGCTCACCAGGCGTCGCGATGCCTGAGCCCACCATCGTCGCCACCTCCGCCACCTACCGTGTGCAAGGCGCCGCCCTGGTCTCCAATGTCGACCTCGAGGTCGCACCGGGAGAGCTCGTCGCCGTCATTGGACCCAACGGAGCCGGCAAGTCCACCCTCCTCAACCTGCTATCAGGGGACCTCCACCCAACCGAAGGCGAAGTGTTGATCAACGGCATCGACACCTCCCGGGCCCTGCCCGGCGACCTCGCCCTCGAACGCTCCATCCTCACCCAACGTGAACCCATCGACATCCCCTACACCACCACCCAGATGGTCGCCATGGGACGGTTTCCCCACCGGCGAGACGAAGCCAACACCCGTGAGCGCGATTCCGCCGTCATCGCCGACGCCATGGCTCAGACCGACACGACGCGTTTCGCCGGCCGTACCTACACCACGCTGTCAAGAGGCGAACAGACCCGGGTGTCCCTCGCCCGGGTCATCGCTCAGGCAACCCCGATCATCCTCCTCGACGAACCCACCACCGCCCTCGACGTCGCACACCAAGAGAGAATCATGAACCTCACCGCTGTGCTCGCCGAAGACAGGACCGTCGTCGCCGTGCTCCACGATCTCAACGCCGCTGCGGTGCATGCGAACAGAATCCTGGTCATGAGCGAAGGGGCCGTGGTGGCCGACGGCGGCCCGCGCCAAGTGCTCCAAGCCGACCTCCTCACCTCGGTCTACGCCCAGCCGATGGTGGTTGTCGACCACCCGTTTCGGGACTGCCCACTCGTGCTCCCAGCCGACAACGCACAAGCCTTGGACCCAGAACCCTGAAGAGTCCGCAGACAAAGCAGAAGACCCGGGCCACTGCCTGGGTCTTCGGTAGTAGCGGGGGCGGGATTTGAACCCGCGACCTTCGGGTTATGAGCCCGAGTCCGTGGTATCCGCTCACCTGGGGGACGCGCGAATTGGCTGGTCGAGGCACGTTTTTGTTCGCGTCATTTCGCGTTGTTGACCGTCCCACCGCACCCTCTCGCGCGATGGACGCGCGATGGACTGAACTCACGGTGGGTAGGGCTCGAACCCACCAACCCGCTGTTGCTCTCGGACGAATGCGACGATGGCCTCGACGTCTTCCTCGGTTAGTCCCTCGACTGGTGGCATGGGACCGAAGTCCCAGTGGTGCGGCGTGACGCCCGCCATCACGGCGGCGAGGAACGCGCCGTCGCCGTGGTGGCCTGTTTCGTATACCTTGGAGAGGAACGACGGCCCTTGGTCGGTTCCTCTGAGGTTGGTGCCGTGACATTGGGCACAGTTGGCGGCGTATAAGTCTGCCCCGGTTTCCACGAGCTCTGGATCGGCTGGTGTGATCTCGCTCTGCTCGGATGACCCGCAGGCTGCAACCAGCGTGACCAGGGTGAGCGGTATCAGCAGTCGTCGCAGGGTCATAGGTTGGGGCGCAGGTCGAGTCGTCGGAGGAATTGGGCGTTGATGGCGACGATGACGGTGGAAGCGCTCATCAGCACGGCCGCCAAGGCGGGACCAAGGACGACACCGGCCCAGGCCAGCGCTCCAGCGGCAAGGGGGATGGCGGCGGCGTTGTATCCGGTGGCCCACACCAGGTTTTGGATCATCTTGCGATATCCAGCTTGGGACAGCTTCCGGACTCCAACCACCCCTCGCGGATCGTCGGAGGCGAGGACGATACCGGCCGACTCGATGGCCACATCAGTGCCGGCACCGATCGCGATCCCGACGTCGGCTTGGGCGAGTGCGGGGGCGTCGTTGACTCCGTCTCCTACCATCGCCACCTTGGAGCCCTGTTGCTGCAGTTCGGCGACTTTGGAGTGTTTGTCCTCGGGAAGGACTTCGGCGAGTACTTGGTCGATGTCCAGTTCGGCTGCCACCGCTTCGGCGACCTGGCGGGCGTCGCCAGTGATCATCGCCACTTTGACCCCCAGTGCGTGGAGCTGATCCACTGCTTGACGGGATTCGGGCCGAATCTCGTCTTCGGTCGACAGGGCGCCGATCACCCGGTCGTCTTCGATCACGTAGAGGACTGCGGCGCCTCGGGTCTTCCAGGCGTCGCTCGCCTGCTCCAACTTGGCCGGGACCTCGAGACTCCGCTCGGCCAAGAGAGCGGGTCCTCCGACGGCAATCGGGACCCCGTCGATTGCGGCTTGTACTCCTCGTCCGCTCATCGACGTGAAGTCGGAGGCGGTGGGGATGGGCCCTCGTTCGGTGGCGGCGGCGACGATGGCCCGGGCAATTGGGTGTTCTGAGTCGGCTTCGACAGCTCCGGCGAGGGCGAGCAGCCGATCGTCGTCGGAGTCGGTCGAGACGATGCCGCTCACCCGGTGGCTTCCCTTGGTGAGAGTGCCGGTTTTGTCGAAGAGGACTATGTCGATGTTGCGCATCCGCTCCAGGGCGAGTCGGTCCTTGACCAGGATGCCGTTGCGGGCCGCCATCGACGTAGAGATGGCGATCACCAGTGGGATGGCCAGACCGAGGGCATGGGGACAGGCGATGACGAGGACGGAGACCGTCCTGACCACGGCCTGTTCGGGCTGGTCCACGATCAGCCAGGCGACAACGGTCATGATCGCGGCGGCCACCGCAACGTAGAAGAGGAGCGCTGCTGCCCGGTCGGCGAGAACCTGCGCTCGGGACCGGGATTCCTGGGCCTGGGCGACGAGACGCTGGATACCGGCGAGGGCCGTGTCGTCGCCGACCGCGGTGATGCGGACCCGGATCGAATTGTCCGTTGCAACCGTCCCCGCAACCACATCGTCGCCGGGCTGTTTGGCGACCGGACTTGATTCGCCGGTGACCATCGACTCGTCTACCTCGACCTCACCGCTGGTGATCTCACCGTCGGCCGGAATCCGGCCGCCGGGACGCACCAGGACGACATCCCCTCTCGAGAGGTCGGCGAGGGAGACCGTTTCGGTGCCGGAGTCGGTGACCCGTTCCGCTTCGTCGGGCAATAGTTCGGCGAGTGCAGCCAGCGCCCCTCGGGCCTGGCCGATGGCACGCATCTCCATCCAATGACCCAACAGCATGATCGTGATCAATGCGGCCAGCTCCCACCAGAAGTCGAGGTCGAACCAGCCCAATGTCGTAGCCGCCGACGCCAGGAACGCCACGGTGATCGCCATCCCGATCAGCAGCATCATCCCCGGCTGACGGTCACGGGCCTCCTGGATGGCACCCTTGAGGAACGGGGAGCCTCCGTAGATGAAGATCACCGTCCCGAGGACAGGTGCGACCCATTCCGAGCCGGGGAAAGCTGGGGCGGTGTAGCCGAACCACTCCTGGATCATCTCGCTGTAGAAGACGACAGGGAGAGTGAGGGCGAAGGAGAGCCAGAAGCGGTCCCGGAACATGGCGACGCTGTGACCGGCGTGCTTGTCGTGCCCCCCGCTGCCATGGCCGTGATGGGCGGGCCGGGACACCTCATGTTCCGCCTGGCCGTGGATGTCCGTCATCTCATGGCCCGCATGCGGATCGTGATGAGATTGGTGGTCGTGTTGTGATTGCCCAGTCATCTTGTCGCCCTTAGGAACGGACCAGCCGTTCGATCGCCTTGGTCGCTTCGGTCACCATCTCGTCGGCACGCCGCTGGTCGCCGGCGGCGGTGGCCTCACTGACACAGTGACGGACGTGCTCGTCCAACAACCCCACAGCCACCCCCTTGAGTGCCGCCGACACCGCGTTCACCTGGGTGAGGACATCGATGCAGTACTTGTCCTCTGTGATCATCCGCTGCAAACCCCGGACCTGGCCTTCTATCCGCGCCAGCCGTTTCAGGTAGTCGTCTTTGTTGATCTCGTATCCACGCACAGGCACTCCTCGGTCTGATACCTTAGGGGGGTAGTGTAGGAAAGAAGGGACCCAGACGTCGAGCCTTCCTCTCAGGGACAGGTGCGGGAGCTGGACCCTTCGAAGGTGGGGACGGGACGCTGCTCTGCCTGTTCGGCGGATGCCGCAGCCCCGTTCTCGTCGATGTCCTCGATGAGCCATTCCATCTCGGCGATCTCGCGGCGCTGAGCTTTGACGATTTCCACGGCCAATTCGCACACGCGAACGTCGTCGATCTGGGAGCGTTCTGAGGTGAGGATGGCGATCGAGTGGTGGGGGATCATTGCGCTCATGTACGAGCTCTCCTCAACCGTGGTCTGGCTCCGCACCAGCCAAGTGCCGAGACCGAAGATGATGAGACTCACCGCCACGATTGCCAGGTTGGCCCGCCGGTTCTTGTACATGCCCAGCATGAAGCCGAGCATGATGATCGCCATTGTCGACCCCATGAGCAGGGTCATGAACATGCGGGTCTCGCTCCACCGCACATGAGCCACTTCGAAGGTGTTCAGGTACATAACGCCGTACATGACCACCATCGAGGTGGCGATCATGGCCCCGAAGCGCAAATACGTGCCCCCCTCTTCCCCGGCGTGGCCGCGGTCCGGGCTCGCGGCCTCCTCGGTGGCTGTCGACTCTTCGTTTCTTGGCATCGAATCACTCCAATGGCGCGAGAAGACGCGATACCCTACGGAGGTATCTCCCAAACGAGAGCGTGGCCGAGGGCGCTTATGGATAAGTTCCTGGAGCCGACATCGTGAGATCGACATGTCGACTCAAAGCCGCCGCCTGATGCTCTTCCTCGCCGCAGTGTCGATGGTCGGTGTGTTGTCAATGCACGGGTTCGATCCCGTAGTGGCAACAGTCGACCAGCACCACGGCAGCCACGCGTCGAACACCGAGACCGGTGCCGACGCGCATGCAGCGATTGGGCTATGCGTGTTCGTGGCCTCGGTCGGCACCCTCGGACTGGCGCTGGTCAAACGACTCCAGAACCCGGCTGGTCCAGCCAACTTCGACTATCCGCCCAGGCGGTTCCTCCGCTCTCAAACGCCGACGATGTCCGGACCTCCACTCCTCCACGGGCTGTGTGCGCTCAGACTTTGAGCCAACCCGGCGCTCATCGCACGCACTTCACCAAAGAGGAAACCCCCCATGAAGAAGACTCTGACGCGGGCCGGCTTCCCCGCCCTGATCCTTGCCCTCGCTCCGATCCTGGCCGCATGCGGCCCTGACAGCAGCGAATCCACCACTACGGAGACGACCGGATCTGAGTTCGCGTTCGGCTCACCCGCCGAGGCAGCCGACGCCGATCGGGTGATCGAAATCGAGACGAACGATGCTTTGAGATTCGAGCCGGCAGACATCACTGTCGGTCCTGGCGAGACCGTCACATTCCGGCTCACCAACGACGGGTCGGTCGTCCACGACTTCACTCTCGGCGACCAGGCCACACAAGACGAACACGAAGCCGAGATGTCGGAAATGAACGGGATGGCCCACGACGAACCAAACGTCGCCACCATCCCCGCGGGTGAAACCGCCGAGTTCACCGGGACCTTCGACGGTGAAGGCACCGTCCTCATCGGATGTCACCAGCCCGGCCACTATGCCGCAGGCATGACCGGCCAGATAACCGTCGAGGGATGAACCGGCTCAGGTGGCGGCGGTGGTCCTCGCCGCTGCCACCCTCGCCGCGTGCGTCCCCAACACCGAGGTCGGGACAAGCAGCATCAATCGAACACGGCGGTCAGCTGTACCAAGCACAAAGTGACCGAACAGGCCGAAGCTCAGCCATTAACCGGTCGACGGCCTTCAATCTCGGGACCTAAGACCCTGATGTGATAGCCCTGATATCTCATAGCATCATGGCGAGGTGACGCACATGTGGATGGACTGGAACGCGATGGGCCTCTTCGGATGGACGATGATGATCCTGTTCTGGACAGCAGTCACCGTGGCGATCATCTGGGCCATACGAAGCCTCACCGCCAAGCCCTCCCCGACGCTGCCAACGCCGCTAGAAGTCTTGGAGCGACGCTTCGCCGCGGGGGAGATCGACCGAGAAGACTTCGAGGAGCGGAAACGGCTGCTCATCCGGTCCTGAACGCCGGCAACTGGGCGCCGGCCGTTCTGCCGGATTCCTGGCGGGCGACTTAGACGTTCGACATGGTCTTGACCAGGCGTTCCTCCACTCGGTAGTCCGTGCAGCAGCTCTCACCGAGCAAGGGCCGTCTGCTTCTACCGATCCTTCTACCGGGTTTCCGGTATGCGGTCGGTACGAGGGACTGGACCCGGTCACCGGTAAAGAGAAGAGGAACTGGCATCCAGTCGGCACCGCGCGAGAGGAGGCCGAGAAGCTGGCGGCCTGGCAGCAGAGCCGAACGGCCAGAACGACAAGGTGCGGAGACGCTCACGTTCGGTGGCTACTTGACTGGGACCTGGCTGCCTGGCAAGAGGATCATCCTGGCCGAGTAGAAGGACGATAGAGGAACCGCC
>DASTOM010000010.1:0-31426 GCA_035762545.1 Acidimicrobiia bacterium
TGAACGCAACCGTCGATGAGCAAATCGCAGAAGGGGACAAGGTCGTGAGCGTGGTCACGATGACCGGGACCCACCAGGGCGACTTCATGGGAATCCCGGCAACCGGGCGCTCATTCAGCATTCCAGGGGTGAGTATCTGGGAGGTGCGGGCCGGCCGACTCATTTCAGAGAGAGTCAACTGGGATACGATGGCGATGATGCAGCAACTCGGCGTTGGTTCCGGGAGCCAGCCCTGACCCAACGGCACCAATCGTCCGGTTCATAGAGCGTTCGACCTGATCGACGGTTCGATGTCAATCGGTGATCTGTACGGCGATCTTCCCTCGGGTGTGACGTGTCTCGATGAGCTCGTGACCGGTCTTCACGTCGCTCAACGGGAGAATCCTGGATACCTCGGGAACGATCTTCCCGGTGTCCACCAATGTCGCAACTTCCGTCAGTGTAGGCCCGATCGGAGGCACGGAGTACACCATGTCTTGACGGACACCGTGAGCCGAAGCAGCCTCCTCAGATGGCGGACGTACCGCGGAAACGAGCATTCCGCCCGTTTTGAGAAGAGGCCACGATCGCTCCTGACTGTCGTCGCCCACCGTGTCCAGAACGACGTCCACTGACCCTTCGTCTATTTCGTCCTCGAAACGGCTGGTCGAATAGTCGACTATCTGGTCCACCCCCAGCTCGCCGAGAAAGTCGACGTTGGTCGACCCGGTGCCGATGACAGTCGCCCCGCGCAATTTGGCCAGTTGCACCGCGACATGCCCGACTCCTCCCGCCGCTCCGTGGATCAGCACGGTTTGCCCCTCGGCGAGACCGGCCGCTTCGTAGAGGGCCTGCCAGGCGGTCAAGGTGACGTGTGGAATCGCTGCGGAATGGACGAAGTCGAGCGACCGGGGCTTTTTGGCTACATCATCAGCAGCGACGGTGATGAATTCGGCGTATGAGCCGTCGCGGGAGACGCCACCTCTTGCGAACACCTCATCGCCTGGCGAAAACCCATCGACCCCGGGACCGATCTCCTCTATCACGCCAGCCGCATCGGTTCCAAGTATCAGCGGAAGCTGGTGATTGAAATAGTCGACCATATACCCGGCTCGGACGGCTGCGTCGAACGGATTGATCGAAGTCGCATGCACCCGGATCAGGACTTCTCCCGCTCCAGCAGTGGGACGGGGGGCCTGCTCGAAAGTGAGCACTCCAGGATCGCCGTAAGCGTGTATGCGCACGGCGTTCATCATGTTCATGGGCTCCCCTTGCTCGGATTGACGGCCCACATTATCCGCTCGCCGGCCGGAGTGGGCCCGAGACGATCCCCCTCATGGGGCCTTCAGGCGCACACCGAGAAGCCACAGAGGTTCGTAGAAAAACTAGTGGAGCTGAGGGGATTCACCACGACACAAGGTTCCACACCTCGCGTGGCTGCCGACTAGCGAGTAAGCACCAGGGTGTTCGATCAACGCTCTCAGCCCAAACGGGCAGTTCCCCTGGCACAGCCACCCGGGGCCGGTTCTGGTGAACGGGGCCGAGGGGCACCTAACCTACGTTGAGGCCTCCGATTTGCGTCCACAAGCCCTACCCGGCAGGAACCGCCTTCGTGGACCCGGGAAGTGGACACGTCCACACCGCCTACGCAGGGGAGGAAGGGGCGGTGATCATCGCCACCTTCTTCGAGGTACCTGACACCGGGCCGCTGACCATCGTGCAGACGAGTTTCGACGACGCGTGCCCCGGGCTCTGAACGTCCGGCTCGCCCTGACCGCTGATTGAGCCAACCTGCGGGATCGATCCTCCCATGGGGCCGGTCCCGCTTGGTTGTCGCAACCGGGGCGAACTTCGGTTTGAGCGCCCCTGACTGTGACCTGCTCGGCCCCGATTGGCTCGGTCCAAGCAAGAAGTGCTGAGTGACTTCGCCTAAGTCCAGTTCCTCTTCTGGGCCAGTTCACCGAGGGACGAGAAAACGACACCCATGCCACTACCCGATGGACCCGTGACGTCAAAGACGGCTCGACGCCTAGAAGGCTCCAAGCCCAGCCGTTCAGACAAGGGATCAGTCAAACGGCGGAGACGGTGGCGACTCCAGCGGCCGGTACTGCACACCCGGCTCCGGGTGCCTCTTCACCCATCGAACGCTTGCTCGGGTACCCGTCCCGATCCCGGCGACGTAGGGATTCGATAGACCCCCACGCATGACAGAACCCCGGTCGCCTGATTGGATATCAGCTCCGGATTGTGGACCGTCAAACCACCCTTACTGTCGTAGAGCTCTCCAGGTATTGGCTGGCCAGCGAATCCGAAGAGCAGCTCACCATCTGTCGGAAACGCCGACGCGCCGTGAACCCTGATGTCTAAATTCCGCCATCAAGGTCGCCTCAAAGGTGGGGCGCGCATATTGGGAGGGAGCCTCCGCCGTGAGTCGTCGTGTTATCACGTTTCTGATGGTGTCCGCTTTGCTGATGGTGGTCGGCGCCGGGCCGTCGCTGGCCAAACCGTCCGGTTCTGGCCCTGGGAACAGTCCGAATGCGAAGATCTGCAAGGACTGGGACGACCTCTACACGTCCACCGGCGGCACGTTCGCCAGCAAGGAGGCGTGTGTCAGCTATGCCGCCAACGGGGGAACCATCCTCACCGAGGACCCCCTAAACGCCTTCCAACGGGAGTGCGTTAACCAGGAAGGAACCAACGAGACCCCGGAGCTGGTCGACGATCGCTGGGGAGAAGGAACGCGCTACCGATGCAGGGGCTTCACCGACTTGGAGTCGACGGGCTTTGAGGCATTCAGGGCGGCCTGCGAAGAAACGCTCCACGGTTATCAATTCGGCTGGATCCCCACCCCCAACGCTGTCACATATTGCACGGTCGGGATTCCGACGTTCTACCAGGTCGTGGTCGATGCCCCGTCATCGGCCGCGGGAAACTATGTGGCGACGATCGCTCAGTACGGCCCAGCTCTGAACACCACGGGGATATCAGGGCAGCTGGTAGTCGTCAGTGATGGCAGCCCGTCACCGTCACTCGGCTGCGGCCCCCTGGTCGGCTTCCCGGCTGGCCAGATCGCGGTCATCGACAGAGGGGTATGCCAGTTCGCAGACAAGCTCCTTAACGCCCAGAACGCGGGTGCGAGCGCGGTGATCATCGTGAATAACGTGGCAGCCCCCCCAATAATCATCCCGTGTGTCGTTGATTGTAACTTGGTGACCATCCCGTCAGTCATGATCTCGCAGGCGGACGGAGCCACGATCAAGGCCGGACTGCCGGCAGGCGGCACCCTCAGGCGGGTCCCATAGAAAGCTGGATTACCTGTCAGCGATCACACCGGCATGGGCCACTAGAGAAACCCCCGCGGACCTTGCCTGCGGGGGTTCTCTTTGGGCCGGGTTCTCACTTAAACGCTCGGAGCGTCCATGCCTGGACAGGCAAACCCGGGCCGGCAGTGAATTCTACAGAAGCTTAAGAGTGGAGCACCCCGTGATTCGTTCAGCCAGCTGGACGGTAAGCGGCAAATAAGCGACGACGCAACCACACCGCTGACCCACGAGATCATAAAACCCCCTCTGACAAGGGGGTTTGTGGGTGGAGCTGAGGGGATTTGAACCCCTGACCCCTTGACTGCCAGTCAAGTGCTCTGCCAGGCTGAGCTACAGCCCCGTTACGGGAACGTCAGTTTATTGCGGGCCAACTGGCATGCGAAACCACCCCGCGGTTTGGCCTCGCCTCCAACGCGCTGCATAGATCGCCTGTGATGGCACCTGGTGCGGCGCAGACGAGAACGTGCGTAACCGGCGTCACCCGTCGGAGATGACGGGCTCTTCCCATCTGATGCGGGCGGCGTCACCCCAGAGACGTTCCAGGGAGTAGTACTCCCGGGCCGCACCCTGAAAGATGTGGACGATGATGTCTCCATAGTCGACGAGACACCACTCACCCTCGGTCCGTCCCTCCACCCGCAACGGTTTCACGTCATGGGACTCGGCGAGTCGCTCCTCGACATGATCGGCAAGAGCCTGGACGTTGGGTCGCGACGACCCGGTCGCGATAACGAACACATCGGAGAGAAAAAAGGCGTCCTCGACGTCGAGCAGGACAATGTCGGTCCCTTTCTTGTCGAAGATGGCATCAGCAGCCACCCGGGCCATTTCGACACTGCGCTCTACGACGAACTCTCCATGCTCATTGGAGCCTCCACCATATCGTCTTCCCCGCTCTTCGCATACAGACCTTGTGCCTTGATGTAGTCGTAGACGTCCCCGGTGACCAGGAATCGGAACGGCCTCCCCGTCCGGGCGCGTTCTCGTATGTCGGTGCCGCTGATCTCCAGCAGGCCCATGTCGATCGCAGTCGCCTCTATGTCCTCGGCCACCTCCGCACCGGGCCTCGGCGCAACGGCCAGGGATGCCCGCTCGAGGACGGCCTCCCATCGATGCCAGGTGCGGATGCGACTGGCGGCGTCGGCTCCGAGGATCAGAACGAGTTCCTCGTCAGCAGGGAAGCCCTCGAGGGTGTCGATGGTGAAAGTGGGACCTCCGCGCCTGGTCTCCCGCTGGTCGACCTCGATGCCCGAGACGCCATCGATCGACATCCGGCACATGGCGAGACGATGTGTCGATGGGCTGATCATCCGGCCGCTCTTCTGCCAGGGGTCACCGGCGGGAACGATGAGCACCCGGTCCAATCCCAATTGGTGCAACGCCGACTCCGCGGTATGGAGATGGGCTAGGTGGATCGGATCGAATGTCCCGCCGAGAATTCCGGTTCGCACGACCCCGAGGATAGGGCTGGGCCGGGGTGACCAACCTGAGCGCCCGCGTTATTTCGGTGGAACGGCAGCCCAGCAACTCATTCGGATCGACGTATCGACCCTCGACCCGAGTCGACAAATGCACGCCAGGGTCTCCATGCGGGGCGCCGGCATATCCCACGATCGCGCCACGGCTGACCGAGGTACCCGCCGTCACTGTGACCTCGGACAGATAGGAAACGGAGACCTTGAGTCCGGAGAACGGCTCGATGGTCACCGTCCTCATCCCGGCCACCGAACCGGCGAAGGTGACGGTGCCAGACGCCGGGGCCCGGACCGCGGTCCCCTCCCCGGCCGCGTAGTCGATTCCCCAGTGCCCGGCATACTGGCCGACCGGGGCGTACCCCTGGCTGACAGGGCCCGACACGGGCGCCGACAGGCACACCGCGGCAATTGCGAGAAGACTGAACATCACACCTCGATACCTACTTGGTTCAGGTTTCACATTCCAGGGGTTCGCGCCTAACTTCGCGATCGATCAAAGGAGAGAAATGAGTACTGCCCGCATAGGGCTGATGGGATTCGGGCGAATCGGCCGAAACGTCTTCCGACTGCTCCACGATCGCGATGACCTCGACATCGTCGCCATCGCCGATATCGCCAAGCCTGAGGCCCTCACCTACCTGCTGAAGTACGACTCGATCTACGGCCGCTTCCCCGTCGAACTCGAACACCGAGACGGGATTCTCCACTACGGGGACAAGGAGGTGTCCTTCCACGACAGCCGCACTCCGGAGGACACGAAGTGGACCGACAGCAACGTCGACATCGTGCTCGATACGACCAGCCGTTACCGCTCCCGGGCCTCTCTCCAGGGGCACCTGGACAACGGGGCCACGAACGTCGTCCTCACCTCGAGCCCTGAAACGCCGGGTGAGATTCCTCTCCTCCTCCGCGGTATAAACGACGCCATTCTCGATGCAGGACCGGACATCGTCGCCCTCGGATCCAATACCTCCAATGCGGCCGCCCCCATTCTCCGCGTTCTGGACGAGGCGTTTGGACTCAACCGTGTCTTCATGACGGTGGTGAAGGCGATGTCGAACGCAGGCCGCCTCGCTGACGTCCCCACCGACGCCTACAGGACGAGCCGTGCTGCGGGTGAGAACATCATCCCAGCCGAGACGAACTCGGCCGAGATCATCACACAGGTTCTCCCGGAGCTCACCGGCAAGTTGATGGTGACAGCACTCAACGTCCCGGTACCGGACGGGTCCACAATCGACATGGTCGCTGAGACGTCCCGACCGGTTTCAGAGGACGAGGTGAACGAGGTGGTGCGCAAGGAGGTGGCGGCTCGCTTCAGCGACGTCATCGAGTACGTGGCCGACCCGATCGTGTCCTCGGACGTGCGTCTCAACTCCCATTCGGGCATTTACGACAGCCTGGCCACGTTGGTTACAGGTGAGAACATGGTCAAGACAATCACATGGTTCAACAACGGTTGGGGCTACAGCCACAGGGTGGTCGAGGTAGCCGCGGCCATCGCATCACGAGGGGGGTCGAAGTGACCAGAGTCGCCATCAACGGATTCGGTCGGATCGGCCGTGCCGTGCTTCGCATCATCGCCGCCCGGCCCGAGTCCGGGATCGAGGTGGTGGCGATCAATGATCTCTCCGACGACGACATACTCGCCTACCTTCTCGAATACGACTCCGTGATGGGTCGGTTCGAGCAGGAGGTCTCGGTGGCCGACGGTGTCATGACGGCCGGTGACCACGAGATCAAGATGCTCATGGAGCGGGATCCCGCCAAGCTGCCCTGGAAGGATCTAGGAGTCGACATAGTGATCGAGTCGACGGGCGTGTTCCGGGACAAGGCTTCGCTCCAGAAGCATCTCGACGCCGGGGCGAAGAGGGTGATCCTGACCGTGCCAGCGAAGGACGAAATCGACGAAACCATCGTCCTCGGAGTCAACGACGAGCGGCTCGGCCCCGAAGATCTGATCGTCTCCAACGCATCATGCACAACCAACTGTCTCGCTCCGCTCGCCAAGGTTCTGGACGACTCGTTCGGAATCAAGAAGGGCGTGATGACAACCGTGCATGCCTACACGAACGACCAACGACTGGCCGACGTCCCACATGAGGATCTTCGGCGCAGCCGGGCGGCCACGGAGAACATCATCCCGACAACCACCGGAGCCGCAGCGGCTGTCGGCGAGGTCCTTCCCGACCTGAAGGGAAAGCTCGACGGAATCGCCATGCGGGTCCCCGTTCCCGACGGATCGACGGTCGACCTCGTCGTCGAGCTCGAGCGCGACGTGACGGTCGAAGAGGTGAATGCGGCGGTGAAGGCGGCTGCCGAGGGCCCGCTCGCCGGGATCATGGAGTACACAGAGGACGCCATCGTGTCGACCGACATCATCGGCAACCCCCACTCCTCGATCTTCGACGCCAGTGGGACCCAGGTCATGGGCAACATGGTGAAAGTGATGTCCTGGTACGACAACGAGTGGGGATACTCCAACCGTGTCGTCGACCTCATCGAGCGTCTCGCCTCGGTGATCGAGGCGGACGCACCCGCCTAATCGGTAGATCGAACCACTGTCGCGGCCAACATCACCACCCCGGCGCTCACGGCCACGGGAATGGCCCTCGATCCGGTCGCGTCCGCCACCCAGGCAGCGGCAACAGGTCCGATCGCATTGCCGAGAAGAAACACCAGGCTGACGAGCCCCATGGCCGTGCCCAGGGATGCCGTCCCGAACACGTTCTTCGAGTGCATCCCGACCAGAGGCGAGACTGCACCGATCCCAAAGCCGGCCGCCAGGGCGTAAACCGCAGCGAGTAGCTGGTTACCGGCGAGGGCCAGCGCCACTGAACCGACCCCGATCGTCACGTAGGCGATGCGAAGGGAGGTCGCCACCCCGAACCTGCGAACCATCGGCATCAGCGGGAGACGACCCCCGAGTTGGGCAAAACCCCGGAATCCGGCCCAGAACGACGCTCCTGCCAAAGCCAACCCGGCCGAGGTCATCGCAGGAACCTGGTAGACGAGGATCGTGCCGACGCTGATCCCGGCCAGCGCCTGGCTGATCAGGAAACGGCGGGCGCGACCCGTGCGCAGGGTCTGACCGGTGTCTGCAAACAGTCGGGGACGCTCGGCGACGTGTCCGGGGCGGGTGTCGACCATGAGCGCGCCGACGAGGAGTGTCATCACGGTGGAGAGCGCCAGGACCCTCAGGGTCGTCCGCCAATCGCTGACAGTCACCAACCATGCCGTCAGCGGGATGTAGACAGCGCTGGCGAAGGCGCCCCAGATGGTGAGCACTGCAATCGCACGATCCTCACCACGAGGGCTGACCCGTACGGCGATGGTCTGAGTCACGTGGTAGAAGCCAAGAGAAGCGAGAGCACCCCCGCCGATGGCGCCGCAGATGGCAAACAGGGCGGGCGAGGTCGCACCCGCGGCGACGAATAGGGCTCCACCGCCGACCACGGCTGCGACTACGAACACCAACCGGCTTCCCAGTCGATCGAGCAGGAGCCCGCCCACCACCGCACCGAGCCCAGCTATCACTGACGAGGAACTGAACACCGCGGCTACTGCTGGCTCGCTCCAACCGGTGTCTTCGAGGATCGGGTCGAGGAGAACCCCAAACGCATAGAACCACGATCCATAGACGGCGATCGTGATGAGCCCGAGCACCGCGATCCGGCCCTTCGGAATGGTCCCCTTGTCGATCTGTGAGGGCTTTTCCGGGCTCATTGCGGAAAAGCCTTCGCAGAATGGATCATCAGCCCCGCAGCGCCTTCCAGATCTGCTCCGGGGTGACCGGGGCTTGGACGTCGTGACCGTCGAGGGCGTCAGCCACAGCGTTGAGAACTGCCGGCGTGGAGCCGATGGCGCCGGCCTCCCCGATGCCTTTCGCACCGAGGGGGTTGGTTGGCGTGGTCGTCACAGTGGCATCGAGCCCGAAACTGGGCAGGCTGGCTGCCGTCGGAATCAGGTAGTCCATGAAGGAACTGGTCACCAGGTTGCCATCCTCGTCGTAGATCACCTGCTCCCACATCGCCTGACCGATGCCCTGGGCGAGACCCCCATGCCGCTGGCCCTCGGCGAGCATCGGGTTGATGATGTTGCCGGCGTCGTCGACAGCCCACATCCGGTCGAGCCGTGGCGAGCCGGACTCGGCATCGATCTCGACCACGGCGAGATGCATGCCAAACGGGTAGTTCAACCCGCCTGAGGTGAGATGGATCTCCTCGTCGAGACCGGGCGTGAGACCCTCGGGGACGTTTCCACTGATGGCTGCCGTGACGACTTCGTCCCAGCCGACCGAGACATCGGTCCCGGTGACTGTGGCTCGGCCGTCGGCAAGGACGATGTCCTCGGCGGAGGCCTCCAGCAGGTGTCCAGCGATCTTCTTGGCCTTCTCCGCCACCTTCTCGGCGACCGCGAAACTCGCCGAGCCACCCTGCGCGATGGACCGTGATCCGGACGTGCCCCAACCGTAGGGCGAGGTCGAACTGTCTCCCTGCTCGATGCGCACCTGAGAGACGTCGAGCCCGAGCACCCCTGCCACCAGTTGGGCGAACGAGGTGCGATGTCCCTGACCCTGGTCGAGAGTCTCCACGAAACAGGTGACCGAACCGTCTGAGTGGACCTGGATGCGGGCCGCGCCCCAATCCTCGAACCCACAGACCTCGACATATGACGACAGACCTATGCCCAGCCGTCGTCCCTCATCCCGGGCGGCGGCCTGCTCCTGGCGTAGACCCCGATAGTCGGCCACCTCGAGCAGCCGATCGAGGGCTTTCTCGTACTCTCCCGTGTCGAAGACGTAACCGCCAAGCTCCTGACCGCCGGAAGAGGCATACGGAAACTGGTCGGGGCTGACGAAGTTGCGACGTCTCACCTCCACCGGGTCGACCCCGGTCGCCTGCGCCACCGCATCGACGATCCGCTCGATGGTCAGGGTGGCCTCGGGTCTGCCAGCTCCCCGGTATATGCCACGGGGGGCCCGGTTCGTCCACACACCTCGCATCCGCCAGCCATACACAGGGATGTCGTAGGTGCCGGTGCCCATGCGAGGCGTTATCTCCATGAACGACAGGTAGCGGTGTCGGCATCCGAGGTCGACCAGACTGTCCACCCACAACGCCTTGATTCGGCCGTCGTCGTCGGCAACGACCTCATAGCGGTGCCGCTGCGCTCGACCGTGACCGATGGTCAGCATGTGCTCGCGACGGCTCTCCGCCCATTTCACCGGTCGACCGGTCTCGCGTGCCGCCAACACCGTAAGGAAGTCCTCCTCGGCAAGGTCGAACTTGCAGCCGAACCCTCCGCCCACGAACGGGGTGATCACCCGGACCGAGGTCTGGGGCATTCCGAAGTCCGCCGCCAACTGCTCCTGCATCAGCTGTGGCGCCTGGCTGGACAGGTGGACAGTGAGTCCACCCTCCTTCCATTCGGCGAGGATCACCCTGTTCTCCATCGGCGCCGGCACCACTCGGGGATGTTCGACCACCCCGGAGAGACGTATCGGGCCGTCGACTGCATCGAAGGAGGCGCGATCGCCCTTGGACCGGTCGTAAGCGACGTTCGTCGTCGAGCCCAGCCCTTCATGGATGGGAGGTGCCTCGAGGGCCTGGTCCACGTCTCCGACCACCGGTAGCGGGTCGTAGTCCACAAAGACGAGGTCGGCGGCGTCTCGCGCCTGCGCCGCTGTTTCGGCCACCACCGCCACCACGGGATCGCCCGGCATGAGGGCACGACCCTGAACCAGTGGATACCGTCGGGGAACGTTGCGGTCGGGGCGTGGCGTGGGGGGCATCACGACATCGGCAACGTCGTCAGGCGTCAGGACGAGCCACACACCAGGTGCGGACCGGGCCTCGCTGACGTCGATCTCGCCGATGTCAGCGTGGGCAAACGGAGAGCGGACGATGGCGAGGTGGAGCGTGCCGCTGGGGGCGATGTCATCGACATACCGCCCCGCCCCGGATACGAGCACCGGGTCCTCGCGACGCTGGACAGGCGCGCCGAGAAACGACGGGATCGCAGTTTCGGAAGTCACCGAGCCAGGTTAAACGCACCGATGCGGCGGGAAGGCCGGCACGAGCGCCAGCTGCGTTCGAGTGTGGCTATTCGAGTAGAGCGAGAACGGTCGACCGGAAGTCGTTCGGCTGGAACGGCTTGGTGACGAAAGCGTCGGCGCCACCTTCGTTGGCCCGACGACGAGACTCCTCCTCGGCGTGTGCCGTCAGCACCACGACCGGAATCGACTGGGTCGTCTCATCGTTACGAATGCGATCGAGGACCTCCCATCCGTCCATCCCCGGAAGACCGATGTCGAGAACCACGAGATCCGGCGACTCGGAGCTCACCGCGGACAGACCGGACTTGCCGTCGTCCCTGGTGATGATCTCCAGATCGGCAGCGCGGAGGCAGACTTCGATCAGTCTCCTAATCACTGCACTGTCCTCGACGATCAGAATTCTTGAGCCCATTTATCCACCTCGGTTAGAGCCTCTTGCAGGCTTCACCCGGTATCGGCAGGATTCCGAACCAGGTTTAGACATTCTGCAGGGTCCGACTCGAAGGCAATGTGAGATTCTCGACGAACTCCTCGAGCTGGCGCAGGGTGCGGACTTCATGGACCGAAGTGCAGTGCTGTGCATAGTGAGACATCGCGGAATCCCCCGTGTCCCAATAGGCCATCGGCTCGGGATTGAGCCAGACCAACGCCCTCGCGGCCTTGGCTACCTCCGCCAGGATCGCGTCCCGAGGCGGTCGGTAGTTGTTCCTGGCGTCGCCGGTGATGATCACCGTCGTTCGCGGGGTCAGCTGAGCCCCG
The DNA here is from genome assembly GCA_035762545.1 of Acidimicrobiia bacterium. GTDB lineage: Bacteria > Actinomycetota > Acidimicrobiia > Spongiisociales > ZC4RG35 > JANQRA01. The sequence continues at coordinate 11,595 of DASTOM010000010.1, forward strand.
TACCGGGCGAAGAAGGTCTCCAACGAGTTCCCGTAATCGGAATGGCCGTCGAGCCAGACGACCTCGGCCTCAGTGGTGATCCGACTAACGGCAGAGCTGAAATCGATACCGGGCCCGAAGAAGTCGGTTACCTCATCGATGGTGTCCACGAATGCGAACGAACGCAGTTTCGAAAAGTGAGTGGACATGGCGTGGGTGAACTGAAGGGTGAACCTGGAGAAAGTCGCCATCGAGCCCGAGATGTCGCAGAGCAGCCAGACCTCGGGACGGTGCGGGCGAGGATGACGGAACTGCGGGTCGGCCGGCACTCCCCCGGTCGCCAACGACTTGCGGACGGTACGCCGAAAATCGAGCCGACCGGTGCGACGTTTGCGTCGACGAGCCAACCGGGCCGCCAGTTTGCGAGTCAAAGGTCCAATGGCCGCCTCCATCTCCGCCAGGTCATTGGTAGTGGCGTGCATCAGGTCGACGTCTTCGATCAAGGGACGACGCAGCGTCTTCGCCACGGCATCCCGACCCCGGTCGGCGACCAGACGACGACGGATCTCTTCCTGAATCTCCTCTCGCAGATGTGCGATCAGGGCTTCTACTTCTTCGCGGAGGAGTCGTTCGTCGAACTCCGACAGCTCCTGATCCCCCATGAGCAGGTCCAACAACTCCTCCTCGAGCCGTTCGAGGTCGAGCCGACGCAGGGTCCGGTACAGGTAGTAGGTCCCACCGACCGGACGACCCGGTTCCATCCCGGCGAGTTGGTCGACTGCATCGCGAACGCTTCTTCGCAGACCTTCGCCGTCCATCCCCCCCAACGCATCCAGGAGCGCCTGGAACAGGGCCTCCTCGTCGATACCACCCGAACCGCTCGGCCCGCCGGATCCCGACTGCTCTCCGAGACCCTCGCCGTCACGGGCGGCAGGGTCGGAGTCGTCCGAGGGAAGCGGAACGGTCGAGAAGTACACGTCGAAGGCGGTGTCGAAGGCACGCTCGTGACGCAGGTTCTTGACGAGGGTGGCTCTGAGGGTCTCCCGCAACGCGATCCTCTGGGACAGGTCGATTGCCTCGACGGCACGCATCGCGTCTATGGCCTCGACCATGGACACGGGCACTCCGGCCTCGCGCAGTTCGTCGATGAATCCGGTGATGACCGGGAGCATCAGACCTGGGCCGACGAAGTCAGTTCTTTGGCGGCCTTCTCGATGTCCGCCTGATATTTCAGCAGGACGTGCAGGGTGTCCCCCAGAACCTCCTCGTTGACCTCTTCGACGGACAGGGCCAGCAAGGTCCGCGCCCAATCGATCGTCTCAGACACCGAAGGCGCCTTCTTCAGATCGAGGCTTCGGATCGACCGGGCCACTTTCGCCACCTGAGCCGCCAGGTGCTCGGACAGGCCCGGAACCCGTGCGGCAAGGATCAGCTGCTCGCGCGCCGGGTCGGGATAGTCGATGTGGAGGAACAGACAGCGTCGCTTCAGCGCCTCGCTCAGCTCCCGCGTGTTGTTGGAGGTGAGGAAGACGAGAGGTTGTGTGTTGGCTGTCATCGTCCCCAACTCCGGGATCGAAACCTGGAAGTCGGAGAGGATCTCGAGCAAAAGGGCTTCGGTCTCGACCTCGACCCGGTCCACCTCGTCGATGAGCAGGACTACCGGGCTCGTCGACCGGATCGCCTCGAGGAGTGGGCGGGTGAGCAGGAACTCCTCGGAGAATATGTCGTGGCTGATCGTGTCCCAGTCGTGGTCGACGTCGGACTGGATTCTCAGTAGCTGCTTCTTGTAGTTCCACTCATAGAGGGCCTTGGCCTCGTCGAGGCCCTCGTAGCACTGGAGCCGTATGAGATCGCGCCCGGTGACGGCGGCCATCGCTTTGGCCAGTTCGGTCTTGCCCACACCGGCCGGTCCCTCGACGAGCACCGGCTTGTCGAGCTTGGCGGCGAGAAACACCACCTGGGCGATTCGGTCGTCAGCCAGGTAGTCGACCGAAGCCAACGCCTCGATCGCATCTTTTGGACCGGTGAATTCCATCTGACTCCAGGGTAAGCCTGAACATTGTACGACCCGCCCTCTCCGATCCCGAAGCGACGTGAACACCGCTGGGCACAGGGTTAGCCTGGATGTTCTGTGCGCGAGGCAACGGGAACCTGAATGCGAATCATCATCGTGGGTGCGGGAGCAGTCGGTTCCTACCTGGCGGAGCGTCTCTCGTCCGGCGGTCAGGACGTCACTGTGATCGAGGACGACGAGAACCGGGCGGCTGAGCTACAGGAGTCGATCGACGCTCTCGTTCTGCATGGAAACGGCGCCAGCGTCCACATGCTCGAGCAAGCGGGCGCAGCTGAGACCGATCTCCTCATCGCCGTGTCAAGCTCCGACGGCGCCAACATCCTCGCCTGCTACACCGGCACCCAACTCGGAGCCAAGACCACCATCGCCCGCATCGAGGACGGCGAGCTCCGGGAAGGCGCCGACCGTCTCGGAGTCGACATGATCATCGATCCATCAGCCACCGCTGCCCAGGAGCTTGTGGGAATCGTGGGTCTCGGTGGTGCCAGCGAGCTCATCCAGTTCGCCGACGGCAAGCTGGTGATGGTGGGTGGTCTCGTCACCCAGAACGCCCCGATCACAGCGGGGCCTTTGCGCGACCTTCGGGTGCGAGCCGCCGAGTGGGGATGGGTCGTTGCCGCCCTGGTTCGGGATGGGCGAACCATCGTGGCGCACGGCGACACCGAGGTGATGGCGGGCGACCACGTGTTGCTCATGACCACCGACGAGCGGGTGGACGACGCCACCAAGCTGATCGGCGTAAAGCGGCGGCACATCGATCGGGCGATCATCGTCGGCGGGACCAGGCTGGCCGAGATCTCGGCCGACGTGATGGCCGAGGCCGGGCTCTCGGTCGTGATCGTCGACGAGTCGAAGGATCGATGCCGGTACCTGGCGGACAGACATCCCACTGCTCTAGTCGTTTGCGGCGATCCGACGGACCCCGAGGTACTGGCCGAGCTCGACCTCGGTCCCAAAGACGTGGTCATGGGTCTCACCGGTTGGGACGAGGTGAATCTGATGGGATGTCTCGTCGCAAAAGCGAGCGGGGCGGGAATGGCGATCTCCAGGTTCAACCGCATCTCCTACGTCGGCCTCTTGAGCGGTCTCGGAATCGACGCCGCGGTGTCGGCCCGCCTGATGGCCGCTTCAGCCATCCTCCGATTCGTCCGCCAGGGTCAAGTCGAACAGGTCGCAACGTTCTCGGACACAGACGCCGAGGCGATCGAGATAGAGGTGGAGGAGGGCTCGGAAGCCGTCGACAAGAGTCTCATGGACCTGAGGCTCCCGGTCGGCGTGATAATCGGAGGCATCTCTCGTAACGGGACCACGTTCGTCCCTGACGGCTCGACTGTCGTGAGGGCCGGGGATCACATCATCTTCTTCTCGCTGCCCAGGGAGATCCGCGAGTCTTCAGCCCTGTTCACGGCATGACGACCCGCTCGCGTCGGGCGAGTCAGCCGCCCGCTGTGAGTCTGCTCAAGACGGTGGCCTACGTACTGGGCTCGGTGCTCTTGTTCGTAGCCGTCGCCATGACCTCGGCTGCGGTCGTCTCCGCCCTGTACTCGGAATTCGAAACGGCCATGTGGATCTCGGTGTCAGCAGGGATAACGGCGCTGGCGGGCTACATAACCCGGCAGCTGGTGAGGAGACCCACCTCGATCACGGTGAAACAGGGGTTCGCCACAGTGGGTCTGGCTTGGTTCGTGTTCTCGATCTTCGGCGCACTCCCCTACCTCTTGACCGGGTCGATCCCGAACATCACCGACGCGGTGTTCGAGACCGCATCCGGTTTCACGACAACCGGAGCCTCGATCCTTCCCGATCCGAGCGTCCTGCCGCACGGCATTTCGTTCTGGCGCGGGATGACCCAGTGGCTCGGTGGCATGGGGGTCATCGTCCTCGGTGTTGCCATCCTCCCCCTCCTCGGCACCGGTGGCATGCAGCTGGCACGTGCGGAATCGCCGGGGCCAACACCGGATCGGCTCACCCCGAGGTTCCAGGGGACGGCCAAACGACTTTGGATCGTTTACGCCGTGATCACGATCATCGAGGTCTTGATGCTGTGGGCCGGGGACATGGATGGCTTCCAGGCGGTGATCCACTCCATGACCACGATGTCGACCGGTGGCTTCGGCACCGAGCCCGACTCGATCGCCGGATTCAGCAACTACACCCAATGGGTCATCACCTTCTTCATGTTCGTCGCCGGTGTGTCGTTCGCACTCCACTTCCGTGCCTGGAACAAGCCGGCCGAGTACGCACGCAACTCCGAGTTCCGGCTGTACGCGTTCATCACCTTGTTCGCAATCGTGATCATGGCCGGCGGATTGTTCGAGGATCACTCGGCAAGCGACGCCCTTCGCGACGCCGCCTTCAACACCGTCTCGCTCACAACCACAACCGGATTCGCCTCCGCCGACTTCGGCCTGTGGCGACCTGCCCTCCAGATCATGATCGTCGGCCTGATGTTCCTGGGCGGCATGGCGGGCTCTACCGCCGGTGGAATCAAGACCTTCCGCATCGGCGTTCTCTCCAAGGCTGCCTTCGCCGACTTGCGTCGTTTGGTGCACCCCCGTGGAATATTCATCACCCACTTCGGCAAGCAGAAGGTGACCGAGCCGGTGATCGAGGCCGTTCAGTCGTTCTTCCTCTTCTACATGTTCATGTTCATGACTGCGACGTTCGGGCTCGCCTTCATCGACGCCAACCTCTCGGAGGGTCTCGACCTGGTTACCGCGACCACCGCAGTGGCAGCTTCACTTGGGAACATCGGCCCGGGTCTGGGAGAGGTTGGTCCCGCGTCCAACTACGCAGGTCTCCCCGAGCTCGCCAAGTGGCTGCTGTCGGGGTTGATGATCGTGGGCCGTCTCGAGATATTCCCGGTCCTCGTGCTGTTCACGAAAGACCTCTGGCGACGCTAGGGCAGCGACCCGGGACCGCCCGCCTCCGGTCCCGGGTCGGTTTTCCCGCCCTACTTGGAGAGCTGTCCGCGCACTGCACCGGCCGGAAACTCGCTGTTGTGCACGTTGACGTAGTAGTCCGTCGGGTTCTGGCGGATCGCCTTGATCAGCCCGCTATCCGCTGAGACACACCCCTCGAATCCCTCAGTGATGGGGAGGGGGACGACGACAGGACCGGCGACGTCAGTGCCACCCACGTGGATGTGGGCTGCGATCGGGTCCCCGATGTTGCTGACTTCGATGTCGAAGCAGACCTCACCTCGACCCTGGTTGAGAGTCACCCGGGCGAAACCGGTTCCATCGGGGTCTCCCGGACCAGGGACTTCGTTCGCGCCCGACATCGTGGTCGAGAACGGTCGGCCACCTGCAAACGCCAGTGCGGCCGGCAGCGCCACGAGTGCCGCGGCCATTGCAAGTACCGCGAATGTTCTGCGCATGATTCCTCCTTGTCGCATGCCCCGAAATTCTCGGGTCGGTACCGATAGTCCTAAACAGCACATAAATCAGGCGACAATCCGCGACCCAGGGCTGTGGACGCCGCTGAGCGAGGTCTCCAGCCCAAACCCGGGCCAAGAGGGCTCGAGTCCAGCTACTCCTCTTCGGAAAGGTCCGGGGTGAACTCGAAGCTGAGATCCCCTATCCGGACCTCGTCACCAGCGACAGCCCCTGCCTCGGCGAGAGCCTCGTCGACCCCCATCCGCGCCAGACGCCTCGCCGCGATGTCGGCCGCCTCGAGCATCGTGAGGTCCGCGAAGCCGACTGCGCGCTCGACCGCTCGACCCTCGACCCGCCAGGCGCCCTCCTCGCGGACAACCGAGAACGAGGGGCCGAGCGGGCGATGGAGTATGAAGCCCCTCCGCTCGGGCGCTTCCCTCTCCGCCTGGTCGACGAGATCGGCAATGGCGTGCAAAGCACTCTGAATCCCCTCGCCAGTCACAGACGACACCGGCAGCGCGCCAAGCTCTGCAGCCGCCTCAATCGCACCTTCGAGGTCTGCCTTTCCCATGAGGACGATGCTGGGCCGCAGCGCCAGATCGGATGAGTAGTCCGCGATCTCTCGCCGCAGAACTCCGAGTTGGGTCGACGGAGGGTCTGTCTGGGTCTCAGCCGGATCGAGGAGGATCACCAGCACTCTCGCTCGCTCGGTATGGCGGAGGAACTCGTGTCCAAGTCCCTTACCCTCGGCAGCACCTTCTATGAGCCCCGGGATGTCGGCCAGGATGAATTCCCGTCCGTCGAAACTGACGACCCCGAGGTTGGGCTCGAGAGTCGTGAACGGGTAGTCGGCGATCTTGGGCTTGGCCGCCGAGACTTTGGAGATGAGAGTCGACTTGCCGGCGTTGGGGAAGCCGATCAATGCGGCGTCAGCGAGCAACTTCATCTCGAGGGTGAACCACTCCTCCGAGCCGTATTCACCTTGCTCTGCCACTGCCGGTGCCTTGTTGGAGGGGTTCACGAAAGCGGCATTGCCGAGACCGCCACGTCCGCCACGAACGGCCACGACCTCTTGACCCTCTTCGACGAGATCGGCGATCAGTGTTCCCTCCTCGTCCCGAACCAGAGTCCCCAGAGGAACCAACAAAACCCGGTCTTCTCCCTCCTTGCCGTGCCGAAGATCTCCCTCCCCATGGGTACCGTTGCCGGCAGAGTGGTGGGGGTTGCGCTGATACCGAAGCAGGGTGGCGACCGACGGATCGGCACGCAGGATGACCGAGCCGCCGGCGCCCCCATTGCCTCCGGTGGGGCGGCCCTTGGGACGGCCCTTGGCCCTCAGAAACGAAGCAACCCCCGCACCGCCATTGCCGGCGCGGAGGCTGACTCGGACCCGGTCAACAAACACGACCGGAAAGTATTACGTCTGGACCGACGTCTAAGACGCCTCGTCGATGACCGAGACCAGACGCCGGTTGTTGCGTACGCCGTACTTGACGGTCCCGGAGGAAGTCGCGAAGAGGGTGTCGTCACCCCCCCTGGCGACATTGTCACCTGGATGGATGCGGGTTCCACGCTGACGAACGATTATCGACCCTGCATTGACGAACTGACCGTCGAACACCTTCGGCCCGAGACGCTTTGCCTTGGAATCGCGACCGTTCTTCGAGGAACCGCCTGCCTTTGTCTTTGACATTTCCTACTCCTCTTCGGAAGCTGCGGCCTCTTTCTTGGCTGCAGTCTTCTTCTTGGCACTGGCCGGGAGCTTGATCCCGGTGATCTCGATGCGGGTGTACTTCTGACGGTGACCCTGGCGACGCCGGTATCCCGACTTGTTCTTGTACTTGAAGATGTCGATCTTGTCGCCGGCCGACTCACCGAGGACCTTCGCCGTGACCGAGGCCTTGGAAAGGGCGGAACGATCCGAGAAGGCGTTGCCCTCGTCGTCGACGACGAGCAGAGGCTCAAACGTGAGCTTGTCGTCGTCGGTCTTGACGCGCTCGATATCGATCACGTCACCTGACTGGACTTTGGCTTGTTTGCCACCGGCGCGGATGATGGCGTACATGGAAACCTCTCTGGAAAGGGCGGGAAAACCAGCCCAAATGGTACCTAGTCGGGAATGCTGAGCAAAAAGATCAAGCCTCGATCTCCGCTGCCGCGGCCTCGGCTGAGGTGGGTGCGGGGCGGAAAGACTCCTCGATGACCACACCTCTGCCGGAGCAGTGCTCGCATTTGTGGGAGAACTGCTCGAGAAGCCCGGCGGAGACGTTCTTCCGTGTCATCTCGACCAGACCGAGGTGGGAGACATCGAACACCTGGGTCCGGGTCTTGTCCTTGGCGAGTGTCTCCTTGAGTCGGCGCAACACCTTCTGCTGGTTCTCGGTGGTCTCCATGTCGATGAAATCGATGACGATGATCCCGCCGATGTCACGCAGTCGGAGCTGACGTCCGATCTCCTCTGCGGCTTCGAGGTTGTTTTGAAGGACGGTGTCCTCGAGTGTGCTGGATCCGACGAACTTGCCCGTGTTCACATCGATAACGGTCAGCGCCTCGGTCCGGTCGATGACCAGATGCCCACCGGAAGGCAGGAACACCTTGCGGTCGAGAGCCTTCTTCAGCTGGTCGTCGACGTGATAGCGATCGAAGAGAGGTATCTCGTCTTCGTACAACTGGACTTTGCTGACGAGATCGGGCGCCGTGGACTGGAGGTAGTTGATCACGGTGTCGTACGACGACCGATCGTCGATCAAAAGCTTGCGGAAATCGGCTGTGTAGTGCTCTCGGATGACCTTGATCAGGAGCTCCGGCTCACGATGGATGAGACGCGGGGCCTGCCCTGTCTCTGCTTCGGTTTTGATCATCTCCCACTGCTTGGTGAGCCGGGAGATATCTGCGGCAAGCTCCTCGGCCGAGGCGTGGAGAGCCGCGGTGCGGACGATGACGCCAAACCCCTTCGGACGTACCTGGTTGATGACGTCACGAAGGCGGTTCCGGTCGACGTCGGGCAACCGACGACTGATGCCGACGCTGTCGGAGTCGGGGACGAGAACCAGATACCTGCCAGGGAGTGAGGGCAGGCCGGTGAGACGGGCGCCCTTGGCCCCCATGGCGTCCTTGGTCACTTGCACCAAGACCTTGTCGCCCTCTTTGAGGACGTCTTCGATGCGCTTGCCGTTGCGCGCTCCGTTGCGACGGCCCCCGGGTGACACGTCGGACGCGTAGAGCACACCGTTCTTGGACGCCCCGAAGTCGAGGAAAGCGGCCTCCATGCCGGGGAGGACGTTGCGGGCCACGGCGAGATAGATGTTGCCGGCGACCGAATTGGAGTCGTCCTTGGCCACATAGTGCTCGACCAGAACCGGCCCTTCGAGGATGACGATCTGGGTCTGTGAGCTGCTGGCGCTCACCAGCATCTGCTTTCGGGCGGACTCAGTGGGGACGATGATCTCGTCATCCATGGGACGACGGGAACGGGTGCGGGAGGTGTGCAGACTGTTGCGGTTCTGCGAAGATTGCGCCTTGTCGGCGCCCTTCTTGTTCCGCTTGTCTTTCTTGTCCTGCTTCGGTTGGGAAGGCGGCGGGGCCTCGACCCGGCGAACTTCGACCTTCTGGCCTTTGACCAGAACCGTCTTACGTTCCTCGACGGCGCCGCCCGCGGACGACTTGCGGACTATCTCTGGGCCCTTCCGGCGGAATAGAGCCATTTGTTCTCACTCCTCTGAAAATGTGGATGTGGTCGTGTCCCGTTGCCTGGTGGGGACGACCAGAAAGAGTCGAAAATGCGGCAGACGCTGCGAATGAGAAGCCCGAAGCGCCTCCCGACGGCTCAAATGGTAACAGAAACCGCACCCGATTCACAGACGGCTCAGTTTTCGCGACCTCTCTGAGAGGAATGCGAACCCCGGGTTGCTCAGCCCATATATGGGCGATTTCCGCTCGAGGTCAATCCAGGCCCAATTCCGGCTGTTCAGGCTCTGTCGGGTCGTAACACATCCGACAACGGGCCTCGTAGGCGTCCTGGGCTCCGAGGACCACGAGGTCGTCGGAATGCACGATCCGCTGGGTGTAGAGGGCAGGACCGCCGCAGCGATGACAGACCGCAAGCATCTTGGTGACATACTCGGCGCGGTCGCACAGTGCCGGAATCGGTTCGAAGGGACGTCGCAGATAGTCGGTGTCCAGTCCAGCGACGATCACCTGCTTTCCCGTCGCGGCGAGATTGTCGACAACATCGACGAGACCGTCGTCGAAGAACTGACCCTCATCGATCCCGATCACGCGGGTCTCATGGCTGACTGCTCGCAACATCTCGAGGGAACCGGTCACGGGCAAGGCTTCGACTTTCCAGTCGGAGTGGGACACGACCTCGGTCTCGGCATAGCGATTGTCGAGCTGCGGCTTGAAGACTTGCACGGGGATGCGGGCGATCTTCGATCGGGTGACCCGACGGATCAGCTCCTCGCTCTTCCCACTGAACATTGGGCCACAGATGACCTCGACCCAGCCCTCACTACTCCGCCTGTACACGGGTCGAGCCTAACCAGCGATTGGTGACCACCACACGCGGAGATGAGCGGATATGACCCATATATGGGCTGAGGAACCCCGGGTTGCCAGATTTCTTTCAGGTCAGCTGGTTCTCGCCCGGAACCGGGGTGCGCATCAGCCAGACGGAGTTGGCGATGCCCAGGGCGAGTGTCATGGACATGTAGAACGAGCCGCCCTGACTCATGAATGGGAGGGGTATACCCGTGACCGGCATGATCCCGATCGTCATGCCGATGTTGACGAAGACGTGGAAGGCGATCATGCAGGCGATTCCGGAGGCAATCAGAGCCCCAAACCGGTCGCGGGCGTTCGATGCGATGACGAGGAGACGCCAGACCAGGATGACGAAAGCCACCATGACCAGGATCCCGCCGACGAATCCCAACTGCTCGGCTACGGCCGTGAAGATGAAGTCGTTCTCGGCTTCGGGCACGTACTGGAAGCCGGTGAACGTGTCCTCGGCGAAAAGACCCCGACCGGTCAACTGACCCGATCCGATGGCGCTCTTCGACTGCCGCAGTTGGTACCCGATGCCCTGTGGGTCGATGGTTTCGTCCCAGAGCACGGCGAGACGATCGAGCTGATGTTCTTGAAGCAGATCGAAGCGCCAAACGATCAGGGCACCGAGACCGACCACCGACAGCAGAGCAGTGAGCTGGCGCCAGTTCGCTCCACCGACGAAGAGCATCCCGAACAGGATGAAACCGAAGACCAGGGAGGTCCCCAGGTCCGGCTCGAGGAAAATGAGAACACCCGGGATCAGGACCACGAGCAGGGCTTGAGCGATCTTGCCCCATGACAGGGTGCGGGGACCCAGGGCCAGCTCATCGCGCGACGCCTGTGGTGCCAGCAGCGATGCCAGGGCGACGATCACGACCACTTTGGCGAGTTCTGCGGGCTGGAGATTGAAGAACCCGAGTGGGATCCAACGCTGGGCCCCGTTGATTTCGGGGAAGAAGAACACAGCCACCAGGAGAATCAGGGTTATGAGCGACGCGGCGGGCAGAATCGAGCGGTACTCCCGATAGTCGATGTTCGACGCAACCGCGAAGATGATGAGACCGGCAGCGACGAAGATCATCTGCCGCTCCATCGAGAACGTACCGACATTACGAGTCGCCGAGTAGATCATCAGCAGACCGAATCCGGACAGAGCCAGAAGGGTCCCCAGCAGGATCCAGTCGGTCCGGTTGTTGCGTCGGACGACGGCCACTTCGCGGAGACGGGTGAGAACTGCGGTCATCAGTCTGTCGGGTCCCCGGCCAGGATCGGAGTCGGTTCGTTGTTCATGAGGTACTGGAGAATGTGACGGGCCACAGGTGCCGCGATAGCACCACCCGATCCACCCTCTTCGATGATCACAGCCACCACGTACTGCGGATTGTCGATCGGTGCCACGCCGACGAACCATGCGTGGTTGTCTCTCGTCGCGGTGGTCTCACCAGTTCCGGTCTTACCCCCGACCATTTCCAGACCGGGACCGAAGTCCTCGAACGCTGCGGCGGCTGTGCCGGTGGTGACGACCTTGTTGAGGTCGGTGAGGAGGTCACGGCGGGTGGCTTCTGAGATGTCGACGGTTCGCACCACAGGTGAGGTCACATCCTCGATCAGCTCGCCGTCGGGCCCGATGACACGGTCGACGACCCGTGGTTCCATCACTTCGCCACCGTTGGCCAGGGCGGCGTAGGACACTGCGGCCTGCAGAGGAGTCGCTGTGAACGCGCCCTGACCGATGGCGAAGTCCATCAGGTCACCTCCGAAGAAGGGGCTGGCCAGTTCGGGATTGAGACGACCGGGATCGAGACGGGGCGGCTCGTCAGGATTCTCCCGCTGATACTCGGCCCACTCCTCGAACAGCTCCCGGGTGGGGACGATGCCCGGTGCTTCGTTTGCCAGATCGATCCCCGTTGCCGACCCGTAGCCCAACTCCTTGGCCCAGTCCTGGAGCACGTTCTCCCCGATCTGCTCCCTTGCCTGCCAGGCTCCGAGCCCGACGGACCAGAAGTACTTGTTACACGAGTTCTCCAAAGCGCCGTGCAAGTCCAGCCAACCCAGCTCGCTCGGGGCGTACCAATCGGTCTTCACCTCGGCCGAACCGTCGTTGAGCTCGAAGATGAGTTGACCGTCGCAGTTGACCTCACGGTTGGCCGGATCGATCCCGTCGGTGTCGGCGGGGAGGGGCAGCCCCTTCTCGAGGAACGCCGAATAGGTGATCGCCTTGAAGGTCGATGCAGGTGGATACAGACCGCTGACGGCGAGGTTGTTGAACGCAAACGACTCGTTGAGCGCGGAGAAGGTCTCGCTGTCGATACCGGTCACGAACAGTTGAGGGTCGAAGTCGGGCACTGAAGCCATCGCCAGCACCTCGAACGTCTGCGGGTCGAGCACCACCGCAGCGGCGCGACTCGTCTCAGAGAAGACATCCTCTCCGGCCGCCCGGTCCTGATCCTTGACTTCGTTGGAGAGCCGGATGCCCTCCTCGAGGGCCAATTCGACGACTGTCTGCAGCTCCGAGTCTGTGGTGAGGATGATCGAGCTGCCCGGGACGGGAGGGACGGCCGGCTGCTCGTCGATGATCTCGCCCCTACGCACCCGGTACTCATAAGTGCCGGACGTTCCTTGGAGGACTTCGTCGTAGTACTTCTCGACGCCCAGCTTCCCGATCCTGACCGTGGGATCGAGACCTTCGCGCTCGTCGAGGTCGGCCTGATCGGGCAGTCCGAGATGACCGATGACGTGGGCCATCGTGTCACCCGACAGATAGACCCTCTCCGGGACATTCACGATCTCGACTCCGGGAAGGGTCGCCAGCTGCTCGGAGATCTGATAGGCGGCCGTGGTGTTCACCGTCGCCACCTGAAAACGACCGTTGGTGCCGGCCTCGTCGTAGAGAAGCTGCAGGTCCGATGGCTCCATGGCGAGAAGCGATGAGATACGTTGGATCAGGATGTCTCTGTCTTCGGGTTGCACGAAGGTTCGATCGATGAACACCGCCGGGACGAGACGGCTGGTCACGAGTGGGACGCCGTTGCGGTCGTAGATGTCGCCACGCGAGGCATGTGTCGTCTTGATGAGCCAGGTCTGGTCCTCGGCTGCCTGGGCGATGTCAGGGCCCTGGGCAACCTGGACGAACCAGAGCCTCAGCCCGAGGATGGCGAACATGGCGATGAAGGCCATGCCCAGGATCGAGAGTCTTACTGCGAATTTCATGCGTATCGGAAGGCCGTGGCGTCACGGTCGACGAGCCGGACGACTACCGGACCGAAGATCCAGGCCAGCACCGCGTTGGCCAATGGGACGAGCAACAGGAGGTCGATCACACCCTCTCCAAGGAGCACAGTCTGGCCGAACAAGGTGCCTACGAGGACCAGAAGGACCATTCCGGCCAGAGTCAGAAGCCCCGCCCACAACCCGGTGGCTATTCGGCCCAGATCCGCCCGTTCCCGGGTCCGCAGGGCCAGATAACCGACCACGGTGAAGACGATGGCGCGCAGCCCGAGGACGGAAGACCCCAGCAGGTCGACCACCAGGCCACTCAGAAACGCAACCCCGAGCACCAACTCGGGACGAAGCCGGGTCAGCGCGAGGAGGATGACAACGAGCATGACCAGGTCCGGAACGAACACCGCCGTCTGGCTGAACAGCGTCGTCTGAACGACGAGGGCCAGTAGAAGCAGCACACCCACGATCAACACTGTGCGCACCCGCATCAGCCGTCCTCAGCAATCGTGGATGAGGTCGTCGAAGACCCATCTAGCGTTGTGGAGGTACTGGTCGTCGTCGACGGCTCCGGGTCATCCTCGGTGGAAACGGCCGTCACGGGGTCGGGGGGCCAGGCGAGCACTATGACCACTCGGAGCGAATCGGGCTCGGACAGCGGCTCCACCGTGGTGGTCAGCGAGCCATCGTTGGACGGTGCCGCATCTGCAGCTATCACCCCGACCGGATAGCCGGCGGGGAAACGGATCGAAGCCGAGGAAGTAACGACGCGCTGGCCTGCTATCACCGGCGCGTCGGCCTCGAGGATGTCGAGACGCATCGCCCGACTGTTGACCTGGGGAAAGGCGACACCTCGCTGGTCCTCGACGGTGACGGCGACCCCGTCGGGCCCGACGGCGATGGGCACCACGGTGGCGCTTCCACCCGTCACGTTCTGGACCGAGCCGACGACATAGCCGTTGCTGTCGATGACAGGCTGACCCGGTGCGATCCCGCTCGACGAACCCTTGTCGATGATCAGCGTCTGATCGATCGGGTCGGGGCGGCCGATGATCTGGGCCACGGTGCGGCCGATCGACGTGGCCGTTGCATCGAGACGGTACATCTGCTCCAACACTTCGAGCCGGGCCAGCGCGTCCTGCATGGCGATGACCTCTGCCTCCGCCTCGTTCAGCTGCTGCTCCAGATCGAGGTTCCGCTCGCGAAGCGTGGCCACGTTGGAGAGCGAGTCGACCAGGTCGACGACCGGGTTGACGACGAAGGCGGCAGCCTTCTGCAGAGGTGAGATGATCGTCTGGGTGCCGGTCCGGAGCACAGCCGTGACACCGGCACCCTCGGAGCGGACGTCGAACGTCATCAAGAGGAGTCCGATGACCAGGAGTGTGACGAGGGTGGGGAGTGTTCTGTCGCCGGGTTGACGGTTCAGCATGGGATCAGACGGGAGTTCGGAATCACGGCCGGGCGGACGACACCAGCACGCTGTGCAGAGTGTCGAATTCCTCCAGGCATTTTCCCGAGCCGAGCACAACGGACTGCAGCGGCTGGGCCGCGGTCACGATTGGCATCCCCGTCTCATGGGCCAGACGGTGGTCCAGCCCGACCAATAGCGCTCCTCCTCCGGTGAGCACGATTCCACGCTCGACGACGTCGGCAGCCAGTTCTGGCGGCGTCTTGTCGAGGGTGTACTTGACCGCATCGACGATGGCCTGAGTCGGCTCCTCGATGGCCTCCCGAACCTCCTGCGATGAGAGCAGGATGGTCTTGGGGAGTCCGGTCACAAGGTCTCTTCCCCTGACCTCAGCCGACGGCTCGTCGGCATAGGGCCACGCAGATCCCACTGCGATCTTGAGCTGTTCGGCCGTGCGCTCACCCACCAGAACGTTGTGTTCCTTCTTGACCCAGTCGATGATGGCGGAGTCGAGCTCGTCTCCCCCGACCCGGATGGAACGAGAGACGACGATCCCACCGAGAGAGATGACAGCCACTTCCGTGGTCCCACCACCGATGTCCACGACCATCGATCCGGAAGGCTCACCGATCGGGAGACCAGAACCGATGGCGGCAGCCATGGGCTCTTCGATCGTGTAGGCCCGTCGTGCACCGGCGTGATAGGCCGCTTCCTCGACGGCCCTTCGCTCGACCGGAGTGATACCGGAAGGGACACAAACGACGATCCGGGGTCGAGCCCATTTCCGCCGATGCACCTTCTGGATGAAGTAACGCAGCATCTTCTCGGTGATGTCGAAGTCGGCTATGACACCGTCGCGGAGGGGTCGGATGGCTGTGATGTTGGCCGGAGTCCGCCCGATCATCCGCTTGGCTTCCATACCCACGGCCAATGCCTTGTTGTTCTGGCTGTTGATGGCCACCACCGAGGGCTCGTTCAGCACAATGCCGCCGCCGCGGACATACACCAGTGTGTTGGCGGTGCCGAGATCAATGGCCATGTCCTGGCCAGCAAATGAAAGCAGGGTTTCAGCCATATCAGGGAGCGCTCCCGGGCGAACACACGGGATTGTAGGTGCCTCGCCCACCTTGTGCGATCGGCCCTCCACTTTCCTAATGCTGTGGGGACGACATATCGGCCCCACAGCGTCTGAATCGGGTCAGTCGAAGAAGATCCCGAGCTCTCGGGCGGCACTTTCCGGACCATCCGAGCCGTGAACGATGTTCTCGGTCACTACCAGACCGAGATCGCCTCTGATGGTCCCAGGGGCGGCCTGCTTGGGGTCGGTGGCTCCCATCAGCGTCCGACAGACCGAAATCGCGTCCTCTCCCGACCACTCCATCGCCACGACCGGTCCAGAGGTGATGAATTCGAGCAGCTCGGGAAAGAACGCCTTCTCGACGTGCTCGGCGTAGTGGGTGCGCGCCATTTCCTCGGTGATCGTGAGCCCCCTGATCCGCTCCAGCTTGAGCCCTTTACGTTCGAAACGGGAGATGACTTCGCCGACGAGTCCCCTGGCGACGCCATCGGGCTTGACCATGATGAATGTGTTCTCTGATGCCATTGCCGAGCAACGGTATTCGTCCCGCGGCTAATCGGAGAACTCAGGAGAGACGGTCGCGTACCGAGCCAACGAGATAGAGCGAGCCGGTGACCAACACCGCCCCCTCAGAGCCGGCTTCGGCACGAACCATGTCGAGCCCGTAGTCGACATTCTCGGATGCCAGCACGGTCACTCCCGGCATCGCCTCGAGGACCTTCCCTGCGAGTGTGTCCGCATCGATCGCACGTGAGGAGTCCACGGCGGTCGTGACCACACCTGCAACAACAGGACGGAGATGCTCGAGAATGAGATCGACGTTCTTCTCCCCCATCACACCGAGCAGCACCCACCAACGTGTGGTGGGATACTCCTCCAACAGAGAGTCGACCAGGGTGGCCATACCGTCTGCATTGTGGGCGCCGTCGACCATCAGGAACGGCGAAGACGCCAGTGGCTCCATGCGACCCGGAGCGGTCGCCACGGCGATGGCATCCTTGAGAGCGTCGTTGTCGAGCCGGCGCCCGAGAAGGGCTTCGCAGGCTGCGATCGCGATCGCCAGGTTGTCTAACTGATAGCGCCCATGGAGCGGGAGAAACACGTTTGGGTATACGGCTTCTGCTCCTCTGATCGTGGTCAACCATCCCCCCACACCCCGCTCGTAGGTTTCGATGCCGTAGTCGGTGTCGAAACGCCAGTGCTGGATCCCGAGATCACGCGCCTTGTTCATCGCGACTTCGAGCGCAGCCTCTGGGAGCTCTCCGGTGACCAGGATCGAGCCCGGTCCGGCGATCGCCACCTTCTCAGCGGCGATCTGGGCGATGTCGTCACCCAGAAACTCGACATGGTCCTTCCCGATCGAGGTGACGACACAAACGTCCGCGTCGACCACGTTTGTGGAGTCGAGACGCCCACCTAGACCGACTTCGAGCACAGCTGCGTTGACCGCCTGATCGGCGAAATACGCGAGGGCCGCCGCCGTCATCAGCTCGAAGTAAGTGTTGGGAACCCCCCCGGCGTCCTCCCGGAGGTCGGCGAAGGCGGCCACGTCGCTTATGGCCAACGCGAATTCCTCTGGCGTGGAGAACCGGCCATTCACAGCTAGGCGCTCCTCGACCTTCTGTAGGTGCGGTGAGGTGAACGTGCCCGTGGTGAGACCATGGGCGACCAGAATCAAGGTTGCCAGACGCGAGGTCGAGGTCTTGCCGTTGGTGCCGGCGATGTGTATCAGTGGATAGCCGTCATATGGACGGCCCATGAGGTCGAGAAGCTCCCGGATCCTGTCCAGACCGGGTTCTCCTCCGAGCCGGATGTGACGATCGACGTAGGCGACGGCTTGTTCGTAGTTCATGAGAAGAGCCCCGGGAGGGTAACCCCCGGGGCTCTTCTTGATCACTCTGTGGACTCAGTGAGTCAGATTATCTTCTTCTTCGAGTCTCCCAGCACATACAGCAGGGCTGCACCTGCCGCCAGGAGTGTCATGGCAACGATGGCCAGGTACCCCAAGTCGAACCCTGTGAAGGGAAGTGTCTCGACGCAGGTCTCGATGGTCACCGTTCCGCTCGTTGCCGAGCCGACCGGGAACTCGAATCCCTCGTTTGGCGTGGCACTCCAGCTGTATGTTGCATTGTCTGGCACTCCGACGGAGCCGTCGTCCGTCAAGGTCGCCAAAGTGGCACCGCTCGAGTTCTCGATGGTGACGACGGCGCCGTCAGCGACTGAGACCGTCACGTTTATGACGCCTCCCCCGCCACTGCTGGCACACGCTCCGGCGACGGTGACGACGATCGAAGCCGCCACCTCCTCGAGACAGCCGACGTCCTGCCCGGCCGCTTCCTCGGACGGATACAAGGTTCCATCGAAGTCGCTGGCATCGGGGATGAACACCGTTTCGCCACCGATACAGGCCCAACCGGATTCCGGTGCAGTGCCACAGTCGACGATTTGGATCACACCTTCAACAGGTGGCGACCCCTCGGCGAGGACGAATCCATCGTCGAGCGTGACCCCATACGCATAGCTCCCCGGAGCTCCGACGTCGATGCTGTAGGCACCGCTGGCCAGGAGCGTCTCACCTGCCACGTTCAAGGTCACGCCCTCACCGAGGTTGCCCGAGATCGTGAACGAAGCGACGCCGTCGATGAGCAGGCAGGAGCCTGAGATGGTGAAGGTCGTGGCGGCTTCGACTTCGACACAGTCGTCATCGAGCCAGGCCTCGTCCTCGGTCTCATACACGGTGCCCTCGAACCCGGGCGGTGCCTCGCTCTCCGGCAGGACTGAGCCGTCTACACACACCCAACCCGAAGGCGGTGGCGGCGGGTTACAGGCCGGATCCTCGAGCGCCGCTTCCTCGGTCTCGTACCAGGTCTCATACCCGGTCACGTCCTCGACGAACAGCGGAGCATTGTTCTCACACACCCAACCCGAAGGCGGAGGTGGCGGCGTGTCGTCCCAACAGAAGGTGACGTGGCTGACTCCGTAGTACTTCCCGTTGTTCGGGTTGGTCGGCGAATGCAGCCCTGTGCCGGACGTCGCACCGTCGTAGTTGTATACGTTGGCAGTCGGTCCACCCTTGACGATGACCTGGAACACAGGAACGGTCGAGGACCAGTCGAAGGTCTCGCCGCTGGCACCGTTGACGAAGTTCAGGATCGTGAAGTTGCCGTAGGTTCCATTCGACGGCTTCTGATCGATCTTGTACTCCTCGTAGCCGTCGGGACAGCTGGGGTTGAAACAGTCCTGGTTGATGGTGAGCTCGGTGACGGTGCTGTACTGACCACCGGCCGAGCCGTTGTCCCAATCACCCTCCGCATATGCGCGAAGCGAGATCGTCTGCAACCAGTATCCCGAGGCATCGAAAGAGCCGCTGAAGCGGTAGTTGTTGCCGGCGGTGTAGGCACCATTGGCAATCTCGCTCCAGCCTCCTCCTCCGACACTCATCTGAATACGAATGTCACTGTGACCGGATCCGGAGTCGCCGGTTGTCAGCCAGCTCTCCGAAGTCCAGGACACGATGACGTCCCCATCGACGCAGCTTTGGCTGGCGGTCAACTCGGGATGATGTGCCTGAGCGCGGTCGGCGAACATGACCATCATCGACAGCATGACCGCCAACGCGGATACGAGCGCGATGACGCGTTCGGAGTTTCGATTACGTACGAGTGTGGCGAAGCTCACAGCCCACCACCTATGACCAGACAGCCCGTGCCCACCGGGCGGCAAAGCCTCTTCATTTGGCCTATCCCTTCGTTGCCGTGGGATAGGTCGGTCTCACCATTGGCTCAACCAGACCGAGGTGACCGTATTACAGGCCTGGCTTCGCTGCCTCCCTATTTCCCCTTCATGGGTGACCACTTAGTGTGGTCGTTCGTCACACAGTGTGACACTGTGCGACGGTCTGTCAACCAGAAAGTCGACACCCACAACGTAATTCCTCTTGGACGGACTTGTCGGCTTATCCGCTGAGCCGAGCGACCCAATTCAGAGGAAAAAGAGATGCCCCGGGAAAGCCCGGGGCATCTGCGTCGTCGAACCCGGAAGGCCTATGCGTCTTCGTCGCGCCTGGTGGCGGCGAGCACTAGCGCCCCCATGAGGCCTACGACCCCCGCCAGCAGCGCCAGCAGATCGGAGTCAACGCCGGTGAACGGA
>DASTOM010000011.1:0-138970 GCA_035762545.1 Acidimicrobiia bacterium
CCAGATGGTGATGCCTGGTGACAACACCGAGATGACGGTGGAGTTGATCGCTCCTATCGCCATGGACGAGGGTCTCCGGTTTGCTATCCGTGAGGGTGGCCGCACCGTCGGCGCCGGACGAGTCATAAAGATCACCAAGTAGCTCTCGCTGCTCCGGATCAAACGAAAGAAGTAAGCAATGCCGTCTGACAAGAGACCGCCGCTGACGCTTGCCTGTACCGAGTGCAAGCGGCGGAACTACGTAACCACCAAGAACAAGTCGAACACCCAGGAACGACTCGAGTTGAAGAAGTACTGCCGGTTCTGTCGCAGCCACACGGTGCACCGGGAAACCAGGTAGGAAAGTGCTAGTGAGGAGAGGGCCCTTCGGGGCCCTTTCCGCGTCATGAGGGCCTTTCTGATCGTGGGTGGTGTGACCTTCGCTCTCTACGGGTTGCACCGGGTGGCGCTTTTTGCCGAGTCCCGTGGCTGGATCTTCTACAAGACCCGTCCGCCTCGCGTCCGCATGCTCGGCATGCTCGAAGCGCTGGTCGACCCGCGTGTCGAGTACACGGTGGAGGAACAGTCCTCCGAGGCGATCCGCGCCGACCATTCCGAATCGGGTGATGGCTACCGTGATGATGATGGATCTGAGTGAGTTCGAGGGTCGGGCCTACGGGCCTGAACCGTGGCGGGTCGCGCCTGACGCCGTCTCCGACTTCATCGATCTCACCGGCGACGACCCGTCCCGATGGCACATATACGCACCTCCGGGGTTCGCTGCAGCCGCCCTGTTCGCCGTTGCTCCCGAATTGCTCGCCGAGCTGTACGACCGGTCGGTGGTCCACGGTGAACAGACCTTCACCTGGGAGCAGCCGATCGCGATCGATGCATTGCTCGAAGTCAGAGGAGAGGTGACGAAGGTTCGGGAGAGGGGTGGCGTCCATTTCGTCACGTTCGAGATGACAGCGATCTCCGGCGATGGGCCGGTCCTCACCGGGCGCTCCTTGTTCCTCGCTTCAGGTGAGTCGCTTGCCGCCGGTGAGCCCGGTTTCGAACGGACCGAGCCGCCCCATTCGTATCCCGGGGATCCCGAGGGTGATCAGGTTTCGGCCAGTAGGGCCGACCTGGTTCGCTACGCCTCCGCCACGCGGGACTGGAATCCGGTCCACTGGGATCACGAAGCGGGTCGTGCCGCCGGTTTCCCGGGGGTCGTCGTTCATGGTCTTCTCCAGGCAGGGTGGGCGACGCGATACGCTTCAGAGAAGGTTCCCGGCGATCGACCGTTCGCGTCCGCCCGATTCCGATTTCGTAACGCGCTACTCCCGGCCCGTCCTGTGGATGTGGTTGTCGATGATGGGTCCCTGTTGACAGTGTCACTGCGAGACGAGGACGCCGAGTATCTCACCGCCACACTGGAGCTGGCAGATGAGTAACCCACTCGACCCGTCGCAGGTCGAAAACGGGAGAGAACGAGACCTCATTGCCCGGGCGCAGAAGGGCGATCGTGCCGCCTTCGCCGCCCTGGTTCGAGAGCATCAAGACGAGGTGTACACGTTGGCGAGACGACTGGTTGGAGATCCGCACCTGGCCTCGGATGTGGCCCAGGAGGCCTTGATCAGGGCGTGGCGCGCCCTCCCCAAGTTCCGCGGCGACGCCCGACTGTCGACGTGGCTCTACCGGATCACGGTGAACACCGCCTGGACCCACAAGAAGCGGGCGAGTCGGCACCGCGCCAGCCCAATCGACGAGTTCACGGATGTGGCTGCACCCGAGGACGCCGATCATCCCGAGGTTGCCGGCGAGATCCTCGATTTGCGTGGTCGTCTCCGTGAGGCGCTCGATCGTCTTCCCGATGCCCAGCGCGAGGTCGTCGTCATGAAGGACATCTATGGCTGGTCCCACGCTGACATCGCCGACGCCATGGACATCTCGGTGACCGCGGCGAAGGTCCGTCTCCATCGGGCGAGGGCGCGGCTTGCGCGCGACCTGGAGGAGTCGGCATGAGCGTGCTTTGCGAGATGGCGGCTCCGTTCGTTGCCAACAGCGCGGTCGACGGAGGCGAGGTGGCGGTGCCGTTTCGGGGCCATGTCTCGAAGTGTCTCAAATGTCAGGCGAGACATGCAGCGATGACCCGCACAGCTCGCGAGTTGGCCGGGATGAGGTCGGCGCGCTTCGAGGCGCCAACCGACCTGGAGTGGAGGGTCATGTCATCCCTGGAAGGGGACTTGGCGTTGACCCGAACCTGGCGTCGCCCCGTCGCTCTGATCGCGGCCGTTGTATCGATGGCCGCGGCCATCCTCATCTGGAAACTGAAGCCGCGAAGCGTCTGAACCCGCTCAGAGGAGGACGCGGAGGGTCAGAGCCATCGACTCGGTGAATATGCCTTCAGGCGCAGGAAGCCTGATCAAGCGAAATCCGTGGGCAGGCGCGAGAAGGTCCTTGCCGAAATCGAAGAATGCCATCTGTGCTGATCGACCACCCGGGAAAGGGAAATCGACAGGCTGGCGCGAGTACTGATATAGATCGGCTGAGCTCCGGTGCGCATCGCAGAGTGCGGCGTAGCCATCGACATCGAGATTGTGTTCCATGTCGTCGTAGTACCCGAGACTTGTGAGGCGAGCAGTACTGAAGTGAGGGACGGTGTCCACTTCGATGAGTGTGGACGCACCGACTTGAAAGTCGAAGCGGAGGGGGATCACCCTCTTTTGGAGCCGAGCGGCCCAGTTACCACCTAGACGCACGTGTAGCGCCGACAGTCTGTAGATGACACGCGGTGGAGTGTCTCGCTCGTGCTCGCCGGGGACTCGATTTGTGATCCACGGAAAGGCGACGTTTGAACGGATCGCCAGACCCGAGTCCTGGATCATCGCCACCACGTCTCGCAAGATCTCGCTCTTGGCCACGATCGGCACACTAGGCAATCGATGTGGTGAACGAGGCTCCTGGCTGCGACAGGTGCGATGGCCGGGCCACGCGTCAGGCGGGGAAAGGCCTTGAGTTCTTGACTACAGGCACCAGGCCGAGCAAAACATGAGCCATTGCGAGTGGAAGGCGACGCTCGATGGCGGCGTCCTTTCAAAGGAGGTCCGTTGAGCCCGAGCGGGTGATCAGAGTCCGCTGGCTGTGTCGCGTCCGGTCGATAACCGAACCAGAACGAGGGAACTCGTTACGGGTTCGCGCTGTCATGGGTGTGGCTGTCAACTGTGCGGCAGACCATGGCACAGGTGCTCGGATCCATGCCGGAAGAGAGTGAGACGAGGTTGACCGTTTCCGATAGAGGCCTTGTCAGGACAGTCAGAACAAATGGGTCACTGACTCAGCCAGTCCAGCTGCTGTTGATATGCCGTCCACAGCAGGCCCAGTGCCACACGAAATGGATCCAGCCGAGTGTGAAAGCCGAGATCAGTCAGCACGGCGTTACCCTCCTCGATGATGCCGATCGAAGCAGATCCCTACATATCGATCGTGGAAGAGGCCGCTCCCGGCGTTCATTACATGCGGCAACCGATCCCGAATTTCGCCGGCGTCGTCGGCAACGTTGTGGTCATCGAACAGGAGGAGAGCGTCGTCCTGGTCGACTCGGCCTCGGCCTACGGTGGGGGAGTCCGCGTCGTCGACACGGTTCGGGCTATCACATCGAAGCCCGTTTCCAACGTGATCATCACCCATTGGCACAACGACCACCCGCTCGGGCTCCCGGCCATTGTCGAAGCCTGGCCCGACACGTCAGTCATCTCCACCGTTGCCACCTTCGAACATCTCCGTGGCGGTCGGACGAACGCGCCCCTTCAGAATGATGCCAACTACGACGCGCAACGGTTCCAGGTCTACAACGACTATATGGCGGAATTCGAATCGCTGGCGGCAGATCCAGGTCTCAGCCAAAGTGAGCGTGAAGGCTGGGCGCGTGCCGTCAACACCCAACTCATCCGTATCGATGACCAGCCTGGCACCCATCTCGTCCTGCCGACCCGCACCTTCACAGACACTCTCACGCTCGACGATCCGGGGAGCCCAGTTCAGGCGCGATTCCTTGGCCGGGCCAACACCGACGGTGACCTGGTCGTCTGGCTGTCACATCAGAAAGTCCTCATCACAGGCGACATCGTTGTGGCGCCGACGCCATACATGTTCAGTGTCTACCCAACCGAGAACATCGCGACGCTCGAGCTTGTCCGCGAATACGACTTCGAGGTCCTCATCCCCGGACATGGCGAGATGCAGCGCGACAAGGCCTACGTCGACCTACTCATCGAGTTCATCGGCGCGGCGCGGGGCCAGGTGGCGCCTCTGGCGGAGCAGGGTCTCACACTGGAGGAGGTGACTGCGCGGGTTCAACTCGAGGAGTTCGGTGAGAGGTTCGTTGGTGACGATCCCTGGCTGCTCTATTGGTACCGCGACTATTCCCTGGAACCTCTCATCGAAAGTATCTACAACGAGACAACTGGGCGGCCGCTCGGTCCGCAATAGCTTCTGTCTTCTGAGCCTCGTCCCCTGGTGGGGACTCAGCATGTGCGGGGAACCTCGGCAGAAACCCGAAGGTCACACGTGCCAAGAAAGCCCTGGGTAGCGACGGCGTGTCGTACGTATCTGGAGAACATGAGCCAGCGGAGGAGGCTGCTGCCGTGATAGAAAAGACGCTGATGGAGGAGCTACGGCCATGACTCAGGAATCCGAAGCAGGTTCACTTGACCCGAACGACCTTTACAAGCGGGAGAAACTCGACAAGCAGGACCTCACGGCGCTCGGCTGGACTTGCCGGAGTGAAGAGATCGGCCGCCGAGTCCCGTCCCCCTCCCAGCCCCCCGGACTTTCCACAGGAACCTGACCGCCCTTATACTTGGACGACCCGCGAACCCCCTAGGGGTGTAGCTCTAATTGGTTAGAGCGCCGGTCTCCAAAACCGGAGGTTGGGGGTTCGAGTCCCTCCACCCCTGCCACAATGTTTAGATAGCTAGTCAGGCCATGAGTAACAGACAGATGCGTCGTCTGCAGGAAGCAGAAGAGCGGCGCCGCAAGAAAGAACAAGGTGGACAGAGCAAGGCCCAGCGCAAAGCTGCGGCCATGCAGAATCGCGCCCCGGAAACGGGTGAGCGCAAGTCCTTCTTCGCCCGGGTCAGGGACTATCTCCACGAGGTCCGGGTCGAACTCAGAAAGGTCACCTGGCCCACCCGTGAGCAGATGATCGCCTTCACCTCCGTCACCCTCATCACCTCGGTCGCACTCACCGGTGTCATCTTCGGCTTCGACGTCCTCGCCAAGGAGTTCGTCCTCTGGTTGGTTGAACTGAGCGGCTGATGGCAGACGTAATCGAAAGCACGGAGGCGACCCAAGTGGCCGAAGACGAAACGACGCCCCAGGAGGAGTCGCCCGAAGAGGTGACCGACGCGGTCGAGGAGACCACAGAGGCGTCCGAGGAGACCACAGAAGAGATCGCCGAGGCTCCGGTAGCCGAGGCGGCTCCCGAGACCGCAGGGGATGCCCCTGCAGCCACCGAGTCCTCAGAGGTCGAGCACGTTGAAGAACCGGTCCGCCCGGCCAGCCCCTACGACCTCCCCGGCGACTGGTATGTCATCCACTCCTACTCGGGGTACGAGAACAAGGTCAAAGCCAATCTCGAGACCCGTATCCAGTCGATGCACATGGAGGATCGGATCTTCGAAGTCCACATCCCCATGGAGGACGTCGTCGAGTTCAAGGGTGGCAAGAAGGTCACCGTCCCCAAGAAAGTCTTCCCGGGCTACATCCTCGTCAGGATGAGCCTGGACGACGACTCCTGGTATGCCGTGAGGAACACTCCTGGCGTCACCGGGTTCGTCGCCGGCAACGCCCAAAAGCCGACCCCACTGTCACGACGTGAGGTCGAGCGCTTCCTCGGTGTGCAAGAGGAAGAGGAGAAGGGCAAGCCACGCTTCAAGCCGGAATGGGATGTGGGCGAGCAGGTCCGTGTCGTCACCGGCCCCTTCGCCGATTTCAACGGTGTCATCGAAGAGCTCAACATCGACCAACAGAAGGTCGTGGTCCTGGTCAACATCTTTGGCCGGGACACTCCCGTCGAGCTTGGTTTCGAAGACATCCAGAAGAACTAGGAACCTCCAATGGGTAGAAAACGACTCGTAACCACACTCAAATTGCAGCTGCCCGCCGGGCAGGCCACCCCGGCCCCGCCGGTCGGTACCGCCCTCGGCCCCCATGGCGTGAACCTGATGGACTTCGTCCAGGCCTACAACAACGCCACCGGGAGCCAGCGCGGCCAGATCATTCCGGTCGAGATCTCGATCTACGAAGATCGGTCCTTCACCTTCGTCACCAAGACCCCTCCGGCCGCTGCCCTGCTGCGTCAGGCCGCCCGTGTCGACAAGGGCTCGGGCGAGCCCAACAAGGAGAAGGTGGGCAAGGTGACCAAGGCACAGGTCAAAGAGATCGCCGAGATCAAGATGCCCGACCTCAACGCCATCGACATCGAAGGCGCCATGAAGGTCGTAGAGGGCACTGCCCGCTCGATGGGAATCGTCGTCGAGGGGTGATGCCATCACCTTTCGAGTTCGATGAAATCTGACTCGGGCTGACAAACCAGACATCTAGGTGGGAGACCGAGCGCATCGGTCGATGACCACAAGGAGAAACATGGCGCACGGAAAGAAGTACCGGGAGGCAGCCTCCCGATACGACAAAGAGCACCGCTACAACGCCCGAGAGGCACTGGACCTGGTCAAATCCCTGTCCTCTGCCAAGTTCGACGAGACCGTTGAGGTCGTCTACTCACTTGGCATCGACGCCCGCAAAGCCGACCAGCTGGTCCGCGGCACGGTCTCGCTGCCCAACGGAACCGGCAAGGACGTCAGGGTCGCCGTGTTCTGCACGCCAGACAAGGAGGCCGAGGCCAAGGAGGCCGGAGCCGACATCGTCGGTGGCGTGGAACTGGTCGAGAAGCTTCAGGCAGGCCAGGAACTCGATGCCGATGTCGCCATCGCCACCCCGGACATGATGGCCGAGGTCGGCAAGCTCGGTCGTGTCCTCGGTCCCAAGGGCCTCATGCCCAACCCCAAGTCGGGCACCGTGACCCCAGACGTCGGCAAGGCCGTGGGCGAGTTCAAGGGTGGCAAGCTCGAGTACCGCAACGATCGCTATGGCAACGTCCACGTCCCGGTGGGCAAGGTCTCCTTCGAGGTGGACCAGCTCTTCGGTAACCTCGTCGCCCTGACCGACGAGATCCAGCGGGCCAAACCAGCGGGTGCCAAGGGCCGGTATCTCAAGTCGATGACCGTCTCATCGACCATGGGCCCGGGTGTCAAGGTCGATCCGGGACGTCTCCAGGAGATCATCGAGGAAGCCGCCAGCTGAGCGACATCCTCCAGAACGTAGAAAAGCCCCCGAAATCGGGGGCTTTTCTCTTGTCGAAACCAGGGGGATCTCCGCGCCGGAACATCCTTGGCTGGGAGGGCTTCGGCTGCCAGGTCCACCGTCCGCACGCCGCCGACAGTTTTTCGTCTGTGGACCAGGGTAGGGGCTGGTCTTAGGCCGTCGGCTAAACGCGGCCCTCACTCATTTGGGCTCCGGGATACGGGCGGGGGCGGTCAGGGAACCCGCCCGGCACACGGAGACCCCCTGTTTTCAACCGTTCAAGTGTCGCGCGTGCCCGACGACGTGTCCAGGGAAAATCTGGAAAAGTGTCTAGATAGCGTCCAGGAAAGCGCCTAGCAATCGATTGAATTCTCCGGGTTGCTCCAGGGAGGGGAGGTGAGCGGCGCCCGGAACGATCACCGCCTCCGTCTCGCCGAGCCGTGCTGCCATGTAACCGGCGGCCTCCAAGAGTACCGGCTCGTCGTGGGCGCCGACCACCACCAGAGCCGGTACATCGATGTCATCGAGGCGCTCGTTGATGGGCGTGCCGCGCCCCATGTGATACTCCTGACGCTCGGCTTCGTTGCGAACCGGACGTGCGTCCATGTCGTAGAACAGGATCTTGTGCGCAGGATCGACGGCCAACTCGTCCCGGCCATACCCGACCAGCCACATCCGATAATCGATGTCCACGACCAGGTCGTAGTCCCTCGCCTCCGCCGCGTCGGCCGCCTCCTGCTCGAGCGGGGTGTCCTCGAATCCTCCGGGCGGCTCCCATCCGCTCGGAAAGGCACCAACGAGAACGAGGGCGTCGACGCGATCGGCATGATTGACCGCCAGGTCCACGGCCGTGGCACCGCCCATGGAGCAGCCGACCATGATTGCTGATTCGACACCCAGGTAGTCGAGGACGGCAAGGCAGTCCTCGGTGTCCGAATAGGGGCGGGGCACCCAGGGCGTGCGTCCGAAGCCTCGCTTGTCGAAGGCGATCGTGCGGTATCCGGAGAGACCGAGCTGGTCACGCCACATCCGGGAATCGGCCACACCGGCATGGATGAAGAGGATCGCCGGGCCCGTGCCATGGTCCTCGATGTGGAAGTCCATCACGGCAATCTATGTCGAATTGCGCACCATCGGGCCGCCGATACAATTGCCCCTGCAACTCCAATACCTCGGCCAAAGACCGCCGGTGTCCTTCGGGACCTAAGGGGAACATCCCGCCAGCGCAGGTTTGCTTCTCGAAGCCCCTCATCTTTCGCCGAGGGGCTTATTTCATGTCTAGGGAGAGCAATGGCAAGACCAGAAAAGGTCCAGGCTGTAAAAGACATCCGAGAGGGACTCGAGGGCGCCGAAGCGGTGTTCCTCACCGAGTACCGAGGGCTCAGCGTGCAGGCCGTCCAGGCTCTGCGCAAGGCTGTCCGTGACAGCGGCGCCGACTACAAGGTCGTGAAGATGACCCTGGCCAAGTTGGCGGCTGCCGATGCCGGTATCGACGGACTGGACGAGTATCTCGCCGGCCCCACCGCCATCGCCTTCGCCAAGAGCGATCCGGTGTCGACGGCGAAGGCTCTCAAGGACTTCTCCAAGGACCACGAGGTGTTCGTCCTCAAGGCGGGCTACCTGTCCGGGAACGTCCTCAGCCCTGAGGAGGTCTCGAAGCTCGCTGACATCGAGCCTCGTGAGGTCCTCCTGGCCAAGATCGTCGGCGCCGCCAAGGCCCCGCTGTTCTCGGCCGCAGGGATGTTCGCTTCGTTCAACCGGAACGCGGCGTCGATGTTTTCACAGCTTCTGGACAAGAAAGAGTCGGGCGAGTTCGGGTCCGGTGGCGCCGACGAGGCGACCCTGCCGGCCGATGAGCCCGCCGATACCGCGGCCGACAAGGCCGAGGAGGAATAGTAGAGATGGCCAAGACCAAGATGACCACCGACGAGCTGCTCAGCACGTTCGAGGAGATGACTGTCCTCGAGCTGAAGGAGTTCCTCGATGCCTTCGAGGAGAAGTTCGATGTGACCGCCGCCGCCCCCGTGGCCGTGGCTGCAGCACCCGGAGCGGGTGGTGGCGATGCCGCCGCCGCTGCCGCGGACGAGAAGGACGAGTTCGACGTCGTGATCACCGCGGCCGGCTCGGCCAAGATCCAGGTGATCAAGGAAGTCCGTGGGCTGACCAGCCTCGGGCTCAAGGAGGCCAAGGACCTCGTCGACGGTGCCCCCGCCGCTGTGCTGGAGGCCGTCGACGAAGAGACCGCCAACAAGGCCAAGGAGATCCTCGAGGGCGCCGGCGCCACCGTCGAGCTCAAGTAGCTTTCCTAATGCCGTGGGGGCGGTATGTCGCTCCCACAGCGCTTGAAACGCAAGCGAACCCGGCACTCAGGTGCCGGGTTCTGCTCGGTTTGGGGTGGATTGAGACGCTCCACGGACGAGACCTCAGGAACGCGTGAAGTACTCCCTGACGGTGTCCGTCTCCCGCTCCCGGAGCTTCACATTGGCGTCGAGGAGCTCGAGCTTCTGCTCGAGCGCTCGCGACGCTTCCGGAAGCGGGTGCTCGGCGAAGAAGCCGTGGACGTCGGCGGCGACCTCGGGTTGGGAGAGGGCCGGCAGGCCCTCGACAACCCTGGTTCGGGTCATCCCGGGCATGGCGGCGAGCACCGCGTCCCAGCGGCTCCGGGCGTCGGCCCAAACCGCAGGACCGGCCTCGCCTCCGAGGAGTCGAGCGAAGACCCAGAATCCGTCCTGAGTGCGGATCGATCCGTCGACGATCTTCTCCATCGTCGCTAGGGCCTCGGGCTCACGCTCCACCCCCGCCACGGAGCGGAGATATCGGACCATGTCGAGCGGGGTAGTGGACGACTGATAGACCTTCCAGAGGGTCTCGTACTCGTCGGGACCACCATTCCTGGCGTATACGGCGAGGGCAGCCGTGGCCACTTCCGGATCGATCTGAGCGCCTTCCAAGAGCTCGGTGACGATTTCATGGCACCGATCGATCGTGTCTCCGTCCCGGGCCAGATTGCCCATGGTGGCAATCAGGTCTCCTCGCAGCTTGCGTTGGAGATCGGTGTCGTCGGATCCGACGTCCCA
This sequence comes from Acidimicrobiia bacterium, assembly GCA_035762545.1. Taxonomy (GTDB): domain Bacteria; phylum Actinomycetota; class Acidimicrobiia; order Spongiisociales; family ZC4RG35; genus JANQRA01. Next base: position 10,404 of record DASTOM010000011.1, read on the forward strand.
GCCGAGACGCTCGAGTGCCGGGCCGATCAGTTCGGCGACGAAGCCTTCGAATCCGGGCCGGGCCGCCTCGTCCAGAGCGTGATGCTCGATGAGCCCGAGACCGCCGGTGATCACAGACCAGATCGCATGCTCGCTCTCTCCTGCGAACTCGGAGACCAGATCGAGGAAGTCCGTCGCCGGTGCCTGCCCGTTGCGGACGAACCCGAGCGTGTCGGCGACGAGGGCGTACCTCTCGTTGTCCCCCAGGTCATCTACGTGATGGAGAAGGGACGCGAACAGATCCTCCGAGTAAGCGGTGCGGTAGAACCCAGCACCACCGGCGTTGGCCACGACCCAGTCGATCTCACCGTCGATCTCGACCACCGCTTCGTCGGACTCGAGGAGGAACTTCTGTTCGAATCTCTGACCGTCGACCGATCCGCGCAGCTGCACGGGGATCTTCCAGAGGGTGGTGTCGGTCTCGTCGGGAATGACCAGGTAGCGACGCTGTGAGAGCCGCACCCCACCTGACACCAGGTCGGCGTCGACCTGAGGGAAGCCACGCTGGTACACCCAGGTGTTCATGATCTCGGACACCGGGTACTCGGAGGCGCCGTCGAGGCCCTCCCACAGGTCGGCGGTCACCGTGTTGGCGTACGAGTGCTTGCGTAGGTAGTTGCCCACACCGGTGCGGAAGTTCTCGACGCCTATGAACTCGTCGACCATGTGGAGAACGGCCGATCCCTTCCCGTAGGTGATGGCGTCGAACATCTGGTCGACCTCGTGAGGAGAAGTGACTTCGAACTCGATGGGCCGGGTCGAGGCGAGTTGGTCTGTGCCCATCGCCCAGGGGACCTCGAGGTTCTGGAAGGCGAGCCACCGCTTCCATTCCGGACGCATCGCGTCGGTCGCCTTCAACTCCATGAAGCTGGCAAATGCTTCGTTGAGCCAGGCTCCTTCCCACCACGCCATGGTCACGAGGTTCCCGAACCACTGGTGGGCGACCTCGTGGCCAACCACGTCGAGACTGTTCTGCCGCTCGCTCTGACTGGCCTTGTCCGGGTCTATGACCAGGTAGGCGTCACGGTAGGTGATCAGACCGACGTTCTCCATGGCACCCGCGGCGAAGTCGGGGATGGCGACGTGGTCCAGCTTGTCGGCTGGGTAGGGAATGCCGTAGTAGTCGGAGAGGTACTCGAAGCAGAAGACCGCGTTCTCCATCGCGATGTCCGTGAGATGGAGGTTGCCTTTGGGGACGATGATCCGGATCGGGGTTCCCCGCACCACCGTGGGCTCGGTTGCCTCGAAAGGCCCGGCGATGAAGGCGAGCAGGTAGGTGGACATCTTCATCGTCTTGTCGAATCTGAATTCGACCCGGCCGTCGTCGAGCTTCGTCCGGCTCAGTTCTGCTGTGTTGCTGTACGCCTCCAACCCGTCGGCCACCACCATGGTGGTCTGATAGGTCGCCTTGAAGTCCGGCTCGTCCCAGCACGGGAAGATGCGTCGGGCATCGGTGGACTGGCACTGGGATGCGGCGATCGGCAGGGTGTCGCCGTGTTCAGCCCTGCAAAAGGCCTGGTACAGGCCACGGAGTTGGTCGTTGATGCTTCCGACGTGCTCGAGCTCGAGGCGGTACGGCCCGGGGGAGAGGTATTCGGAGAGACCGAGAGTGGCCCTCTCCATCTCCTCGTCGTATGAAATCGACGCTACCGCCACGCCATCGATCGCAGCCGACTTGATCTCCACGTCGGCGACATTGAGCACCACCTCGTCGGTCGATTCGGTCACCTCGATGTCCGCACCCACAGACCCGGTGAAGGTGAACGTCTCGAGATCGAGCTCGAGACGGATGTCGTAATGGTTGGGGATTGTGTGTCGGGGCAGACGGAACGGGTTGTCTGTCATAAGGGAACCTCGCAGCGTTCGAGAACCAACAGATGGTACCGGTCATCTGGGTGGTGCCGAAAGTGGAAATCGGGCTTTGCACTCCTAACCTTCGCGCCGATGAGTGACCGCTCGACGATCCTGGCGACGATCCACGGACCGGACCGGCCCGGTATTTCGGCAGGGCTGATGGACGTGCTCGCGGCCACCGGTGCCGAGGTCTACGACGTCGAGCAGATCGTGGTGCGGGGACGACTGACCCTGAACGTCCTCATCGGGGTCGACGGTGAGAAGGCAACCATCCGGGACCTCTTGCTGTTCGGCTGGGAGCAGCGTCTCCACATCGAATTCGAGGTCGTCGACCCGATCCCGACGCCCATCAAGACCATGACTGTGATCACCATCCTCGGCGAGCGAATCGGGCCCGATGACTTCGGTGTCGTGGCGCGCGGTATCGCCGAGGGCGGTGGCAACATCGAACGCATCTTCCGCCTCTCCCGGTATCCGGTGATCTCCTACGAGCTCGCCGTTTCCAACGGCGACGTCGACAAGATCCGTGAAGTGCTCATGACAGCCGCAGCCGAGCGGCCAATGGACATCGCGATCCAGCCGGAGGGTCTGGAAAGGCGGGCCAAACGGATGGTGGTGATGGACGTCGACTCCACGTTGATCGAGAACGAGGTGATAAATCTCCTCGCCGACGAGGCGGGAGTGGGCGATAAGGTCGCCGAGATCACGGGAAAGGCGATGCGAGGCGAGATCGACTTCGAGGGCTCACTGAGGGAGCGGGTGGCTCTGCTGGAAGGTCTGGGTGAAGACGCCATGGAGCGGGCTCGATCCCGGATCAGGGTCACACCGGGAGCACGCACTTTCATCAGGACCCTGAAGCGGATGGGGATGAAGACAGCCATCGTAAGCGCCGGTTTCACCCGATTCGCCGATTGGCTGGCCGCCGAACTGGAGATCGACTACTCGCTCTCCAACTCGTTGGAGATGGTCGATGGCCGTCTTACGGGGGATCTCGCCGGTGAGCTGGTCGATGGGCCCCGAAAGGCGACCTTCCTCCAAGAGATCGCCGCCGCCGAGGGGATCTCCCCTTCGCAGGTGGTGGCGGTGGGCGACGGCGCCAACGATCTCGAGATGCTCGCCGCCGCCGGTCTCGGCATCGCATTCAATGCCAAGCCGGTGGTCAGGGAGCGAGCCGACACTGCTGTGTCGGTTCCCTACCTCGATGCGATCCTGTTCATGATGGGGGTTCGTCGGGACCATGTGGAAGCTGCGGATGCTGCCGACCCCGACTTCGTGGAAAAGCCGCTGCTCGACGTCCCGGGGACGCCACCGGCCTAGGTGGTAGTTCCAGGTTTGGGCCACAGACCTCGGCTGGCGGGGTCTACAGCCCTGGGTCGCGTCAGTCGCCCACTCACCATTCGTGGTGGAAGAACTCGCCGCGAGGCCGGTCGATCCGTTCGAAGGTGTGGGCGCCGAAGTAGTCGCGTTGTGCCTGGATCAGGTCCGCGGGGAGTCGACGGGATCGCATCCCGTCGAAATAGGCGAGGGCGCTGGCGTAGGCCGGCGCCGGGATGCCTGTGGTGGCCGCGGACGACACCACCTTTCTCCACGACGTCTCGGCTTCCCGTAACGCCGCGGTGAAGAAGTCCGCTTCGGTGAGGTCGGCGAGGTGAGGATCGGCCTCGTACGCGGCCGTGATGTCTTCGAGGAAGGCGGCCCGAATGATGCATCCGGCTCTCCAGATGGCGGCGAGGGTCCCCATCTCCAGACTCCAGCTGTACTCGTCTGACGCCGCCTGGAGGAGACGGAACCCCTGGGCGTAGGAGACGATCTTCGAGGCATACAGGGCCGACTCGATATCACCCACCGTCACACCCTCGATCCTCCCGATCGGAGTGCCGAATCGGGCGGCGAGGCGGCCACGTCGCTCCGGGTCGGAGCTGACGATGCGGGCGTAAACCGCCTCTGAGACGAGGGTGGTGGGCTCGGCGGCCTCCATCGAGGCGATCACTGTCCATTTGCCGGTGCCCTTCTGACCTGCTGCATCGAGAATGTGGTCGATCAGGGGCTCTCCGTCCTCGGTGGTTCGGAGGATGTCTGCGGTGATCTCGACCAGGTACGACTTGAGACGACCCTCGTTCCACGCTGCAAAGACGTCGCCGATCTCGGCCGGGGCCATGCCCATTCCCCGCCGCATCAGGTCGTAAGCCTCGGCGATCACCTGCATGTCGCCATATTCGATGCCGTTGTGAACCATCTTCACGAAGTGACCGGCCCCGCCTTCACCGATCCACTCGCAGCACGGTTGACCGTCCGGGGCGACGGCTGCGATTCCCTTCAGCATCCCCTGAATCACAGGCCACGCCTCCGGGTCACCTCCCGGCATGATGGATGGGCCATGACGGGCCCCCTCCTCGCCACCGGACACCCCGGCGCCGACGAAGCGGATGCCCTTGGATTGGAGCGCTTCGTAGCGTCGCGCCGTGTCGGTGAAGAGGGAGTTGCCACCGTCGATGACGATGTCGCCCTCGTCGAGGAGAGGCACCAGGTCGTCGAGCACGTAGTCGACCGGGTCTCCGGCCTTCACCATCAACAGGATGACCCGTGGGGTGGAGAGGGTCGCCACCATCTCCTCCAAGGTGGCGGCTGCCACCATGTCCTTGCCCGCTGCCTCGCCGGCCATGAGCTTTTCGGTGACCGAAGTGGTTCGGTTGTAGAGCGTGACCCTGTTGCCGGAGTCGGCGAGGTTGAGGGCGAGGTTCGCTCCCATCACCGCAAGTCCGACCACCGCGATATCTGATTGAACGTTCACCGGCCCGAGGCTATTACTTCTCCTCGCAACCGCTTAGCCTTCGGCGTCTGTGAGCAGCGTTCACCTCGGCGTCGACATCGGGGGATCGGGCATCAAGGCGGCATTGGTCGATGTGTCCGACGGATCGCTGGTGTCCGAACGGAATCGCGTCGACACGCCACAGCCTGCGACACCTGAGTCTGTGACTGAGATCTACGCCGAGATGGTCGCCGGGTTCGACTACAGCGGCCCTGTCGGGGTCGGGTTCCCTTCGGTGATACGGAACGGGATCGTCGAGACAGCCAACAACATCGACCAGGCGTGGATCGGCCAGAAGGTCGCCGACATGTTCGCCGGGGCCACCGGCCTGGAAACGGTGGTCATCAACGACGCCGACGCGGCAGGTCTGGCCGAGACCAGGTTCGGAGTCGCAGAGGGCGCCAAAGGACTCGTCCTCATGATCACGTTCGGAACCGGTATCGGATCTGGCATGTTCATCGACGGGCGTCTGGTCCCCAATCTGGAACTGGGTCAGTTGGAACTCGAAGGGCACAAACCTGCAGAGCTCTACTTTTCGGCCAAAGCGAGGCGGAGGGACGACCTCGACTGGGATCAGTGGGGTTCCCGGGCCAACCGATTCCTCTCCCACGTCAACGAGGTCTTCAACCCCGACCTGATGGTCGTGGGTGGGGGGTTGGCCAAGCACTGGGAGTTCTTCGTCCACACGCTGGACGAGTCCCTTCCGTTGATGCCGGCTGAGATGGGGAACGACGCCGGCGTCGTCGGCGCCGCACTCGTCGCTACGGCCTGACGAATTCGGCGAACTGCCCGGTTGCCCGTTCCGGGAGCCGTACGTCGAGGATGGTCCCGTCTTCATCGTGTTTCTCTTCGATGACTTCGCCAAGACGGTGGGCGGCAGCGACTACATCTCCGCGCTCATAAGGGACCGTGAGGCTCAGGGTCACCAGACCCCGGGCCAGCTCCTCGGCTATCGCCTCGAGCAGAGAGTCCAGGCCCAGACCTTCGCGCGCCGAGATGAGCACCGCTTCCGGCCAGAGATTGTGCAACCTCTTGATTGCCGACTCATCGAGTGCGTCGGTCTTGTTGATGACCAGGAGCTGTGGCACCGAGGCGGCGCCTATCTCCTTCAGGACTTCGGTGACCGCGTCGATCTGGCCGGCCGGGTCTTCGTCGGTGCCGTCCACCAGGTGTACGAGGAGATCCGCTTCGGAGGTCTCCGACAACGTCGATCGGAAGGCCTCCACGAGATGGTGAGGGAGCCGACGCACGAATCCCACCGTGTCTGCGATGACGATGGGTCGGCCATCGGGCAGCTCGAGCCGACGCACGGTCGAGTCGAGCGTGGCGAACAGCTGATCTTGGACCAGGGTGTCGGCGTCGGTAAGGGCGTTGAGCAACGTCGACTTCCCGGCGTTGGTGTAACCGACGATCGCCACCTGGGGGATCTGTGTTCGCTTGCGCTGCTTGCGTTGCGTCTCCCGGTGCCCCGCGGTCTCCTTCAGCTGGCGCTCCAGTTTGGAGATCCGGGCCAGAACCCGCCTCCGGTCGGTCTCCAGCTTGGTTTCGCCGGGTCCACGCATCGTGGTGCCGACACCTGCCCGCTGCTGCGCCAGGGCGGTGGTCCTGCCGCGCAGACGTGGCAGGTTGTACCGGAGCAGCGCCAGCTCGACCTGGATGGCACCGACTTTGGATGTGGCGTGCTGGGCGAAGATGTCGAGGATCAGTCCCTCCCGGTCGACCACGTCGCAATGGAAGATCTTCTGGAGGTTGCGTTGCTGCGCCGGGGAGAGGGCCTGGTCGAAGATCACGACGTCGATGTCGAGGGCTGTGGTCAGGGTCGCCAACTCCTCGGCCTTGCCCGACCCGATGAAGCTTGCGGGATCGATCCGGTCGCGTTTGACGATCTCCTGGTCGACCGGATCGGCCCCGGCCGTGTCCGTGAGCAACGCCAACTCGTCGATCGAGCGTTCCTCCTCCTGAGCGGACATCCCGGGAAGCAACACTCCGATCAGGAAGGCGCGCTGAACCGCGACCTCGAGGTCGGTGACGGTTGCAGTCAGGCGTTTCCGGGCGCGCGATTGATGTTCGGAAGTCATGGGAGGCCGGTGACTCGGGGCGAACGATGATGCCGTCCGGGGAATGCCGATGCGGCGGTATTTCTCCGACTCAGAGGTACTGGCCCTCGTCACCGACGTGATCGAGCTCTTCCTCGGCGATGATCTGGGACTCGCGGACCGCGATCACCGGCTTGCCGGTCGGTGGCCATATGAAGCGCCACGCACCAGTGGGAACCGCCCAGAACCGCTGGCCGGTCTGAACATCCACAAGGGCAAGGGCGTCGTTGCCGTCCTTGGTCCCTACCGGTACGAGCAGCCCGGACCGTGTGGTGGTGTCCTCGGGCGACTGACCCACGCGCCAGCCACCCATCACGTTGTATCCGTTGTCGGACAGGACTGGAAGGTCGGTCTCGATCACACGCCAATTCTCGCAGGAAGATGTTGAAACCGAAACCTCAGGTTTCTCCACGCAGCCTGATTCCCCCGACTTTGCTACCTCATTCGGGCGATAAGGTCATGACATGCCAACGAAGCCCAAGTTCTCCGAGGCACTCGAGTACCACGAGAAGCCGCGGCCCGGGAAAGTGGAGATCCGGGCGACCAAGCCGACAGCCACCCAGAGCGATCTGAGCCTCGCCTACACCCCCGGTGTTGCCGATCCTTGTCTCGTCATCGCCGACGAGCCCGACGCAGCCTTCCGCTACACGAACCGGGGAAATCTCGTCGCGGTGGTGTCCAACGGGTCCGCCGTTCTCGGCCTGGGGAACATCGGGCCCCTCGCCAGCAAGCCCGTCATGGAAGGCAAGGGAGTCCTGTTCAAGCGTTTCGCCGACATCGATGTCTTCGACCTGGAGATCGACGCCTCCGACCCCGACGATGTGGTCAAGTTCTGTGAGCTGCTCGCTCCGACGGTCGGGGGGATCAACCTCGAGGACATCAAGGCGCCGGAGTGCTTCTACATCGAGTCGACTCTGCGATCCCGCCTCGACATACCCGTCTTCCACGACGACCAGCACGGCACTGCCATCATCGGTGGCGCCGCCTTTCTCAACGCGCTCGAGATCACCGGTCGGGATATCGCATCGACCAGGGTTGTGGTGGCGGGGGCCGGTGCCGCCGGAGTGGCGTGCGCCCGCTTCTTCATCGAGCTTGGCGTGGACCCCGCGAATCTCTTGATGACGGACACCACCGGCGTCGTTCACTCAGGGCGTGACGACCTAAACGACATCAAACGCGAGTTCGCCGTGGAAACCGACGCCCGCACCCTGGAGGATGCGATGGTCGGTGCCGACGCCTTCATCGGGGTTGCCGTCGCCGGGATCGTGACGAAGGAGATGGTCCAGTCGATGGCTGACACGCCGATCGTCTTCGCCCTGGCCAATCCGGACCCCGAGATCACATACCCGGACGCCAAGGCCGCCCGGGATGACGTCATCATGGCCACGGGCAGGTCCGACTATCCGAACCAGGTGAACAACGTCCTCGGATTCCCATTCATCTTCCGCGGCGCACTGGACGTCAGGGCCCGGGGCGTGTCGGAGGGGATGAAAGTCGCCGCGGCACACGCCCTGGCCGACCTTGCCCGCGAGCCGGTTCCGGATTCGGTTCTTCGCGCATACGACCTCGAGACGCTGGCGTTTGGACCTGACTATCTGATCCCGAAGCCGTTCGACCCCCGGGTCCTGTGGACCGTCGCGCCGGCTGTCGCCAAAGCTGCCGTTGAGGAGGGTCTGGCCCGATCTCCCATCGAGGACTTCGATGCATACAAGAACGAGTTGCAGTCGAGGTTCCGTGCCTCACACAGCCTGATCGCCGCGATCACGAACCGCGCCATCGAGCATCCGAAGCGGGTGGTCTACCCACATGGCAACGACGTTCGGCTGATCCGGGCCGCCCGCCGGGTTCGGGACGAGGGGATCGGCTCACCCGTCCTCCTCGGGCCGATCGACGAGATCTCCGACATCGCAGAGAACGCCGGGATCTCGCTACAGGACGTCGAGGTCATCGACCCCAGGGCTCCGGAGTCTCCGAGCGCGCGCTACGCCGCGGTGCTGGAGCAGATCAGACGCGACCGGGGGCTTTCCCTGCAGGAGGCGTTGAAGATGGTCGACGACCCCAACATGTATGCGTGCCTCATGGTGCGCGAAGGGGACGCCGATGCCGTGCTCGGCGGGCTCAATACCTACTACCCCGAGACCATCAGGCCGGCCCTTCAGGTTCTCAAGGTGGACGAAGGACGTTCGATCGTCTCCTCTGTGTACCTGGTCCTGGTCGGCGGGCGTCAGTACTTCTTCACCGACTGTGCGGTCAACATCCAACCGACAGCGGAGCAACTGGCCGAGATCGCACTGGCGGCGACCAAGACGGCCGAGGAGGACTTCGAACGGGAGCCGCGAGTGGCCTTCATCAGCTACTCCGACTTCGGATCGGCCGGGGGCGAGGAGCCGGCCAGGGTACGACGGGCAGTCGAGATCTTCCGGGCTGCCCGCCCCGACGTTCAGGTCGACGGTGAGATGCAAGCCGACTCGGCAGTCATCAGCGAGCTCATGGAGTCGCGGCGACCTGGCGGTTCCCTCTTCGGTCGAGCGGCCAACGTGTTGGTGTTCCCCAACCTGACGTCGGCCAACGCTTCCTACAAGCTGCTGAACCGGCTGGGTGGTGCGGAGGTCATCGGTCCGATCCTGAGCGGGCTTTCAAAGACCGTCCACGTCCTCCAGCGCGACGCCTCGGTCTCCGACGTCGTCAACATGACCGCCATCGCCGTCGCCGAGGCCCAGCGCCGCGGTTGACACCCGTCCCTGATGATTTGTCGGGCGCATATGGGCTTCCTAATGCTGTGGGGGCGGTGTCTGTGCTTCGGACAGATTGGAGTTTTCGCAGAAGACTCCCTACCTCTCGAGCGCAGCTCGAGAGGCATCGGCCCCACAGCGTCTGAAAAGGGCTAACGCTCCTTCCAGTACTCCTCGTAGTGGACGTTGCCCCGTTCGCGGCGATGATCGATGGTGAAGCCGCGTTCGTGAAGGATCTGACAGACTCCGAGGGTCTCGGGAAACTCCATCGTCCCCGTTTCGTCGTCCCACTTGGGAAGACCGATCATCGCCGGGTTCCCACACAGGAAGATATGGGTGTTCGACGGGTCGAGGCTCCTGCCCAGCTTCTCCTCGAGTGCTCCGGAGGTGATCAGGTCCTGGATGTAGACCTTGTGTCCCTCGTTCTCCGGCTCCCGGGTCGTGAGGGATATGTACTGGTAGTTGGGATAGGCCGCCTCGACCGCAGCTTGCTGCTCGGTGTAGGCCAGGTCCTGCCGGTAGCGGACACACACGGCGTTGATGATCCGACCCTGATGTCCGCGTCGCAGTAGCTCGGCCGTCATCATGTTCTGTGGGGCCTCACCGGTGCCGGTGCTGAGAAAGATCACGTTGTCGTCTGGTTCCACCCCTTCGAGGGTGTAGCGGCCGGTGAACTTGTGGCTCATGAAGATCCGGTCGCCGACGTCCTTCTTGAAGATTCGGGGAGTGAGAGCGGGGATCTCCTCTTCGCCCGGCGGCACCTGGACTATGTAGAACTCGGTTTCTTCGGGATGGGCAGGAACCAGGCTCCCGTCCTCCGAGATGATCGACGAGGACACGGAGTAGGAGCGGCGGGCCATCTTGTCCCTCTGTGCCGGGTCGGCTTCGAAGTCCTCCGAGACGTCGTCCGCTCTGGGCTCCCAGTATCCGAGACCGAGGGTGGTGTACTGCCCGGGCTCGAAGCGCTCGATCGGCTCGTCGGGTTTGATCCGCATCACCCACAGATCGGGGTTGTGGGCCCTGATCCAGGTGATGGTGGCGTTGTAGTTCTCCTCCCTTAGGGCATCGATGCGGTCCTCGGGGTCGATGGTTTCGTAGTGCACGAAGAGCTTGGAGATGATGTCGGCCGCAGATTCGAGGGCTTGGGCGTCCCACCCCGAGACGCGGCCAACCGTCACCGTGTTGGACAGGATGTGCACCGATCTCGTGTCTTCATCAGAATCGAAGAGCCGCTGTGCGAGCACATCCGGCGGCCTGTCTCCATCGGGCCGAGTCATGAACGTCGCGCTGTCCTGTCCGGTCAGCGAGCGGTCGAGTGCGAATACGGCCACGTCACCGACCCGCGTGGAGGTGACTTCGATCAGCTGGCCCATGACGGGAACCTAATCGGGCGGAACATCGGCCGAAGCGGAGACGTTGGACGCGGGCATGGACAGCGCAGTCAAAGAGGCGATGGACCGCGGCGGGATAGCGGACATCACGACTATCGGCCGGAAGACCGGTGAGCCGCGTCGTATCGAGATCTATTTCCACCAGTTCGACGGCCGCTACTACCTCACCGGCCGGCCCAGCAGCCGGAAACGGGATTGGGAAGCCAACATCGAAGCCCATCCGGAGTTCACACTCCATCTCAAGCGAGGCATCAATGCTGATGTCGATGTCGTAGGCAGACCGGAGCCGGACCCCGAGGAGCGTGGCCGGATCCTGCGACGTGCCCTCATCGAGAGCTGGGACTCACCTCCGGACGGCGTCGACGCCAGCCTGCACAAATGGGTCGACGCCGCACCCTTCATCGAGTTCGAACCGGTCTAGAGCTCCCCGACCTTCTCGCCGACGTCCCTGATTCCCAGTCCGATGAGGACGAAGACGATGCCCATGAGTATGGCCATCCCGGCCACACCGAAGGCGACCACCGACGTGAACAGTGAAGACTGCAGGAAGGCCGAGTTCATCGCAACCGCGCGAAGCGGGTCCTCTCGGTCGAGTTCGGCATAGGTGAGTCCACCGGTCGTCTCGAGTGTGTGTTTGTTGATGACCTGGGCTTGGCAGTAGGCGCTGAGCGGCCCGTCTACCTCGTCACCGGCTAGACAGTCGGCATCGTCGGACACCGTGATGTTCTGCTCGGCGAGCGTGTTGGACACGATGATCCAGGTTCCGACCCCTCCTACGATCAGGATGATCCCAACGATCAGGGACGTGATGTAAGCGGATTTCCTCATTGATATCCCTTTCTTCTTCCGCATCTGGGACGCTGCCCCACGGGGCCGGTGATAGATTTACAGAGCGCGGCAGGGAGGCTGGCGGCATTTTTGGGTGGGATCAGCGTTTACGTCTGATTGCAGTGGATGCTCTATTGGTGGCGACCGGATATCTGGTTGGCGTCGCACTTATCGTAGATGAGCACGCCGTTGGCGTGTGGCTGATCTACCGGAATCTGGCGGTTGCTCTCCCTCTTCTCGCGTTCGTCCATCTCGGAATCAACGGTCTGGCAGGCATGTACCGATTTCCACCGTGGTGTTCCCAGGTCACCTCCGGAGCTAGTGCGTTTTCGACCATCGTGGCCGTCCTTCTCCTCGTTGCCTGGAGTCTGGCCTCCACGACGCGGATCCTCCCGGCGTCCGTGGTTCTCTTTGGAGGTCTGGCGACCATCGTGCTCATGGTCTTGGCCCACTTCGGGCGCTCGATGGGTCGTGAGTTGTCTGAAAGACTGTCCCCGATCACCTGACCGTCGCGAAGACCGATGACCGACAACCCATCTCCGTTGGCCCGGTCGTATCATCCGAGCGTGAAAGCCTTGCCAAGCGGGACCGTGACCTTCATGTTCACCGACATCGAGGGGTCGACACGTCTCAACGACACCCTCGGGGTCGAGGTCTACCGGGCCCTGCTGGAACAGCACAACTCGATCATCCGATCCCAGATTGCCGCTCATGACGGGACCGAAGTGGCCACAGAGGGTGACTCGTTCTTCGCCGTCTTCGTCGACGCCATGGCCAGTGTCGAGGCGGCAGTGGGCATCGCCAGCGCACTTGGCGCCGCGTCATGGCCGGGGGGCGAGGCTCCTCGAGTGAGGATCGGCCTGCACACCGGCCAGGGCGTCGTGGGAGCCGAGAATTACGTCGGCATCGACGTCAATAAGGCCAACCGCGTGGCCACCGCCGGTCATGGCGGCCAGCTGCTGTTGTCACGTGCCACCTACGAGATCGTGGAGACCGGGCTGTCACCGACTCTCTCAGTGGTGTCGTTGGGCAAGTACCGCCTGCGGGGCTTTCAGGAGCCCGAATCGATCTATCAGCTCATGGCCGCCGGGATGCCGGCGGCTTTCCCGCCGTTGCGGGCTCGGCGCGCCGCTTCACAGTTGCCGGCTCAGATGTCTGACTTCATCGGTCGGGAGCGAGAGGTGGCTGCGGGTATGGATCTGCTCGAACAGAGTCGCCTGGTCACTCTCACCGGCCCAGGGGGAACCGGAAAAACCAGGCTGGCCCTCGAGATTGGGCGGCGGCTCGAAGATTCATTCAGCAATGGTGCTGTCTTCGTGCCACTCGCCTCAGTGCGAGACACCGAGAACATCGCGAGCGCGATCCTCGACGCTCTGGCGCTGCAGTCCGCGGTGAACTCTGATGCCGCCGAGCACGTGGCCGGTTACCTGGAGGGCAAAGAGATGCTGCTCATTCTCGACAACTTCGAGCAGCTGGTCGACGGGGCGGCCTTCGTCAGCGCGCTCTTGGACCGAGCTCCAGAGCTCAAGGTTCTCGTCACCTCGCGCATCCCGCTTCACCTCGGCGCCGAACGAGAACTTCCCATCCCGCCCCTTCACGTCCCGTCCGAAGGTGAGTCCTTGGCGAAGGTGGGCTCGGCCGAAGGCGTTCAGCTGTTCGTCAAACGCGCCGCAGCCGTCAGACCGGACTTCAGCCTGGGCGAGGACAACATCGAGACGGTTGCCACCATCACGCGATCCCTCGACGGTCTGCCCCTGGCGATCGAGCTGGCTGCGTCCAAGGTCAGGAGCCTCACACCGGAGGCGATACTCGAGAGACTCGGCAACCAGCTCCTCTCATCGTCGTCGCCGGATTTGCCTGCCCGCCAGCAGACGATCGTCAATGCCATCGGGTGGAGCTACGACCTCCTCGACCCGGACACTCGCATGCTCTTCGAGGAACTCGCGGTCTTCACGGGTGGGTTTGGTCTGACCGAGGCTGAGAAGCTCTGCACCGGCGGTATCGATGTCCTGGACGGCTTGTCGCGGCTCGTGGACCAGAGCCTTCTCCGCCAGACCGAGGCGCGGGGAGAGCCGAGATTTCGCATGTTGACCGTGATTCGCGAGTTTGCCTACGGGGCGCTCGTCGCCAGGAGCGCCGAGCGGGAGGTGTTGGACAGGCACGCAGAGGTTTTCCTGCCCATTGCCGAGGCTGCAGCCCGAGAAATCCTCACGTCCCGACAGGGCCATTGGCTGCGACGTCTGACCGACGACCAGGACAATCTCAGGGCGGCGCTCGATCACGTGATCTCGGTCGGGAACGGCGAGGTGGCTTGTCGCTTCGTGGCCGCACTCTGGCGCTTCTGGCAGATAAAGGGCCAACTCGCCGAGGGAGTCGGCTACACCGAGTCGGCTCTTGCCATCGCCGGCGATGTCGCACCTGTCACCAGGGCCCGGGCGCTGACCGCTCTGGGGGGACTCGTCTACTGGGGTGGTGACTGGGATCGCACAACGGCCCCGTACCGCGAGGCTCTCGACCTGTTTCGCGCCAACGGGAACACCGTCGAGGTGGCGGATGCCCTGTACAACCTGAGCTTTCCTCTGGGGTACACGGGTCAGCATGACCAGGCGACGACACTGCTCCGCGAGTCGCTCGAGATCAGTGAGCGGAACCTGGACTTCGTCGGCCTGGGTCACGCCTACTGGGGGTTGGGAAACGTGGCCGCCGCCAGGGAGGACTGGGATGAGGTGATCAAGCAGTGCGGTCGGTCGGCCGAGATCTTCTCGGACATCGACGCCCCGTTCGACCTCGGTTGGGCCCGGTTCATGGTTGCCCATGGGCACCTGAAGAAGGGTGAGTGGGCTGAAGGCCGTGTCGCCCTACGTCTGGCGAGCGACCTCTTTTCGGGTGTCGGAGACCTCTCCGCGCTGGCGTTGATACTGGATTCGGCCTCGGTGCTCGCCCTCGCCCTCGCCCAACGACACAAGGCCGCCTTTCTTGCCGGCGCCGCGTACCGGATCAAATTCGACACCGGGGTCAAGATCGGTGAAGTGGACATCAACCAATGGCCGGAGGCGGTGGAGTTCCTCTCGGATCTCGACACCGAGTGTCAGGCGGCCTACGACGAGGGTTATGTGGCAGACCGATCCGACGTGATCGTCGAGCTGCGTGAACTCCTGGACTGACCGGAAGTCTCGCTGATCACTGAAAGCGGCGGAGACTGACAATGAGCTGGCATGGGTGTGTCACCGAAGACGCTGCAATTCGTCACGTTCACGCAGCGTCCGGCGCCGGCGCTTTCGATACACCAAGCCGAACAACTCGTCGACGACGACTCCGATGAGCAATGCGCCGAGGACTACCGCTATCAGCGGGGTTGAGAAGTCCCAGCCTAAGAAGGAGACATTGATCCTGTCGGTGTTCTGGGCAGCCAGGATGACGACTGCCACCGCCAACAAGACGCCAATGATCAACCCCCAGAACAGGCCGGTTCCCACGAACACTCGCTCGCGCATTGCCTCAGGAGCGGTTTGGTTGCTTTCATCAGCCGTGGCTGCCGACGGTGCAGCTTCCCCAGTGTTCTCTTGGTTGCTCATTGCGTTCCTCGCCGCCATCTCATCCTGGACGGCATTCGGGTTGATTACTTGATAGATTACTTGAAGAATAGCTAAATGTCAATTACATTGGAGCACTGGTATGAAACCCCAGATAGACATGGCCGACCGTTTCGGTCTCATGCTCGATAGGTGGCGGACCTCCCGCCCGGACCTCGACTTCTCCTCACTCGAAGTCAATACCCGGGTGCTTAGGGCTGCTCACATGATTCAAACGAGGCTCGACAGCATCGCTGACGCTTATGGTCTCAGCCATCGTGGCGACCTCGAGACACTCACCGAACTCGACCTCGTCGGGCCTCTCACGCCATCACAGTTGGCAGAGGATCTCCTCCTGACCAGCGGGGGCATGACGGTCCGACTCAATCGCCTCCAGGCAGCAGGGCTCATCGAACGCCAACCCAACCCCCGGGATGGCCGCGGTGTTCTCGTGCGCCTCACTCCCGCTGGCGAAGATCTCGCACGTGACGCGATCGTCACACTTCTCCAGGCTCAATCCGCAATGGTTGAGGCACTCGAGCCGTCCGACCGGAGCCGACTCGCCAAGCTACTCCGCTCGCTGCTGACCGAGCTCGGTGACATGCCCCCCTTCACTCCAACAATCGTCGCAAGACCTCTGGAGTGATACCGGACCCGTCCCTGGGTGGCGTTTGTTCCCTCGCTCCCCGGGTCGGCTCATCAACGACATCAGACCGGCGCTATGGGGCCTTTCGGTCAAGAGGGGTTGAATCGCTCCCAGGGACCGTTAGGGCGAGGTGGCAGCCTTCACGAAACGGGCTCAAGACCGTGATCCTGACCTCACGGAGTATCTGGCGGGCTCGAGGGTTTGGCGACCGCATGGTTGCGCTATCTTGATATATAGCTAGATCTCAAGTAAACTCTCAAGAGGACCGTTTCCAAAGGAGAGACAAGTGCCCATTTCGAACCAGCCTGATGTGCGGTCACTCGTGAGAGAGCCGGACACCAGGGCGCTCATACGGTGCGGGGGATGCGGGCACTCCCGTCAGGAGCATCGACCTGATGGCACATGCACCCTTCCTGTGTGCACTTGCGCGGGATACCTCTCCAGGGACCGAGTGCTCTTCCCATGGTCGGGCTCCGAGAGCACCTGGTTCCCCGCCGAGGATGTAATCACCCATTCACCCTCGAGTCCTCGCACCGACATGACAGGCCCTGAATCGATTTCGAGCTCGATAGGAGAGTCGCCGTGGCCGTAACCGTCGATATCGATGTCTCGGCATACCAACTGGGATGGCATGACAGCGAAGAGGAGTACGTCTTCAAGCCGAAGAAAGGCCTCAACGAAGAGATCATCCGTGAGATGTCGGCTATGAAGAACGAACCCGAGTGGATGCTCAAGTTCCGTCTGAGCTCGTACCAACGCTTCCTCAGCAAGCCCATCCCAACCTGGGGAGGCGGCGGGGCCCTCGAGGACATCGACTTCGATGACATCTACTATTACATCAAGCCCGCCGCGGGTCAGTCGAAGGACTGGGACATGGTTCCCGAGTCGATCAAAGACACCTACGAGAAGCTCGGGATCCCGCAGGCCGAGCGCAAGTACCTCGCCGGCGTGACCGCTCAGTACGAGTCCGAGGTCGTCTATCACCGGAACCGTGATGAGCTCGAGGCTTCAGGTGTCTTGTTCTGTGACATGGACACTGCCGTCCGTGAGTACCCCGAGATCGTGCAGCAGTACATGGGCACAATCATCCCGCCCGGCGACAACAAGTTCGCCGCACTCAACTCGGCGGTTTGGTCCGGAGGCTCGTTCATCTACGTGCCCCCGGGCGTACATGTAGATCAACCACTGCAGGCCTACTTCCGGATCAATGCCGAGAACATGGGCCAGTTCGAGAGGACCTTGATCATTGTCGACGAAGGTGCCTACGTGCACTACGTCGAAGGTTGCTCGGCGCCCGTCTGGGCGACTGACTCGTTGCATTCGGCAGTGGTCGAGATCGTGGTCAAAGAAGGTGGGCGCTGTCGCTATACCACTATCCAGAACTGGTCGAACAACGTCTACAACCTCGTGACCAAACGAGCCGTTGCGTACCGCAATGCGACCATGGAGTGGGTCGACGGCAACCTGGGCTCGAAGCTGACAATGAAGTACCCAGCAGTGTGGCTCATGGAGCCTGGCGCACATGGAGAGGTGCTCTCAATCGCCTTCGCAGGCGAGGGCCAACATCAAGACGCTGGGGCGAAGATCGTTCACCTGGCCCCCGACACGACATCGTTGATCACGTCCAAATCGATTTGCAAGGATGGTGGTAGGGCGGGCTATCGGGGACTGGTGAGGATCGAGCCCGGGGCGACCAACGCACGCTCCTTTGTCCGCTGCGATGCCCTCATACTCGACGAGGACTCGAGATCCGACACCTATCCGTACATGGAAATCGAGGAGAGCGACGCCGAAGTCGGGCACGAGGCCACTGTCTCGAAGGTTGGCGACGATCAACTCTTCTACCTGATGTCTCGTGGGCTGACCGAGGACCAGGCCACCTCGATGATCGTCGCTGGATTCATCGAGCCAATTGTCAAAGAACTCCCAATGGAATACGCGGTCGAAATGAATCGACTCATCGAGATCAACATGGCAAAGGCAGGGGCAGTCGGGTGAGACATCTGCTGAGGAAACAGGGGATATGCGTTGGCAGTGATTGTCTCGAGAATGCACGCTCCGTAGAGGACGAAAGGATCCCGCTATGAAGACGCCCCGCGAACGCTCAGAGCGCTACGAGCGGGAGCGACGCGACGCGAGCGAACGGCACCGTCGCAAAGTAGAACAGATGGCCGAACGCCAGAGACAAGAACTGCTTGAAGACCGGGCACGTGGCTCTGATACTGCCGAAAGCAAGTATTAGGTTTCCAGTCCCATTTCGAAAGAGGGTTGGAGCCCGCCCTCAGCCATCTTCCTCTTGGCCGGGACCGAACCTATCTGAGTCCTTTGCTCCGATCCACCGCTTGAGGTGCTCTGTCACTCCAGCGCGTCCTCCGGAGTGATCACGAGTGATGAGAAACTCGCTTCGTGGTAGCGAGTGTTGACTTCGTCTGCCACAGCGTCAATCGCAGCGAGCTGAGCCGCACGACTACCTGGTTCCTCTTCAGCAACCATCACCCGCGCCCACTCAGCGCTCAGCTCATCGTCGGCCATTTCTTTGAGATCTCGGCGATAGTCAGTCACCGCCCCATTCTCGTTCGAGCATGCTCGCGCGCAGTGGGGAGGGTTGCACCAGGAGTCGGGGCCATTCCATTCCTGCGGACGAAGACTCTGCCCCTTTCCTACCTGCGCCAATCGGGAAGTTGGCGGAGGCGGACGGGAATCGAACCCGCCAGAGATCGTGTCGACCTCTCACCGGTTTTGAAGACCGGGGGACCCACCAGGCGTCCGGACGCCTCCCTGCCGTCCATCCAGCGTAGATGAGCGGATCTGACCCATATCCGGGCTGACGTACCCCGGGTTCGCGATTCTTCGACTAGTCGTTTGAGGAACCAATCCCCGGGTATATACGCTTGATGGGTATGCCGGAAAGAAGTTTCGGGCGCACGGTGCGCTATCGCCGCACCAAGTTGGGTCTCAGCCAAGCCAAGCTCGGCGAACTCGTTGGCCGTTCCACAGCGACTATCCGGTCGTGGGAGCGGGACAAGAGTCGACCGAACGATCCGAAGGTGCTCGGCGCCCTCGCTGCCATCCTCGGCATCGACGAACGCCATCTCTTCGGGAAAGCCGATGTCGAGCAGCCGACGTTCGAAGAGACGTCTCCGACGGTCGAGCAGGCCCTCGCCACTTTGAGCCCAGGTCACGAAGAACCGGTGGCTGCCGGGTCGGTCTCGAGCCAGTACGAGGACCTCATCGAGCCAATGGACCGGAACCCGGCCGACCCGAACGTCCGGCACCTGGTCGGCGTCGCCGCCGGGCCCGCCTTCGTGGCGCCTCCGGATCCATATGTCCAGGGCCCTCTCACTCCCAACCTCACCGATGTGTCGTACATGGAGGACCCATCCCAACGGCAGATCTATCGCGTCAGGACCCTGGCGACGGTAGTCGCCCTGGTCGCGTTGGTGGTCGCCTTCTTGTGGGCATTCGAAGAGGGGTTGGGCGCACTCGGTGAGTGGTGGGACGGCTTCTTCGGCAACCTCCGCCTCTGAGCGGTCCCGACGAGGAGAGTCACTTGCACTCCGGCACCGTCCCGAGATCTGCAACGGTCATCGAGTAGGTCGAAGTCGCGTCCTGGGCCGACCATGACACCGATGGAGGGGTGGAAAGCCTCGAATTTGTTGACGACTTCGACTCCGCTGGCGTCGACCCAATCCTGAAAGAACGCCACGATGTCGTCAAAGCTCTCCTCGTAGCTGATCTTCACCGACGCGCCGTCTCCCTGCTGGATGACGGCCTGGACCTCACCACCAGACGGGACATCGATGGGGAGGTCTTCTGGGATCTCGCCTCCCCCAGAGTCATGGACCCGTCATCGGTCTCGACACTTACTTCCCCGCCTTCCTCGTCGATCTCGACGTCACCCACCCCTTCTTGCGACTCGATGATCTGCTCGGCGAGCTCCTCGCTTGGAGAGGAGCAGGCGACCACCTAGAGAGCGACCGCCACCAACATCAATGCCAAGGGCGACCTGTGTCTCAATGTCTCTTTGTTCATCACGAGTCGCTGCATCGTACGCGTTCGAGACCACCGGAAAATGGGTTCACCCTGGCTCCGATCTGTGGCAGAATCTGGTCACCAGAGAAAGGAGGTGGTCCGAACTTGCATAAATCTTTCAGGACTCTGGAGGTGGCCAAGCGCTGAGCGGCGCTGACCGCTGAAGCGCCGCTCGTTCCCGCAGGGAACAGGTGGCGACTCCAAACTTGGACCACCCGGCTCTGGCTACTGCGGAGCTTGTCCAGCCGCAGCACTAGTTACAGGCGAAATGCTGGAGCTGACGCGATTGAGAGACCCCGCCCGATATGGGCGGGGTCTCTCTATTTCTCGAATCCTTTCGACTCGAGCCATGCGTCGTTGAAGACCTTCGACAGATAACCACGGCCGGAGTCGGGGACGATGACCACCACCAGCCTCGACTCGTCCTCCCGGGCCACTCGAACGGCTGCTTCGACTGCCATGCCCCCGGAGCCTCCGGTGAGGACTCCCTCGCTTCGGGCGAGTCTCCGGGCCATGACGAATGACTCCGCATCGGTGACCTTGATGAAGCGGTCGATCAGGTCGAGGTCGACGGTTTCGGGGTAGAAGTCCTCACCCACACCCTCGACCTCGTACTGGTGGACGTCGTCGCGCTGGGCTGCGGTGTAGATCGACCCTTGGGGGTCGGCGCCGACGACCTCGAGACTCGGCTTCTTCTCCTTGAGAAACCTTCCGGCCCCGCTGATGGTCCCTCCGGTGCCGACTCCGGCGACGAAGACATCGACCGCGCCGTTGGTCTGCTCCCAGATCTCCGGACCTGTCGACTGATAATGGGCGATTGGGTTCGCCTCGTTGAAGTACTGATTGGGCTGGAACGATCCTTCGATCTCGGAAGCCAGCCGATTGGCGACGCCGTAGTACGACTCGGGGTGGTCGGGCCCGTACTCGGTGGGAGTCACCACCACCTCGACCCCGTAGGCACGGAGCAGGTCACGCTTCTCCTCGGACACCTTGTCGGGCACCGTGCAGATCACCCGGTAGCCACGCACGGCTCCCACCAGCGCCAAACCAACGCCTGTGTTGCCCGAGGTCGGCTCGATGATCGTTCCCCCTGGCTGAAGATCGCCGGAGGCTTCGGCCCGTTCGATCATCGCCACGGCGATCCGCTCTTTGATCGACCCGCCCGGGTTCATGAACTCGAGTTTGGCCACGAGGTTTCCCGGTTCGTGGAGGCGGGACAGTCGGACGAGAGGGGTCCGGCCAATCACGTCTATGACACTGTCGTGGATCGACATCGGACTCAGGTGCCGCCGCCGGAGCGTGACGAGATCAGGATGACCGTCGTCACCAGCGCGGCCGCGACCACCGTCAGGATCCCGGCGAGCCAGTAGCCGCTGCTCTGGGCGAGAACGGGTGTGAGGTGCACGGCGCGATGATGGCATATCCCGTTCTCGGGGCCGATCCCTAACCTCAGCGCGTGCACGCTTTGCGCAGGTATGCCTGGGTCGTCCTCGTATCCAACGTTGTGGTCATCGTGCTCGGGGCCTTGGTCCGAGCTACGGGTTCGGGTGCCGGTTGCGGTCCTTCCTGGCCGACATGTGAGGGTGAGATGATCCCCGAACTCGAAGGCGCCACCGCAATCGAGTTCCTTCATCGGGCTGTCAGCGGCATCGCCCTGGTGCTCGTGGTCGTTCTCGCGGTGTGGGTTTGGCGCCGTGTCCCGAAAGGTGAGCCGGCGCGCTGGGGAGCTGGTCTGTCGGTGGTGGCCATCGTTGGCGAAGCACTGATCGGGGCGATGATCGTCCTTGCCGAGTGGGTCGCCGAAGATGCGTCTCTCGCCCGAGCGATCGCGGTGCCACTTCATCTCGTCAACACGTTTTTCTTGCTTGCCGTGTTGACCCTCACCATCTTCTGGCTCGGCGGTGGTCATCGACTCGACTTCAGGAGAGATCGGGTCGTCACCCGGGCGGTCGTCCTCGGGGGTGTCGCTCTCATCCTGATCGCCGCCACCGGTGCCATCACGGCCCTCGCCGACACCCTCTTCCCGAAGGCCCCCGGCGCCGACCTGTCAGGTGAGAGCCACTTCCTCACCGACCTGAGGGTGATTCATCCGATCCTCGCCGTTCTCGCCAGCTCGATCGGATGGTGGATCTCCTCTCGAGGCGGTGGTATCCGCGGACCCTGGGCGAAGTGGCTCTTCGTATTGGTGGGAGCCATGCTCCTGACAGGAACGATCAACGTCGCCCTGGGCGTCCCGGTGTGGATGCAGCTGGTCCATCTGGCCCTGGCCGACGCGCTGTGGATCGTATATGTGCTCACAGCCGCCGACGCACTTCAGTTCTCGGAAGCCACCGATTCGCGGCTGTCGCCGAGCAGGTAGCGAGGACCGGTACCCAGGTCGGAAGCTGCGTCACCAGGATTGAAGATGGCACATGACTTCAATGAGAGGCAGCCGCAGCCGATGCAGTCGGTCAACTCGTCCCGGAGTGCTACCAACTCCGAGATCTGAGCGTCCAGTCGAGTTCGCCACGACTTAGACAGTCGTTCCCAATCGCTCTTGGTCGGGGTCTTGTCGTGGGGAAGGGTCTCCAGGGCATCCGCCAGCTCAGCCAGGGAGAGCCCGACCTCCTGGCCGGCGCGTATCAGGGCGACCCGGCGAAGTGTGGCTCGGGGATAGCGACGCTGGTTTCCGTCGGTGCGCTCTGAAGCGATCAACCCCTTGGTCTCGTAGAAACGAAGCGCTGAGGTGGCGACACCGGAACGGGTTGCCACTTCTCCGATGGTGAGCCATTCCATCCTGTTGAGCCTACTAGCTACACTTCAATGGAGCTTTAAGTATGGCTAGGATCGACTCGTGTTCGATCAGCTCGGTGAAGGTGTATATCGAAGGCGGTACGAGTCTCTCGACCTGAATGTCGGTGTCGTCCTCGGGGAGGATGGCGTTCTGATCGTCGACACCAGATCGACCCACCGCGAGGCCGCCGAGTTGATCGACGACCTGGGCAAGCTGACACGGCTTCCGGTTCGTTGGGTGGTGAACACCCACTGGCACTGGGATCACGTGTTTGGGAACGCCCTCTTCACCGCGGCGGAGATCTGGGGCCACGAGCTCTGCATTCCCGCAATGGAGAGCCTCGGGGAACGGATGAAACAGGACGCCCGACGCTGGATGCCCCCCGAGACCCACGACGATGTGGACGCTGTGGAGGTGGTGGCTCCCGGTCACACCTTCTCCGAGTCCGCCACGCTCGCCATCGGACGCGAGGTCGATCTCACTTATCACGGTGTGGCGCACACGGATGCCGACATCATCGTGCGGGTTTCCGAAGCGGGGGTGGCGTTCTTCGGCGACATGATCGAGGAGGGTGCGCCGCCCAACTTCGGCGACAGCCATCCCGAGGTTTGGCCGGAGACACTCCGGGACGCCGCATCGGAGTTCCCAGCGACCGCGGTACCCGGCCATGGCGACGTCGTCGACGAGACATTTGTTCTCGCTCAGATCGAGGAACTGGAGACGGTTGCCGATCTGGCTGGGGCGTACGCCGGTGGTGACGACTCGGCGCTCAACCGACCGGGACCGTATCCGGCCGACGTCATGGTGTCTGCTCTGAAGCGGGCCCGATACCTGCGTCGCTCGTCGGGCCAGGGATCGAGGCGTCAGGTATAGCTGCTTCTCAGGCGGGGGCCGGCAGGTGGCCCGGGTGATCGCTCGACCCGGCGACCGGGTCGAGCTGACCATCGAATCGGGAGTCGCGACGGCCGAGTGGTGACCTCCGGAGCGCTGCGATACCCGCGCAGTAGTTCTTCACGAAGGTCCCCGGTTTCTGCTTGGCGCGTTCGGTCTCCCTATACTCCCGTCCCGCTCCGATCTCTCTGATCTTTCCCGGAGGAACTACGCAAATGACGGACACCATTCTGTACATCGCGCTCGTCGCGGGTGTCGCGGCCCTGGTACTGGCCGTGTTCTACACCCGGGCGGTGCTGGCCGCACCGCAGGGCAACGAGCGCATGGTCGAGCTCTCGACCGCCATCCGTGAGGGGGCGATGGCCTTCCTCAAGCGTGAATACACGTGGGTGTCGGTCTTCGTGGTCGTTATGGCGGCGCTCATAGCCATCCTCCTCGACTGGGGGCGTCCGTGGGGAGCGGTAGCGTACGTTTTCGGCGCACTGCTCTCGGCTCTCGCCGGCTTCGTCGGTATGCGGATCGCCACTGCTGCCAACTCCCGCACCACCGAGGCCGCCCGTACCGGCGGCATCCCGGCCGCCCTGCCGGTGGCCTTCCGTGGTGGCGCGGTCATGGGCTTCACCGTTGCCGGACTGGGTCTGCTCGGGGTCGGTCTCGTCTTCTGGCTCTTCGGCGAGGGCGGTCCGCTCGCTGACCCGAACTGGGTCGACATCATCACCGCCGTCGGCCTCGGCGGTTCGTCGATCGCTCTGTTCGCCCGTGTCGGTGGCGGGATCTACACCAAGGCCGCGGACGTCGGCGCCGACCTGGTCGGCAAGGTAGAGGCAGGCATCCCCGAGGACGACCCGCGCAACCCGGCCGTTATTGCGGACAACGTCGGTGACAACGTGGGTGACGTCGCCGGTATGGGTGCCGACCTCTTCGAGTCATATGTCGGTGCCATCGTCGCCCCCATCGCCTACTCGATCTTCGTGTTCACAGACGACCTCCGAGCTTCAGCGGTGATCTTCCCGCTGGCCGTGGCCGCCCTCGGCATGTTCGCCTCGATCATCGGGTCGTTCCTGGTGCGTGCCAAGGACGAGTCGCATCTCGCTGCTGCCCTCCATCGGGGTACGAACTTCGCCATGATCGTCACAGCTCTCGGGGTCGCCGGTCTGGCCTACTGGGTGTTCGGTGATGTCGTCGAGAACTGGGCCGGAATCTGGATCGCCGTTGTCGCCGGTCTCATCGTCGGTTGGTTCGTCGGGAAGATCTCCGAGTGGTTCACCTCCGATCACTACAAGACCGTGAAAGAGATTGCCCGCCAGGCCCAAACGGGTCCGGCAACTGTGATCATCTCTGGTGTCGCCGAGGGCATGCGTTCGGCGGCCTTCTCGGTCATCGTGGTCGCAGGTGGAATCGGCGCCGCCTACTGGGCCGGTGAGTGGGGGATGGGCGCCGGCGGCGGCATCTACGGTGTCGCCATCGCCGCCATCGGTGTCCTCGCCACCCTCGGCATCACGATCTCTGTCG
Organism: Acidimicrobiia bacterium; assembly: GCA_035762545.1. Taxonomy (GTDB): domain Bacteria; phylum Actinomycetota; class Acidimicrobiia; order Spongiisociales; family ZC4RG35; genus JANQRA01. Next base: position 35,579 of record DASTOM010000011.1, read on the forward strand.
ATGCCTACGGGCCGATCGCCGACAACGCCGGCGGCATCGCCGAGATGGCTCATCTGCCGCCCGAGGTGCGTGAAGCCACCGACGCCCTCGACTCGCTTGGCAACACCACCGCGGCAGTGGCGAAGGGCTTCGCCATCGCATCTGCTGCGGTGACTGCCCTGGCGCTGTTCAACGCTTTCGCAGAAGCGGTGAATCTGGAGTCGATCAACATCTCCGAGGCCCCGGTCACCATCGGTCTGTTCCTTGGTGCGATGTTCCCGTTCCTATTCGCCGCCCTGACCATGAACGCGGTCGGCCGCGCCGCCGGCAAGATGATCGACGAAGTGCGTCGTCAGTTCCGTGAGATCAAGGGTCTCAAGGAGGGCGACCCCAACGCCAAGCCTGACTACACGACCTGTGTCGAGATCGCGACCACCGGTGCCCTTCGCGAGATGATCATCCCCGGTGCCATCGCCGTGGCGTTGCCGTTGGTCGTCGGGTTCTACGACGTCGAGATGCTGGGCGGTCTGCTGGGAGGTGCCCTCGTCACCGGGTTTCTCCTCGCCATCTTCATGGCAAACGCCGGCGGTGCGTGGGACAACGCCAAGAAGTTCATCGAGACCGGCGCCTTCGGAGGCAAGGGAAGCGATGCGCACAAGGCGGCGGTCATCGGCGACACCGTGGGTGACCCGTTCAAGGACACCTCCGGCCCCGCGATGAACATCGTCATCAAAGTCATGACGATCGTCTCCCTCATCTTCGCCTCAGCCTTCATCAGCTGAGACTTTCCTAATGCTCTGGGGGCGGAATATCGCCCCTGGAGCGTTTCATTGAGACGCTGAAGGGCCGAGATACCGTCCGCCCAGCATTAGGAACGCGGTTTTCGAACAGCGGGCCGGTCTCTCTTATCCTCGTCCGTGATGTCCCATCAGCCGTATCCGGTGAATGACTCGCGGCGAGAGATCGTCTTTGTTCGGCACGCCGAGTCGCAGGCGAATGTCGACGGAGTGTGGAACGGTCGCACCGACGGTGGTCTCAGTGCCGCCGGTGAGGCATCCCTCGACGCCCTTGGACGCCGTCTCTCGTCCTGGCGCTTCGATGCCGTCATCTCCTCACCGCTGTCCCGAGCCCGCAGGACCGCCGAGTCGTTCTCGGACGACGTGACGATCGATGAGAGGTTCACCGAGGTCGACCTCGGGATCTGGGAGGGCCTCTCGGTGGCCGAGGTCCGCGAACGACACGGCGACCAGCTCCAGCAGGCGATGGATGACAAGGTGACTCCGATGGGCGAGAGAGGGGAGAGTCTCAGCGCAGTCGCCCAGCGTGCCCTGGCCGCCGTCGACGACCTCTACGACAAGATGGTCGATGGGCAGCGGGTGGCAGTCGTCACCCACGGCGGATTCATGCAGTCGGTCCTGAGTCGGCACATGGCCGGCCACGGCCGACGCGCTCACTCCTTCACCTCCAACACGGGGATCACCCGCATTATCAGGCAGTTCGGACGTCCCCGACTCGCCTCGTTCAACGACACCGGTCATCTCGGACCGAGGACGGGTCTGGTCCAGGCCCATCTCGACGACGGGGACCGGGTGGTTGCGCTGGTCCGGCACGGACAAACGCTGGCGAATGTCGAAGGTCGCTGGCAGGGTCAGGGAGATTGGGATCTTGACGAGCTGGGGAGACGTCAGGCTGAGCTCCTCGGAGCCTGGTACGGCAGGTTTCCCACCGTCTACTCGTCGCCCCTTCGGAGGGCGGCCTCGACCGCGGGTTATCTGGCGGTCAATGGGGTTGTCCCACTCCCCTCCCTGATGGAGATCAACATGGGGGAATGGGAGGGCATGACCACTCCGGAGATCTCCGAACGTTGGCCGGATGTGATGAAGACGATCTACGAAGACGGGGTCGACCTCCCGCGCGGTCGTACTGGCGAGACCTGGCAGCAGCTCACCGATCGGATCTCGGGCGCCGTGACCGGGCTGGAACACGGTGAATCCGGTCCGACGGTCGTCGTCGCCCACGGTGGAGCCATTCGGTCATACGTGTCATCGCTGACCAAGACCACCGACACCCATTCGGAGTCCTTCTTCACCCCGGCGAACACCTCGGTGACACATGTCGCCTACACCGAACGTGGTCCCGAGATCCTCGACTTCAGTGTGGCTCCACACCTGGAATCGATCGAATAGCGTGCGCCGACAATGACCACATACGACTCAAGGCGATACGCCATGATCAACAGGTGGGACTCGTCCCACTTGAAGCGAATCGATCGGCTCGTCGCCATACCCCCCGGCGCCGACGTCCTCGAGGTCGGTTGCGGCCAGGGTCACCTCACGCGTGCTCTCGCCGACCGCGGCATCAACGTGATCGGGATCGACGCCAACCCGCAAGCCGAGGCCATCGCCAACACCCCGCTGGTCAAATGCATGCGCGCCGAGGCGCTCGACTTCGAAGACGAGAGCTTCGACTTCGTCGTGTCGGTTCACGCCATCGAGCACATCCCCGATCTGGACGGTGCCCTCTCAGAGATCGCACGTGTCCTGCGCCCCGGGGGCAAGGCGATCTTCATCTACCCCGCCGAACCGATCATGGGCATGTATGCGATCCCGACTTCCGTGATCCTGCATGGGACGCCTTTCAAGGCTCGCGAGGTTCACTGTCAGAAGCTGTGGCCCTCGAAGTTGAAGGGCATGGTCGTGCCTCTGGGTCTCGGCGAGATCGGCAAGGAGTTCAGCCTGTTCAAGTCGCCACAGTTCGCATCGGTATTCGAGAAGGTCGGCTGAGCGGAGCGTGTTCACCTGCCAGACCTGCGGCAAGGAGTTCGACCTGCCACAGGCCGTCCTCGACCGCTATCCCGGCTGGACTCCGAAGCAGTGTCTGGAATGTCGCAACGAGAAGTCGAGGTCCGGGCAGGCTGGGTCCCCGGTGAAGTCGACCCCGAGCGTCTCGAAGTCGCGTGACCTGACGACGGCGGAGGTCCTCGCCACGTTCAGGGACGGCCCGCAGACCGGCGTCTTCACCGATGGGGCGTCGGAAGGCAACCCGGGTCCCGGCGGGTGGGGGGCCGTGCTCGTGGTGGACGGTCAGGTGGTGAGCGAGGATTACGGATCCGAGCCGCACACCACCAACAACCGCATGGAGCTCACGGCAATGATCGCCGGGCTCCGGATGATCCCCGGAGACACCCCTACGGACGTCTACACCGATTCGGAGCTGGTGGTCAACATCCTCACCAAATGGGCTGCAGGCTGGAAGGCCAACGGGTGGAAGAAGAAGTCGCCAGGCCCAATCGCCAATCTCGAACTGGTGAAGGAGGCGTACTCGCTGGCTCAGGCGCGGCCCCTGGCGAACATCCGCTGGATCAAGGCCCATAGCGGCTTCCGCTGGAACGAATACGCCGATTCGCTGGCGACGGCGTATCGCCGGGACCACCTGTGACCCTGACCCCGGGGCAAGTTCGCAACTGGAAACGATACGCCGAAACGTCGCCGCTCTACATGCGACTCACCGACGTGATCGCCGACGATGACCGTCTTCGGGACATCCTCAGCCGGATCGAGAATCCTCCACCACACAACCTCCTTTTCGGTGGTGTCCAGTACCTGATGCTGCGCGACGGTCCTGTGGAACTGGGACGGTTCTACCCGAACTTCACCGACTCACCTCTCGACCCGAAAGGCGTGGACCAGCCATTCACCGAATTCGTACTCGAGCATGCCGAGGAACTGGTGGCGATCGGCAACACGCGGCGCACCCAGACCAACGAGTGCCGGCGCTGCGTGGCGATACTGCCTGCGGTCTGGATGACGCCGGCAAGCCGGTTTCATCTGGTCGATTTCGGGGCCAGTGCCGGGCTCAACCTGAATCTGGATCGCTACCGCTATGAATGGGGTGATGTCGGTTGGGGCCCCGACTCGTCGGTCGTTCTACGGACCGAGAACCGTGGCGAGGGTTTCGAGCCTAGACCCGTCGAGATCCTGAGCAGGGTGGGCCTCGACCTCGACCCGATCGACCCGACCGATGCCGATGCACGCATGTGGCTCGAGGCCCTCGTGTGGCCCGAGCACCACGATCGAAGACAGCGGCTCCTCGCCGCCCTGGAAATAGCGGCCCTCCATCCGCCCCGCCTCGTCCCTGGAGACGCACTGGCCAGTCTCGGGCCAACACTCGATTCGCTGCCTGAGGGCGATCCGGTGGTGGTGATCAACTCGTTCATCCTCAACCAATTCCCCCACGAGACCCGCGGGCGGGTGGGTGACGTCGTTCGGGAGGCGCGTGGGTGGCGACCCGTCTACAGGGTGTCGGTGGAGTGGCTGAGCAAGACGGATGAGGCAGCGACGATCGCGGTCGATGACGGAACCGGTCTCCGGGTGGTGGGCATGACCCAGCCGCACGGGGAGTGGATCGAGTTCTACGCCCGGCCGTAGACGGGGATCAGGGCTCCGTTCATCACCCCGGAGTCGTCCCCCAGGATGAACTCGGCGACTGCGGCGATCTCGTCAGGTGTCGGCCAGTTCACGTAGTCGGCATAGGGCAGTGACCGTCGCGTGGCCGGGGTGTCGATCACCGAGGGCATGAGGACGTTTGCCGTGACTCCGGTCCCGTCCAGTTCCGTGGCGACACTGCGCCCCAGGGCGGCCACCCCGGCTTTGGCGATGTTGAACGCCCCCTGGGCCTCGAAGAAATCGACGGCACCGCGACTCCCGACAAGGACTATCCGGCCCCAGCCCGCTTCTTTGAGGTGGGGGATGGTGGCCCGCACAGCGTAAAAGGCTGATCGCAGGTTGAGGTCGAGCATCCGCTCGAACCGGACGTCGTCGGTCTCCTCGATGTCGCGACCGCCCGCCCATCCTCCGACGAGGCTGCACAGCCCGTGGATCGCCCCCCATTTGTCCGCGACCTGCTTGACGTAGGTGTTGACGGCCTCGGGATTGGTGCAGTCGACCCGGGTCAGCATGACCTGCTCCTCGTCGACTTCGAACTCCGACTCGAAAGCCTGCGCCTCATCGGGCAGCAGGTAGGTGACAGCGAGGCGGTAGTCCTTGGAAATGAGACGTTTCACCAGCGCGGACCCCAGGCCGCCGGTCCCTCCGGTGATGACAACGATCTTGCTCACAGGGCCAATATAGGAGGCGGGGGTCGTCAGATCTTCAAGATCAGCCAGACATCGGCCACGTTGGTGCCGGTCGGCCCGGTGACGATCAGGTCACCCGACCGCTCCAGGTAGGTGGCCGAGTCGAACTCGGCAAGGGCAGACGCGGGATCACCTCCCCGGAGAATCGTCGATCCGTCGACGACCGCGCCTGCTGAGGTGGAGTTGCCGTCGATCCCGTCGGTGGCCAGGGCACCGAACACCCAGTCCGTCCCGGCGATGAGGTCCGCTGCGAGCAGGGCGGCGTGTGTGTTGCGACCACCGGAGCCCACCCCCGAAACTTCGAGAACGGGTTCGCCGGCAGCCACCGTCAATCCGGACGGCGAATCGTTGACGAATTCATCGAGCTCGACTGTCAACTGACCAGTGACCCAGCGGTCCTGCACCGCTCCCGGGAGACCCGATGCGGCGATGACGGCCGCTGCGGCTGTGTGTCCGTCGCCAACGACAACGACCCGGTCAGGCGCCTCTCGCAGCTCCCGGGATGCCCTGATCGCGTTCTCGACGTCGATCGGCACCTCGACGTTGAACCTCTTCAGGAGCTCGAGGACGGTGTCAGGAGCATGGGGCGCGGGCAGGGTTGGTCCTGATGACACCACTTCCGGTGGCTGGCCGGACACGTCGGAGAGGACATAAGTGGACAGCGGCCCGAGACCACCCCCCTTGATCCGGGACAGATGGCCACGAACCAGGTTGAGCTGCTCGATGGAAGCCCCACCGCTGAGGAGGGCCTTGGTGGCCATGGCCAGGTATTCGAGGGGTACCCCGTCGATCGGCGATTCGCACAGGGCCGAGCCACCACCGCTGACGAGAGCGATGTCGGCGTGGGGAGCTACCTCCAGAGCCTTCTCGCCGGCGACGAGGCTGGCCTGGCCCGGGATCGGATGGTCTCCCACCACCAGTTCGATGCCGGGGGGAACCGTGGTCCTTTGACCCGTCACGCACAGACCGCGGATCGCACCCAATGCGTCGGCCGCACCCCAGCACATGGCGGCCGCCGCCTTCCCGATGGCGATGATCGTTTCCCCGTCATCCTCCCTTTTCAACGCATGGGCGGTAAGCGGTCGTGGGTCCACCGCATCTATGGCTCGCCGAAGCCACTGCTCGGCGAGCTCCCGCCGGGTCATGGGGCGGACCTGACCAGGTTGGCGGCCCTCAGATCGTGGTCGGAATCGACGTCGAGCAGCAGTCCTGGGCGTGCCACGACCGAGGTGTCTCCCAACTGGGCGAGGTGGCGGTGAAAGCTGGCGGGGCCGTAGCTGAAATCCAGGGGACGGTCCGCCCCTATGGCCGAAGTCCCTCCGTCGCTCGACGGCGCCAGGACCGATCCCTTCGCCTGGAGTCCGTTCACCAGTGCGACGACGTCATCGGAGTCGAGGGTGGGCAGATCGGCGTGGAGGATGATCCAATCGTGCCCGTTCTGGTCAGCCCATGCCACCGACGCGTTGGCAGCGACGCTGAGACCACGATTCGGGTCGGAGACGACCGCAGACCGATGGCCACCTGCCCACCGGGCCACCTCCTGGTCTGCCGTGATCACGGCCGTGTCGAACCCGGCGGCTTGCACGGTCGTCACTACGTGGGAGGCGAGACGACGTGCCAGCGAGTCGCGCTCAGCCGGCTCGAGCACGCCTGCGAGCCGACTCTTGCCCAGGTGGAACGACCTGATCGGGACGACGAAGACGATGGGCACGGGGCGAGGGTAGGAGGAATACGCTCACGCCTGGTTTCGTTTCGCATCTCATGGCACGTGCCACCTGGAACGGCGTTGTCCTCGCCGAGAGTGACGAGACCCTCGTCGTCGAGGGGAATCACTATTTTCCGCGTGCCTCGATCAACGAGGAATACTTCGCCGACTCGGACACCCATACCCGATGTCACTGGAAAGGCACTGCCTCCTACCTCGATGTCGTAGTCGACGGACAGACAAATGCCGACGCCGCCTGGTACTACCCGACTCCCTCGGATGCCGCGGCCGAGATCAAAGACCGCGTCGCTTTCTGGCGTGGCGTGAAGGTGACCGCCTGAGGTCTACGGCACCACCATGACCGGGCACGGGGAGAGGTGGGTCACCCGGTCGGCGGTCGAGCCCAGAATGACTCTCTCGGCCAATCCAGCACCTCGTCGCCCGATCACGAGGAGATCGGCATCGGTGGATTCGCAGACCGCGAGGAGGCGGCTGACGGGGTCGCCAAGTTCCTCGACGGTCTCGTAATCCACACCTTCGAGATCAAGCTGTTCCTCGGTCTCCTTCAGCACCTTCTGCTGACCCTCGACGAGGGCCTGGGAGAGGGCCTCCGGGCTCGGTGGCGCACCACCGAGGCCCCACCAGCCTTCAGGGGTCCGGACCACGGTGACGAGTTTCAGGTTCGCCTGCCAATGTCGGGCGATCGCCACCGCCACCTCGGCTGCCCTGATACTGGCGTCGGAGCCGTCGACACCGGCGATGACTGTCGAAATCTTCCAATCCATGACGCGACGTTAGAGCAAACGCGCCGCGACGTGTCCGACGAGTAGCCCGTACAGCCCGGCAACCACATCGTCGGCTGTGACCCCGGCGGCGCCGGGGATTCTCTCGGCCTGAGCCACCCCCGGAGCCATGTTCTTGAAGATGTCGGCGGCCCGGAAGGCGAACCAGGCAAGGATCGCTGCTGGCCATACCGGGAGACCGATTACGGCGATGAAAGCCCCAGCAGCCTCGTCGATGCAGATCCAACCGGCGTCTCCGTGATCCGTGACGAATGGCCGGGCCGCCCACAGGCTGAGCAGCACCACGACAACCGCTGCAACCACCTGGGCGCCCCAGCCCCACCACTGTCCGATCAGCAGGGCGATTGGGAGTGCGAAAAGGGCCCCAACGGTCCCCGAGCCCATGTCGCTGCCCCGAATTCGGCCCAGGATCAACCCGGTGCCGAAGCAGGAGGCGACGACTCGATGCATCCGGTTGAGCCTAGAACTGGGTTTCGAGATCCCGGCGGCGCGCATATCCTTGTGTGATGGAAACGGCATCACACATCTGGAGCGATGGCGAGCTCGTCCCCTGGGACGAGGCCAACCTCCACTTCCTCTCCCACGCCCTTCACTACGGGACCGGGGTGTTCGAGGGCATCCGTGCCTACAACACACCCGAGGGGACAGCCGTATTCCGTCTCCATGAGCACATGGCCCGTCTCGATGCCTCAGCGAGGGCCTATCAGATCCCCATGAAGTACAAACCTGAGGAGTGGGACGAGGCTTGCCTGCACCTTCTACGCGAGACCGGACTCGAGTCCGCCTACATCAGGCCGATGGTGTTCTACGGAGGCGGCTCGATCGGAGTGAACCCGGCCAAGAACGAGGTCGTGGCGATGATGGCCGCTTTTCCCTGGGGCGCCTACCTGGGGGACGAGGCTGCCGAAAAGGGCATCGACACGATGGTCTCCAGTTGGCGCCGCATCTCACACACGTCTCTGATCCCGACCGCGAAGGGATCGGGCGGTTATCTCAACTCGGTGCTGGCCAAGCAGGAGTCGCTGGCTGCCGGATTCGACGAGGCGATCATGCTCAACGACGCCGGGTCGGTGTCTGAGGGGAGCGGGATGAACTTGTTCATCGTCAACTCCGGCATCGTGTACACGCCACCGATCTCCGCGGGCATCCTCGAGGGCATAACCCGAAACACCGTCATCGAGTTGCTGCGCGACGAGGGCGTGGAGGTGCGGGAGATGGACCTGGCGCGTGGCGCCCTGTACGCCGGCGAGGAGATGTTCCTCACCGGGACGGCGGCCGAGGTCACGCCGATTCGCTCGGTCGACCGAAGGATCGTCGGAGAAGGCACGCGCGGACCCATCACCAAGAAGGCACAGGAGCTTTTCACAGCCGTCGTGGCTGGCAAGATCGACGAGCATCGAGACTGGCTGACCTTCGTCTGATGGCCCAACAACCCAACGTCGAGATCACCGCCGCAGAGAAACCCAGGACCAGGCTGGAGCCGGGCCCTGCCGTCAAGTGGCGTTCGGACAAGCCCGGGATGTCGACGGGGCCGGACGAGGTGGCCGGTGGCGGCTACTTCGGAACGACGGGTCCCGACCCCGGTTGGGGTCTCAAATTGATCGCCCAGGCCACGCTGCCCAACGACGATGAGCACTTCCGCGAAGTCGTCACCGGTCTGACCCTGGCGCGGGCTGCGGCATTGGGGAGAGCACCGGTTCCTGAAGACATCGAGGTCGCCCTCGCCTTGTGTGGTTACGGGTTCGAGGCTCCGGAGCAAGTGGTGGCGCGTCGTGAGCGATGGGTCGAAGCCGCGGCGCACGACCGTCGCCCGGGTGCGACTGCCGTTGCGGAAGTAGATCGGAGCCTGCTTCTGGAGACACCGACCCGTATCCACGCCATCCTCCGACACGAATAAGGGCTAGCCGGTTCAGTTCGGTAGCGTCCCCGGTCGATGAAGATCGTTCGCATCAAATCAGGCGACGACATCGCGTACGGCGTTGCCGACGCCGAAGGCGTTCTCGTCTACAAAGGTTCGCCGTTCGTCGCCTGGGAGCCGACCGAAGTCGTCGTGCCCTGGTCGAGTGTCTCGCTGCTCGCCCCGGTGATCCCGACGAAGGTGCTCTGTGTCGGCCGGAACTACGAGGACCACGCCTCCGAGATGGGAGCCGACGTCCCCGACGAACCGACCATCTTCATGAAGCCCTCCACGTCGGTCATCGGGCCCAACGCCAACGTCATCTATCCGCCGATCTCGAAGGTCATCCATCACGAGGCGGAGTTGGCCGTCGTGATCTCCAAACCGGCGCGGAACATCAAGGCCGAAGACGCATCTCAATACATCTTCGGATACACCGCTGCCAATGACGTCACCGCTCGTGACCTGCAGCGCAAAGACGGTCAGTGGACCCGGGGCAAGGGATTCGACACCTTCTGCCCCCTCGGCCCTGCCATCGAGACCGAGCTCGATCCTTTGGAACGTCTCGCTGTCATCTGCCGGGTCAACGGAGACGTGCGCCAGGCCGGATTCACCTCGGACATGGTGTTCGGCGTGGCCGAGATCCTCGAGTACATCGCTGCATTCACGACACTCCTACCCGGCGACGTCATCCTCACCGGAACTCCGTCGGGTGTCGGTCCGGTCGAGCCGGGCGACCTGATGGAGGTCGAGGTAGACGGGATCGGCACCCTGGCCAACCGGCTGGTGGCGCCATGACGGTTCGGGTTCGAATGGCCCCTTCTCCCACGGGCAACCTGCATGTCGGCACGGCCCGGGCCGCCCTCTACAACTGGCTCTTCGCCCGCCACAACGGGGGGACCTTCATCGTCCGGATCGACGACACCGACCTCGAGCGTTCCACGCCCGAGTTCGAACAGGAGATCCTCGGCTCGTTTCGCTGGCTCGGGTTGGAGTGGGATGAAGGCGTCGACGTGGGTGGCCCACATGGGACGTATCGACAGTCCGACCGGATCGGTCACTACGCCGACCTGGCACGCGGTCTGGTCGAATCGGGTCATGCCTATTACGACGACCGCTCCCCAGAGGAGCTCGAAGGGCTCCGTCAGAGGGCCCAGAAAGAGGGCAGACACCCGGGTCACTACATCCGACGACCCGAAACGGAGAGCGACGGCGGTGTCATCCGTCTCTCGATTCCGCAGGACGCTCCCGTCGAGTTCTCCGACCTGATCCGGGGCGACCTGTCGTTTGCCCCTCCCGACATCGATGACTTCGTGATCCTGCGCAGCAACGGCGTGCCCACATATCACCTCGCCTCGACCGTCGACGACGTCGAATACGAGATCACCCACGTCGCCCGGGGTGAGGACTTGCTCCCGTCCACCCCGAAGCACATCCTCCTCACCAGGGCGCTCGGCGCCGCCGAAGCGACCTATGCCCATCTGCCTCTCCTGTTCGGCACCGATGGCAAGAAGCTCTCGAAGCGGCATGGGGCGACCGCGTTGTCGGACTATCGGGATGCCGGCTTCTTGCCCGATGCGATGTTCAACTATCTGGCGATCCTCGGCTGGTCACCGGATGGCGAGACGACGATCTTCGATCGAGAGCGTGCAGTGTCCGAGTTCGATCTCGTCGACGTTTCCAGGAACCCGGCAGCGTTCGACCCAGAGAAGCTCGCTTGGATGAATGGTGAGTACATCCGGGCCATGGATGCCGGCGAGTTTGCCGGGTTGGTGCGGCCGTTCGTGGTGTCGGCGCTCGGTCGCGAGCTCACGGATGACGAGTGGCAGACCTTCGTCGCCATCGCCCCCCTGGTTCAGGAGCGCACCAAGTTGCTGCCCGAGGCCGGGGAGCAGGTCGTCTTCCTGTTTCGGGACTTCGACTCCTATGACGAACAGTCGTGGAGCAAGGTCATGACCAAAGACGGCGTGACCGAGGTGCTCGACGCCGGGGTCGCCGCTGTCGAGGGTGTGGAGCCCTGGGAAGTGGGATCCATCGAGGCAGCACTGCGTTCCGTCCCCGATCAACTGGGTATCGGCGCCGGGAAGGCTTTCCAGCCACTACGGGTCGCTTTGACCGGCTCCTCGGTCAGCCCACCTCTCTTCGAGTCGATCGCGGCGCTGGGCAGGGACAGGAGTCTGCAACGCTTGCGGCGGGCACGGAGTGCTCTCGAGTGAGTGAGCGTGCACCGATGTGCCCTGGAAGCACGTTTTTGCACGCTCGGCAAGAGTTGGGCTGACCCCCGGCCCCGCGTACCATTTAGCTGCAACAGGGTCCCGTCGTCCAGAGGCCTAGGACGCCGGCCTTTCAAGCCGGAAACGCCGGTTCGAATCCGGTCGGGACTGCCACTTCTTTCCCCTGGTCAGGGGGTTTTCGTGGGTTTCGCCTTCTCCCTGACTGTTCGCTTGGGCCTCATCTGGGCCTTGCGCAAACCGTGCAATGTCATCGAGGTGGTCGGCCGTGCGGTCGTCTAGGCCCTCCATCGAGTGGCCGTAGCTGTCCATCGTGACGTGGACTGAGGAGTTCCTATGGGTCGAGAAGTGTCGGGTCGTCCCGGTGAGTCGCCGCCAGTAGGCGGGCTCACGCGCGGGTGTCCTGTCAGACCCGGCAAATCGGCGCCTGGTGGACCCTCGAAGCGTGTTACGGCACCTGCCGTCCCAACTGTTGCGATGGCTATCGGCGCAGTCACCAATCGCCAGACCACGTCGACGAAGGTGAGCAGAAACGGGTTCAAGCCAAGTGCGCGCAGACCGTGCCAACAACACACGCACGTGCAACAAGTTGCGGCGGAGAACTGGTTAACCGGGGAGGCTGAGTAGTGGCTTTGGATCGCGGCACGCTGGCGAGAGTCGACCGTCGAGTCTTTGTCGAGTTGGACCACTTCGATGGTGTGCAGGCAGTGATAGTGCCGGTGTCGGATGCGGTGTGGTCGACTTGGCGCCGCTACTGCGAGGCCCTAGCGCTGACGATGGGACAGGCCATCGCCGTTCTGATTGGCCACGAACTCGCCACCGTTGTTGGTGAGACGCCTAATCGTGTCTTCGATCTCCAGTCGGCGCTAGAGGAGCGGGCCAGACGGCTCGACGTCCGAGAACGCGAGCTAGACGACCGAGAAAGGCGATTGCGGAGAGCTGAGGATCTTCTGAGAGAGCGGGAGGTCCGAGAGAAGTCGGCTCCCGTCTCTGGTGCTGTCGCCCTTGTGAGGGTGGGGAGGAACGAGGCGTGCCCTTGTGGCTCGGGGTTGAAGTACAAGCGATGCCACGGCCAGCGGGTGTGAAGCGTCCCGAGGCCCGACGGTTGTTACCTACTAGCGCAGATTGCCGGTATGCGGTGGGTGGTTGGACCGGTCTCATGAGCGGCGGCCCGGGACTGCGCTGAGACTCCGAGTAGGGGTCAAGACAGTCAGTCGGAACCGCAGCACTTGAGGTCGACGTTTTTGAGGGAGGTTTCGATGCGGTTCACTAGATCATCGTCGCCCTCGATCACGTCCTCAATGAGGTGCTGGTCGCTCAGGATGAAGGTGATGGGCACCCCCGCCACGCTCCAGTCTGCTTGTGCCTGCTGCCAGGTGTACGCAACGGTGGGCAGGGTCAGTCCAGTTGAGGTCACGAACGCCTCGGGAGTCTCGAATCCCGGGTCGCCTTCCGCATCCTCGTTGGCCATCCCCACGGTGAGGATGTTGTATTTGTCTTCGAGTTCTTCCCAAGCGTCCTGGATTGCGGGGACACTGTCCTGACAGTGGGGACACGTGTTGAGCCAGAACACCACGGCGGTTGGCTTGGCGGTCAGATCGGTGAGGTCGTCGACCCCGGTTCCCGTCAGATCTTCGCCCGTCAGTTCTGGCGCCTGTTCACCGATCAGAGAAATCGGAGTCAGTTCCTCGTCCGAGCAAGATCCCAACGCCAGAAGAAACAAACCCGCGACCACAATTGCAGCCATAGATGGTTTTCGTGTGCGACTCTTCAACATTCGTAGCCTCTCTACTGGACCACCGATCGGACGGTCGCGAGGCACGGAGCCGCAGGGATAGGAGAAGAAGCGCCCAAGCCGACTGGCCTGGAAAAAATCTCTCGCCTCTAGCCTGAGGGTAGCAGCGCCACGGTGATGTTCGCATTGAGCTGGTTGAACTCTGCTTTGCGGGGGAATCGCAAAGCCGCCTGCCGCGGCCCGAACAACCAGCTCATATCACCAAACTCGGGCGGATAACGAGCACTCACGAGGTGCGCGAGATCGGCACTTCGTGCTCGCCCAATTCCTTGTCGGCATCGGGATGGCCGAGGAAGCGACCTGGTCAGAGCAGACCGTTCATAGCATCGGGCTTGATGCCTATCACAGAGATCACCCGGCGGGCGATCACCACAGAATCGTCGTTTCCCGAGGTCAGGGCGGTTGCTCAGAATCCCCTTGAATCTGCCCTTTCAAGCCGGAAACGCCGGTTCGAATCCGGTCGGGACTGCCAGCGACTCGTGTCTAGGACCCACCCCAGGGCCAACACTCGAACCCGGTCAGCACATACGTGTATCCGGGGGCGACGATGTCGGTGATGCAGAAGCCGGTGACAGTCGAGTTCGGTTGGACCCTCTTGATCACCAGCGTGTTGGCCAGGAACCCCTTGTAGCCGATGTCGTCCGCTTCGCTGACGGCCGATGCCTCCGTCGTCCGCTCGCGCCCCCTGTTGTCGACGTAGGTGAAGTACCCCTGGACGGTTGCGCCGCCCACGAACTCGCCGTTGTCGTCGAAGACTGCGATTGCAGCTTCGGCATCGCGGCCGGTGCTCACGATCGGATTCACCGTCCCGCCGATCTCGGTGGCCGGAGCCGAATCGGACACGGTCACGCTCGCCGCGGCGGTGTGGCTGGATTCTCCGTCACTCACCGTGAGCTCGACCGGATAGGTGCCTGCCGTCGAGTAACTGTGTGCCGGGCTGACCGTGCTGGTTGCGTTTCCGTCCCCAAAGTCCCAGGTATACGTCAAGGGGTCGTCTTCGGGATCGGTAGATGTGTTGGTGAACGTGCAGTCGAGATCGACACACGAGTATGTGAACGAGGCCGTCGGAGCGCCATTAGGTGGTGGTCCGTCGCTCACGCCAATCGTCATGGTGATCTCGGTCGTAGCGCCACCGTCGTCGGTGACGGCCAGCGTCACGTCGTAATCCCCGGGCCCGGCAAACACATGCGTCGGGTTCTGTTCGCTGCTGGTCGAGCCTTGCCCAAAGTCCCATGACCAGGACACGATGCTTCCATCGGGGTCAGATGACTCGTCCGTGAACTGACAGCTCAGGTCGGTGCAGTGGTGCGAGAACTGAGCAAGTGGAGCCGCGTTCCCTCCCGGCTCTCCGGCACACGTGCCGTCGCCGCCGAACAGTGGGGCGTTGACGGAGAGGAGCGGCTCGGGGTCGTCGTCCACGTCCTCGAATCCACAAAGCGAGTTCTGCGGTGTGGCCGCCCCGATGACCGCAGACCTGATCGCGTCGACATCGGCACGGTTGTTGGTCGGGAGGTCGTTCTCGGCGATGTAACGAGCGATCGCCCCGGCCACGAACGGACTGGCCATGCTGGTGCCGGAGAATGTGGTGTATCCATCGTTGAGATGGGTCGAGAAGATGCAGACGCCCGGTGCTGCGATATCGACGATGGGGCCGAAGTTGGAGAAGTCGGCCAGAGTGTCGTCTTGATCCGCCCGGCAAGTGGGTGAGCCGAGCCCTCCGGGTAACCCGTCGAAGTCGGCCAGGGCGGAGACGGCTATCGCGTCTGGTGCGTTGGCCGGGGAGAATCCTCCGGCATCCACTGCGCTGTTACCGGCGGCGGCCACGAAGGTGACCCCGGCGTCAACGGCGCCCGATATTGCATCGTTGATCGCTTGAGACTCACCGAGGAACCCGAGGCTCATGTTTGCCACTTCGATCAGGTCGGCCCTGGCGGCGACACCGTCGATTCCGGCCAGGATCATGCCGCTGGTGCCAGTTCCGTCAGCCCTGAGGACCTTGAAGGAGTGGAGCGTGGCGCCGGGGGCCACGCCTATCGACCCTATGTCGTTGTCGCGGGCTGCAGCGATGCCTGCGACGTGAGTGCCGTGACCATGCCCGTCCTGGAAGTCTTGTATCGAGCCGGTTCCGGTACAGCTGCCGAACATTGGGTAGAAGATCGCATCGGTGCAGTCGTTCACGTACACGAGATTCAGATCGAGGTGTGATCGGGGGGACCCATCACCGTTCGTGCCGATATAGATCCCGGTGTCGAGGATGGCGATGTCGACGTCCATCGGTGGGGTGGGCGGATTCAGATCACCGTCGATGCGATCGATGCCGGTGGGAATGGGCTGGGTGCCGACCGCCTCGACTTCTACCACGGGTTCGATGTAGGCGACATTCGGATTCCGGGCCAGAGCGTGGGCCGCTTGCTGTGGAAGGGTCACGGTGAAGCCCTGCAGAGCCGTTGTGTATACGAACCCCACACGCCCGCCATGCTGACCAGCAATTTCCTGAGCCACATCGGCGACCGACTGGTTCGTGGGGCGGAGTACGACGACGTACTCGTCGAGCTCGGCGGCCGCCGACGCCGGGATTGCAAGGAGGGTGGTGGCGGCGATTGTCACCAGAATCAGAAGCCGACTACGCATGACTCTCCTTCCCGCTCGCCCATCAGAGACTAACCCGTCCACCACTCCGCGTGAAGGGGGCATCGTCGTAGCGGTACAGCGGAATCGCCCGCTGATGGTGGGATGGTTCTGCTGGTGTGGAATGCGCCGTGGGCGGCAGGGTTGGATGCGACCGCCGTCTGCGCCCTTTTCGTCTCCCCAACACCGATGGTGTTCTTGGTCTATGTGATCCTGCCGGGGCATGAGAAGGGCCTGGGCGGGGGATGATCGAGAAGCAGACCCGCATGCCTCCGCTCGATGTTGTGTCGTGGCGACCGTTATCGTCGGGGCCGACGATGTCCAACGACGCCATCCTCTTCTACAGCACTCTGGTCGCGCTCCTGGCGCTGCTGGCACTGGCGATCGCGGTCGGTCTCGTGATCTATCGCCTCGTCAAGGGTCCCGACGCCTCGCTCCTCCTGGGGAACAAGGCGATCTGGTTGGCATGGCTGGTCGCACTGGTGGCGACGATCGGATCGCTCATCTATTCAGAGGTGATCCACTTCGAGCCGTGCCGGTACTGCTGGTTCCAGAGGATCGCGATGTACCCGTTGGCGATCATCCTGGTGGTGGGGGCGATCCGACGGGAGTTCCAGGTCAAGTACTACGCCCTTCCACTCTCTCTCATCGGCCTGGGGATTTCGATCTATCACTACCTGCTCCAGACCTTCCCCTCCATAGAAGAAGGAGGAGCTTGCGGCATCGTTTCGTGCTCGGCCAAGTACGTCGATATCTTCGGCTTCATCAGCATCCCGTTTATGGCCGGGAGCGGGTTTATCGTTATCTCCGTCCTTCTAGGTCTCTATGTCAACAAGAACAGCATCCAAGAAACAGCAAGAGTCGAATAGCAAGACGATCTGGTGGATCATCGGCGGTGTCGTCGGTCTCGGCCTGATCGTCTGGATGGCCTTCTCGATCGCAAACGATCCCGGCCAAGACGAGTCGATCGGGTTTGGCGAAGTCAGCGTCGAGGGCGACAACCTCCCGTTCTACAACGATCCCACCGTCGAAGACGTCGCGGTAGGCCTCACTGCACCGACCGTCAGTGGTGCCGACTGGAACGACAACGCCATCACCATCGGCGCCGACGGCCGACCCAAGATCCTCATCTTCCTCGCCCACTGGTGCCCGCACTGTCAGAACGAGGTTCCCGTCGTTCAGGATTGGATCGATGGTGGCGGGCTCGGTGAAGACGTCGACATGTATGGCCTCTCCGTCCTCACCAACCGTCTCCAGGGCAACTGGCCTCCGCAGGACTGGCTCGAGGAAGAGGGTTGGACGGTTCCCACGATCATGGACGACGCCGACAACACCGCGGTCACCGCATACGGGCTGCGGGGGACACCCTTCTACGTCGTGCTCGACGGTGAGGGCACAGTGGTCGCTCGCTTCTCCGGAGAAGTAGGTGTCGCCGGCCTGGAGACGATGAAACTCCTGGCCGAGCAGACGCTCACCGGCTGATTCTCGACAGGTTTGGGTCGGAGACTCGGCTACCACCGGCAGCCTGGAGTTTCTGCAAGAAACTCCCACGTCTGGGCGTAGCCCCAGACGCCTGGGGCGCAGTTCCAGACGCCTGGGTTCGCGGGTTTCTAGGCCTCCAGGGCCCTGATCTTGTCTAGACGGCGCACATGACGGTCGTCGCGGCTGAACTTGGCGTCGATGAAGGTCTTCACGAGGTCCTCGGCGAGAGCTTGGCCGATCACCCGGCTGCCCAAGCAGAGGACGTTGACGTCGTCGTGTTCCACCATCTGATGTGCGGTGTAGGCGTCGTGGGCCACCCCGGCTCTGATTCCCTGGAGCTTGTTGGCCGCAATCGAGGCGCCGGCGCCGGAACCACAGATGATGATCCCGCGGTCGGCCCTGCCATCGAGGACGGCCTGGGCCACGGCAGCGGAGTAGTCCGGATAGTCGACCGGGTCCTCGGAGTGAGTTCCCAGGTCATAGACCGCATGTCCCGACTCGGCGAGCCAGGAAGCCAGGTGTTCCTTCAGCGCGTAACCGGCGTGGTCTGATCCGACAGCGATTCTCATCGGTGGCGAGGGTAGCCATGGGCGACGCAACCAGCAGGTCACGAGGACTACTCGCGCCGGCCAGGTAGATTCTGCGGATGTCCAGGATCGTTGTCGACGGTGGGGCGCGCCTCAGCGGCACCGTCAAGGCGCTGGGGGCCAAGAACGCCGTCTTGAAAGAGATCGTGGCCTGTCTCCTCGCCCCGGGGCGGCACCACCTCACGAACGTGCCGTCGATCCTCGACGTGGAACTGATGGCCCGTGTCCTCGAGCACATCGGGTGCCGGGTGGAACAGGGGGACCATGAGGTGTGGATCGTCGTCCCCGATGAGCCCCGTCCGGAGGCGCCCATCGAGCTGGTGCGGCAGATGCGGGCTTCGATAGTCGTCCTCGGCCCGTTGCTTGCTCGCTGCGGCGAGGCCCGGGTGGCTCTTCCCGGTGGCGACGACCTCGGCGCCCGACCCATCGAGTGGCACATGCACGGGCTGGAGCAGATGGGAGCCTCGTTCGAGTTGCTACATGGCGAGCTGGTTGCCCGGATCGACGGGCGGCTCAAGGGAACTGAGATCGAACTGCCCTTCCCCTCGGTCGGCGCCACGGAGAACCTCTTGTTCGCCGGAGTGCTGGCGGAAGGCGAGACGGTCATAGTCAATGCGGCCCGGGAACCGGAGATCCAGGATCTGATCGCACATCTCAAGTCGATGGGCGCAGAGATCCACGGAGGGGGATCGTCCCTGGTGACCATCCGTGGAGTGGATTCTCTCCGTCCTTCCGAGCATCAGGTCGTCCCCGATCGGCTCGAGGCTGGCACCTATGCCGTCGCCAGCGCCATCACCGGGGGTGACGTCACCGTCACCGGCTGTCGTCCGGAGCACCTCCGCATGGAGCTCACCAAGCTCGAGGCTGCGGGCTGTTCTGTCGAGCGCGGAGACGGATGGTTACGGGTGGCGGGACCGGAGCGTCCCAACGCGATCGACTTCGCCACCCTGCCGTATCCGGGGTTCCACACCGACATGCAGCCTCAGATGGTGGCCCTGCTCGCCGTGGCCACCGGCACGTCGGTGATCACAGAGAACCTCTACGACGCCCGCTACCGGTATGTGGGTGAACTTGCCCGCATGGGTGCAGACATCTCGATCGAAGCCCAACACGCCATAATTCGCGGGGTGGATCGGCTCTCGGGGTGTCCGGTGCTCGCACCCGACATCAGAGCCGGTGCGGCCCTGGTGCTCGCCGGTCTCGCCGCCGAAGGAACCACCGAGGTCAGCGATCCCTCCCACATCGACCGTGGCTATGAGGATTTCGTAGGGAGACTGGCCGGTCTCGGCGCTTCGATCGAGCGAACGTGAGGCACCTAGAATCGGGAACAACAGGTCACCCATCCAGGTTCGAAACAGAGAATGACTGAATCTACGCCGGTTTCGATCGCCCCCGCCGCCGTGGCGGAGGGTCCCATCGACACCGAGAAGCTCAACGAGGCACTCGAATACATTCGCCCGGCCGTGCAGGCCGATGGGGGAGACTTGGTGCTGCTCGGAGCCGAAGACGGTGTGGTCAGCCTCCAGATGGTAGGCGCCTGTGGCGGTTGCCCGTTGTCGATGATGACTCTGAAAGCCGGTATAGAGAGGATCCTCAAGGACCGGGTCCCTGGTGTGCGTCAGGTCGTGGCATCCGCCGATGCCCCGGGAACCCTCGAAGAGGCAACCAGCGGCGTAGGGATCTCCCTCCCCACCCTGTAGTCCCCACTTAGGCTCACCGGTCGATGAGCGATTCCCTCCTCGATGACGTGAGCTCCGGTGACTTGAAAGCATTGGCCCGGGCTGTCTCCCTGGTCGAAAGAGAACCCGGTTCGCTCGACCTTGACTCACCCAGTGGCGTGATTGGCATGACCGGCCCGCCGGGGGCGGGGAAGTCGACCCTGATCAACGCCCTGATCTCCCGCTATCGAACTGCCGGAGAGACAGTCGCCGTCCTCGCCGTCGACCCCTCCAGTCCCGTCACCGGTGGCGCCCTCCTCGGGGATCGCATTCGGATGCAGGGTCACATCGACGACGAAGGCGTGTTCGTCCGTTCCATGGCCACCCGCGGTCATCTCGGCGGCCTCTCCGTGGCGTCGTCAGGCGCACTCAGCCTGATGAACATGGCCGGATTCGACCGCGTGATCGTGGAGACCGTCGGTGTCGGGCAGTCCGAGGTCGAGGTGATGTCGCTCGCCCAAGTAGTCGTTCTCGTCGTTGGTCCCTCATGGGGCGACCAGATCCAGGCCGACAAGGCCGGCATCGTCGAGGTCGCCGACCTGTTCGTGGTCAACAAAGGCGACCGGCCCGGCGTCGGCGAGGTGAAGAGGGCTCTACTGGAAGTGGCCGACACCCACGGTGTGAGAGTGCTCGTCACCACCGCCACGACAGGCGAGGGTGTCGACGACCTGGCCGGGGAGATCGACCGGTTACTCGCCTAGTTCGGCCTGCGCGGCCGCGAGTCGCGCACCTTCGATCCGGGGCGGGCTGCACGACACGTAGTCGAGGCCGAGTTCATGGACGAAGCGGATCGAGGCCGGGTCGCCGCCATGCTCACCGCAGAGACCAAGCGTCAGGTCCGGGTTGGCAGCCCGGCCCTCACGGCACGCCACCTCGATCAGTCGGCCCACACCGCCTCGATCCAGAGTCTGGAAGGGGTCGGAGTCGAGAATCCCCCTCTCCAAGTAGTCGCGGAGGAACAGGCCCTCGGCGTCGTCACGGCTCAACCCGTAGGTCATCTGAGTGAGATCATTGGTTCCGAACGAGAAGAAGTCGGCGACGGTGGCGATCTCACCGGCAGTGAGGGCGGCTCGGGGAAGCTCGATCATCGTGCCAACCGGGATCGGGTGATTTCCGCCGATCTCCTCCTCGATGACCTGACGCATCCTCCTCAGCTCCTCCGCGGCGGAGACGAGCGGCACCATGATCTCGAGATGGGGGTCGCCTCCGGCGTCCAGGCGGCGCCGGTACGCGCTGACCGCAGCCCGCGCCTGCATCCGGTAGAGCTGGTCGAGCATCAAGCCGAGCCTGACGCCACGGAGACCGAGCATCGGGTTGTCTTCCTCCCAGCGCGCCACCTGTTCGGACATGGCGTGGAGATCTTCGGTCGGACGGCCCGCTCTGACCCTTCTCAGGGCTTCCCGTTCCAGTTCGAGCCGGCTCGGGAGGAACTCGTGCAGGGGCGGGTCGAGAAGCCGCACCACCACAGGGAGACCGTCCATCGCTTCCAGCAGACCCTCGAAGTCATCGACCTGGAGTCGCTCCAGGTCATCGAGGGCAGCGGTGCGTTCTTCCGGAGACGTCGAGAGGATGATCTTCTGGACGACCTCGAGACGGTCACCCATGAACATGTGCTCGGTGCGGGCGAGACCGATCCCTGCCGCCCCCCTGCTTCGGGCCTTGGCCGCGTCCTCCGCGGTGTCGGCGTTTGCTCGAACACCCATCGTCCGTATCTCGTCGGCCCATGTCAGGAGTTCGGCGAGCTCGGGCAGCTCCTCGGGGTCGATGAGGGACACGGTTTCGGTGTAGACCGATCCCGTCGTCCCGTCGATGGTGATCACGTCACCTTCCCTGATCTCTCGTCCCGCTGCGGTGGCGAGACGGGCATCGACGTCGACGATGATGGCGGCGGCCCCGGTGACCGCTGGCTTCCCCATCCCCCTGGCTACAACGGCAGCGTGGG
Source organism: Acidimicrobiia bacterium (assembly GCA_035762545.1). Classification (GTDB taxonomy): domain Bacteria; phylum Actinomycetota; class Acidimicrobiia; order Spongiisociales; family ZC4RG35; genus JANQRA01. The sequence goes on from DASTOM010000011.1 coordinate 57,480, forward strand.
ACGTCTTGCCACCCTGGCTGGTGAGGATGCCGGTGGCGGCGGCCATCCCGTTTATGTCCTCAGGGGTGGTCTCCGGTCGGACGAGGATCGCCGACTCTCCGGCTTTGGCCATCTCGACCGCCCGCGCCGAGGTGAAGACGACCTTTCCGGAAGCGGCCCCGGGAGAGGCGGCGACCCCCGACGAGATTGGTTTCGGAGCGGTCCTGGGGTCGATGTGAGGCCTGTGTAGCTGCTCCAGCGATGCCGGTTCGACCCTGGTCACCGCGGTGGGGTGGTCGATGAGCCCTTCGGCTGCCATGGCGACTGCGAGGCGGACCGCCGCCTCTGCAGTCCGTTTGCCGACACGTGCCTGGAGTATGTAGAGGGTGTCTTTCTCGATCGTGAACTCGATGTCGCACATGTCGCGGTAATGGAGCTCGAGCCCGTCCATGATCGAAATCAGTTCGTCGTGACACCGGGGGTGAAGCTCGGCGAGTTCGTCGAGTGAGAGCGTGTTGCGGATCCCGGCCACGACGTCCTCGCCTTGGGCCCTCGGCAGGTAGTCGCCGTATGCGTTCTTGGCCCCGGTCGATGGGTCCCTCGTGAAACACACGCCGGTGCCCGAATCCTCGCCGAGGTCTCCGAAGACCATCATCTGGACCGTCGCCGCGGTCCCCGTCTCGTCGGGGATGGCGTGGATTCGTCGGTAGTCGATGGCCCGCTGGTTGCTCCACGAGGCGAAGACCGCCGCGATGGCACCGCGGAGTTGCTCTCGTGGGTCGGAGGGAAGCTCGCCCGGTCGGTGGTCTTCGACGATCGCCTGGAACATCCGGGTAGCGCGTTCGAGGTCCTTCGCCTTCAGTTGGGAGTCGTCGGCCACACCCCGCTCGTGTCGGAGATTGGTGAGCACCTCCTGGAAATGGTGAGACGGAATGTCCAGGACCACGTCGGCATACATCTGGATGAAGCGGCGGTAGGCATCCCAGGCGAAATGGCTGTCGCCCGACCATTCGGCAAGAGCTTCGACGACATCGTCGTTGATCCCGATGTTGAGGATGGTGTCCATCATCCCCGGCATCGAGACACGGGCACCGGACCGCACCGACAGCAGGATGGGCACCGGACCCGAACCGAATGACCTCCCTGTGCCGGCTTCGAGTCGTCCGATCGCGGCATCGACTTCATCCCAGAGGTCGTGGGGCAGCTCACCCGAGGCCATCGCGGTCCGGCACACCTCGGTGGTGATCGTGAATCCCGGCGGGACGGGGAGTCCCAACGCCGTCATCTCGGCGAGACCGGCCCCTTTGCCGCCGAGTAGGTCCCGGTCGTAAACGTCGGCCTGGGCGAAGTCGTACAGGTGTGGCAAGAACGGTCTCCCTGGAGCTAAAACCAAAGTTACTAAGGCATCTCTGGGCCCGACGAGGTCATGGTCCGAAAAGATCGGCCGATATTGCAAATTACAGTGTCGCTCCGATGACGGTCTACCTGAGCCATGCCACCAGCTTCTGTGGTGCGGTGTGGAGGCCGGTAATGAACCGACTCGGAGACGTCGAGACCGTTGCTTGGGATCAACCAGGGCATGGCAACGGGCCGAACCTGACCCCACCCTTCGGATGGGAGACCTTCGGGGAGTACGTGCTCGAGGTCACAGAGCCTGGTGGCGTGGGCGTCGGGCACTCAATGGGCGCCGCCGCCCTGGTCATGGCCCAGATCGCCGATCCATCCCGCTTCCGTGCACTGGTTCTCGTGGAGCCGGTCATGTTCTCCGGTCCCTACGAGAAAGTGGACAACGCCATGTCGCAGACCGCCTTGCGACGGCGACGAGAGTTCGAGTCGCGCCGGGAAGCCGCGGAGAGCTTCCGGGGGCGCGGCGCCTTCGTGGGCTGGGACGAGGACGCCTTCGCCGGCTACATCGAATGCGGACTGACCGGCGACGGCCCGGTGAATCTCGCCTGCGATCCCGAGGTCGAAGCCGAGATCTATCGCGGTTCCGGTGCCCACCGCACCTGGGAGCGCGCCGGTGAGATCGAGGTCCCGGTGCTGCTGATGAGCGGCCGACTCTCAGAGACGATCAGACCCGAGTTCGCCCGTGCGCAGGCTGCCCAGCTCGGCGGGGTCGGACTGGAGATCGTCGATGACGCAGGGCACTTTCTCCCGATGGAGCGACCGGACCTCGTCGCCGACCGTGTTCGGCGCCTGATGGAGGCAGTCGGCTAGGAAGCGGGTCCGTTGTGCCTCGACGGACCTGGAGTCTGTCTCCTGAGAACCCTGTGCAGCGCAGTCGAGACGAGACCGGGAACGCTCTTCTCTGTGCTGCATTCGTCGACAGTCACGGCGATCTGTGCAGCGCAGTCGAGGTCGACTGTCTGGGCCTTGGGTCAGCTCGTCGATTCGAACACGAGCTCGACGCTCGGTCCGCTCAGGGCCAGACCATCGTCGATCGTGACAGTGTCGACCCCGATCAACCCCGCGGCGAACGCCGCCTCCGCTTCCATGACCCCAGGGGGATCGACACAGGCCATCTCGGTCATAGCGATGTCCCCGAACTCGATGGACGACCCGTCGAGGCTGTAGGAGCCGGAGTAGCTGTTGCAGGCGGCGACCCCGCTCACTTGGTCACCTTCGAAGACGATGGTGATGGGGTGCGTATCGATGACGGGCACTTCCACACCGTCCACGGTCCCCGAGACCAGCTGCCACGAGCCTTCCACACTGTCGGCGAAGTCTGATCCGAGACAGGCGGTCATGGCCAGCGCCACGGCGCCGATTGCGATGATTTTCCTCATGGGGGGTTAGACGTCGGCCGGTGTCGGTCCGGTTTCAGGGTGCGAAAGCGACCGCAGAGGCGAGCACCACGCCGACCCAGAGGTGCAGGCGAGCGGTGGCCTTCAGGGCGCGTATCAGAGCAGGCCCGTCGGTTCGGGCATAGACGATGCGCACCGGAACCATCGCCAGGGGGACCAGGAAGCAGGCGAACAAAGTGGAGAGCGGCGTCCAACCGGCGGCTCCGAACAACGCAACCGCCAAGAAGGCTCCGAACACGAGGATCGAGAAGAAGAGGCGGGTTTTCGCGCGACCGATGATGACGGCGAGTGTCCGCTTTCTGGCGTCACGATCGGTGTCGATGTCCCGGTAGTTGTTGACCACGAGGATGGCGGTCACGAGGAATCCGACCGGGATGGCCAGGAGCCACGCGGCCAGGGGAGCCTCCATGTCATGGACGTACCGGGAGCCGACAGTGGCCACGAGGCCGAAGAACACGAACACGAACACCTCCCCGAGCCCCCGGTACCCGTAAGGGGCGGGACCCCCGACATATCCGAGCATCGCAATCACCGAGGATCCCCCGATGAGGAGGACTACCCACCCGGCAATGACGGTTAGGGCGATACCAGCCACCACCGCGACACCGATAGTCAGCCAGGTAGCCGTCCACATCTGCGGAGCGGTGATTACACCGGAAGCGACCATCCGTGGGGGCCCCAACCGCTTGGCAGTGTCCGCGCCCCTCTTCGCGTCCGAGGCGTCATTGGCGAAGTTGGCCGCCACCTGGATGGCCAGCGCTCCGAGCAGGGCCCAGAGGAAGGCATCCCAACGGAACACGCCCTCGCCATAGGCGAGGCCCGATCCCACCAGCACCGGAACGATGGCCGCAGGGAGGGTGTGAACCCGCGCCGCTGTCTTCCATGCCTGGTATCGGCTCATAGGTGCGTTGGCTGTCTCGGTCGATCGCGCACTAATAGTGCCAGGGGAATTCACCGAAATCGGCGTCGCGCTTTTCGAGGAACGAGTCCCGACCCTCCTGGGCCTCGTCGGTCATGTAGCCCAGACGTGTGGCCTCGCCGGCAAAGATCTGCTGACCGACCAGTCCGTCGTCGATCATGTTGAAGGCGAACTTCAGCATGCGCTGGGCCATGGGGCTCTTGGCGGTCACCTCCTTGCCCCACTCCAAAGCCACCTTCTCCAGGTCGGCATGAGGGACCACGGCGTTCACCATTCCCATCTCATGCGCCTCCTGCGCCCGGTATTCGCGTCCCAGGAAGAAGATCTCCCTTGCTCGCTTCTGGCCGACCTGGCGGGCGAGGTAGGCAGATCCGTACCCGGCGTCGTAGGAGGCGACATCGGCATCGGTCTGTTTGAAGACGGCGTGCTCTTCGGAGGCGAGTGTCATGTCGCAGACGACATGGAGGCTGTGGCCACCGCCTACCGCCCAGCCGGGGACGACGCAGATCACGACCTTGGGCATGAACCTGATCAGACGTTGCACTTCGAGGATGTGAAGGCGCCCTGTCCTCCCCGGGTCGATCTCGGTGCCCTCGGCGTACTTGTATCCGTCCTTGCCCCGGATGCGCTGGTCACCTCCGGAGCAGAAAGCCCAACCACCGTCCTTGGGCGATGGACCGTTCCCGGTGAGCAACACGCACCCCACGTCGGACGATTGGCGGGCGTGGTCCAGCGCCGTGTACAGCTCGTCCACCGTGTGGGGTCGGAAGGCATTGCGAACCTCGGGGCGGTCGAAGGCGACCCGGACCACACCTGCGCCCTTTGCCCGGTGATAGGTGATGTCGGTGAAGTCGAAGCTGGGGACCTCGTCCCACGCCGAAGGGTCGAATATCTGAGAAACCACGAACCGAGAGGATAAGGGCCAGAATCGGACTGTGATCGAATGGTTCCGTCGCGCTGACCCCAACCGACCGTTCCTCATCTGGGAGGGTCGGACTTGGTCGTACCGGGACGCAAGGGCCGAGGTCGAGAGGAGAATGGCGACTGCTCCCCTTCTGAGCATGCCAACGCTCACACCTGCGTCTGTTTTCGACGTGCTCGCCGGGGTCGCCAGCGGCGGAGTGACCGTGGTCGGCCCCGACCCCGAGACGACCGCCCCGTATCAGGCCGACCTGGTCGTCTTCACCTCCGGGACGTCAGGACCACCCAAGGGGGTCCGTCTGACACGATCCAACCTCGAGGCTGCTGCCCGGGCCTCGGTGGAGCATCTCGGACACGGCCCCGGAGACGTGTGGCTCCTCGCCATGCCACTCCACCACGTCGGAGGGCTCTCCATCGTCATTCGTCAGGCCTATTCGGGTGGAGCGGTTCTTCTCCAGCCCGGGTTCGAAGCCGAGCGATTCGCCGCGGCCATGCGTGGCGGGGCGACGATGGTCTCGGTCGTACCCACGATGCTGCGTCGACTCCTGGGTATGGGGCCATTCCACGGTCTCCGTGCGGTGTTGGTCGGGGGCGGCCCCATTCCAGATGGTCTACTCGAAGACGCCGCTGCGATCGGGCTCCCCGTTCTCCCCACGTACGGGATGACGGAGACCTTCGGTCAGGTTGCGACACTTCGCCCCGGGTCTCCCTTGGAGCGAGAGGCGCATCCTCTACCCGGGATCGAGCTGCGAATCGAAGGTGACGGACGCATCGCGGTGCGTGGCGACCAGGTCTCACCCGGATACGTCGGCGAGCCCGACCGCACCGATCCGTGGTTCGTCACCAGCGACCTCGGAGCGATCGAAGCCGATGGGGCATTGCGGGTGATCGGCCGCGCCGATGCCGTCATCGTGACCGGCGGTGAGAACGTGAACCCCGAGCAGGTCGAGGCGGTGCTGCGCGAGCACGAGGGGGTCGTCGACGCCTGCGTGGTGGGTGTTGACGACGACGAGTGGGGTCAGGTCGTAGTCGGCGTGTTCGAGGGGGGCGCCGAGGCGGCCAACGTGCTCAGGTGGGCAGCCGAGCGGATGCCGGCGCACATGGTGCCGAAACGTCTCGAGCGCATGGAGCGGATCCCCCGAGGCGCGATCGGCAAGGCTGACCGCCAGGCAGTCGCCCGCTCAGTTCTCAGCGAGGGCGACTGAAAGGGCTCTTCGGTCCTTTTGCTCCCGACGCATCCCCCATGCACCGACGACGAGTGACGCCAGCAGCACGACAGCGGCGACGAGGAACGTGGTGTGGAGGCCTGCGACCTGCGCCGCCGGGGACGCCGCCGAAGCGCCTTCCGGCGGAAGGTTCCCGCCGGCCGCGGCGGCAACGCTCGTCGCCCAGAGCGAGCCGAACACGGCTATTCCCGTGATCTGACCCAGGAGCCGAGTGATCGTCAGAAGACCACCTCCAACTCCCATGTACTCAGGGGGCACCGACCCCATGATCGCGCTGTTGTTCGGTGCGTTGAACAGGCCGAACCCGATTCCCAGGGGCACGGCCAGCAGCAGGTAGTGGAGGACCCCGGTCGTGGTGTCGAGGGTCGTGAAGCCGGCGTACACCGCGGTGATGATCACCAAGCCGATGAGTGTGAGCCTTCGAACGCCGAATCGATCCGAGAGCGTTCCTGAGATCGGGGAAATCACTCCCATGAGGAGGGGAGCGACCCCGAGCATCAGACCGACCTGTCCGACCTCGAAGCCGAGGACGCCCTCCAGGTAGAACGGGAGCAGGAAGAAGGTCGCCGAGACGCAACTGAAGAGGAGGAACCCGGTGGCGACACTCACTGAGAGCATCGGGTTTCTGAACAGGCGGAGTTCAAGCATTGGCGAGTCCACCCTCAGTTCGACGATCACGAAGCCGATGGCGGCGATGGCGGAGACCACGAAGCCGAGGATCACAGGTGTGGATGAGAAGCCGAGGTCCTGACCGAGCGTCAGCGCGAGCGACAGGCTGAACAAGGCGACGCTCATCAGGATCGCACCACCGATGTCGAACTTCTGGCCCTGCGACGGCCGGGTGTTTGGCACGTGCCGGATCGCCATGTAGGCGGCGACGATGCCGACGGGGATGTTCACGAAGAAGATCGCACGCCAGTCGAATGCGGAGATGAGGACTCCACCTATCACCGGCCCGCTAACGATGCCCAGAGAGACGGTCGTTCCGATCCAGCCCAACGCCTTACCCCGCTCGGTGGGCGGGAACGCCTCGACGAGAATCGCGGCCCCGAGAGCGAGTATGAGCACTGATCCGATCGCTTGCAGCACCCGGAAGCCGATGAGCCAGCTGACATCGGGTGCGAGGCCGCACAGCGCCGATCCGATGGCGAAGACGACGATCCCGGTGACGAACAGGCGTTTCTTGCCCAGGACGTCGCCGAGGCGTCCCATGCTCATCGTCAAGGTGGCGATCGTGAGCAGATAGGCCAGTGCCACCCACTGGATCACGTTGAAGGATGTGTTCAACTCGTCCACGAGGGTGGGGAAGGCCACGTTGACGATGGAGCCGTCGATCGTCGCCAGGAGCGTGCTGGCTGCGATCGCGAGCAATACGAGCCAGCGTTCCCTCTTGTCGAGGTGGACTTGAGGCGCTGCGGTTTGACTGCTCAACTCAGATGCCAACTGTCCCGTCCGAACACCTATTCCAGAGCCGGTCAGCCACAGCGCCGGGCGATCAGGACCCCTTCACGCATCGGGGTGGCGACTGCCTCGAAGTCCGGGTCGGCAGCGATGAGACGGTTGAACTGGTCCGTGCCGTAGCCCTGGTCGATCCAACCCGAGCCCGACCCGTAGACGTTGTCGGCGACGAGCATGCCGCCGCGCTTGACCATCGGTCGGATCAACTCGAAGTAGGCGACGTACTCGGACTTGACCGCATCGATGAAGACGAAGTCGAGGCTCTCGTTGCCGAACTCTGCCGCGATCCCGGGAAGCAGCTCGAGGGCGGCGCCACGTCTGATCTCCACCTTGTCGGCGACGCCCGCCGTCTCGAACTCGGCTTGGGCGAAGTCGGCGTGCTCGTCTTTGTACTCGATGGTGATGAGGCGGCCATCGTCGGCGAGACCCCGGGCGATCCAGATACCCGAGTAGCCGGCAAGGGTTCCCAGCTCCAGGGCCAGCTTGCCCGGAGTCATCGAAACCAGGATCTTGAGGAGTCTCCCCACGTCCGAGGACACCGCGATCGGCGGCAGGCCGGCCGCGACCGCTCGATCCATCAAGCCGGCGAGATGCTCGTCGTACCGACCGAACACGTCGTCGGCGTAGTCGCCGATGTAGCTCCAGCGTTCCGGGGTCATAGGCATCGCGAGAGCGTAGATCAGTCCTCTTGTGGCGGTGTCTGACGGAGGCGCTTGGTCTCACCTCGCGTCCTCTTCTTCTCCACACGCTTCTTCTTCGAAGCCTTGGTCGGTTTCGTGGAGCGGCGTGGTCGCTTTTCGCGCAACGCCTCTTCGATCTTCTCTTTGAGCTGTTGGCGCGCCATTGCCCGGTTGCGGAACTGCGACCGGGATTGTGCTGACACCACTTCGATTCGTGGCCCGATGCGGTCGACGAGTCGCTTCTTGACCTCTGCCGGCAGTGACGACGTCTCGACATGAAAACGGAGTCGAACCGCTGTTTCGTTGCGGTTGGCGTGCTGTCCGCCGGGCCCTCCGCTGGTGTCGAAGGTCTCCTCGAGCTCGGCGGCCGGGATGATGTGACCGGCCACTTCGAACTCGTCCATGGCGTCAGGGTAGGTGTATACCTCGAACCCGGGGTACCTCAGCCCGGATATGGGTCGAATCCGCTCATCTTCGACGGAGGCTCCAGGAGATTGGCTGTACTTGAGCGGATCTGTCCCGGATATGGGCTGTGCAACCCCGGGTTGCGCAAAGCATCAGCCTTCGTCGTAGTACTCGGTGCCGAGGTGGGTGATGAGGTCTTCGCCCATCATGTGGCGGAGATTGTTCTTCAGCTTGGTGAGCTGGATGAACAGGTCGTTCTCGGGGTAGATCCCCTCGGCGTGCTGGGGGCTCTTGAAGTAGAAGCTCAACCACTCCTGGATGCCTGTCTTACCGGTCCGCGCCGCCAGGTCCATGAACAGGGCGAGGTCGAGGACGATCGGGGCGGCCAGGATCGAGTCCTTGCAGAGGAAGTCGACCTTGATCTGCATCGGGTACCCGAGCCATCCGAAGATGTCGATGTGGTCCCAACCCTCTTTGTCGTCGCCCTTCGGCGGGTAGTAGTTGATCCGCACCTTGTGATAGATGTCGCCGTACAGGTCGGGATAGACGTCGGGCTGGAGGATGTGCTCGAGGACGCCCAGCTTCGACACTTCCTTGGAGCGGAAGCTGTCCGGATCGTCGAGGACCTCACCGTCCCTGTTGCCCAGGATGTTCGTCGAGAACCAGCCGTTGATCCCCAGCATCCTGGCCTTCAGACCGGGGGCGATCATGGTCTTCATGAGTGTCTGGCCGGTCTTGAAGTCCTTGCCGGCGATCGGCACGCCCTCTCGAGTCGACAACTCGATCATGGCGGGGATGTCGACGGTGAGGTTGGGCGCTCCGTTGGCGAAGGGAACTCCCATCTTGAGACAGGCATAGGCGTAGATCTGGGAAGGGGTGATGTGCTCGTCGTTGTTCCGTAGGCCTTTCTCGAAGGTGTCTAGATCCAGATGCACCTCCGAGGGCTCTTCGTAGCCCTCGGTCGACCCGCACCAAACGGCGACGAGACGGTCGACCTGTTTCTCGGCACGAAAACGGTCGATGTCCTCCATCAGGGCTTCGGCATGGTCCATGTGACCGGCCTCGGGCTTCACGTGGTCGACCTCTTCCAGGTTCTTGACCCAACGATGGGAGAACACGGCGGACATCGGTTTGATCGCCCGCAGTTCTTCGCCGATCCCCTCGATCTCCCTGGCGTCGAGGACGCCTGCCTTCATCGCCGCGGCGTAGGCGTCGTCGGAATAGGGGTCCCAGCCGCCGAACTCGAGATCGTCCAAGCTGGCCAGGGGAACGAAGTCCTTGATCAGGGGATTGCGGCCGCCGTCCCTCTTGCCGAGCCGGATGTGAGAAAGCTGGGTCAGTGATCCGGTGGGGAGGGCGTAGCCCTTCCTGGCGGCGAGCACGCCGGCTGCGAAGGTGGTGGCAACTGCTCCCATGCCCGGGGTGAGAACGCCGAGCTTCCCCTCGGCTGGGGCGATATTCATTGGTGTGGTCATGATCCTCCGGCGACGAACGATACCGGTGGTGGCAGGACTGAACTCAATCTGCAACGGCCTAGTGTCGGTCACGTGTTGGACACTCCACCCGACGGGGTCGGCCCCAGTGTCGATGTGGCACTGCTCGCTGATTCGGTTCAGGCCGTTCGGGGAAAGCTCTTCGTCCTCGGCGGCGGCTGGGACACGTTGTGGGTCAGCAGCTTTCCGGCGCGACATCCATCGCTCGCCATCGGATTGCGACTCCGGGTCCCGGTCTCGTGGAAGTCGAGCTCGCTCAAGCTCTCGGTCGAACTCCAGGACGCCGATGGGAAGCCGATTCTGCCCCGCCCACTGGGCCACGTGATCAAACTTCCCGACGAGCCACCACTGGCCGCGAACACCACCGACTTCGGTCTCATCCGGTCTTTCACCTTCAACAACCTCCGTTTCGAGCACGATGGCCCCTACTCGTTCGTCATCTCAGTCGACGACGAGCCGGTGTCACGGATCAGGTTCACGGTGAGAGCCCGGCCGCAACCTCCTCGGGCCGTCTGACAAGCAACTCCCGCAATCGGTGGTTTGCATACCGCGAGCACTTCCGTAGCCTTCCCGGAACTCGCCATCTGGGGCGACTGCCAGGTCCGCCCCAATCCCCGATATGACAGAGGAGTTTCCTTGTATTCCCGAGTCCATGCCCGCGTGTTTGCGTTCGTCCTCGCCGTTCTCGTCGCGGCGGCAGTCCCACCTTCCTTGCCAGCCAGGGCCGAGACGTCCCCGCCCTTCGAGTTGGCGTTCCCCCAGGAGACGTCGAAGACAGAGTTCGGATCCACCTTCGGGGACTACCGGTCGGGAGGACGCCGTCACAAGGGAAACGACCTGCTGGCTCCACGTATGACCGAGATCTACGCCGTTGCCGACGGGATCGTCATCCACATAGGCACCAGCAGACTGTCCGGTCGCAACATTCGCATCGAGCACGTGGACGGGTGGACCAGTCACTACGTCCACCTCAACAACGACAACCCGGGCACCGACGACGGTGACGCTCCTTGGACCCTCACCATCGCCCCGGGCGTTGGAGTCGGCATCGAAGTCGAAAAGGGCCAGTTGATCGGATGGGTTGGCGACTCAGGGAACGCCGAGTCCACCACACCGCACACCCACTTCGAACTGCGAAAGGACGATCGGGCGATCAACCCGCACGACATACTCCTGGAGGCTTACGAACGGGACCGTGATCACGAGGAGAGACTTGTGACGATGGTTGCCGATGCCGCGAGGGCGCGTCTGGGCGACATCCAGGTCGAGTAGCTAACCGAGGATGGCGGCCTCGTCGAGCGAGTAGACCTTCTCGGCGAGGTCCGGATCACCCGGATCCACCTGCGCGACCTCGGAGGCACCCACCTCGGGCTGTGGTCGAGACGTGACCCAGATCACTCGCCGGACCTTCGAGTTGGTCACCGCATTTGCCCAACTGCGCAGTACCTGATCGGCGTTGTCGGCGAATGAGCGGAGCCGGTCGTCGTCGGCGGCTCTCCCGATCAGAACGGCGGAGAAGCAGCGGGTCGATGCGGCTTCGACATGGCTCTCGTCCGACACGTCCCCAATGGCCACCTTGAAGCCGCGTTTCTTCAGTTCGAGCCCCGTCGATTCGTCGGTCACGAAGACCCGCACCTCGCGGTCGGGGGAGTAGAGCCGATCGATGATCACCGCACCTTCGGGTGTGTCAGCTCCCACGACTATGACTGGCATCATTGGAACTTACTTCAGGGCGAGAACGGAGAGACCAGAGACGTGAGTTGGGAGACTGCGAGGGCGTGGCATCTCATGCGCAACCTCGTCTACTACCTGTTGGAGGATTTCGTTCCCCCCCAGATGGCCCACGGGACCGACGCCATCGACTTCTCGGCCGGGCTCGGGGACCTCTCGAGGTATCTCCTCGATTCGGGTGCGCGTTCGGTGGTGGCGACTCTGCCTGAGACCGAGGTGCCCGCATCTGACGACATCGATTGGCGGGGTGGAATCGCTGCTGGTCAATTGGGAGATGCGTTCGCCCCGGCTGCGTTCGACCTGGCCACGGCTCGGATGGTGTTCCAGTTCCCGACCTGGGAGGGCGATGCCGCCGATCCGGACACCTTGTCTGAGGAGTTCGCCAGGATCCTCCGACCCGGGGGCCGGCTGGTGCTGGCGTTTCATGAGTTCATCCCATTCGAAGACGTCCCGGCTTCGGGCCCGCCACCGGAGGTCGACGCGATGCTCGCCGGGACCGATTCCGGCCGGGCCGCCCTGGTCAGGTATCTGGGTCTCCCACCACGCGAAGGCCCGTCGGGCGAGTCTGGCTTCGGGCTCAAAGTCCCGATGCTGGTAACGACACTGCAGAGTCGGGGGTTCGACATCGACACCGCCGACCATCCCGAGCCCTTCACCTTCCCCAATCTGACTGAGGGCATGGCGGAGGACGAGCTGGCGGAGTTGGGTAGGAGAGTCATGGCCGTGAAACGAGAGCATCTGTCCGCTCCGATCCCGCAATATGAGAGGCCGGGCGTGATCCGGAAGATGCTGGTCGAGCTGTCGGATCTGCTCGATTTCGTCACCTGGCCGATAGTCCGGATCGTCGCCAGACGGCGTTGACGTTCGAAGTTTGGCCGACCCGGCGGGTCCTCCTACAATTTCCCTATACGGATAGTGGAAATTCAACGGTCCTTTGACTTGTTGATTTGGATGAAGCACCGACACGCACAGCTTTGAGGTGATTGCCAAGTGGCAACAGTTGATATCGATCTAGGCGGCTACCAGCTCGGATGGCGCGACGAGGTCGCCCTTGCCTTCGAACCCCGTAAGGGGCTCGATGAGCAGGTCATTCGCGACATGTCGGCTATGAAGCGGGAGCCCGAGTGGATGCTGGACTTCCGTCTCAAGGCCTACCAGCGCTTCCTGCGCAAGCCGATCCCCAAGTGGGGAGGGGGTGGCGCGCTCGACACCATCGACTTCGACGACATCTACTACTACGTCAAGCCCGAGGGTGAGCAGCAAAAGGACTGGGACATGGTGCCCGAGTCCATCAAGGAGACCTACGAGAAGTTGGGCATCCCCGAGGCCGAGCGCAAGTACCTGGCCGGGGTGACCGCTCAGTACGAGTCAGAGGTGGTGTACCACCGGAATCGTGAGGATCTCGAAAAGCTCGGAGTCCTCTTCACCGACATGGACACTGCGCTGCGCGAGTACCCCGACATCGTCAAAGAGCACTTCGGGACCGTCATCCCACCCAACGACAACAAGTTCGCCGCCCTCAATTCGGCGGTCTGGTCCGGTGGGTCGTTCATCTACGTCCCGCCGGGTGTGCACGTCGATCAGCCCCTCCAGGCCTACTTCCGGATCAACTCCGAGAACATGGGCCAGTTCGAGCGCACGTTGATCATCGTCGACGAGGGTGCATACGTTCACTACGTCGAGGGTTGCTCGGCGCCGACATACACCACCGACTCGTTGCACTCGGCGGTCGTGGAGATCATCGTCAAGGAAGGTGGCCGCTGTCGCTACACCACCATCCAGAACTGGTCGAACAACGTGTTCAACCTGGTCACCAAACGGGCCGCCGCCTATCGCAACGCCACCATGGAGTGGGTCGACGGCAACCTCGGATCGAGGCTGACCATGAAGTACCCGGCCGTGTGGCTGATGGAACCCGGCGCCCACGGGGAGGTCCTTTCGATCGCCTTCGCCGGTGAGGGCCAGCACCAGGACGCCGGAGCCAAGATGGTCCACGTCGCCCCCGACACGACGTCGACGATCGTCTCCAAGTCGATCGCCAAGGGTGGCGGTCGGTCCGGTTACCGCGGTCTGGTCCGTGTCGAAGAGGGTGCCGAGAACGCCAAGAGCTTCGTTCGCTGCGACGCCCTCATCCTCGATGAGAACAGCCGCTCCGACACCTATCCGTACATGGAGATCGAGGAGAACGACGCTGAGATCGGCCACGAAGCGACCGTCTCCAAGGTCGGCGAGGACCAGTTGTTCTATCTCATGTCACGAGGGTTGACCGAGGACCAGGCGACTTCCATGATCGTGGCCGGCTTCATCGAGCCGATCATCAAGGAACTCCCGATGGAGTACGCCGTGGAGATGAACCGCCTCATCGAGCTCAACATGGCCGCAGCCGGCGCCGTCGGATAGCACCCCCAACAGCGAACCCGGGGTTCGTCAGCCCATATCCGGGCAGAATCAGCTCAACTACGCCCATCACGGCCCGGGGTTGATCAGCGACCGCTGACAGAGAAGTGCTGGTAGTCCTTGATCGAGTCCCAGTAGCCGCCCCACAGCCAACCGTTCTCCTCGAATGCGGCGACGACATCGTCGCCGGCGACGATCATGCCGGGCTCGCCGAGGGAACGGTCGAGATAGCGCTCGGAATTGGCCGGCCAGAGGATGCTGGAGGTGATGAAGGGATTCTGGAACGGGTTGATGTCGATGGCGAGACCCTTTGCATGCTCCGACCAACGCGTCGAGCCAGTCGCCCGGCGACAGTGCAGCCCCGAGGTGTTGTTGTAGTCGGGGTCGTCGTCCTCGATCCCCACCGGAAGGTCCCCGATCGGGAGGACGCTCTCGATCGGGTAGCCGATCTCGAAGAGCCGACGGAAGATGTTCACCACGTTCTCCCCCTCGGAGCGTGCAACCACGATCGATCCATCGTGAACCCCGCCGTCGAACCCCCAGTGGTTGAGGTCGACCCACACCAGATCGTCGAGGGCGGCGGGGCAGTCTTCGGTCCAGCTGTGGGCGAGGCGCTCGGCGGTGACATCAGATATAACGGCGGCGAACTCGGGCTCGGGCGCTGTCGTCGTGGTGGTCGTGGGCACCGTGGTGGTGGTCGAGAGCTGGATCATCGTCGTGGTTACAGCCGGAGTTGTCGAGATGGGCGACCGCGGGATGGACGTCGACGTGGTTGTGGCACCTGTGCAGCCGGCTGCCAAGACCGACCACACGATGATCTTCAACACGCGGAATCTCATAGATGAGCGGATTTCGCCCGTATATGGGCTCACCAACCCCGGGTTCGCTGGAGTGCGGTCAGACGTTGGCGTGACCGACGACGTAGCCGAGGACCAGACCGCCGACGGCCGCCCAGACCAGGGAGAAGTCCTCGGCGCCGACCCCGTAGAACGAAGGGACACCAAAGACTCGAAATATGGCCGACAGAGCGATGCCGCCGATGATCCCCATGAGCAGTGTGGCGAAGAGATTGTCCGCAGAACCGATGAATCCGCCGATCAGACCGGCTAGAGCCCCCACCCCGCCGACGATGGCAAACGCTTCCAGGGTCGACGCATCAAACATGGGGGCAGACTATTCCTGACCTTGGCCGGTCTCTAGACAGAAACAACCTTTTCCTCCACCACGTCGGCAATCGGGAACTGCACCGATCGGCCGGCGAGACTGAAGGGTTCGGTGAGGAGGACGACGATCGTCGTCGGCCCCCGGCATACGACATGTCCGGTGTAGGTGTGAAACCCGTCCCGGTCTTGGGTGATGAACGTCACGACCATCGCATTATCTCCGACTCACAGATTCGGCAAAAGGTTGCTGTTCCGATATGGGTCGGAAGTCCATACTTGCCTGAGGACCTCGAATTCCGTGGTTTATTCGCCAGTTAGGTGCCGGGCCTTATCGTGGAGTGGCATGCGTTTGTTGGTTGTTGAAGACGAACCCGACCTCGCCGACGTGATCGCGAGGGGTCTGCGCCGCGACGGCCACGCGGTGGATGTCGCCAACCGTGTCTCAGAGGCCGACGTCAAGCTGCGGTCGGCCGGTTACGATCTGGTCGTTCTCGACTGGAACCTCCCCGACGGATCCGGCCTTCAGATGTGTCGTGACCTGATCTCCGGAGATCTTCCCACCCTGGAGGGTGACAGGCCGAAGATCCTGATGCTCACCGCTCGCGACGATGTGGAGGACCGTGTAGCCGGGCTCGATTCGGGAGCCGACGACTATCTGGTCAAACCGTTCGCGTTTGCCGAGCTCTCCGCGAGAGTCCGCGCCCTGATCCGGCGGGACACCGAGAGCGATCCAGTGATCCGTGTTGGTCCCCTGCAGTTGGATGCCGCCCGCTTCGTCGCCACCCGTGCCGGCGATCGTCTCGACCTGACGGCGAAGGAGTTCGCCCTTCTCCACTATTTCATGGCCAACCCCGGCATCGTCATGAGCCAGGAGCAGCTTCTCGAGCACGTTTGGGACGAGATGACCGATCCGCTCACCAACGTCGTGCGGGTGACTGTCAGCAACCTGCGCAAGAAGCTCGGGGACCCACCGCTGATCACAACGGTGGCCGGTCGCGGCTATCGACTGGACGACGACTGATGCCGAGCTGGCAGTCGATCAGGTTCCGGCTCTCCGTGCAGTACTCAGCGGTGGTGTTCGGATTGGGCGGTGCCCTGCTCGGTTTGGTCTACCTGGCGGTGCAGCGTGGGCTCCGTACTCAGACGATGATGGCCGAGCTGTGGACCGGTCGACGGGTGGTCCTCGAGACAGGTCAGGTCGTCTTCCTCCCTCACTACGAGGAGGTCGAAGTCCACGCCATCGAGGCGATCTACAACGAGATCGTCCTCAACGAGGTCGCCCGTTTCACCATCATCGCCGTCGGGCTCCTCTTCCTCCTCAGCCTCATCGTCGGCTGGGTGATGAGCGGCCGGGTGCTCAAGCCGGTGAACGAGATCACCGATGTCGCACGAGAGATCCAGGCCTCCGACCTGAGTCGTCGTATCGCCTTGGACGGTCCGGATGACGAGCTCAAGCGTCTCGCCGACACCTTCGACGAGATGCTCGAGCGCCTCGACACCGCCTTCTCCAGTCAGCGTCAGTTTCTCGCCGACACGAGTCACGATCTGCGGACACCCCTCACCGTGATCAGATCGAACGTGGAGCTGGTGGCGGACGACCCCGAGGCCGACGTCGACGACTGGCGGCAAGCCGGGAGCGTGATCAGACGCAACGCCGAGCGCATGTCGGAGATGATTCAGGGGCTTCTCGCCACCGCCCGACTCCAGACCGGCAAGGCGGAGTCTGTCATTGTCGACCTCGGCGATCTGGTGGCGGCGAAGATCGCCGACTTCGCACCGGTGTCGGCGGGGAAGTCCGTGACTCTGTCGGGCCACGGTGAAGGGGTGGTGGTCCTCGGTGTCGAGACTGCCCTCGACCGGGCCCTGTCCAACCTGGTCGAGAACGCGATCCGGGCGGCGCCCCCTGGAAGCGAAGTGGTGGTGGGGTCGGGCCAACTCGACGGTTGGGCGTGGTTGGGTGTTGCCGACTCCGGACCGGGCCTACCAGCTGAACCCGGCGATCGGGTCGGGCTCGGGCTGTCGATCGTCACCCAGATCGCCGAGGGCCATGGCGGAAGCCTGGCGTCGTTTGCCGGTAGTGAGGGCAGAGGCACCACCATGGTGGTCTGGATCCCCAAGGACGCCGAGGGGGAGCCTCCGCCGGGCGAGTCTCCCTTTACCGTTACTTCATAGTTGGTTTAGGGGCCACTTAACGATCAGGGCGTAAGTTGGCCTCAGGAGGTCAGAATTGACAGAACATCAACAGGTCCCTGAGCCGCGACGCTCCTCGGGGTGGCTATCCGGTTTCCTCTTCTTCGGAGCCGTCGCCCTGGTCGTGGCCGGCATCATGTGGCTCTACCCCAAGGGCTCCGGGACGGAGTCCGTTTCCGCCGGGGAGACCACCACGACCGTGGCTGCTCCGGAGGACATCAACGTCGTTGCCCCCACCTATGCGCCAGGAGGCGAGCCGATCGCCGATGCTGCCGAAACCATTCTCCCTTCCGTGGTCCATATCGACACCGCGGGCGGTCTTGGTTCGGGTGTCATCTACGACAGCGACGGTTTGATCATCACCGCAGCCCACGTGGTCGAAGGTTCCGACTCGGTCCGGATCCGGTTCGCCAACGGAGAGCAGGTGAGCGGAACCGTCATCGGGCGTGCTCCTCAGGTCGACATCGCCGTGATCGAAGTCGACAAGACCGGGCTTCCCGCCGCGACCTTCAACACCGCCAAGCCCAGGGTGGGTCAGACCGCGATCGCGGTAGGCAGCCCCTGGGGCCTCGAGTCGACCGTGACCGCCGGGATCATCTCTGCCATCGATCAGACGAACTGTTCGGCAGACACATGCACGTCGATGGTGCAGACCGACGCCGCGATCAATCCGGGCAACTCGGGTGGCGCTCTCGTCGATCGTGACGGCCAGGTGGTCGGGATCAACGTCTCGATCTTCAGTGAGTCGGGCGCCAATGACGGAGTCGGATTCGCGGTGCCATCGGACATCGCAGTGACCTATGCCGACGGACTCATCTCTGGGGAGCCGATCGAGACTGCCTTCCTCGGAGTCCAGGCCGACAACGTCAACAGCGATGGTCAGGCCGGGGCCACCATCACCGTCGTCGTACCTGGCTCCGCAGCACAGTCCGCGGGCATCCTCGAAGGAGATGTGGTCGTCGGTTTCGACGGGGTTCCTATCCTCGGATTCCCCGACCTCGTCGCTCAGGTGCGCTCCCATCAGCCGGGTGAGGTCGTCGATGTGATCGTGCTCCGCGACGGTGTCGAACAGACAATCCCGGTCACCCTCGGAGTCGACGAGGAAGATATCGGATAGACGTGATCGCATGAACCCTTGGCTCCGGACTCGAGTCCGGGGCCCGAGGGTTCGTCTAAGCTCGGAGTGTCCACCGCAATAGGTGGATGCCTCGGGTGCAGCGAAGCCGGTTGGAATCCGGCGCTGTCCCGCAACTGTGAAGGTCTGCCCGCTTCCGCGATCAGATCCGAGCCAGGTCGCCTGCGATCCGGGGCCACGTGAAAGTCTCGGATGAAGGCGGAACCGTGCGGCTCAGGGAAAGCCACACCACCACTTCATCCTCCACTACGGAGGATGTTCTTTTATGAAGAGGAGTCTCCTGCTCCTTGCCGTGCTGCTGGCACTCGTGGCCTGCAGCCCCGTCGGTGATGGTGGTGGTGCCACCACCACATCGGGTGCCGACGAAGTCACCGCGACGGAGACGCCCGATACCACCACGACGACGGAGACGGCACCAACGACCACCTTCGGAGAATCCGACGGGTTCCCGGTCACCGTGACCGACGACCTCGGCGAGGTCACGATCGACGCGTTGCCCGACGCGATCGTGTCGCTCTCATCGACCGCGACTGAGATGCTCTTCGCAATCGGGGGCGGTGATCAGGTCGTCGCGGTCGACGACCGGTCGAACTACCCGGCCGAGGCTCCGGTGACCGATCTCTCCGCGTTCACCCCCAACGTCGAGGCAATCCTCGCCTACGAGCCTGATCTCGTGGTCATCTCATACGACCCGGGCGATCTGATCGCCGCTCTCAACGCCGCCAACGTTCCGGTCCTCACTTTCGGCCCCGCCTTCACCCTCGACGACACCTACCGTCAGATCGGGGGGCTCGGAACCGCGACGGGGCACGCCGACGATGCGGTCATCGTCAATGAGCGGATTCAGGCCGAGCTCGACGAGATCATGGCCGCTGCTCCTGATCCTCCCCAGGGAACGGACTACTACCACGAGGTGGACAACACCCTCTTCTCGGCCACCTCGTCCACGTTCATCGGTCAGATCTACACGATGTTTGGTCTCGTCAGCATCGCCGACGAGGCCGATGCCGATGGCTCTGCCTTCGGCTTCCCCCAGCTCTCGAGCGAATACATAGTGGAGGCTGATCCCGACCTGATCTTCCTGGCCAATGCCTTCTATGGGGAGTCTGCCGAGACCGTCGCCGCTCGACCGGGTTGGGAGGTACTCAGCGCCGTTCAGGACGGGTATGTGGTGGAACTCGATTCCGACGTCGCTTCTCGTTGGGGTCCTCGCGTCGTGGACTTTGCCCAGTCCGTCTCCGACGCTCTCCTCGCGTACGTGAACGAGGGTTGACGGGCTCGACGACCCCGGTCCAGGCGCGGCCTGCCCGTCTCGGGTGGGTCGGGCTGACGATCGGGGTCGTGGCTGTCCTCGTTGCTGCGATCCTCGGCGCGACACTGGGGGCGGCCGGGCTCGACCCGATGTCGGTGGTGCGTGCCCTGCTCGACGCCCTGCCGGGAGTGAGCGTCGAATCCGGGTTGTCCGAGGTGCAGTCGACGATCCTCTTCGAGATTCGCCTTCCACGGGTCGTCCTCGGGGGGATGGTCGGGGCGGTCCTCGCCGTGGCGGGTGCCTCGTATCAGGGTGTCTTCCGCAACGCCCTGGCCGACCCCTACCTGCTCGGGGTCGCCGCCGGCGCCGGTCTCGGCGCCACGATCGCGCTCAGCGTCCGGGGAGACTCCACCTTCCTGGCTCCCCTTGCCTTCGTCGGGGGAATGGCGGCGGTCGGGATCACCTATGTTCTGGGCCGATCTGTGGGAGGACGCTCCGCCACCTCACTGATCCTGGCCGGGGTGGCCGTGGCTGCCTTCGCCACTGCGGTTCAGACCTATCTGTTGCAGCGGGACACGGACACGTTCCGCGAGGTGTACGCCTGGATTCTGGGCCGGCTGGTGACGGTGGGCTGGTCCGAGGTTCGATCACTCGCCCCCTACGCGTTGATCGCCACCGTCGTCATGTTCGGTGCCCGACGCCTCCTCGACGTGCTCAGCATCGGCGACGACGAGGCAAATGCGTTGGGGGTGAAGGTCGGGAGGGTTCGTGGCGTGGTCGTGGTGGCGGCAACCCTGGCGACGGCTGCCGCGGTCTCGGTGTCCGGTCTGATCGGCTTCGTCGGGATCATCGTGCCTCATGTCGTCCGTCTCGTCTTCGGCTGGAGCTACCGGGTGATCATCCCGCTGTCGTTTCTCTTCGGGGCGGCCTTTCTGATGCTGGCTGATATAGCGGCCAGGACCGTCGTGGCGCCGGCCGAGCTACCGATCGGCGTGATCACCGCCTTTCTGGGTGCCCCCTTCTTTCTCCTCGTTCTGCGGACGATGCGAGGACCGCCATGATCGGATGGCAGGGAGTCGTGGTGACTTATGGAGATGTGCCCGTGCTCAAGTCGGTCAGCCTCGAAGTGGCCGATGGGCAGTGGCTCGGTCTCATCGGCCCCAATGGCGCAGGGAAGACGACGATGATCAAGGCCGGTGTCGGAGTGGTGGAGTACTCCGGCGTGGTCGCCGTCAACGGGCAAGAGGCGCGCCGAGGGGAGGATGTCGCATGGATGCCGCAACGACCACACCTCCCCGACGAGATGGGAGTCGCCGACTATGTGATGCTCGGGCGTACCCCACACCTCGGTTATCTCGGCGCCGAGAGCAAACATGACGTCGACACGGTTCGCACCTCGATCGAGAAGCTCGGGTTGTCCGGGTTCGAGAGACGTCCGCTCGGAACCCTGTCCGGCGGTGAGGCCCAGCGTGTGGTGCTTGCCCGCGCACTCGCTCAGGAGGCACCCGTGCTGCTTCTGGACGAGCCCACGGCAAGTCTCGACATCAGCCATGCCGTCGAGGTTCTCGACGTTGTCGACGACTTGAGGCGCACCGAGAGCCTGACGATCGTCATGGCGGCTCACGATCTCACACTGGCGGGCCGGTACTGCGAGCGTCTTGCGTTGATCGCCGGCGGAGAGGTCGTGGCAGACGGTGACCCGTCGATGGTGCTCACCGAGGACCTTCTCGGGGCTCACTACGGTGCCGGAATAAGAGTGCTGGCCGACGAGGACGGCCCGATCGTCGTGCCCGTGAGGAGGTCGAATGACTGAGCAACAACCGCCGAGGGAAGCTCCACCCAAAGGCAGTGTGCGGGCCCCATCCTTGGTCCTGGTGAACACCGGTGACGGGAAAGGGAAATCGACCGCTGCTTTTGGGACGGCGATTCGTGCGGTGGCCCGCGGCTGGCGGGTGGCGGTGGTCCAGTTCCTCAAGTCGGGGGAATGGTCGGTGGGCGAGGAGAAGATAGGGCGCCAACTGGGTATCGATTGGTGGGCCATGGGTGATGGCTTCACCTGGGATTCGGAGGACATCGAGGAGTCGGAGGCGATAGCACGCGCCGCTTGGGAGCGAGCCGGCGCCGTCATCGACAGCGGCGACTACGACCTCGTCGTTCTCGATGAGGTCACGTACCCGATCAATTGGGGGTGGATCCCCTTGTCCGAGGTCCTCGCCCGGATCGCGGCCCGGCCGGACAAGGTCAATCTGATACTCACCGGGCGTGACGCCCCGGAGGATCTCATCGCAATGGCGGACACGGTGACGGAGATGACGAAGGTGAAGCACGCCTACGACGCCGGGATCATGGCCCGCCGGGGGATCGACTATTGATCTTCCTCCTCGGCGGGGCACGATCCGGCAAGTCCAAGCTCGCCGTGGCGATCGCTGAGAAGAGTGGTCAACGTGTCCGGTTGTTGGCTACCGCTGCGGCCATCGACGAGGAGATGGAGCGACGCATTTCGTCCCACCGCGCCAACCGCCCCTCGGACTGGGTAGTCGTCGAAGAGCCCATTTACATCGCTCGTGCGCTTGCCGAGGCGGCGCCCGACGAAACGGTTGTGCTGGACTGTGTCACCCTCTGGATCTCCAACTTGATGATGGAGCGGAACGATGCCGACATCATGAACATGGTCGGCGAAGCGGCTCGGATCGCCTCAGCCCGCATCTCCACGACCGTCGTGGTGAGCAACGAAGTCGGTGAAGGGCTCGTTCCTATGGATCCCGTCGGGCGGCGCTTCCGGGACCTGCAGGGGACGGCCAACCAGGTCTTCGCCACCGAGGCGGAGACTGCCTACCTGGTCGTCGCCGGGAGGACACTGGAACTCGACCGCACCCTCGCCAAGTGACCGATCTCTCACGCGGCATTTCGATCGGCCCCGACACCTCGACGTCACGCCTTGTCGCGGAGCGGGTCGCACAGGTGCTGCGTCCAATCGGTGCACTGAAGCGTCTCGACGAACTCGCCGTGTGGCTGGCAGGCTGGCAGCGGACCGAGACGCCCGGCATCGATTCGGCACATGTCGTTGTGTTTGCGGGGGACCACGGTGTCGCAGTCGAGGGCGTCAGCGCCTATCCGCAGTCCGTCACCATGTCGATGGTCGGCGCCCTACACGGTGGGATAGCCACGGCGTCAGCCCTTTCGAGGCGGGTGGGTGCCACCCTGAGCGTCATCGATGTCGGCAGGGGAGTGCCGACCGCGAACATCCGGACAGGTCCGGCCCTGACGCCGCCCCAATTCGAATCCGCAGTCGAGGTCGGCAGACAGGCTGTGCTGAGCTTGGGTCGGGTCGACGTCCTGATCCCGGGGGAGGTCGGAATCGGCAACACCACCTGCGCTTCAGCCCTGGCCGCGGCGCTGTACGGCGGCGACGTAACCAAATGGGTGGGGCGCGGCACCGGCCTGGATGACGACGGTTTGGCGAGGAAGGCCGAGGTTGTAGCGGAGGCAGTGCGCCGGGCCGGACCGGCGGAGCCGCTCGAACTCCTGCGCCAGCTTGGTGGCTGGGAGTTGGCAGCCATTGCCGGGGCGGTGATTCAGGCTCGCGAGTCGTCCATTCCGGTGCTGTTGGATGGATTCGTCACGACGGCGGCGGTGATGCCACTGGAAGTCGTCCAGCCTGGATTTCTCGAGCATTGCTGGCCGGCACACGTGTCCGCCGAACCGGGTCACCGGGCTCTGGTCGAACGGTTGGGTCGGGCGCCGATCCTCGATCTCGAGATGCGTCTGGGAGAGGCCAGTGGTGCCTTGGTCGCATTGCCGATTCTGGACCTTGCCGCGGTCGCCGTCACGGATGTGGCCACATTCGCTGACATCGGGACGTCGTGAAGGGGTTCCTGTCTGCGGTCGCGTTCCTGACCCGAGTCCCCGTCGTCGGGGGCCACCGGGACCCGGCGAGAGCGGTCCCGTGGTTCCCGGTCGTCGGCAGCCTGATCGGGCTCTTCGTCGCCGGGGTGTACGCCCTGGTCTACGACGTGGGCCCATCGCCGCTGGCGGCCACGCTCGCCGTGGTCGCCGGAATGGTCCTGACCGGCGGATTCCACGAGGATGGTTTTGCCGACAGCATGGATGCAATCGGGTCGGGGGCGCGTGGGGAGCAGGCCCTCGAGATCATGAAGGACTCCCGTCTCGGCACCTTCGGAACCCTGGCGGTGGTGGTTACCGTCGTCTGGCGGATCCTGGCCGTGGCGGCTCTGTCGCCGCTCACCGCGATATCTGGACTGGTCATGGCGCACACCCTGGGCCGGGCCGGGGCGGTTGTGCTCATGTCCACGACTCCTCCCGCCAAAGCAGAAGGGCTGGGTGTGTTGGGGGTTCCCTCCGGTGGGGCGTGGTTCGCAGCAGGGTCCGGAGCGGTGCTTGCCACTCTGGCGGGAGGTTGGTGGGTGGTCCCCGGCGTTGGCTTGGTGGCGGCAGCGGCGGCGTGGCTACGCGGAGTCTCCCGGAAACGGTTCGGCGGGATCACCGGTGACATCCTCGGGGCATGCGAACAGCTGGGCGAGATGCTCATCCTCACACTGGTGGTCGGGTTGACCTGGAACGACTTCGATCCCTGGTGGCTCGACCTCCTGCAGTGAGATGTGTTCAGTTGGCCGCGGCCGGGTGGGCCGTTGCCCCCGGGAAGCCGGGTGCGGTGACCGGTGCGTCGTCTTCGATGTCGGGACCGGTGAACTGGGAGTTGTAGAGATCGGCGTAAGCCCCGCCCAGTGCGATGAGTTCGTCGTGAGACCCACGCTCCACGATCTGGCCGTCCTCCATCATCAGGATCAGATCGGCATTGCGAATCGTGGACAAACGGTGGGCGATCACGAAGCTGGTCCGGTTGGTGCGTAGTGCGGCCATGGCGTGTTGGAGCAGCACTTCCGTGCGGGTGTCGACGGAACTGGTCGCTTCGTCGAGGATCAAAAGGGCAGGCTGGGAGAGAAACGCCCGCGCGATGGTGATCAGCTGTTTCTCACCGGCGCTGATGTTGGAGCCTTCGTCGTCGATGACGGTGTCGTAGCCATCGGGCAGGCTGTGAACGAACCGATCGACGAATGTCGCCTTCGCTGCCTCGAGGATCTCGTCTTCGGTGGCGTCGGGACGGCCGTAGGCGATGTTGTCGCGGATGGTTCCCTTGAACAGCCAGGTGTCCTGTAGGACCATCCCGACCTGTGATCGCAGGGCCGACCTCTGCAGGGTGGCGATGTCGGTTCCGTCGAGTGTGATCCTCCCGGCGTCCAGCTCGTAGAACCTCATGATCAGGTTGACGAGTGTCGTTTTGCCCGCTCCGGTGGGTCCGACGATGGCAACCATCTCGCCGGGCTCGACCTTCATGCTCAGGTCCTCGATCAGGGGCCGGTCGGGGTCGTAGCGGAAGGACACGTTCTCGAAGACGACCGCACCGCGGGTCTCGCCTTCGATCGTCCCCATGTGTTGGTCGGATGGCTCCTCGTCCTCGTCGAGAAGCTCGAAGACCCGCTCAGCCGAGGCGACGCCCGACTGGAGGAGATTGACCATCGATGCGATCTGGGTGATCGGCTGGGTGAATTGGCGGGAGTACTGGATGAAGGCCTGTACCTCTCCCAGTGTCATTGTCCCACTGGCGACTCGCAGGCCTCCGATCACGGCGATGACGACGTAGTTCAGGTTTCCGATGAACATCATCACCGGCATGATCAGGCCGGAGAGGAACTGCGCCTTGAAGCTCGACTGGTACAGGTTCTCGTTCTCGATCTCGAACTCGGCCTGCACTTCCTCCTGGCGGCCGAAGACTTTGACCAGGGCGTGCCCTGTGAACCCCTCTTCGATGCGACTGTTCAGGGTGCCGGTGTAGCGCCACTGGTCGATGAACTGCTTCTGCGATCGCTTCATGATCACCCCGGCCACGACCATGGTCACCGGGATCGTCACCAGGGCGATGAGGGCGAGAGTGGGGGAGATGGCGAACATCATCACGACCACGAAGACCACCGTGAGCAAGGAGGTCAGGACCTGGCTCATCGTCTGTTGGAGGCTCTGGGAGATGTTGTCGATGTCGTTGGTGACGCGGCTGAGTAGCTCACCACGTGGCTGACGATCGAAGTACTTGAGCGGCAGTCGGTTGAGCTTGTTCTCGACGTCGGAGCGCAGCCGATAGATGGTCGCCTGGACCACGTCGTTGAGCAACCAGCCCTGGAGGTACGACAGCAGCGCAGAACCGGCATAGAGGGCGACCACTCCGAGGAGCACGAACCCGAGGGCTTCGAAATCGATCCCGACGCCGGGGGCGAAGTCGATCCCGCTCAGCATGTCGGCGATCTGATCCTGTCCGGACGCCCGGGCACCTTCGATCGCCTGTTCCTTCGTCATCCCCTCGGGGAGTTGTCCCCCGATGGCGCCCGAGAACACGATGTCGGTGGCCTGGCCGAGGGCCCTTGGGCCGAATGAAGCAAGTGCGACGCTGACGATCGCCGCCAACAGCAGGAGGATGACCTTGGCCCGATGCGGCTTCAACTGGCTGACCAGACGTCGGAGTGAAGGTCCGAAGTCGAGGGCTTTCTGGCCGAGTTGGCCGGTCATCATGCCGTGACCAGGCCCTCTGGGGGCCTCGATCCGCTCGGTCTCCTTCAGCGTGCGGTTACTCATCAGACCGCCTCCGCCTGTGCCTGCGACTCGACGATCTCGACATAGGTCGGACACGTCTCGAGGAGCTCGGCGTGGCTTCCGAGACCCATGACCTGTCCGTCCTCCAACACCAGGATGCGGGTGGCGTCGACGATCGTCGAGATGCGCTGGGCGACGATGACCATGGTGGCCTCGCGGGTCACGGGGACCAGAGCTCGCCTCAGACGGGCGTCCGTCGCGAGGTCGAGCGCGGAGAACGAGTCGTCGAACACATAGATCTCGGGCCGCCGAACCAGCGCACGGGCGATCTGCAATCGCTGGCGTTGGCCGCCTGACACGTTGGTGCCGCCTTGGGAGATGGTGGAGTCGAGCCCGTTGGGCATCGCCGCGACGAAGTCACGGGCCTGGGCGATCTCCAGAGCCTCCCACATCTCGTCCTCGGTGGCGTCGGGATTGCCGTAGCGAAGGTTGGAGGCAACGGTCCCGGAGAAGAGATACGGGTTCTGAGGGACCAACCCGATCCGCTCCCACAGGGCCTCCGGCTCGTAATCCCGGACATCGACGGCGTCTACCTTGACCGAGCCGGAGGTCACGTCGAACATACGTGGGATCAGGTTCAGGAGGGTCGTCTTGCCGGCCCCGGTGGAGCCGACGATGGCCAGCGTCTCTCCCGGTCCGGCCGATGCGCTCACATTGCTCAGGACAGGGTGGTCGGCGCCCGGATAGGCGAAGGTGACGTCATCGAGCACCAGCCGACCTTTCTGCAGGGGCTCGACCACACCCTTCTCGGGTGGCTTCACGGTCGGTTCCTTGTCGAGCACCTCCCCGATTCGGTCGGCTGAGACCGCGGCGCGAGGCACCATCACGAACATGAAGGTCGCCATCATCACCGACATCAGGATCTGGAGGAGATAGGTGAGAAAGGCGGTCAGCGACCCGATCTCCATCGCACCGGCCTCGATCCTGATTCCTCCGAACCAGAGCACGGCGACACTCGACAGGTTGAGGATGAGCATGACCACCGGGAACATCGCCGCCATCCATCGGCCGACGGTGAGAGCGACATTGGTCAGGTCGGTGTTGGCCTCGTCGAATCGCTTTGCTTCGTAGGGCTCTCGCACGAACGCTCGGAGGACCCTGATGCCCGTGGCTTGTTCCCTGAGCACACGGTTGACGTTGTCGATCTTCTTCTGCATCACCCGGAACGAGGGGATGAGCCGACTGGCGATGAATGCGACTGTCGCTCCGAGCAGGGGGACGGCGACGACCACGAGCCAGGACAGGCCGACGTCCTCGCGAAGGGCCATGATGATCCCGCCGACCATCATGATCGGAGCGGTCACCATCATCGTGAGGGCCATTGCCGTGACCATCTGGACCTGCTGGACGTCGTTGGTGTTCCGGGTGATCAGAGAAGGGGCACCGAATTCGGCGACCTCGCGGCTCGAGAAGTCTCCGACCTTGTGGAAGACCGCCGACCGCACGTCCCTCCCGAATCCCATCGCGGTCCTCGATCCGAAGTAGACGGCCACAACGGTCGTCGCGATCTGGATGAGCGAGACCCCGAGCATGATGAGACCGGTGCGAACTATGTAGCCCGTGTCTCCCCTGACCACCCCGTTGTCGATGATGTCGGCGTTGAGGGTGGGGAGGTAGAGAGCCGCGATGGTGGCGATCAACTGGAGGACGAGCACGTAGATCAGCTCTCGGCGGTAGGCGGCCATGAACCGCTTGATCAGGGTCCACAACATCAGGATCGGTCCCCGGTCGTCACGCCTCTGAGCAGCACGCCGATCGCCTCTTCGGCCGTGATCAGCTCGTCGGGGTCGTTGAGCGGGAATGACACGGCGTGGAGCAGCCCACGGAAAGCGGCGGCTGCCCGCGCCGGGGCGACGGTCAGGTTGGCCTGCTCGTCGTCGAAGAGGCGGGTGAGGGCACTGAAGAGGAGGCTGTTGGCCTTGACCGCCTCTCGATGGGCGTCGTGAAAGGTCTTCTCCGGTGGCGGTGGCATCGATCGAAATACGGCGGCCAGCGCGTGGACCCGCTCGTATCTCTTCAGGATGATGGCCGCCGCCTTTCTCAGCTTGACCTCGAACGGCAGATCTCTTTCGATTCGGTAGAGCATCTCGATCTCGGGTGCGGGGTCCCACGCCGACCGGACTGCTGCGTAGATCAGTGACGCCTTGTCGGGAAAGACCCGAAAGATGGTCCCCTCCGCGATCCCGGCTGCCTCCGCCATCTGGGCGGTCGTGACGTTTGCGCCACGCTCGAGAAGCAGGGGTATGACTGCCTCGAGGATGGCGGTTCTCCTGGCTTCGGGGGAGAGGGGCACCGCCCTCTGCTTGGTATTCACCCGATGAGGATAACAGTGAGTGAGTGCTCACTCACAACGGCAGGATTTCAGGGTCGCCTTTCCGCGGCGAGGCGGAACAGATGGCGGGCGCCCTCGTCGAGGGTGGCGAAACGCTCGTCCTGGGTCTGACCGCGCAGCCAGCGGATGTAGATCTGTTGGAGAATGATCGCCAGCTTCCAGGCTCCAAACACCAGGTACCAGTCGATGTGCTCACCGTCGATGCCCGACCGCTCCAGATACCGCTGCACTGCGGCCTGACGACCCAGCCAACCGGGGAGTTGGGTCGGCATCATCGACAGTTCTCCGGGAGCCTCACCCGGATCGAACCATGACCCCATCAGGGTCCCCAGATCGGCCAGCGGGTCGCCGCGTGTCGCCATGTCCCAGTCGTAGACCGCCACGCACACACCCGGGTCGTCATGAGCGACGGCCATGTTGTCCAGACGCCAGTCGTTGTGGAGGAGCGTTGGTGTGGTCTCTGCCGGGAGATTGGCTTCCAGCCAAGCTCCCAGCGCTTCGGCGGTTGGGTTCTCATCGTGCTTCGCCTTG
Organism: Acidimicrobiia bacterium; assembly: GCA_035762545.1. Classification (GTDB taxonomy): domain Bacteria; phylum Actinomycetota; class Acidimicrobiia; order Spongiisociales; family ZC4RG35; genus JANQRA01. Next base: position 86,759 of record DASTOM010000011.1, read on the forward strand.
GCCCATCGTCCCCTCCATCCATCGATCTGACGAAGCAGGAAGCCTTCCGGATGACCGAGGTCATCCAGCCCACAGCTGGCAGGGTCGACACCGTGGAACTCGGCGAGGGTGTCGATCACCACCTCCGAGAGCTTCTGATTCGCTGCGGTGTCGGCCCCGCCCCCGAATGTCGCCGGGACGGAGCCGCGGACGACCACGCCATCCCGACGATGCATCAACACGAAATCCGACCCGATGACGGCTTGGTCGTCGCAGAACGCGACGGCACGAGGGGCCTTGTCGAACGACTCCCACAACCTCGCGAGGACCCGGTACTCCCTCGACATGTCATGACTCCCCGGCGCCACCGGTCCCAATGGGGGGCGTCGCAGTACGAGTTCCTCACCGTTGGGGAAGGTCAGCAGATAGGTGAGATTCGCCTTCCCGCCACCGAACTGAGCAACTGTGGGGACACCACTGGGGAGCCCATCGACGGTCTCCAACCACCTGGTGAGGTTGTCGAGGTCGATCTGCTCGTCAGGTCGGACTTCGATGAGGTCGCTCAATGGGGCGACGGTAACTGGTCATGCAGTTCAGCGACGAGGTCTATCTTCACTCGCATGGCCACACCATTCGAGATCTCCGATCAGTTCACTGAGAAGTGGGCCGACGCGATGCCGATCGCGGCAACGAACTTCGGCATCACCGGACGGGACGACCGGTGCACCGACTACTCGCCCGATGCGCTAGGCGTGCTCGCCGACCTCTATCGCTCGACACGGGACAGCCTCACCCCTCATCTCGTCGGCGACGACGCCACCCAGACCTTCGCCGCCGAGGTGTTGAGCCGTTGGCTGGATGAGCAGGTCCGCGCGTTCGAATCGGGGAAGTGGTGGCGTGATCTGAACCACACCGAGAGCCCGTTCCAGATCATGCGAGATGTCTTCGATGTGATGGGACGCTCCAACTCGGAGGACTGGGACAAGATCGTCGCCCGTCTCGAAGGATTTGGCGGAATGCTCGCCGGCTATATGGCGAGCCTCAGCGTCGGAATCGATGTCGGCGACACGGTGGCGCGCCGTCAGGTCGAGTCCGTGATCGAACAGGTCGAGGCGGCTGCATCGGATGACTCGCGGTTTCTCAGCTTTCCCGCGGAGGCTGCTCGGGCCGGCGTCGATCCAGACCGGGTCCAATCGGCCGTCGAGAGCCTGCGGGCCGCTTGTGCGTCCTTCGCCGCCTGGCTGCGCTCGGAATACCTGCCGGAGGCCGTCGCGGAGGACGGCGTGGGTCGGGAACGATATCTCGAGGGTGTGGACCAGTTCCTCGGGATGTCGATCGACCTCGAGGACACCTACTCCTGGGGGTGGGACGAAGTCCACACGATCCGCGCCGCCATGAGCCAGACCGCCGCGGAGATCGACTCGGGGGCATCGGTCGAGGAGGTCATCGAACTCCTCGAGACCGACCCGGAGCGCTCCGCGGCGACACGAGCCGACTTCGTCGACTTCGTGTCGCACATTCAACAGGAGGCAATCGGTCAGCTGGCCGGCAAGCATTTCGACGTACCCGACGAATTGAAGGTGGTCACGGTCAACATCGCACCTCCCGGCGGCAGTCTCGGGGCCTGGTACATGTCGCCGTCCGAGGACTTCTCGCGTGCCGGGTCGATCTGGTATGCCCCCGGCGAGAGGGAGCGTCTCCCCTACTGGCAGGAGGTGTCGACCGCCTACCACGAGGGCTTCCCGGGACACCACCTCCAGGTCGGTACGGCAGTGCTCCAGAAGGAACGGCTCTCCAGGTTCCACCGCCTGGCGATCTGGTACTCGGGTTCCGGCGAAGGATGGGCGCTGTACGCCGAGCGACTCATGGACGAGCTCGACTTCTTCGAGAAGCCCGAGTATCGGCTCGGGCTTTTCGCCAGCCAGCTGTTCCGCGCGATCCGTGTGGTCGTTGACATTGGTTGCCATCTCGGTCTGTCGATCCCTGATGACGCCCCTCTCCACGGTGGGGAACGCTGGACATACGAGAGGGCCGTTGACTACATGAACCACGTAGGCCTCCAGGCACGGGACGTATCAGAATCGGAGGTGAAGCGCTACCTGGGGTGGCACGGGCAGGCGATCTCCTACAAGGTCGGCGAGAGAGAGATCCTCGCTATGCGGGAGCGGGCACGTTCCGGGCCGGATTTCGACCTCAAGGAATTCCACCGGCGCTTCCTCGACGCCGGTGCCATCCGTCTGGATCAGATGTGGGAGGCCATGGCGTGAAGAAGGAGATCTTCGACCTGACCCCGTCTGAGACCTCCGACGGCTACAAACTGCTGACCGGTCTCGTCGTTCCTCGGCCGATCGGGTGGATCGGGACGAGACGGCCTGATGGAACCAACAACCTGGCGCCGTTCTCGTTCTTCAACGTAGTTTCGTCCCGCCCGCCTGTGGTCCTGTTCTCCGCGGGTACTCACGCCGATCGTCCCAAGGACTCGCCGACCCTGGCCGAACAGTCCGGCGTCTTCACCGTGAACATCGTCACCGAGGAGACGGTCCAGGCGATGGCGGTCACCTCAGGCACCTACACGTCGGCAGACGATGAGTTCGAGATCGCCGGGCTGACGGCGGTGTCGGGGACCTTCGTCGACGCTCCCCTAGTGGCCGAATCCCGGGCGAACCTGGAATGCACGGTTCGCGACGTGGTGAAGATCGGCGAGATGACCCGGGTCATATTCGGCGATGTAGTGGCGATACACGTCGACCCCGAGGTGTTGGACGGAACCAGGGTCGACAACGACGTACTGCGCGCCGTGGGGCGGATGGCGGGCCAGACCTACATCGATACTCGCGCACGCTTCGAGGTGACCCGCCCTTCCTGAGGGCTACTTGCAGCCGTTGGCGACCAGGCTGGGGTAGGGGTTCACCGGCGTCCCCTTGTAGTACATCCCGAAGTGGAGGTGAGGGCTGGTGCCGACGGCGTTGCCCGAGTTACCGACGTAGCCGATGACGTCACCGGCCGAGACGCTTCCGCTCTCCCCGAACTGGTCCATGTGGGTGCCGATGTAGGTCACCCCGTCGACCCCGGTGAGTGTGAACTGTTTGCCGCCGATAGTCCCGGTCCTGTGACGTACGGTTCCGGCAACCGGCGCACGCACCGGCGTGCCACGGCTGACGAACAAATCGTTGCCTTCGTGGTACCTGGTGCCGCCACCCCTGGGGAAGCCCCAGTCGTTCTTGAACGAGGCGCCGGCAACGGGGCAAACCCATGAGCGTCCGCCCGGGATGGTGAGGACCTGGCCGACCATGATCAGGTTGGCGTTGCGTATCTGGTTGGCCGAGGTGATGGAGCTGATGGAGACACCATGTGAGCGGGCGATGTCGCCCAGCCGATCACCGGACCGGACCTTGTAACTGCCACCGCTCGATCCCCCGGCTGACGCGACGTAACTGGGTCCGGAGAGGTAGAGCGCCTGTCCGTAGTAGATGACCCCGTTGAGGATCCCGTTCACCTTGGCCAGGTCGTCCGCGGATACACCGCTGTACTGGGAGGCAATCCGTGCGAGATTCTCTCCCCGCTTCACGATGTGGACTTTGCCGGAGCGATCGGATATGTCGTTTTCGGTGCTGGAGCCGCCGGACGGCGAGCTGCTACCCCCGCCCGACCCACCGGAAGTCGAACCGCCTCCGCCCCTGGGGATGATGAGCTCCTGGCCGACACGGATCAGGTTGGGGTTCGAGAGCTCGTTGGCGGTCGCGATGGACGAGACCGAGGCACCGTATTTTCTGGCAATCCGACCCAGCGTCTCTCCGAACGAGACCACGTGGACCTCGTCGGAGCCAGGGATCACCAACTTCTGCCCGGGATAGATCAGGTTGGGGTTGGAGATGTTGTTCGCCCCGACCAGATCGGCTACCGACACACCATTCTCACGGGCAATACGACCCAGAGAATCGCCAGGTTTTACGGTGTAATCGAGGGAAAAGATCCCCACGAGCAGCACGATCGTAGAACCTACGATCAGCGCACGTGTACGACGGAATTTGGGCATTTGAAGGTAGAACTCCTTCAGCCCCTGACTCGCTCCGCAGTAGTGAGCCTACCGACGATTTCGCGATTTACCAGATAAAACTCTGAGCTGGCCGCATGCCGCGTCGATCGCCCGGCCTCTCGTGTCCCGCACGGTGACGTTGACTCCCCGCTTCTTCAGAGCCGAAGCGAATTCCTCGATGTGCAACTTGGTCGAGGCCCGCTCTTCGCTGAGTGGGGTCGGGTTGAGCGCGATCAGGTTCACATGTGCTCGAAGCCGTCTGGCGATGGAGCTCAGCTTGTCGGCCTGGTCGAGGGTGTCGTTGACTCCGTCCATCATCGTCCACTCGATCGAGAGGCGGCGGCCCTTCTTGTCGAAGTACTCCTGTGCCGCCTCCTCCAACTCGGCGATCGGGTATCGCTTGTTGATCGGTACCAGAGAGGTCCGCAACTCGTCGTCGGCGGCGTGCAGGCTGACCGCCAGGTACACGGGCCAGGGCTCATCGGCGAGGCGGCGGATCCCGGGGACAATGCCCACGGTCGAGACAGTCAGTGACCTTGCCGAGATTCCCATCACCTCGATCATCCGTCTTATCGCCTCGCGCACCCGGTCGTAGTTGGCGAGCGGCTCCCCCATGCCCATGAAGACGATGTTGGTGAGATGGTCGGGTACGCCCGGCATACCAATCTGTCTGAGGAAGGCTTGGGCGTGGGCCACCTGGGCGACGATCTCCCCAGGCTCGAGGTGTCGTTCGAACCCAAACTGACCCGTGGCGCAAAAGGTGCACGCGAGCGCACAGCCAGCCTGTGACGAGATGCACAGCGTCGCCCGCCGCGGGTATCCCATGAGTACCGCTTCGATGGCGGCGCCGTCGGGTGCCCGGAACAGCCACTTGCGGGTGGTTCCTCCGTCAGCGCTCTGTTCGATCTCGACCTGGAACGGCCAGAGATCCGCGCCTATCCGGGCACGCAGAGACGCCGGCAAGTTGGTCATCTCGTCGGCATCCAGCACCGGCGTGCGGTACAGCCAGTCGCGCAGTTGATCTAGGCGATAGGCCGGCTCACCTTCGAGCAGATCTCCCAACTCCTCCGGGGGGTGGAGGTAGAGCACGTCAGACTTTGGATGCGAGATCGATCCAGGTTCGGGCCCGGGCCACGCTCACGCTGGCAGCTTCGGCCACCTGATCGGGGGTGGCGGCTGCGAGGCTCGTGGTGTCACCAAGACCGGCGTCGGTCAGCCTCCTGGCGAACACCGGCCCGATCCCCTCGATCTCCACGACCGGGGTCGACGGCTCGGCTCCCTTGCGGAAGGTTGGTGGTTCGGGTTCGCGTGAGGTTGCCACTGAAATGAACCGGTCCCGCATCGCCCATATGACAGCCACCGCGCCACCGATGAATCCGATCACCTTGGCCACTCGCTTCATGGTCGCCAGGCTACAGCCTCCATCCGACCTCTCTACTCTGCCGACCATGAAGGTCGACTTCTATTACCCGCCAGCACCACCTGAAGCCGCCGCGGTGGCTGCCCGGGAGGCGGTCTCCGTCGGTTACGACGGCTTCTTCACCGCCGAGACCCAGTACGACCCTTTTCTCCCGATCACCCATGCCGCGGCTGCCGAGCCGTCACTCGAATTCGGAACCGCCATCGCCGTCGCGTTTCCCCGTTCGCCCACCGTGATGGCGATGACCGCTTGGGATCTGGCCCGCCAGACCAAAGGAAGGTTCATGCTCGGGTTGGGGACGCAGGTGCGGGGCCACGTCGTCAGGCGGTTCAGCTCCATGTGGGTAGGAAAGCCGGCACCGCAATTGCGTGAGTACATCCAGGCAATGCGTGCGGTGTGGGACTCGTGGCAGAACGGGGTGCCACTGAAGTACGACGGCGAGTTCTACAAGCTTTCACTGATGACGCCTTTCTTCAACCCGGGTCCGATTCCCAACCCTGACGTGCCGGTCTACATCGCAGGCGTGGGGCCCTATCTGAGCGCTCTCGCCGGGGAGTTGTGCGACGGCTTCCACGTCCATCCGTTCCACACCATCCCGTATCTGGACCAGATCGTCTTGCCGGCGATGGGAGAGGCAGCGAGTAAGGCCGGACGCTCACTCGACGACGTGGAGATGGTGACCACCGTCTTCATCATGACCGGAAACAACGAGCAGGAGATCGAAGAGTCCAAGGGAGCGGTCCGCCAGCAGATCTCCTTCTACGCCTCGACCCCTTCCTACCGCTCGGTCCTCGAGGCGAGCGGCTGGGACTTCGGAGACAAGCTGACGGCGATGTCGAAGCGAGGGGAGTGGGACAAGATGCCCGACGCGGTGCCCGACTCCGCCTTGGAGGGCGCCGGAGTGATCGCTCCCATCGACGGTCTGGCCGCGGCGATAAAGGATCGGTACGGCGACCGGGTGCAACGCGTCGGCTTCTACAGCCTCGGCTCGGTCCTGATGCAAGACAACGACGCTCTCAAACAGGTGATCACACAACTCCAGGAGTAGCTCGTTTCCACGAACCCGGGGTTGCACAGCCCATATACGGGCCGAATCCGCTCATCCTCGAGGGTCTGTCACCGAGCCAACCTGGGCGGACTCGACCCATCACCGGTTCGTGGAGACCGGGGTTCGCAGTCAGAAGACGAGCGCGGCGGTGGTGTCGACCCTGGGGTCGGCAGCAGCCCGACGCTGATCGCCTTCGAGCTCGATGATGGAGACCGGTCCCCATCCGGGCTGTGGTCCTTCGGTGGTCACCACCTCGTGTCCCCGAGCAATCAGCCCATCGCGAACGCCGGAGGGAGTGTCAGGTTCGGCGGCCAGCCGTGGCGCTGAGTGGGGTCCGAAGTCGGAGACCGTCCACCGGGGCGCGCCTTGCGCGTCCGAAAAAGGCGTGCCACCGAGGATGGCCCGCGCCCCAACCTGTGCGATGAGTTGAGGCTGGACAGCCCCGCCCCGGGTGCCGAGGATCCATCGGGGTCCGCTCCCGTCGGACCACAGCGTGGGTGACAGGGTGTGGAGGGGGCGCTTGCCCGGCCCAAGTTCGTTGGGGTGGCCCGGGGTGAGAGTGAAGCCGAGGCCTCGGTCCTGAAGCAGAAAGCCGGAGCGTGCCGCACCAAACGGGGACCCGGTTCCGCGGTAGTTCGACTGGATGACCGATACCGCCATCCCGGAGGAGTCGGCGACACAGAGGTAGGCGGTTCCGGCCAGTGCCCCCACCCGGTCGGGCCAGGTCCCGGCAGTCTCCCGCTCTACCGATCCGGCCGCCCTCGCCAATCGATCACGATTGAGGAGCAGGTCGGCGGGCAGGCTGACGTGGTCGGGGTCGGAAACGACATCCTCTCGCTCCCACGCCAGGCACCGGTACGCCTCGATCAGCAAGTGCCACCACGCCGGGTCTTCGGGGTCGTCGGGCGGGTCGAGCATCTCGAAGACGGCAAGGGTGCCCGGGCCCAGGTATCCCTGGGTGTTGGGGGGCGTCGTCCAGCCGATCAGTCCGGCGACAGGAACTCCGATCGGATCGACCCACTCCGCAATCGGAGTCTCCATGTCGACCAGCGTGATCAACCCCCCAACCGCATCCGAGATGTCTTCGCCAGGGCGACCGCCGTAGAACGACTCGCGTCCACCCTCGGCGACGTACTCGAGGGTGGTGGCGAGATCGGGTCGCGTCACCCGGTCGCTGCGGGAAACGGGTTTGCCTTCCGGATAGAAATCCCTGACTGCCGGGTTCGCCGAGTAGACCGATGCCTGTCGGCCAAATGCATTGGCCTGTTCGGTCGAGACCTCGAAACCGTCGCGGGCGAGAGTGATGGCCGGAGCCAGCACCTGGGCGAGGGACAGAGCTCCCAGATCGTTGATCAAGGTCTCCATCCCATCGACACAGCCGGGGATCGTCACCGCAGCCGGGTGATCACCGGGGATGGTGTCATGACCTGCGGAGCGCAACGCTTCGCTGGAGACGCCAGACCCGGCGCGTCCCGAGGAATTGAGACAGCGGGGCAGATCCCATCCAGGCGCATGGATCAGGGCGAACAGGTCGCCACCAATTCCGCAGGTCTCCGGAGCCACCACCCCTTGGACGGCGACGGCTGCCACAGCGGCGTCGACCGCGTTGCCTCCTGCCTCGAGGATGGTGCGGGCGGCGTCCGCCGACTCGTAGTGCGGCGTGACTACCGCGTTGGAGGTCAAGGAGTCTTGAGGTCGGGCAAGAGCCGGTTGAGGGCATCCAGCACCGAGCGAACCACCGCTCGTGACTCGTCCTGCTCTACGTAGGCCGAACCGATCAGGAGACGCTCGGATGCATCGGTGACGACGACGACCTGGGAGATGGCGATCGTGCGGCTCCCCAATGTGGGTAGGTCGGTCGAGCTGATGCCTAGACCTACCTCACTGTGGATCGACTGCCGGACCGCCTCGAGTGTTGCCTCGGCGACCATGCGCCAACGTGTCACCGATGCCGCAGCGCCCGTCGATTGTCCGACGAGGAGTCGCTCTTTCCACTTGAGTGTGACCGTCACTTCCGAGCGGTTGCCGTCGATCGTCTCGGCGACGTCGACCAGGGCCGGGCGGGTCCCGCTGTTGAGCACGGAGTCAGCCAGCTGGACGACGGAGACGATCCGTCGGTCGATGTCGAGCCCAAAGAGTGCCTGTCCCAACGACTGGACGTCGCGCACCAGTTGCTTGGGAGGCTTGGCGTGACGGGCCAGAATATGGATCTCGTCGATGTGACCGTTGCCCGCGACCACCCTCGCCGCCTCGACCCCATCGATCCTGCTGATCTTCTCCTGGAGTGCGGCTACATCCATCCCGATCGTCAGCGTAGACCCAATCCGGGCACTCGGGCAGCCGAGATTTCGCGTTTTCTCTTGTTACTAAATGAGCAAGCGTTTAGATTGGCTCTGCTGGAAGGAAATCTGGGGCGTGGGGCAATCGGTCACTGACCGCTTGCTTGATCCCGTAGGCGGGCGAAGTCAGGGGCCTTTTGACATGTAAAAGGGTTCCCGATTTCGGGAACACGGTGAGAACGGCGTCCTCGTTGGTCGTGACTTTGTAAGAACACGCCCATCAACCCAAGCGGAGCGGAACTGTCTGTGTCGGCGTACACGTCCGGCGCAAATAAGACACTTCAGGTGAGCGTGCCAAGAGCTATGAGAGCCCGTTTGGTCCGAATACTCGCAGCCGCCGCCAGCCTTGCAGCTTTGATTGCAGCCGGCTCGGCTTCGTCAAGGATCGGCTGATCGAAGACGCCAATCTCACCAGGCGGTAGTTACTAACCGGGGTCACCCTTTGAAGTTGCTAGGTCTAGAACGGGTCAGACGTCGCTACTGGCGTCTCCAACCAGCGGTGCAGCGCAGATTGAAGATCGCTGTGCCTTACTTCCTATTGGGCTGTGCCGTCCTCGTCGCTGCACTTATGGTCGGCGAATTCCCCAACTGGTGGGTCTGGCTGCTCTTCACTGGCCTTTTCGTCTTGCTCGAGTCGTTCGCGGTCGAGGTCAACGACCGGCTCTTCCAGTCATCCTCGATCATGGTGGTGATGACCGCCGGTGTCATCTTTGCAATGGAGCCCAACTCCAGCGCCTTCGTCGGGATGGTCCTGATGACCGCCGCCGGATCGGTAGTACCGGCTGATTTCAAAGAACGACGCTGGTTCCAACCCATGGCCAACTTCGGTCAGTTCACGCTGTCCGGCGCAGCAGCTGGCTTGGTCCTCGACCTGACCTTGGGCAGCATCGGCACCCCGGTCACCTCCGATCTGCTGCGAATCGCCTTCGCCTCAGCCGCCGCGGCCCTCGTCTACGCCACTGTGAACAACTTCCTGGTACGTCGGGCGGTGCAGACCGTCTACCCGTATGACCGGCTCCAACCCTGGTCTCATCTCAACACCCTCTATGTCGGTCAATTCGCCATGGGTCTGCTGGGTGGTCTGTTCGGGGGCGCGTTTCTCATCGCCGGGCGTGACGCCATCCTCGTCTTGATCATCGGGGTCTACGGGATCGGGCACATGTCCCTCTATGCGTTCTCCCAGTTGCGTGTCTCCCACATCTCGGCGATCAAGGGCTTCGTCAAGACCCTCGAGGCCAAGGACATGTACACCCGGGGACACACCGAGCGAGTCGCCTACTTCGCCGAGATGATCGGCGAGGAGTACGGGTTCAACGGCACTCAGATCGAGGAGATCAAGTGGGCCGCCCTCATCCACGATCTCGGCAAGCTGGCCGTGCCCACCGAGCTGATCCGCAAGCGGGGTCGTCTCGACGACGAGGAGTACGCCCAGATGAAGGAGCATGCCCATCTGGTCGAGGAGATACTCGCCGAGGTCGACTTCCTCCAGCCGATGGTGGAGATCGCCTCCGGACATCACAGTCACTACGACGGCAACGGGTACGGAGGTCGGGGACACATCGAAGGGGAGACACCCAGTCTCGAGACCTGCATCGTCGCCGTAGCCGATGCGTTCGACGCCATGACCTCGGCCCGCTCCTACCGGATGGCTCTCTCTCAGCAGTACGCGCTCGGCGAGTTGCGGAAGCACTCCGGTGCTCAGTTCCACCCCGAAGTGGTCGACATGTTCGAGAGGGCTCTCAACAAGACCGGGCGACGGTGGGGAGCCCCCCATGTGAACGACGAGGAGATGGCCCGTCGTCTCGCCGAGGAGCCGGAGTTGACCCTCCGTGGCTAGCTGGCACCCCCGGGTTGTCGCCCTCGCCTCCTGGCTGTTCCCATTCGTGTCTGCCGGAGTGGGCATCTATGCCGCTTCGGCGTCAGGTGGTAACCCGCTCTACATCCTGATCGCCGCTGCCTGTCTGGTGATTGGCTCCCTCTTCGGTGTCGCTACGTCGAACTCGGGCAACCACTTCACGATGGGTCTCGCTGTCGCCGCGGCCATCCCCTTCGTCTTCTCCAGCCTCGAGATGATGGAGCCGGCCGGTTCCATCGCCGCCTATGGGGTCGGGCTCGCCGGGGTCTGGGTGTTCCGCCGGTCCAAGGGTGAGCGCCATCGCGACCTGCTGCCCACCATGGTCCGCCGCTTCGGCGGCTATGTCGTCTACGCAAGTGTCTACTCGGCGATGCGGATCGGGCCTTTCGCCGGTCTGGACGGTGGCTGGGAGGATCTCTTCCCCTTCGCCGTGGCCATCGTCGCCTGGCTGACAACCGAGGTGCTCATCCGGGCTCTGCTCGTGCTCGGCCCGAGAGAGCTGTCGAGAAGCTATCTGGCGAGGGCCTTCCTCCATGACGTCAACGTGTTCATGGGTCTGGCGCTGACGGGTGCTCTCTTCGGTGAGCTCTTTCCCCAGATCGGGTGGTGGGCCTTGCCGATCGCCCTCCTCCCATACTCCTTCGCCCACGCCGCCTTCAAGCGGTTCCAGGAGACCAAGACCACATACCGACAGACGATCCGGGCTCTGGCCCGTATCCCTGAGGTGTCGGGTCTGGGTATCGACGGACACGCAGACCGAACGACCGAGATGGCCACCTCCATCGCCAAAGAGATGGGTCTCGGCCCGGCACAGGTCGAGGACGTCGAGTACGCCGGTCTGATGCACGACATCGGCCGGGTGTCATTGAGTGAGCCGCAGATCCTCAAAATGGGTTACACCGACGATGACATCGCCAGGTGGAGTGCCGAGATCATCGCCGAGTCGCCGTACCTGGAGCGAGTGGCCGCACAGGTTCGGGACCAGTACGAGTCGTTCCGAAAGCCGGGGGAGTTGACCGATCCCGACATCTCGATCGTGTCCCGGATCATCAAGGTCTCGGCTGCCTACGACTGGAAGGTCCATCGCAGCGGTCTCTCTCCCTTGGCCGCCCTCGAAGAGCTCCACGCCGGCGCCGCCTACGAATACGACCCCGAAGTGGTCGCCTCTCTGCGTCGTCTCCTCGAGGCGCGTGGCGTGCTCATGGCCGCCAGGGTCTAGGCGCTCTCGCCTGACAGCGCGATCTGGCTCAGGGGCGGCGGGCCGACCCAGGCTCCGCCTGGGCCCCTCTCTTGAAATACCGCCGTGGACGACGGAGCTCATGCTCGAGAAACACACCGAGACCCAGGGCGAGGAAGATGTCACCTAGTGAGATCACCTCGCCGACCCCTATGAGACGCAACGGGATGACGTCCGCGAAGAACGTGAGCCGTGATGTCTCGTCGAGAGGGACGTGCTTGAACGATCCGGAGAGGTCGGGTTCGGTGATGGTGAAACCGCTGGCGACCTCGGCGGCCCCAGAGAGCACCGGCATGCCACCATTGGCGGCGATGACGATGAAGTTCATCAGCACGCCGAGACCGGCGATCCACATCCCCGGCTTCGTTCGGTTGCGCAGCACCATCGCCATCAGCAAGGCGTAGGAGACCAGGACCATCATCACCCCGACCCAGGATGCCCAGGACTCGTCCGGGAGGAATCGGGTTCCCAGCTGCAGACCGAGGGCGACGAACAGGAGCCACCCCCAGCGGAGCTCGATGTCACCGAGGTTGACCAGCCGGCCACCACGGAGCACGGCAATTGCCAGCGCGGCGAACACAACGATGGCGAGCCATAACATGGTCTGTGACGGTAATAGACAGGTGAAATAGCCGGGAGTGGCTGATGACCGTTCGATACGACGTTTCTGAGGGGCGGGCCACGATCACGATCGACGATCCCGAACGCCGCAATCCGATGTCGGTGGAGACGATGAATGGTCTCCTCCGCCTGACCCAGGATGCCGTCGACGATGAAGAGGTTCGGGTCATCGTCTACACGGGAGCGGGGGACCGAGCATTCTGTGCCGGTGGAGACCTGTCTGGCTCTTTTGTCGACGACCCGATCGGTCTCCATGAATCGCGCGGCGACATCGCCCGGCTCTTCAGACTGATGATTCGTGGGGGTAAGCCCACCGTGGCCCGGGTGAACGGCCACGCCCTCGCCGGAGGGTTCGGGTTGGCAGTGGCGTGTGACATCACGATCTGTGTCGCCGACGCCAAGCTCGGAACCACCGAGGTTCGGGTCGGCCTGTGGCCGATGATGATCTCGGCGGTCCTGGCAAGGGTGATGCCGAGGAAGGCCGCACTGGAGCTGATGCTCACCGGACGGGTCATCGATCCGGAAGAAGCTCTGCGATTGGGTGCCGTCAGCCGTGTGGTCCCTCGCGACGAGCTCGATACGGTCGTCGACGAGACTGTCGATGCCCTGCTCTCAACCAGTTCGGCGACACTCATGTTGGGCAAGGACGCCTTCTACGGGATGTCGGACGCAGACTTCGACACCGCTCTCGACCGGCTCCAGGGCGGGTTGACCGCGGTGGCGCTGACGAAAGATGCAGCTGAGGGTGTGACCGCGTTCCTCGAAAAACGCCAACCGGACTGGACCGGGCGCTGACGCTGGGCCGTTCGGTCACGCGCCGCGAACGATCCAGCTCGTCGAGGCGTACGAACCGGACTTAGGCGTCGGCCTGATTTAGCCTCCCCCGATGCGCTACCGGGTCCAGATCCTGGGTTGGACACTCATATGGAGTGGCCTCTTCATATTCGGCTATCTCGGCTGGCAGCTCTACGGAACCGATTGGGTCAACGCCGGAGTCCAGGCGGAGGCTGCCGGCGAGCTCGCAGTTGTTCTCTCGTCGGCCGAGCCGGAGCCGGAGACCGTGGACACCGAAGGGCTCTTGGAGACCGAGACTGTTGAATTCGTTCCCGAAGAACCGGTGGCAATCGGTGAATCGTTCGGTTTCCTCACCATCCCGGGGATCGGGGTCGATCGGGTCGTGATCTACGAGGGCGTTGACCGGGAGACGTTGCAGAAAGGCCCGGGTCACATGGAGGTCACCCCCCTCCCGGGTCAGGCGGGCAACGCAGTGATCTCAGGTCATCGCACGACATACGGCCGGCCCTTTTTCGACATGGATCTGCTTGGAGTCGGCGACCGGATCGAAGTCGAGACCGCGGCCGGAACCCATGTCTACGAGGTCAGGAGCACGACTGTCGTCGCTCCCACCGATGTCTGGGTCATCGACCCCCGTCCCGGTGGATGGCTGACTCTCACCACTTGCAACCCCAAGTTCTCCGCCCGTGAGCGGCTTGTGGTTTTCGCCGAGATGATCGCGGGGCCCAATTTCGACTACATCGAGTTGAACAAAGCCAGGCTCGAAGAGCCGACCTGATCAGCCTGAGCTCTGCACCAAATCGAGCAGGACATTCTCGTCGACGATCCCGTTGACGACCTCGGTCACGGTGCCATCGGCGTCGATGATGTAGGTGACGGGCAGGCCGAGGCGGGGATAGGCCTCCTCCACCTCCGTGGTGCCGATGGCAAGCGGATATCCGGCATCGATCTCTGCGGCGAATTCTCGTGAAGCGTCTTCGACGTCCTCCACTGCCACACCGATCACCGTCACGTTGGGGTTCGCTTCGGCAAAGGTGGTGATGTCGGGGATCTCGGTCCGGCATGGTTCGCACCAGGAAGCCCAGAAGTTGAGAACCACCGGGCTCCCCACCGCTTCGGAGAGAGTGAAGGTCCCGCCCTCGATGACTTCGACCGTGAAGTCGGGCGCAGGTGAACCCGGCTTCGCCACCTCGGTGGGCGCTGAGCGGACGATCCAACCGACGGCGAGCCCGATGGCAATGACCGCCAGGAACACCCCTGTCAGTCGCAGGCTGGGCCGGGGAAGGGGCCCAGGCCGGCTGTCACTCAGAGGCCATTCTCCTCAACACGTAGTGAAGGATGCCTCCGTTGCGGAGGTATTCGACTTCGATCGGGGTGTCCACCCGAGCGACGGTGTTGAACTCGACCACCGATCCGTCCAGTTTCGTTGCGGTGGCCTTCACCACCTGGCGGGGGACGAGTGAGTCGTCGACTTCGATGTTGAACGACTCGGTTCCGTCCAATCCGAGCGTCCCCGCGTCTTCGCCTGCTACGAAGTTGAGCGGGAGGACGCCCATCATCACCAGGTTGGATCGATGGATTCTCTCGAACGACTTCGTGATCACCGCCTTGACGCCGAGTAGGAAGGTGCCCTTCGCTGCCCAGTCACGGGACGAACCCATGCCGTAGTCGATTCCTCCGAGAACCACGAGTGGCGTCCCCTGCTCCTTGTACGACATGGCGGCGTCGTAGATCGACTTGACGGTGCCGTCGGTGAAGTCGGTCGTCCAGCCTCCCTCGGTTCCCGGCGCGAGATGGTTGCGCACCCGAATGTTTGCGAAGGTGCCCCTCGTCATCACCCGGTCGTTTCCCCGTCGCGAGCCGTAGCTGTTGAACATCGCCGGCTGCACGCCGGCTTCGACCAGGAACCGACCGGCGGGCGAGTCGATGGCGATCGACCCTGCAGGGCTGATGTGGTCGGTGGTAACCGAGTCACCCAGCTTGGCAAGAACCCTCGCTCCGACGATCGGCTCGATGGGCCGGATCTCGGACGTGAGATCGGTGAAGAAAGGCGGCTCCTGAACGTAGGTCGACTCCGGGTTCCAGTGATAGAGGTCAGACTCCGAGGTCGAGATGCTCCGCCACTCGTCGGACCCGGTGAAGACGTCGCTGTACTTGTCGACGAACTGACTCTGACGGACGTTGGCAGCGACGATGCTGTTGATCTCGTCCTGAGTCGGCCATATGTCACGGAGATAGACAGGCATGCCATCGGAGTCCGCACCGATCGGCTCGTTGATCGGGTCCCAGTCGACCGTCCCGGCCAGCGCGTAGGCAACCACCAGCGGGGGTGACGCCAGGTAGTTCGCCCGAACGTCCGGGGAGATCCGCCCTTCGAAGTTCCGGTTTCCCGAGAGGACTGCCGCTGACACCAGGTCGTCTGCGTTGATGCCTGCCGAGATCGGTTCGGGGAGCGGACCTGAGTTCCCGATACAGGTCGTGCATCCGTATCCGACCACACCGAAACCGAGGCTCTCCAGGTCTTCGAGCAGACCCGACTCGGTCAGGTATTCGGTGACCACCTTCGATCCTGGCGCCAGAGAGGACTTCACCCATGGCTGACGTTCGAGCCCGAGTTTCCGTGCTTTGCGGGCGACCAGACCGGCGGCGACCATGACGTCGGGATTCGAGGTGTTGGTGCACGACGTGATGGCGGCGATGACCACGTGGCCGTCCTTCAGCTCGAATGTCTCACCGTCGTATGTGACCATCGTCTCGGAAGGCGCTTCCAGTGTCTCTTGGGGGGTGCCGCCCTCGCCCTCCCAGCTGACGACTGTCGAAGTCTGCGCCCCACCGTTCTTTCCGAACGTGTTGGTCAGGTCGGACTGCCACTGCTGTCTCATGGCAGCGAGCTCGATCCGGTCCTGCGGTCGTTTTGGCCCTGCCAGCGAGGGCTGGACGGTGCCCATGTCCAGTTCGAGGTTGGCGCTGTAGGTGATCACGTGGGAGTCGTCGCGCCACATCCCCTGGAGCTTGTAGTACTGCTCGACGGTGTCGATGAGCTTGTCTTCACGGCCCGTCAGCCGGAGGTACTTGAGGGTCTGATCGTCGACCGGGAAGAACCCGACGGTGGCGCCGTATTCCGGGGCCATGTTGGCGATGGTGGCCCGGTTGGCCAGCGGCATGTCTTCCAGGCCGGGCCCGTAGAACTCGACGAACTTGCCGACGACGCCGTGCTCGCGCAGCATCTCGGTGACTCTGAGGACCAGGTCGGTGGCCGTTGCGCCTTCCGGAAGCTTGCCGGTCAGCCGGAAGCCCACGACCTCGGGGAGGAGCATGTAGATCGGCTGGCCGACCATGGCCGCCTCCGCCTCGATGCCGCCGACGCCCCAGCCGACGACTCCCAGTCCGTTGATCATCGTGGTGTGGGAGTCGGTCCCGACCAGGCTGTCGGGGTACAGGTGAATGCCGTCGTCCCACACCACCTTGGCGAGGTACTCCAGGTTGACCTGATGGACGATGCCGGTGGCGGGGGGAACGACGCGGAAGTTGGCGAAGGCCGACTGGCCCCACTTCAGGAACTCGTAGCGCTCTTGGTTTCGCTCGAACTCTTTGGTCGAGTTGATGATCAACGCGTCCGGTCGGGCGAACGCGTCGACCTGGACCGAGTGGTCGATGACGAGGTCCGCCGGGATGAGCGGATTGACCTTCTGGGCTGAACCCTCGTCACCGGTCATCCTCACGATCGCCGCTCTCATCGCGGCCAGGTCGACCACCGCAGGGACGCCCGTGAAGTCCTGGAGCACGACACGCCCGGGGATGAACGGGATCTCCACTTCGGCGACTTTGGTGGCGTCGTAGGCGGCGATCTCCCGGACGTCCGTTTCGGTGACGGTGAGGCCGTCGAGGTTGCGCAGGGCGGATTCGAGGAGGACCTTTATCGAATAGGGGAGCCGTTCGACGCCCTCGATCGCGTCGAGGCGGGCAATCTCGCGTGCCCCGAGAGGAGTCTCGAGAGTGGCACGAGCCCCGAATGGGTCGTTGGACATTTCAGCCTTTCAAATGAGTCTGATCAGTCCTCTGAGCCTAACGAAGCACACCCTGTTCACCATCTCGTCAGGTCGCGAAACAACGAGCAGCCTTCGCGTTTTCAGTCCTAATGCGTTCTCACAGAACGGTATGGCGCCCCGGCTCAGCGACCGATGGTGACCGGGACCTGGGTGACGCAGTCGTCGTCGAGGGCCTGGTGAGGGAAGACGACCGGGTTGCAGGGCACCGATAGGGCGCCGAACAGTCCAGCGACGATCCCCCTGTCCAGAGAGCAGATGACGTCGGGATGGTTGGTCGCCGTCTCCCCGAAAGGGCAATGTGAGGTGAGGAGGCGCTGGCCCTCGACGTCGGGATCGACCGAGAAACCGAGCCCGGTCATGGCACTGGCCACGGCCTGGACCGCTTCGTCGTACCCGGGGTCGTCGGGCGCCCCGATCTCGGTGGCGAGTTCCTTGCCGTAGGCACGTCCCACCTTCTCGGCGACTTCTGAAACATTCGGCGGATCGAGCTCGGCGATCACCTTGAACAGCATCTCGGTGAGCATCTCGAACCGACGTGGAGCAAAGTGAACACTGACCTCTTTGTTGGTCGGCTCGTAGGTCTTGGCCGGGCGACCGGCGCCCGGGCCACCGGTTCGCCGCAGATGGCTCACTCTCAGGTAACCGTCATCGGCGAGTCGATCGAGATGATGCCGGGCCACGTTCGGGTGGATGTCGAACAACTCGGCCACCTTCGAAGTCGTCATCGGGTCGGGTGACTCGCGAACCGCGATGTAGATGGCACGCCGGGTCGGGTCACCGAGCGACGAGGTGAGATCAGAGATGCGGCTATCGAGTGTGCTTGTGTCCATCTGAGGTACCGACAGCCCAAAACTATAGTTTCAGAGAGTCTTCTATCCACTGTCGCCGTAGGGGAATCAGATGGCTGACCAAACTGAATTGCATGATGCTGTCGCGTCCATCGAGTCACCGCTGTTCGTCGGTCGCACTCTCGGTGAGCTCGGGCTCGTCAAGGACGTCAGCAGGAAGCTGACTGGCAAGGTCAAGGTCGACCTTCTCCTCCCCGACGACACACCACCTCCGGCTCTGAACGATCGTCTCCAAGAGGCACTGTCTCCTTTCACCACCTCGGCCGACGTGAACGTCGAAGTGATGAGTGACGAAGCCGTTCAGAGCTGGATCGACGACCTCAAGGCCAAGGCCGGCCCCGGTATCGGCGAGCCCGGCTCGGCCACCCGAACCATCGCCGTCTCGTCGGGCAAGGGTGGGGTGGGCAAGTCGTCGATATCGGCGAATCTCGCCGTTGCCCTGGCACGCGGCGGACGCACGGTGGGGATCGTGGATGGAGACATCTGGGGTTTTTCGATCCCCTCGATGTTGGGGATCGTCAACCCACCGATCATGGTCGGCGACATGATCGTGCCCCCCGTGGCCCATCGGGTGAAGGTCATGTCCATGGACTACTTCGTCGGCGACGACAAGGCAGTGATATGGAGGGGGCCCATGTTGCACAAAGCGATCGAGCAGTTCCTCAAAGATGTCTTCTGGGACGACCTGGACTTCCTGGTCGTCGACATGCCGCCGGGCACGGGCGACATCGCCATCTCGATGTCCCAGTTCCTGCCCCGGGCCCAGGTCCTGCTGGCCACGACCCCACAGCCGACCGCACAGCGGGTGGCCCGCCGCGCCGCCCTCATGGCCGCAGAAGTCGACCAGGACGTGATCGGAGTCGTCGAGAACATGTCCTGGTTCACTGGCGACGACGGCAAGCGATACGAACTGTTTGGTAGTGGTGGTGGCCAGGCTCTGGCTGACGAGTTGGGCGTCGACCTCATGGCTCGCATTCCCCTCGTTCCCGCCATGGGCCGTGGTGCCGATGAAGGCCACCCGGTCGCCGTAGCTGCTCCCGGCTCCGAGGCGGAGGCGGCGTTCGATCAGCTGGCCACTGCCGTCATCGACAAGAAGCCACGTATCAGAACGAACCCGGCCCTGGTGATCAAGTGACCGCACGCGGGACCACCCAGTCCTCCCTTGGCTGGGCATTCGGAATCTGCCTTTCCGTCCTCTTCGTCTCGCTTTGGGGGCGTGCCGTCGTTGTGGACACCGAGACCCTCGGTGAGTCGCTGGCGCCCCTGGGCCGCTCTGAGGTGGTCGTGGACTACGTGACCGACTGGATGGGCGACGAGCTAGTGGCCTCCGGTGTCCCCACCGATGTCGTCGACCCGGCGATCGACCGGTTCATGGAGTCGTCAGCGGTGACCAGTGCCGTGGACGGCCTGGTCGCCGAAGTGGTCGTGGCCGCAGCGTCACCCGATCCGGCCGGGTCGAATGTCGACGTGCGCTCTCATCTGGCGCCGGCGGTCCCCGAGGTGGCGCAGGGGTTGGAGGACCTCGGCTATGGATTCACCAGGTCCCAGGTACAGGGTGTGGTCGAAGACCTCGATCCAATCGTCATCCGACAGCCCGGCCAAAGTGCCCTGGTGGGCCCCAACTCGCCAACTGCGGCCCGCCTCGGCATCGCCTCGCTCATAGCAACGATTGGGCTCACGGTCTTTGGGAGCGTCTACATCCGGCTGTCCGAGGATCGGGTGACGGCTCTGCGCAGACTGCTCAATCGAGTTGCCGTCAGCGGACTCAGCTTTGCCGTTCTGCTCCGTCTCGGAGCCTGGGTCGTAGATCCCGCCGGCGGACGGGCTCCGGTGCCGGAGACATTGGCAAACCTCGCCGCTTCGAAGTGGTTGACGCCGCTTCAGGTCGGGCTCGTGGCCGCGGTGGTGGCGGCGGTCGTCTACGTGGTGCGACGATCGGTCACACCGGGGGGAGGGTCCCCGTCACCAAGCGAGCAACCCACACCGACACCAGCGCCACAGCAGTCACGGCCAGCGTGATCGTGATGGTCCGGTTCCCCGCCGGACGCACCAGCCCTGCTCTCTGAAGCACGAACCAGATCCAACCGACCACCAGCTGGGCCAGGATCAGCGGGACCAAGGGGTGGTAGGCGACGGCGCCACTGATGTCCCCTTTTATCAACGTCGAGGCAGCCCGGGTCATCCCGCATCCCGGACACGCCGTGCCGGTGCAAAGAGCCCACGGGCAGATGGTCGGACCGTCCTCGGAGGGTGTGAAGATGGCGAGGCCGAGAGCACCCAGGAATGGGGCGGCGATGATCAGTCGGTCACGCCAGGTCGTGCTCATAGTCGCCTGAGACTACGCCTCGTCACATCCCGAACTTGTCAAGGGTTCGGTACAGATATGAAGCCGGGGTCAGGAACCAGGCCTTACCGGTGTAGTAGAAGCGCCCGTTGTGAACGACTTCGCTGTAGACACTGGGTGGATCCTCTCCGAGCAGCATTCCTGCCAGCTCGTACCCGAGCTGACAGGCCAGGCCCACGCCGTGGCCGGCATAGCCGAGGGCATACCAGGCACCGTCGATCCGACCGATGTGTGGAGTCAGGTCGAAGGGGACTCCGAGCTTTCCTCCCCAGACGTGGCTCAGCGGCACCTCTTCGAGCTGGGGCCAAAACGTGACAAGGGCTTTGCGGAGGTCCCCGGCCGACTCGCCCAGATGCAGGTTGGTGTGCAGGCTGCGTCGGCCTCCGAGGAGGATGCGATTGTCGTGGGTGCGACGCATGTAGTTGAGGAGACGTCTCTTGGTGTAGGTCATCGACCCTTTCGGAAAGATGGCATCGGCGCCCTCCTCGGTGAGCGGCTCGGTGACGATGATGTAAGAGCCGATGGGGACGACCAGCCTGGCCAACTCCTTCGATGGGTGACGTGTGGTGTATCCGTTCGTGGCCAGGATCACATCGCCTGCCTTGACCGTTCCCTTCGAGGTGACAACCGTCATACCCACCCCGGTCTTGTCCAGCGCGGTCGCCTCGCAGTGGTCGACGAGGGTCGCCCCTGAGTCGCGTACCGCTCGAGCAAGACCGAACACCAACCGGGCGGGATGTACCCCGAAACCCTCCGGCTCGAAGAGTGCCACGTCGAACTGGTCGCCGCCGACAATCGAGCCGATGTCACGGGCGTCCACAACCTCCCATTGGACGCCGAATTTCTCCTTGTACCAGGCGACCGTGTGGTCGAACTTCTTCAGAGCCTTGGCGCCGTGACCGAGAGCCGCCATGCCCCCGTCGTGGATGAGCGCGTCGATCCCGGGTCGGGTGGCGTAGTCCCGGACGAGCTCGATCGAACGCACGGTCGAGGCCCACATCTCGTGGCCGATCCGGGGCCCGTAGGTGGCATATACCGAGTCGACGCCAGCCTTGACGTCGGGCGAGACCATGCCTCCATTGATCGCTGAGGCGCCTCCGGCGATCTCACCGGCATCGATGACCGTGACCGTGCGACCGGCCCCGGAGAGTCGCAGGGCCGCAGACAAGCCGGTGAGACCGGAGCCAACGACGAGATAGTCGGTCTCCGTCGGGAGGTCGGATGTCAGCCCCTCCGGCCGGGGGTGGTCTTCCACCCAGAAGGGCGTTTGCTTCACAAGTTGCGCAGTCCTGCCTCGAACAGCGAAGCCATCTCGCCGACCTGATCCGTGGTCATGATCAGAGGGGGGGACACCTGGAGCCCGCCACCGCCGACGGCACGGGTCAGCACACCTGCCTCACGGCACGCCGTTGCGGCCCGGGCGGGGAGAGTCTCGTCTTCGCCGATCTCGAGTTGGATGGCGGCCAGGGCTCCGACGCCCCGTCGAATACTGGCGACCACGTCGAGCTCCTCGAGGGGCAAGAGAGCCTGGTAGATCTCGTCCTCCAGGGCCGCGGCCCGATCGAGAAGACCCTCACGCTGGATGATGTCCATCACGACGAGCCCCGCGACACATGCTGTCGAGTGGCCCGAATACGTGTACCCGTGCCGGAAGATGAGACCCGGGGTGTCGAAGAACGGCGCAGCGATGTGGGAGGCGGCGATGACTCCTCCGAGCGGCGCGTACCCGCAGGTGACACCCTTGGCAAAGGTGATGAGATCGGGCTCGAGACCGAACTTGTTGGCGGCGAACCAGTCGCCGACACGTCCGAAACCGGTGATGACCTCATCGGAGATGTAGAGCCCTCCGGCCTGCCGGATCGCCTCTCGAACCGCTCCCAGGTAGTCGGTGGTGACCGGGCGGATGCCGCCGGCCCCGATCACGGCCTCAACGAAGATGCCGGCTATGCGATCCGCACCGGCGTGGTCGATCGCCTTCTCAACGGCCTCTGCGTCGTCGTGGGGAACCACCACGATGTCTGAGACGAGGTCGCCGCCATATCCCACCCGATTCGGCTCCATCCCGCCCAGGGTCGTGCCGTAGGTGTGCATCCCGTGGTAGGCCCACTCCCTGGAGATGAACACGGTGCGATCTGGCTGTCCAATGGCGTTGAAGTAGCGGCGGGCGAGTTTCGCCGCGGTGTCCACCGCGTCCGATCCGCCCGATCCGAAGAAGACCTTGGAGTCGGGGTCGGGGGAGACCGCTGCGATCTGCGCGGCAAGCTCGAGTGTGGGGCGTGTCCCGTAGTCGATGAACGTGTGGAAAGCAGGCAGCTTGCGCGCCTGGGCATCCATCGCTTCGACGATCTCGTCCCGCCCGTATCCCACGTTCATGTACCACAGCGATGCCGCGGCATCCAGGTAGCGCTTGTCGTTCTCGTCGTATACGTAGATGCCCTCACCGCGGTCGACGATGAATGGTGCGTGCTGCACCTTGCTCATGTCGGCGAAGGGGTGCCAGAAAGATCCCATGGGCCCGGAGCGTAACTGAGATGCGAACCCAGGGTTCGGGACGACGAGTCGCGTCAGGTGTTTCCCCACCAGGGTTGGGGAATCCGCTCAGAGGTCCCTGGCCCGAAAACGGTCAGGACCGGGCCAGGATGTCTTCGATGACGTCTGACTTGGCGTCGGCGTAGTCCTGAACTGACTCCCAGGTATGTGTTGCCAGCTCTCGTTTCGTGCTCCCGTACAGAAGTCGGTCGCTTTCATCGGACCGAAGGTGGTCGCGGAACCGGATCATCCGATCGATCTCGTCGGTGCCGTCTGAGAACACATGAAGGTTCACCTCATCATGCTTCCCCTTGAAGAGTCGGTGTTCGAACCAGTCCGGCTCGCGCAGCACGAAGCGGTAGCCGCTCTCCTCGAGATCGAGTGAGTAACTCGCCTCGTCGCTGGAGTCGCGGACGGCGAGCAAGATGTCGATGATCGGCTTGGCAGCAAGATCAGGCACCGATGTGGATCCGACATGCTCCAACAAGAGCACCCGGTGACCCAGCGCTCGCCGGATCCGGCCAGCCTCCTCCTGATATCGCAGCGGCCAGCGCGGGTCGTAAGGGAGGAGTTCGATCGCCGTCATACGATCATCCAATGGTGCCAGAAGCCCGGACGATCTCCGACATCCCGGTGGACATCGGCACCCTTCTCGAGAAGGACCAAGTCGAAGGGCATCGGCTGGTCGAGCGTCTTGTTGTCGATTGGCGCGAAGGGATCAACCGGTTCGACAAACCCGGGGAGACTCTCGTGGAGGTCAGATGCGGGCCCGACCTGTGCGCCATCGGCGGCCTCAATATCGACCCCTATCTCGATGATCCGACAGTGGGTCGTATCCGTCATGTCTACGTCGATCCCGGGCAAAGAAGGCAGGGCGTTGGCAGGATCCTGATCCAGAGTCTGGTCGGGGCAGCATACGGACACTTCGAGAAGGTGAGGCTTCGATCGGTTCGTGAAGGTGGGCCACCCTTCTATGAGGCGCTCGGCTTCGTGCCGACGACCGAATCAGAGGCAACACACGTGCTGTGGCTTCGGGGCCATACTGCCGCCAAATGAACGCAGATCTCGTTGTGCTCGGCGGTCGCATATTCACCGGCGACGCTTCCAACCCCTTCGTGGACGCAGTGGCCTCAACGGGCGAACGAATCGTGGCTGTCGGCGCCGAAGCGGTCGATCTCGCGCCCGGCGCCGGCCGGATCATCGACCTCGCCGGAGCCATGGCGACGCCCGGTTTCATCGACGCCCACGTCCACCCGGGCACGAGTGGGCTCGACCTGCTCCGCTGTCATTTCCCCGAGGATGGGGACGCAGAGACCGCAGTCCGGACCATCGCCGCCTACGCCGCCGCCAACCCCGATGTGCCGTGGATTCTCGGCGCCGGTTGGCGACAGTCCTGGTTCGAGAGAGGCTGTCCTTCCAAGGAGCTGATCGATGCGGTCGTCTCCGACCGTCCGGTGCTGCTCGAGAACTCAGATGGCCATGGGGCCTGGGTGAACTCCCGGGCCTTGGCCCTGGCAGGGATCGGGGCCGACACCGCGGATCCCGACGACGGTCGAATCGAGAGGTCACCGGACGGCTCACCCCAGGGCACGCTCCACGAAGGGGCCATCGCCCTCGTCCTCGACCACGCACCGCCCAACACCGTTCAGGATTATCAAGCGGGTTTGGCCCGTGGTCAGCAAGAGCTAATCCGCCACGGGATCACCGGTTGGCAGGACGCCAACGTCGGTCCCGAGCTACACGAGGCCTACCTGCGTATGGCCGCCAGTGGGGCGCTGAAGGCTCGAGTCGTCGGTGCGATGTGGTGGGACCGGGACAAGGGCACAGAACAGCTCGACGATCTCGTCGAGCGCCGGGAGAGCAGCGGGCCCAGGTTCTCCCCGACCTCGGTGAAGCTGATGCTGGACGGGGTGGCAGAGAACTTCACGGCCTCGATGCTCGAGCCGTTCCTGGGAACTGATGGGGCACCAACAGCCAACCGAGGGATCGACTTCATCGACCCGACCGACCTCGAGGAGATCGTCAGCCGTCTCGACGCCGCCGGGTTCCAGTGCCATTTCCATGCCATCGGGGACGGAGCCGTGCGCAGTGCCCTGGACGCGGTCGAGGCTGCGGCGTCACGCAACGGCGCGAGCGACAACCGCCACCACATAGCTCACATCCAGGTGGTCCACCCTGACGACATCCCTCGGTTCCGCGAACTGGGCGCCATTGCCAACGCCCAGCCGTTGTGGGCCTGCAAGGACGAGTACCAGACCGAGCTGACCATCCCATTCCTCGGTCCCGAGCGGAGCATGTGGCAGTACCCCTTCGGTTCCCTGGCCAGGGCCGGGGCGCGAATCGGGATGGGCAGCGATTGGGGTGTTTCCACCGCCAATGTCATGGAGGAGATCGACGTCGCCGTCACCCGGACCGGTGACAGCGGCCTCCCACTCAACCTCGCCGAAGCCCTCGACCCCCTCGTTGCCCTGGAGGCGTTCACCTCCGGCTCCGCCTACATCAACCACGCTGAGGCCGACTCCGGCGCGATGACCGTGGGTATGCTCGCCGACCTCGTGGTGCTGGACAGGGATCCGCTTCGGGACGGTCCATTTCGCGAGACGCGAGTGGTGACGACGATCGTGGGCGGTGAGGTTGTCCATGAGGAGGGCTGATGGCTGACGAGGCGGTTCAACTCGTCGATGTGACCAAGAGGTTCAGCGATGAGGTGGTGGCGGTGGACAGTCTCAACCTCACCATCGGGGACGGCGAGTTCTTTTCCCTGCTCGGCCCATCGGGCTGTGGCAAGACGACCACTCTGCGCATGATCGCCGGGTTCGAGTACCCCACAGAGGGAAGCGTGCGGATCCACGGTCACGAGATGGGGCTGAAGCCGCCCAACGAGCGCCCCGTCAACACGGTCTTCCAGTCCTACGCCCTCTTCCCGCACATGACGGTGTTCGACAATGTCGCCTTCGGGTTGGAGATGAAGAAGGTCGAGAAGAGCGACGTCGAGTCCAGGGTGCGACGGGTCCTCGACCAGGTCCAACTGGGTCACCGGGCCGATGCCAAGCCGAGCCAGCTCTCGGGAGGTATGCAACAGCGCGTCGCCTTGGCCAGGGCTTTGGTCAACGAGCCGGAGGTGCTCCTCCTCGACGAGCCGCTGGGGGCCCTCGATCTCAAGCTCCGTCAGAACATGCAGTACGAGCTGAAGGACCTCCAATCTCGGGTCGGGATCACCTTCGTCTATGTGACCCACGACCAAGAAGAGGCCCTGACGATGTCCGATCGGATCGGTGTCATGAGCCATGGCAAGCTCCTCCAGGTTGGTGATCCCCACGACATCTACGAAGCACCCCGATCGAGGTTCGTCGCCGACTTCATCGGCGAGATCAACCTACTGTCAGGTCAGGTGACGGCGGCCGGCTCGGCCCGTCTCGGTAACGGAGTCGAGGTCGGGATCCCCCAGGGTCACCCGGCGAGCGGTGAGGTCACCCTTGCGCTGCGTCCCGAGCGGTTGGCCATCCACCGCACCGGAGAGGCCATCGCCGACGGCCGCAACCGAATGCAGGCCACCATCACCCGGCGCACCTACTTCGGAGATGTCTACTTCTACGACGTCGAAGCCGGATTCCCCGAGCCCCTGGAGGTGAAGGAAGAGAACCGGCCGGACCTGGGAACCCACGACGTAGGCGACCAGGTCGTGGTCAGTTGGTCGGTGGGAGCGGCCAACCTGGTGTCGGACTGATGACGCAGGCTCCTCCCCGCCTCGACGAGGAAGCACCGGTCACCCCCGAGCTGGAACGGGCCGCTGAGCGGGCGGAGTCTCGTCGCGGATTCCTGATCGGTCTCCCCGCCTATGCCTACCTCGTCCTGTTCTTCGCCATCCCCCTGGTACTCGTATTCGTCTACTCGTTCGCGTCGCGGTCCTCGACGGGTCGCACTGTGCTCGAAGACTGGAACCTCGACTCCTACGCCCGTCTCGTCGACCCGCTGGTGCTCGAGATCTTCGTACGCTCGTTCGTTCTCGCCCTGATCACGACCGTTGTCTGTCTACTGGTCAGCTACCCCTTTGCGTACTACATCGCCACTCGGGGCCCGGGTGTTCGCAACGTCCTGCTCATCCTGGTGATGATCCCGTTCTGGTCGAACTTTCTCGTGCGTACCTACGCCTGGCGGGTGATCCTCGGCTCCGACGGCATCGCCTCCCAGATAAGCCAGGCGTTCGGAGGAGAAGAGCTGCGGGTGCTCTTCACACCTACTGCGATTCTCATCGGCCTCGTCTACGGGTTTCTACCCTTCATGGTGCTCCCCTTGTATGCGGCAATCGAACGACTCGACTGGCGTTTGGTAGAGGCGGCACGCGACCTCTATGCCGACGGCTTCACCGCGTTCCGCAAAGTGACGTTGCCACTCTCGATGCCGGGCATCGTCGCCGGGTCGATCCTGGTGTTCATCCCTTCGCTGGGCGCATATGTGACACCGGCGATCCTCGGAGGGGCGAACACCGTCCTCATGGGTGACTACATCGTCGATCAGTTCCTCGCCGCGCGTAACTGGCCGTTCGGCTCAGCCCTGTCATTCGCGGTCATGTTCGTGATGCTGCTGGCGACCATCTTCTACTTCCGGGCGGGAGCGAAGACGTTGTGAACGAGGGAACCGGCCCGAGGGGCATCGTCCAGAGACTGCTGGCGGCGAATGCCGTTCTGGTGTTCATCTTTCTATACGCCCCGATACTCCTCCTGGTCGTCTTTTCGTTCAACGACAACAACAACGTGTCGATCTGGACCGAGCCATCGCTCCGCTGGTACGGGGAGATGTTCCAGAACCAAGATGTGATGGGAGCCCTCCGCAACTCCCTCATAGTGGCCCTGCTGTCGACGGTGGTGGCGACGGTCATCGGCACTGCGCTCGCCATCTCCCTGGAGCGGTACCGCTATCGGGGAAGGGGCACGCTGGACGGCCTGGCATACCTGCCGATCATCATCCCCGATGTCACGATGGCTGTGATGCTCCTGATCTTCTTCTTCCAGGGTTTCGACCTTCTCCAGGCATGGTTCGGGATCAGGATGACGTCGGGTCTCCACACGATCATCCTCGCCCACATCGCCTTCTGTATCTCATTCGTGGCGGTGGTGGTCAGGGCCCGCATAGCCCAGTTCGACAGTGCACTCGAGGACGCGGCTGCGGACCTGTACGCCACACGCTGGCAGACGTTTCGCAAGGTGACACTGCCCCTGATCGCTCCGGGAGTCGCCGGCGGGGCTCTTCTCTCGCTGACCCTGTCGCTCGACGATGTGGTGGTGACTCAGTTCGTCTCCGGCGCCGGCTCGACCACGCTTCCGGTCTATGTGTTCGGTCTGGTGCGCCGAGGAGTGACGCCGCTGATCAACGCGGTCAGCGTCGTGATGTTGGTGGCCTCGATGATCCTCGTCGGCATCTCGCTCGGGTTCCAACGTGGGGCCACGACTCGCGGTCAGCGTCTGGCTGATCCGGCCGAGCTCGAGGAGGATATCCTCGGCCACCCGGCCTAAGCAGGCGGACATACCCGCCTAGAGTCTTTCCGTCGACGTCGGTCGATACTCATTGTTGCCATGGGAGGAATCCTGAGAATGAAGAGAATCATCAAGCTGACCGCGGCTCTGAGCGCATTCGCGCTCTTCATCGCTGCGTGTGGTGGTGGGTCGGACTCGGGGGCCGACGCATCAGCATGTGAACTGGATGAGGTCGACGGCGACCTTCAGTTCTACAACTGGTCGGAGTACATCGATCCCGAACTGATCAGCGCCTTCGAAGACCAGTACTCCGTCGACGTCGTGGAGAGCTTCTATGAGTCGAACGAGGCGATGCTGGCTCAGCTGCAGTCGGGAGCCGTATACGACTTGATCGTTCCTTCCGACTACATGGTCGGGATAATGATCCAGGAAGAGCTTCTCCACCAGCTCCCCGACGATGCGGTCCCGAATCTGGCCAACCTCGACCCGAAATTCAACGAGCTGCCTTACGACCTGGGGCCTGAGTACTCGGCGGCGTACCAGTTCGGGACGACAGGGCTCGGTGTCAACACCGCGATAGTCGGTACCGATTTCACACCGAGTTGGGCGCTGATCTTCGATCCGGAGTTGACCACCACATTCGCCGGTGGGGTCTCGGTCCTCGACGACCCGCGCGAGACGATGGGCGCTGCGCTCAAGTACTTGGGGTACTCGCTGAACGACACCGACATCGACCATCTAGCCGAGGCTCGCGACCTGATCGCTGCCGCCAAGGAGGGCATCGCCACCTTCGACAGCGACCAATACGACGAGGCACTCGCCAACGGTGAGGTCGCCGTTTCCCACGGCTACTCGGGCAACATGATCATCGGTTTCGCCGACGCCGAGAATCCCGATGACTTCGAGTACGTCCTTCCAGAAGAGGGTGCAACCTTCTGGATCGACAACATGGTGGTTCCAACTACGGCTGAGAGCCCTTGCACGGCGTTCACGTTCATGAATTACCTGCTCGACGCCGAAAACGGCGCCACGTTGACCAACTGGAACTACTACGGGAGCCCCAACAAGGCTGCGATCGACGCCGGTCTGATCGAGCAGGAGGTCGTCGACTTCTACGCCGACACCTTCACCGCCCCCAACCTGGAGATCATCCAGGACACGGGTGATTACGAGATCAACTTCACCGACTACCTGGCCGAGGCCAAGAGCTAGAGCCATTCACGCGACCCAGGGCTGTAGACCCCGCTCAGCGGGGTCTACAGCCCTGGGCTCGCGCTTTCAGGCTCCCGCCGGCGTGGGATCTGTCGGGGGTCTGCGGAAGAAGCGGCGGTAGACGAAGAGTCCGATCACCGCCAGCGGTCCGACTATCAGGACCAGCATCGGCAGAACGTAGATAGCGAAGTTGATCGCCCAGTCGGCCACGTTCTGAAGACCCGCCACGAGGCTCGACGCCGCTTCACGGCTGGTCTCGGCCGGGCTCCACGGCTCATCGACCAACGGGGCCGCGGACGGGGTCTGGGTGATCTCGACTTCGACCGTCGCCAGTGACGTCTTGTCCGACAGGTAGTTCAACTGCCCCTGTATCTGCTCGATCTCCCCACGCACCGAAGAGACCTCGTTGAAGACGGTCAGCAGTTTGGCCGGATCGGCGTTGTCCTGCTCCCTGACCTCGGTCAGCAGGGCGCGGAGCTCCACCTCGAGCGCCTGGAGGTTGGTCAACCGGGCTTCCAGATCGATGAACTGCTCGGTCACGTCCTCGGCGCCCTGGGTCTCCGAGACGACCTCGTCGGCGGTCCCCTTGATCGCTGCCAGCGTTGCCGACAGCTGGTCGGATGGGACCCTGAGGGTCATGGTTACCTCGGGCTGCGCCTCTTCGCTGGCCGTGGGATAGACGGTGGCGGTGGCCACGAATCCCCCGGCGGTCTGTACCAGAGCGGTGATCTCATCGAAGGCGGAACGAGTGTTCGATGCGTGTAGCTGCAGATTGGCCCGCCGAATGACCTCGCGGTCAGAGGCCAGGGCGACATCGACCTGGGTGAAGTCCCCGTCGGCACCGCCCTCGTCCGGACTCTGGAGCGCTGCTTCTTCGCCACCGCTGTCGGCAAGGGTCATGTCGCTGGTAGACGCATCACCGCCACCGGTGCAGGCGGTGAGTGCCAGGCCCATCGCCACCAGGAATGCAAAGGTCCTTTTCATTGTCTTCTCCTCTCATTGCCCCGGAGGGCTTGGAGGTTGGACGGAGAAGAGAGGTCCGGCGGTTCCGGTGGCGTCGCACCACCGTACGGAGGGCCGCGACCCTGGTGGGGTCGCCCTGACGAGCGTCTTGCTCACCGAGGCTCCGATCAACTGATGGCCGGGGGTACGATTCGGCGCATGTTCGGCGGCACGATGCGTGTTCTCGAGGTGTTCGGCGACTCCACAGACATCGGCCGCGGTCATGGGTCTGCTTGTCGGGACATGATTCGCAAGTACGCCGACGACCGGATCTCCCTCTCAGCCCAGGAGGACTGGAGCGGGGGAAGGGCAGATCGGGACCTCATCCTCTCGTGCGCCGGGGAAACCCTCGAGCATCACGAGCGGTTCTCGGAGAACCTCTACGCCGAGATGCTGGCGATGGCTGAAGCCGCGGGGCTCTCACCAGAGGAGGCGGTGGCCGTCGGCGGGTTCACCGACCTGGTCGACCTGGTGCGGACCCGCGTCGGAGTGGCACCCGCCGAGCACAACTGCACCGGGATCATCAACCCTAAGACCGGAATCTTCGCCCAGACCTGGGACATGCACGCCTCCGCCGGCGAGTTCGTGATCATGCTGAAGATCGACCCGCTTATGGGGCCGGATGCCTTCGTCCAGACCACCACCGGTTGTCTCGGGCAGATGGGGATGAACGAGGCCGGGATCACCGTGGGGATCAACAATCTCACCGCCTACGGCAAACCCGGTGTCACTTGGCCGTTCGTCGTCCGAAGGGTCCTCGAGCAGACAGCGCTCGACGACGCGATCAAGGTGGTGCTCGACGCCGATCTCGCAGGAGGCCACAACTTCTTCGTGATGGGGCCCGATGGTGAGGGGGCGACCATCGAGGCAATGCCCAACACCAAGCGGCTGACCCGGACCAATGGCGTCCCTCTGGTCCACGCCAACAACTGCCTGTTCCCCGAGACGAAGGCAGAGGAGGCGAAGCGTCTTCAGGACTGGGTGCTCAACAGCGATCAACGTCTTCAGATCGGGGAGCAGAGCGCCGACGATCTCGATGCCTTCTTCGCCAATCCCTCGATCTCTCGTCGGGTCGAGAACCTCCATGAGGTCGCCACTTGTGGTGCGATCGTGGTCGAGCCCGCAACGAGGACGATGCGGGCCGTGTGGGGTGTGCCAGGGGATCACCCGTGGGAAACGTTCCGCCTCTGAGCCTCGAGATCGTCAACCTCGACGCCTCGCTGGCCGACGAGTTGGAGAGCATCGAACTGGCCTCGTTCCCGATGGCGGACCCCGATGACCTCCTGTCGGCCGACGACATCCGCGCCTACGCCGAGGTCTTTCCCGAGGGTTACTTCGTCGCGATGCTCGATGGCCGCCCCGTGGGTCAGGGTGCCGGGATCTATCTCGACTTCGACTTCGATCATCCCCAGCACACCCTGGCTGAGATCACCGGGACGAATCAGTGCGGTAATCACGACCCGGCTGCGCCCTGGTACTACGGCACCGACATCAGTGTCCATCCCGAGTTTCGGGGGCTGGGAATCGGCAAAGCCCTCTACCGGGCTCGCAAGGATCTCGTGGAACGCGATCGGAAACGGGGGATCATCGCCGGTGGGGCGTTACCCGGGTTCTTCGAGCACAAGTCCACGATGACCGCCGCCGAATACGTGGATCGGGTGGTGGCCGGGGAAATGCACGACCCCACCCTGTCCTTCCAACTGTCCCAGGGATTCGAAGTCAGGGGAATGCTCGAGAACTACATGGACGACGAAGCCGACGACGGCTGGGCCGCACTGATCGTCTGGGAGGCTTCGAGCTGATGCTGGAGACGATCAGCCTCATCAGTGGTTCGGGTTGGGCGTCGGGAATCAACCTCTACCTGGTCACGCTCATGCTCGGGATCGCAGGCCGGGCCGGCTGGACCGAAATCCCTGAGGTACTGCAACGGACCGACGTGATGGTGGTGGCCGGGATTCTCTTCGTGGTCGAGTTCTTCGCCGACAAGGTGCCATTCCTCGACAGCTTCTGGGACTCGGTGCACACCTTCATAAGACCGATCGGCGCTGCCGCCATCGGTGCGGTCATCGCCGGTCAGTCCGACAGCATCGGTGCCGCGATGGGTGCCATCGTCGCCGGTCTGCTGGCCTTGGACGCCCACGCCGCCAAGGCGAGCACGAGGGTCGTGGTCAACGCCTCACCGGAACCGGTGAGTAATTCAGTGGTCTCCCTCGCCGAGGACACGGGAGTGGCCCTCCTCGTGACTCTGGCGGTCACCTACCCGGTGGTCACCATCATCGTGGTGATCGTGTTGGTCATCGCGGCAACGGCCCTGACCATCTGGTTGTGGAAGTTCGTCCGCAAGGCATGGGTGAAGGTCCGAGCCAGGACCAATGATCACAACCCGGGGTAGCTGCCTGACCTGCGGTCAGGTTGGAGTTTCTGAAGAACCTCCCTGGGTGTCGAATTTCATCGACACCCGCCCATTTATGGGTGATAACCACTCAGCTTCCGGTTTTTCGCTCCGTCATCCCATTCAGGACCTCGAGCACCACCCGATTGGCGAGGTATGCGGTCTGCTCTCCGGGCCCGTCGTAAGGCGGTGAAACCTCGACGACGTCGGCGCCGAGCACCTTCAGGTCTTTCGCCAGTCGCCGCACCGTGTCCAGGATCTCCCTCGAGTTGAGTCCACCCGGCTCGGGGGTTCCGGTGCCCGGAGCCAGACCCGGGTCGACGACGTCGATGTCCACCGATATGAACACCCCCTTGGCCCCTCCGGCCAGGGAATAGGCCACTGCTTCGTCGACGACATCGTCCAAGCCGCGATCGACGATCTCGTTCATGAGAAACGATCGCATCTTGTGCTCTGCCATCCACCGCATGACCTCCGGCTCCGGCCAGTAGCCGCGAAGACCGATCTGGACGAAGCGGTGCCCGGGGACGGCGCCCGATTCGATGAGCCGGCGCATTGGTGTGCCATGGCCGATGAGACTTCCGTTCTGGGTGAAACCGGTGTCGGCATGGGCGTCGAAGTGGATGAGCGCGATCTCACCGAAGCCGTGGGCACGGGCCACTCCGAGAGCGTTGGGCCAGGTGATCGTGTGGTCGCCACCGAGGACGATCGGCACCTTCCCCGCTTTGGCGATGTCACCGACCACGTCGGCGATCCGGTCGATCGAGCCTTCGAGCTGCCCGGGTTGGACGTAGACGTCGCCGACATCGACCACCCCGAGAACTTCGAAGGGGTCGAGACCCGTGGGCAGGTGTGGGCGATAGCCGTCCATGGCCCCATAGTCGGCGTTCCGGATCGCTGCCGGCCCGAATCGCGCCCCCGGCCGGTAGGTGGTGCCCCAGTCGAATGGAGCGCCAACGATGACGACATCGCCGTCACCCAGGTCGTCCATCTTCACTGCGGGACAGCCGAGGAAGGAGTTACGGGAGGCGAAGGAGATGTACTCGGCCGACGCGAACGGGATCTCGGCTTTGCGGTCGTCGTAGGGCGTATACAAGTCGTGGTTACGCTAACTGGAGTTGACGACCACCGAAGGCACGACCCCCGACCAGGTTCAGCGCACCTACCTGACACTGATCCTCCTCCAGACTCTCGCCGCATCACTCATCTGGGGGGTCAACACCCTGTTCCTGCTCGATGCGGGCCTCAGCATCACGGAGGCGTTCGTCGCCAATGCGGCTTTCACCGCCGGGATGATGATCTTCGAGGTGCCAACCGGAGTGGTGGCCGACGCCTGGGGTCGGCGCACGTCGTTCATCCTGGGCGCGGCGACGCTGCTGGTCGCCACACTCGCCTATCTCGCGCTGTGGTACGTCGAGGCGGGGATCTGGTGGTGGGTCCTGTCCTCGGCGTTCATCGGACTCGGTTTCACCTTCTTCTCGGGCGCCACCGAGGCATGGCTGGTCGATGCCCTGACCGCCACCGGTTACACAGGTGCTGTCGAGGAGGTATTTGGAAAGGGTCAGACGGCAGTTGGCTTCGCCACGTTGGTCGGGACCATCGGAGGTGGGTTCCTGGCCCAGATCAGCCTTGGGGTTCCCTACATCGCCAGGTCCCTGCTCTTGGTGGCGGTGATCGTGGCGGCCTGGTTGTGGATGCATGACATCGGCTACACGCCGGTACGGGGGGCATCGGTCCGCGAGGAAGTGTCGGGGATCCTGCGTGCATCGGTCCAGCACGGCTGGCGCAACCGTCCGGTTCGTCTGTTCATGCTCGCCGCACCGTTCTCGACAGGGGTCGGTATCTGGATCTTCTACGCCTTCCAGCCCTATCTGCTCGAACTGTTCGGCGATCCCAACGCGGTGTTTCTGTCGGGGATCGCCGCGGCGATCTTCGCGGTGGCCCAGATGATCGGTGGTGCGTCGGTCAACTGGGCACGTCGCCGTTTCGACAGTCGGACGGGCGTCATGCTGGCCCAGATCGTCCTCTCGGGCGCACTCGTCGTCGGGGTCGGCGCTGCGGAGCTACTCGAGATCCCGATTGGGTTCTGGGTGGCGACGTCGCTTCTGGTCATCGTCGCCCTGGCCGGCGCCATCTCGGCCCCGATGCAACAGGCGTATATGAACGATGTGATCCCCTCCGCCCAGCGGGCGACGGTTCTGTCGTTCTCGTCGCTGATGGGGAGCGCCGGTGGCGTTGTGATCCAGCCCGCGCTGGGCAAGGTGGCAGACGTGTACTCCCTGGGACTGGGCTACGCAGTTGGAGGTGTGCTCTACCTCCTGCAACTCCCGTTCATTTGGGCGGCGCGTCGGCTCAGGTTGCCGGCGGACGAGGTGATGAAGCCTGTTCCGCGTCACGGTGTCGATCTGGCATGATGAGGCCCGATGTCTGAGCACTCCGCAGAAGCAGACGAGGCCCGCGACGCCCGGATGGGGAAGGCGATCGTGAAGTGCCTTGCGATCGGTTTCCCGACGGCCCTCATCGGACTGACCCTCGCGGTGTGGCTCATCACCGACCTCGACCTGGCCGACTCATTCGCCACGGCCCTCCTCCCCGGCATCCTCCTTGGCGGCTTCGCCGGCGGCTTCGCCGGCGTCGCCATGACCATGGACTGACTCGTTCCTAATGCTGTGGGGGCGGTATTCCGGCCCTACAGCGTTTGGAAAAGGGTTTGCGGTCAGCCGGCCAGCGTTCCGGCGAAGACCTGCCAGGCGAGGGCTGACTTCGCAACCAGGCTCAGCAGCACATAGGTCGACTCTCCGAATCGATAGTTGGCCCATCGTCCGACCTTCCGATACTGGAGAACCATCACGATTGCGAAGATGTTGAAGAACACGAAAAGCGAGAAGAAGATCCCGTAGACGAAACCGGGGGGAGACGCCTCGACGCCGGGGGAGACCAGATAGATCCCGATCGCCACCCACGGGATGGCCCCGGCCAGGCAGCCGAACCAGAACGGCAGCCAACTCTTGACCTCACCAGGGTCTTCGTACTTCTCCTGGAGCAACCCGAACAGGATCATCGAGGCGTTGACCCCTGCCAGGGCTAGGAGTGCGGCGATGTCGGCGATACCGGTGAGCATCGCGATCAGAACGATCATCAGCGAAGAGGAGAACGAGTATTCGATCCAGCGGGCGTAGTTGCGGCCCCGGTCGAGGTTGCGCTCGTACCAGGGGTAGACCCCCGGCGACGAGATGATGAAATGCGCAGCCGCAGACATGAAGAGGAAGACCGCCACACCCCACGCGACGCTCACCTGAAAGAGCTCCTGTGGCACTGGTGGCTCGGCACCGGGTGGTCCCTCCATGAAGGTGGCGACCACCGGCAGGGTGAAGGCATTGGCCAGTACCAGGACGAGCACCCCCTGGGCGAGGTGGAGCAGGCCCATCCCCACGTTGTAGCCCCGAAGGCGCGAGCGACTCGTCTCAACCGTTTCTGTCATGGCCATTGTTCGGTACCACCTCCACCCCCGGGGTGACATCGCAACCAACGCTAGATGATCCGCTCCGCCGGCCAGGCACGAATACCAGTCATGGCCGATCGAATCAGAACCCTGGTCACCGGTGCGACTGGATATGTCGGTGGACGACTCGTGCCCCGTCTGATCGAGGCGGGCCACGAGGTCGTCTGTCTCGCCCGGGATCCGTCCAAGCTCGAATCGGCAGCGTGGCGTGATCGTGTCACGGTGGTCCAGGGTGATCTCCTAGATGCCAACACACTTCACGACGCCCTGGAAGACATCGACTACGCCTTCTATCTCGTCCACTCGATGGAAGGCGGCGACTTCGGCGAGCGCGATCGTCGAGCCGCCAGCAACTTCATCTCGGCGGCCAACAGTCAGAGCCTTCGTCGAATCGTCTATCTGGGCGGCCTGGGCGAAGGCAGGCTGAGCCCTCACCTGGAGAGTCGTCAGGAGGTGGGCCGGATCCTTGCTTCCGGTGACACCCCGGTGACCGAGTTGCGCGCTGCCGTGATCATCGGCTCGGGGTCCGTGTCCTTCGAGATGCTGCGCTATCTCACGGAGGTCCTTCCGGTCATGGTGACCCCTCGTTGGGTGCGCACCCAGTGCCAGCCGATCGCAATCCGTGACGTGCTCGAGGTGCTGGTCGCCGCCCTGGACGACCCTGACGGCGATCACATCAGGGAGATCGGAGGTCCCGATCGACTCAGTTACGAAGAGATGATGAGGATCTACGCCGAGGTCGCCGGTCTGCCCCGCCGCGTGATCTTCGCCGTCCCGGTCCTGACTCCTCGCCTGTCGAGTCTCTGGGTCGGGCTCGTGACCCCATTGCCCACCGGGGTCGCCCGCCCTCTCGTCGAGAGTTTGTCGGTCGAGGTGACAGTCGACGACAACAGCTTTGCCTCCAGGGCGGCGGGGCCCCTGAGCGGCTATCGAGAGGCCGTGGCCCGCGCTCTTCAGCACTCGCAAGAGCTCGAAGTGCCGACGAGATGGTCGGGGGTCGCCTACTGGCCCGCCCTTCCCTATCCGAGTGATCCGGATTGGTCAGGTGGCACCGAGTACACCGACGTCCAGGAGGTCGAGACGTCCGCCTCAGCCGACGACCTCTGGTGGGCGATCACCCGGATCGGTGGCAATGTCGGCTACTACACGATGGACTGGGCCTGGAGGGTCCGAGGGATCATCGATGCGGTCGTCGGCGGTGTCGGTCTGCGTCGGGGGCGCCGACATCCATCCGAGCTGAGGAAAGGCGAGTCTCTGGACTTCTGGCGGGTGGTCGGGGTCGACCGAGCGGCATCGTTGCAGCTCTACGCCGAGATGAAGTTGCCCGGGGACGCCTGGCTGGTGTTCGAGGTGTCACCTGCCGACTCTGGCTCCCGTCTCAGCCAGACCGCCTTGTTTCGTCCCCGAGGGCTCTGGGGGCGGGTCTACTGGTTTGCGATGTTCCCGTTCCACGTGTTCATCTTCGGTCGCATGGCGCGGGCAATCGCCGATGCCGCCGAGGACCGGGAGTCAGTCACTCTTCGCGCAGGCTGAACACGATGGTCTGGAGGTCGGTGAACTCGTGGATTCGCTGGCGGCCCCACCCGGTGTCAGTCCCAGCTGCTCCGCCGAATGGCTGGAACGTCTCCCACGTGTCGGTCGAGTCGTTGACGATCACCGTGCCCGACCTGATCCGGTCGGCGTAGTAGAAGGCCTTCGTCAGGTCGTTCGTGAACACCGCAGCCTGGAGACCGAGACGGGTCCGGTTTGCGAGGCCGATCGCGTCCTCGTCGTCACGGGCACTGAGGATGGGGAGAACCGGTCCGAATGACTCCTCTTGGGAGACAGCAGACTCCTCGGGGACCTGGTCGAGGATCGTGAACTCGTAGTAGAGGTCGGTCGGGAAGCCCGAAGCCCTCTTTCCGCCGACCAGCACCTCGGCGCCGCGCTCGACGGCATCGGCCATGTGGCGGTCCATCTTCTCGGCGGTCGGTTCGTTGTTGAGCGGCCCCATGTTGGTGTTGTCGTCGAATGGGTCGCCGAGACGAACCACGTCGGCCGCCTTGAGCGCGGCCTCGACGAACTCGTCGTGAACGTCGTCGAGGACGATCAGACGCTCGGTGGCGACACAGACCTGCCCGGCGTTGAAGTAGGCGCCGTACACCGCCGCTTCGGCAGCACGCTCGATGTCGGCGTCGGCGGTCACGATGGTCGGGCCGTTGCCGGACATCTCCATGATCGAGCGCTTCAGACCCATCTTGGAGACGATGCGGGCACCGGTCGCCGATGAGCCGGTGAACCCGATGGCGTCGACCCCGTCATGAGTCACCAGGGCCTCGCCGATCGGTCCGGCACCGGGGATGACCGAGATCGCCCCTTTGGGGACGCCGGCCTCCTCGAACACCTTTGCCATCTCGAGCAGCGCCCAACTCGTGAATTCGGGTGGCTTGACGATGATCGAGTTGCCCGTGGCGAGGCCCGGCCCGACGTACTCCATCGGGATCATCACCGGGAAGTTCCACGGCGTGATCGCAACCCAGACACCCACCGGACGGTGAACCGTGAACATGCGTCTGGTCCGCTCGGTCGTTGGGATCACCTCACCGGAGAGTCGCTTCACGTCCTCGGCGGCGATCTGGAAGTAATCGCTCGCCTCGCTGATGTCGTCGATGGCCTCGGCGGTGAAGGGCTTGCCCTGCTCCATGGTGAGGATCCGTGCCACCTCTTCGACCTTCTCCTGCCACAGGTCGTAGATCCGCAGGCAGAGGTCGGCCCGCTCGAAGGCGGTCCAATGACGCATCTCCTCGGTCGCCTCTCGGCCGGCGGCGACCGCCCGATCGATGTCGGCGTTCGATGCGATCGGGACGTTGTAGATGTGCTCTCCCGTGACCGGGGAGTTGACCTCGTAGTGGCCTTCGCCGGTGCCTTCGGTCCATTCGCCGGCGATGAAGAGTTTCAGATCCTGTGCCATTGCCCGAAATTTAGTCCTCCTCGTCCAGCGGGCCTTGGGCGACGGCGGCGATCCAACCAGCCGAAACCAATCGGATGGGTCGGTATCCTGTCGACTTGCCCTTCAAGGAGAGAAATGGGTCTGCAGGGAAACAACACCTCTGAGTGGTTCAAACGCGCTTCGGCCAACCTGATCAATGGTGTGTCGAGCCAGTTCCGCTATTGGGGGGACGAGGACACCCTGGTCATCGATCGGGGCGAGGGTGGGCATGTCTACGACATGGATGGGAAGCGCTACATCGACTATCAATGCGGATTCGGCCCGATCATCCTCGGCCATGGCGACGAGACGGTGGTTGCTGCCGTTGCCGAGGCCGCGGCGGATGGCACTTCATTCGCCATGACGCAACGCAGGGAAGTCGAAGCGGCCGAGAAGGTGATGGAGGCGCTGGACTGGGCCGACGGCATGCGGTTCACCAACACCGGCACCGAGGCGACGATGCATGCCGTCCGCCTGGCCCGTGGGTTCACCGGTCGTGAGGTCATCCTCAAGTTCGAAGGGCAGTACCACGGAATGCACGACTACGTGCTCTTCTCGACGGCGGGTGTGCCCATCGGTGGGCTCGGCTCCCGTTTCGCCCCGGTGCCGTTGCAGTCCAGTTCGGGGATCCCGGAGTCGATCAGGACCTACGTTCGGACGCTTCCGTTCAACGATCTCGACCTGGCGCAGCGGGCATTCGAGAACGAAGGTCGTCGCATCGCAGCAGTGATAGTCGAGCCAATGCTGGGCAATGCGTTCGGGCTCATGCCCGTCGATGGCTTCCTGGAGGGTCTGCGCTCGTTGTGTGACGAGTACGGCGCTCTGCTCATCTTCGACGAGGTGAAGACCGGGTTCCGGATGGCGGTCGGCGGGGCGAACGAGGTATTCGGCGTCGCTCCCGACATCGGCACCTACGCCAAGGCGGTCGGCAACGGCTTTCCGGTGGCCGCCATCGCAATGACTGCCGAGGTGGCGGAGGGGTGGAGGAAGGGCGGGATCGCCCAGGCCGGGACCTACTCCGGAAACGGCGTAGCCGCCGCCGCTGCCACCGCAACCGTCTCCCAGTTGCTCACCGGTGAGCCACTCGCCCGGGTCGAGAAGGTGGGCCGGTCCCTCATGGAGGGTCTCGAGGGTGTCCTGTCCGACAAGGGAGTGGAGTCCCAGGTGACCGGGCATCCCTCGATGTTCTCGATCTACCTAGGCGAGGGGGAGCCGAAGGAGTTCCGAGACACCAATGGGCACGATCACGACCTGTACGACGACGTGTGTTTCAAGATGATCGACAAGGGCGTGATGCCGTGTCCGGACGCTCTCGAGCCGTGGTTCGTTTGTGCCGCCCACTCCGATGAGGACGTGGCCACCACGTTGCAGGTGTTCGAGGAGTCGTTGACCCAGGCTCTCGCCGGCAAGTGACGTCGGTCTGCGTCTCGGGAGCCGGTGGGAAGCTGGCCGGTCCGATCGTCGATGCAGTCGCCGCCGCCGACGGCCTCGACCTGGTGGCTCTCTACAACCCCAACCGGGCAGGACAGGAGATGTCCGGGCTCGTGGTCACCGGCGACCCCGCCTCGGTCGCGGCGGACGTCGTCATCGAGACCGCCCACCCTGACGTCGTGTTCGACAACCTCGAGGCGTGGCGTAGATCAGGCGCCGCATGTGTCGTCGGCACGTCGGGATTCACCCCCGATCGCCTCGACCTCCTCCGGTCGCTCTGGGGCACCGACACACCGTGTCTGGTCGTGCCCAACTTCTCGATCGGGGCCGTCCTGATGATGCGGTTCGCCGCCGAGGCGGCCGGTCACTTCGAGGCAGTCGAGATCGTCGAACGGCACCACTCGACCAAACCGGATGCTCCCAGCGGAACGTCGCTCGCCTCGGCGATGGGCGTCAGTGCCGGCGGCGGCTCGTCAGCAGAAGGATCGGAGGAGCTGGTCGAAGGTGCTCGTGGAGCCTCTGTCGAGGGGATCCGTATCCACTCCCTGCGACTGCCCGGTCTGATCGCCCAGCAGGAGGTGGCGCTGTCCAACCCGGGGGAGGTGCTGACGATCGAGCACATGTCGACCAGTTACGACTCGTTCGCCGCCGGCGCGGTCCTCGCCGCCCGACGTGTCGGGGGCCTCGAGGGTGGTGTCCACTTGGGTCTGGACGTCGTTCTGGTCTGATCGACCGGCCACTAGGTTTTAGCCATGGCCAAGATCCATGGCGGACAGATCATCGCAAGGGCCCTCAAGAACGAGGGCGTCGACACCCTGTTCACGCTGACCGGAGGGCACATCGTCCCGATCCTCGACGGCTGCCTCCAGGAGGGGATCCGCATCGTCGACGTCCGGCACGAGCAGACGGCCGCCCATGCCGCCGAGGCCTACACCCGGCTCACCGGGCGTCTCGGCGTTGCCGCCGTCACCGCGGGGCCAGGGGTCACCGACACGGTCACCGGTGTCGCGACGGCGTATTACGGCAGCACGCCGATGCTCGTGATCGGGGGCCGCCACCTCATCCGACAGGAGCTCAAGGGTGGTCTGCAGGAGATGGACCACACCAGGCTGTTCCACTCCATCACCAAGTGGTCGGCCACCGCCTGGCAGGTCGATCGTCTCGCCGACTACATCGCCACCGCCGCCCGACACGCGTTCGAGGGGCGGGGCGGCCCGGTGTTCCTCGACGTGCCGATGGACGTTCAGTTCGACATGGTCGAAGAGACCGCCGTCCGTTTCCCCCGGGCGTATCGCC
Organism: Acidimicrobiia bacterium; assembly: GCA_035762545.1. Classification (GTDB taxonomy): domain Bacteria; phylum Actinomycetota; class Acidimicrobiia; order Spongiisociales; family ZC4RG35; genus JANQRA01. The sequence goes on from DASTOM010000011.1 coordinate 129,136, forward strand.
AGTCGGCGAGTTTCGGCGCCGACCAGGCGGCTCTCGACGAGGTGGTCTCGGTAATCGCCGGTGCGGAGAAAGTGATGATCTTCGCCGGGGCTGGTGCGCGTTCTGACCAGGAAAATCGTCTCGTCGACCTCGCCGAGATCCTGCAGGCTCCCACCTACGTCAACAGTCGGGCTCGTGGGTCGCTCCCACACGGGCACGAGCTGTTGGGCAACAACATGAGGTCCCGGGCCATGGCTGAGGCCGACGTGGTTCTGGCGCTCGGTGTCGACTGGGACTTCCGCACCTCCTACGGGGAGAAGGTCTCGACCGACGCGATCGTCATTCAGATAGACGGCGATGCCGCCAAGGTCGGGTGGAACCGCCCCGCCCACGTGGCGATCGTGTCCGACCCGATGACGGTGGTTTCCCAGCTCGTGGATCGGTCTGACGAGATCCGACGGTCTGACACGCCGGTGTGGACCAAAGAGATCATGGAGGCCGAGGCTGCCAAGACGGCCGAGTCTGAGTCGGCCGCCGCTGACGACTCGTCACCCGTCATGCCGCAGCGGTTCGCCAAGGAGGTGGCCGATTTCTTCGGTACCGACTCGATCGTCTCGGTCGACGGGGGCGACATCGTGTCGACTACGGCCCGCTGGCTGCAGGTGTCCACTGCCGGCCATGTCCTCGACCCGGGCCCGTTCGGGACCCTCGGCACCGGAGCCCCCTACGCAATAGCCGCGAAGACCGTCTTCCCTGACAAGACGGTGGGCGTGGTTTTCGGTGACGGTGGGTTCGGCTTCAACGGCATGGAGTACGACACGATGGTGAGGCTCGACCTCCCCATCATCGGCGTGGTCGGAAACGACGGGGTGTGGTCGAACATCAAGACCTTTCACCGCATGGCCTATCCCGATCGTCTCGTGGCCACAGACCTGGGGGTGCGGCCGTATCACGAGATGGTGAAGGGACTGGGCGGCTACGGAGAGTTCGTCGACGACCCCAACCAGATCCGACCGGCCCTGGAGCGGGCCAAGGCGTCTGGGCTCCCCGCCCTGGTCAACGTCCACATCGCCGAAACGATGCGGATGTCCTCCAACTACAGCCAGTAGCGAAATCAGCGAACCCGGGGTTCGTCAGCCCGGATATGGGACGAATCCGCTCACCTTCGCAGGTTGGGCTGAGCATCCCACGAACCTGAGCTGATTTCACCCATATATGGGCTGAGCAACCCCGGGTTGCGTTTATCCCCGGTCCAGCTCACCCAGGTCGTCGGGGACGTCGACGGCGTACTGCTCGAGGAGGGAGAGGGGGATGTCCTCGAGACAGTTCTCGTTGGTTGCGGCGAGGACGACCGGGGCTGCCGCACCGTCCTCGTGGGCCCGGAGCCAGTTGATGACCGTGACACACCAACGGTCACCGGGTCGGAGGCCGGGAAACTGATACTGGGGCATCGGTGTGACCAGGTCGTTGCCGATTCGGGCTTGATGCTCGAGGAACTCCCTGGTGACCACGGCGCACAGGGTGTGTTTGCCGATATCGCCGGACGAGGCGACACACGACCCGTCACGGAACCAGCCTGTCACCGGATCCGTCGAGCAGACCTCCAAGGCCCCACCGAGGACGTTGCGGTCGGCCATCAGAGGAATGCCACGGTCAGACCGCCGACGATGGAGCAGTAGACGGCGAAGGGGTAGAGGCCGATGCGGCGGATGGAGCCGAGCATGAAGGCGATCGCGGCGTATCCAGAGAGGGCCGCCACCACCATCCCCACGACCAGGTCGAAGCTGAACTCCCCGGTCTCGAAGAGATCGGGAAGAGAAAGCAACCCCGCCCCGGCAATGGCGGGTATGCCGAGGAGAAACGAGAAACGCGCCGCCTCCCGGGGATCGAAACGCTGGCTGTTCCCGGCCGAGATCGTGATGCCCGACCTGGAGATCCCCGGGATCAGCGCGAAAGCCTGGGCCACACCGACGACGAGGGCGTCGGGCCACTTGCCGTCGATCAAGCGCCGGACGCCCTTGGCGAAGAGTTGCCCGATGACCAGGATCACTCCGGTGGCGATGAGGGCGAGCCCGACCTTGGTGATGTCCTCCTGAAGGCTCTCGATCCGGTCGCGGAGGGGAAACCCGACCAGGGCAGGAAGGGTGCCAATGGCCACGAGCAAGGCGATCTTGCGGCCCTCGGTATCGTCGCGGAGTCGCAGCACCTTCATCAGGTCATGACGAAAGTAGACAAGGACCGCAGCCAGGGTTCCGAGGTGAAGCACCGCCGACACGGCCAGACTCGGCGGCTGGATGTCCATGCCCAACTCGTCGAGGAACGCCGGGATGATCACCAAATGTCCGGATGAAGAAATCGGTAGGAACTCGGTGAGACCCTGGATCAGTCCCCAGATGATTGCGGCGAGCACGCCGGCACGGTAGTGCTCAGCCGGTTGACACCAACACGGCCAACCGACCGTCGGCTGCAGCCAGGGCTACGGCCGCCGCGTTGTCTGTGGGCACTGCCACACCACCGTCCGCCGCCGCGAACGGATCATCCGAACCGGGGTGGGCGATGATGCCCTCGACCTCCTCACCCGTGGCGAGGAGCACAAGTCGGACGTCGTCACCAACCGCAGCACCGTCGGGGAGCGTGACACCAACGATCCACCAACCGTTCGGGACCACTGCCGAGTCGGTGTCGACGTCGGAGGCCAGAACAGGCTCGCCGGCGAGAACACGGGTGCTGGTCACGTCCCCGGCTTCGGCGCCGTCCAGCAGGCCCACCGGCACCGGCCGAAACTCGGTGCTCGCTTCATCGACGACCTCCCCCGGCAGGATGTCCGCGACGGCGAACGGGACCTCGACGGTCGGGTCGGGACGGAACTCGAGATAGAGGGCCAAAGCGGCGACCATCGCCACCAAGGCCCAGCGGCCCCACGGCAAGGGGTCGAACCACAGCATGGTTCGAAGGTACGGCCGTCACGGCCTCGATTGAAGGGAGTCGTCAGGCGCCGCTGTCGGAGGCCGACGTCGTGGACGACGCCTTCGCAGTGGCCTTGGAGTCCTTCTTCTCGCCCTTTTCGCCCTTGTCGCCGGTGGGTGTGTCCGAAGTGCCCTTTGCGGACGACGACGACTTGTAGTCGGTTGCGTAGAACCCGCCGCCCTTGAACACGATGCCGCGGGCATGGAAGACCTTTTGCAGGTCGCCCCCGCACTCCTTGTGCTTCTTCAAGGGCTTGTCAGAGAAAGACTGGAACACTTCCAGCGTGTCCCCGCAGTTCTTGCAGACGTATTCGTAGGTTGGCATCAGGAGTTGACCGCGCAGTTGATTGGTGGAGAGCCGGATTTTAGAACCGGCAGCGGGTCTCTTCCATTCCTGACCCAGGCAATATGATCGACGACGATGACTTTGACCATTGCCCTGGCGTTGGTTGCGGCCTACGTCGTGGGCAGCATCGACTTCGCCGTCATCGTGGCCAGGATGCACGGTGTCGACATCCGCACCGTCGGCAGCGGGAACCCGGGCGCATCGAACGTCATCCGCTCGATCGGGAAAGTCCCCGGCGCCCTAGTCCTGGTAGCCGACACGATGAAGGGTGTTATCGGTGCCGCGATGGGGGCGGTCGCCGCCGCTCCACCGTTCGATCCGCTCAGCGAGTGGGCATTCCTGGCGGGTCTCGCAGCCGTGGTCGGTCACTGCTATCCGCTGTTCCATCGCTTCAAGGGTGGGAAGGGGGTTGCCACCGGGCTGGGTGTGATCTTCTTCACGATGCCGCTGGTCGGCTTGATCATCGTGGTCAGCTGGCTGATCCTCGTGAAGCTCACCAAGACGGCGTCGATCTCCTCCCTCATCGTCGTCTTTGCCACCATCCCCCTCGCCATCTGGCAGGGGGTCTCGGGGATGGCCCTGGTCTGGCTGCTCGTCACGGTCGTCTTGATCGTTTGGCGGCACAGGGGGAACATCCAGAGGGTGTTCAAAGGAAGCGAACAGAAGGTTCAAGCGTGAGCGTCGAAGTAGCAGTGATCCCCGCCGCAGGCCGTGGCACCAGGATGAGACCGGCCACGAGGGTCGTGCCGAAGGCTCTCATAACCGTTGTCGATCGACCCGCCATCCAGTACGCGGTCGAGGAGGCCGCCCGGGCAGGTGCCAAGGAGGCCGTCGTGGTCGTTGACCTCGACACCGGACACCTGATCGCGCAGCATTTCAAGCTCGGGGGGCCACTCGAGGGGCTCGAGGACATCCGGGTTCGGCCCGTCGTTCAGGAGGAGCCGCTCGGGCTCGGTCATGCCGTCTACGAGGCGGCGGAGATGGTCGGTAACCGTCCCTTCTTCTGCCTCCTCTCCGACAACATCGTGAGGCCGGGCAACGACGTTCTCACCGACATGGCCGCCGGGAGCAGCGATGGCTCTGTGTCGGTCATGTGCCTGCGGAGGTACGGGGACGAGTTTCTCGACAGGTACGGCTTCGTGATCCCTGCTTCGAAGCCTGACGGCAGGTATCTCGACCTCGCCGGGGCCGTCGAGAAGCCAGGAGTGGGGAACGCTCCGTCGAATCTGGGCCTGGTCGGGAGATACCTGTTCACCCCGGAGGTGTTCTCGATACTCGGCAAGACCGAGGCCGGGTACGGCGGTGAGATCCAGCTGACCGACGCCATCAACGAGCTCGGCGAGCGGGGCGCCCTCCGGGGCTTCATCGCCGAGGAAGAGCTGCTCGACACGGGCACGCCACAAGGGCTGTTGCAAGCGAGTCACGTGCTGGGGAGCCACCAGTTCGGGGAGGACGTCTTCAAGTCGTGAGGTCGGTCGAGGACGTCAGGGCTCAGATCCTCGGGACGGTGCGACGCACTGGGATCGAGACAGTCGACCTCTCACAGCTGTCAGGTCGGGTTCTCGCCGAAGACGTCGTCGCTCCACACGACGTGCCCAGCTTCTCCAACTCGGCCATGGACGGTTTCGCGGTCCGGGCCGCAGACGTAGCGTCGCCGGGGGCGGTCCTCGAGATCATCGAGAACGTCGCCGCCGGCCAGGTTGGCGGCCTCGAAGTCGGCCCCGGCCAGGCCACCAAGATCATGACCGGAGCACCGATGCCGAATGGGGCTGACACCGTCGTCCGCGTCGAGGACACCACTGAGGACGCGGGCAAGGTGACCATCGCAACGGCGCCCGCCCTGGGCACCTCGGTTCGGCCTCCTGGAGGCGATGTTGCCGCAGGCACGACCGTGTTCGGCAAAGGCACCCGGATCACCCCGGCCCACATCGGCGTGCTCGCCACGATCGGGGTGGTCGCACCTTCTGTGGGACGACGTCCCAGAGTTGCGGTCATGTCCACAGGCGACGAGCTGGTCCCGGCCGACACGGCTGAGCTCGCACCGGGCATGATCCGCGACTCGAACCGGCCCATGCTCCTCGAACTCGTCACCGAGGCCGGTGCCGAGGCCATCGACATGGGGCGAATTCCCGACGACGCCGATGCTTTGCGGTCGGCCCTCGGACAATCCGCCGTCGAGGCTGACGTAATCGTCACGTCGGGTGGAGTGTCGATGGGGGAATTCGACGTGACCAAGATGGTCCTTCGCGACGAGGGGCTGGTCGAGTTCTATCCCGTGGCGATGAAGCCCGGGAAACCGCAGGGCTTCGGCTCCATCGGAGGCACGCCGTTCTTTGGTCTCCCCGGCAACCCGGTCTCAGTCATGGTGTCGTTCGAGCAGTTCGTGCGTCCTGCCCTCCTGGCGATGCAAGGCTCCCGAGCCCTCCTCCGCCCCCGAGTGACGGCGATCGCCGGCGAGGATCTGGAGTCCGATCCGGCCAAGGAGGAGTTCATCAGGGTGCGGTTCGAATCGAGCGGGCCACCGCCGACGGTGGTTCGCACAGGCGGTCAGGGCTCTCACGTCCTCAGTGGCGCTGCCAACGCCGATGCCTTCGCCGTGTTGGGGGTCGGCACCAAGCATGTCGATTCAGGCGAAATGGTGACCCTGGAGCTGTTCCGGGCGATGGAGACACGGGAGGTCAGCCTTGGCTGAGGAGCGGTTCACGCATCTGAACGAGGCCGGTGAGGTCCACATGGTCGACGTCGGCGGGAAGGATGTGACCCGCCGCACCGCAGTCGCCGAGGGTCTCGTCGCGATGCCCCCTGCGCTTGTCGCCAAGTTCTTCGACGGGGATCTCCCCAAGGGCGATGCGGCGGCCGTGGCCCGCATTGCCGGGATCACCGGTGCGAAGCGGACGGCCGATCTCATCCCTCTCTGTCATCCGATTCCGCTCGACTCGGTAGAGATTTCCCTCCGGCCGGGTAGGCATGGCGTCGAGATCACCGCTAGCGTTTCGACGACCGGCCAAACCGGTGTCGAGATGGAAGCCATGACGGCAGTCTCGACGGCGGCGCTCACGGTCTACGACATGGTCAAGGGCCTGGAGCGTGGCGTGACAATCGAATCGGTGCGCCTTCGCAAGAAGGAGGGGGGTCGGACCGGGACATGGGAACGACCCGAGGTCGTTGATTGACAGCCCGCTGAAAAGTACGCTCCTCAGCGGACGGAGTAACTGAAGACATGTTGACACCCCTCATAGTTGCAGCGCTGGTGATCGGGGCCATCTGGGCCGTATATCTCCTCCCCGCCGTCTTCGGTGAGCGTGGCAGCGCCTCCATCAACTCCACCGAGGAATTCGATCGCTGGTCGCACTCCATCGCCCACGTGCAGAAGCAGAGTGCAGCTGATCTGGCAGCAAGCCAGAAAGACCAGATCCGCACCAGACGTCGTCGCACGCTGATCGTTCTGTCTGCCCTGTCATTGGGCAGCTTCGCCGCCTTCTTCTACCTCGGCGGTCTTCCCTGGCTACTGGCCGGGCTGTTCTTCGCCTCCCTGGTCGTCCTCTACGTGGCGATGCTCGCCCAGATGAAGCAGCGTCGGCTCCAGCGTCTCAAGGTGACCCACGTGGCCGAGCGTCCCAGCGAGTGGGAAGAGCCTCAGGTCAAAGTAATCGCCAATTGACCTCGGGTCTCCCCGACGACGTCCGATCCATCCTCGACGCCCGCTTCGAAGCGCGGGAGAAGGCGATCACCGAGTCGAGGAAAGTCATTCGCTCGGCGGCCAATGCGATCCGCTCACTTCACAGGTCGGAGTGGGACGAGGCCGACCGGCTGATCGAGGACTCCGGCTCGCGGCTGGCCACGATCAACCAAACGCTTCTCGGTCATCCGGAGCTGATCTCACACGCCGTGGTCATCGACGCGGCCAAGGAGTACGCGGAGGCCTGGATCACGAGGGCCGTCTTCGTGGGTGACACAATCCCGAATTTCAAGGATCTCGAGATGGACCCGATCCCGTATCTACACGGGTTGGGCGAGGCGGTGGGGGAGATGAGAAGGCGGATGCTCGACATGCTCCGCGCCGACCGCCTCGACGAGGCCGAGACTCTCCTCGAGCAGATGGACGCCATCGTCGACCAACTCGCCGAGGTCGACTACCCCGACGGCATGACCAATGGCCTGCGTCGGGTGACCGACATCTCCCGATCCCTGGTCGAGCGCTCTCGAGCCGACCTCACCGCGACGGTCGTCCAGGAGCGGCTGCGGCGCGATCTAGGCGCCAAATAGCGAACCCGGGGTTGCACAGCCCGGATATGGGTCTTATCCGCTCATCTTCGGGTCAGGTTCGCCCTCACCCGTCGGGGAGCGCCCTCCGGGCGTAGGCATCGAAGTGGGGGATGGCGAACTCGACCCACCCGTACCGGGGGGCGTAGATGAGGCCCTCACGGATCAGCCGGTCCCGGAACGCAGCCACCTGTGAGGTCGTTCTTCCCGCTGCCTTGGCCACGTCACCTGACCGGTGAGGTCCGGGACCCAATGAGGCGAGCGCCTGAACATACGAAACCTCGGATGCCGGAATGCGCGCCGTTCGTGCGGCAAAGAACGACGAGTCCAGAGCCGAGGAAGCGTTGGGTGTCGCCCGTTCGACGTCGTCCACCGAGATCGGGTCGTCATGGGCGGCATTCCAGGTGTGATAGGCCCATGTCTGGACGAAGAAGGGGTAACCGTCCGATCGGTCGACTATCGCTTCGGTGGCCCGAGGGGACCAGGCGACTCCCAGCTCCTCGGCGGGCAGGTTCACTGCCTGGGCCACCTGGTCCGGCGTGAGCGGTCCCAGTTCGGTGACCCGGAACATCCGCTCGGCGTAGGTCGACGCCGACGCGACCACGCCCACGAGATTGGGCAGACCGGCCAGAGCGATGAACAGCGGGAGCCCGTCCTGATTGCAACGGTGGACCCCGGCGAGGATGCGACGTAGGTCGTGGGCGTCCACCATCTGGGCCTCGTCGATGGCGACCATGATCCCGACATCGTGACTCTGGGCAATCCGGGCCATCTCGACGATCACGTCGGACAGTGCCTCCCGGTCGGGTGTCGTCTCGAAACGGTCCACCGAGAGCCCGGTGCCCGCCACAGTCAGGGAGACCGACTCGATAGACCGGAGAGCTCTCATCGCCCCAGACCGGTCGATGTCCTCGACAACCAACCGCGCCTGGCGGAGGAGGCTGCGCAGGGTGTCGTCGCCTCCCACGGCCTCGACCCGGACCACCCTGAAACCGATGTGCTCGGCGAGGGCTGTGAGCTTGCCGAGGAGGACCGTCTTGCCCACCCCCCGCAGCCCGGTGATCAGCTGGTGTTGGCTGGTTCGAGCCGACACCACCCGGCGCATGGCGACTTCGGCCTCCTCGATGACGCGGTCGCGGCCGACCAGCTCTGGCGGAGGAGTCCCGGCCCCGGGGGCGTAGGGGTTGGCGATCGGGTCATACGCTTCTACCGACATGCCTCGACTTTAGCAAGAATCGTTAAACCATGTATATATCCGTAGAAGTGAGCACGTCGGACCGTCGCCGGACCGTGGCTCTTAGGATGAGGTGATGGATCTCGATGGAGTTCGACTCGAAGTCGACGACCGGATAGCCACCGTCACGCTGGCGCGACCGGAGCGAAGGAATGCGCTCAGCCTCGAGATGCTGCGCACTGTGATCAAGGCGTTCGAGGCAGTTCCCGGCGAAGCCGGTGTCGTGGTCCTCGCCGCCGAAGGCCCCGCCTTCTCCGCCGGCCACGACCTCGCCGAGATGATCGACCGGCCCGACGACTACTACGCCGAGCTGTTCGCCACGTGCACCCAGATGATGGAGGGCGTCCACGCGCTCCCGCAGCCTGTCATCGCCAAGGTCCAGGGTGTTGCCACCGCGGCCGGCTGCCAGCTCGTGGCCTCGTGTGACCTGGCCGTGGCATCCACCGACGCCTGGTTCGCCACTCCGGGGGTCTCGATCGGCCTGTTCTGCTCGACGCCCCTGGTGCCGGTGAGCCGTGCCGTCGGACACAAGAGGGCCATGCAGATGCTGCTCACTGGTGATCCGGTGTCGGCCGAGACCGCGGTGGAGTGGGGACTGATCAACCAGGCCGTCCCCGCCGACCAACTCGACCAGGCTGTCCGCGATTTGGCCGATAGGATCCTCAGGTTCTCACCCCAGACCATCGCCACCGGGAAGCACGCCTTTTACTCCCAGGCCAACCTCCCCGAGGGCGCCGCCTACGAGATCACCGAGCCGATCATGGCGTCGAACGCGGCCAGTGACGACGCCCAGGAAGGGATGAGCGCCTTCCTCGAGAAGCGCCGGCCCACCTGGACGGGCCGATCTTGAGCAAGGTCTATCGGACCGAGCTGACCCCGCTCTCCTTCCTCGAGCGGGCCGCAATCGCATTCCCGGAGAAGACGGCGATGGTCCACGACGACCGGACCCTCACCTACAAGGAGATGGAGACCCTAACCATCCGCGTGGCCCGAGCACTTCAGGGGCTCGGAGTGGATGCCGGAGCCCGTGTCGCCTTCCTCTGTCCC
>DASTOM010000012.1:0-47019 GCA_035762545.1 Acidimicrobiia bacterium
CCAGATGGTGATGCCTGGTGACAACACCGAGATGACGGTGGAGTTGATCGCTCCTATCGCCATGGACGAGGGTCTCCGGTTTGCTATCCGTGAGGGTGGCCGCACCGTCGGCGCCGGACGAGTCATAAAGATCACCAAGTAATGGCCGACCAGAAGATCCGCATCCGCTTGAAGGCCTACGACCACAACGTGGTCGATGAGTCTTCGAAGAAGATCACCGAGACGGTGCTGCGCACCCAGGCCCAGATCAAGGGCCCGGTCCCGCTGCCGACGGAGATCCACCGTTACTGCGTGGTGCGCGGACCGCATGTCCACAAAGACTCACGGGAGCACTTCGAGATGCGGATTCACAAGCGTCTCATCGACATCCTCGACCCGACCCCCAAGACGGTCGACTCGCTCATGCGTCTCGAGCTCCCCGCAGGAGTCGAGGTGGAGATCAAGCTATGACGACTGCTCAGCTACAGCCCCACAACCTCGCCACGAGCGGGGGGTGCAGGGGGGTCGTCCCCCCGCATAGAAAAGCAGTGGAAGTCGAGATCAAGCTATGACGCCATCCAAGAGTCCCGTCCGAAATCTCGACCAGACACTTCGTTCAATAGTGCGCGACCTCCTGATCATCGGGGGGAGCAGGGGGATCGTGCGATGACATCACTCAACGGAATCATCGGCCAGAAGCTGGGGATGACCCAGATCTTCGACGACGAGGCCCGGGCCATCCCGGTGACCGTCGTCAAGGCCGGACCGGTGCGGATCGTCCAGATCAAGACAATCGAGAAGGACGGCTACAACGCAGTCCAGATCTCGTATGGAGACACCAAGTCGGTCAACAAACCGACCGCCGGCCATTACGCGAAGGCCGGTGTGGCCCCTGGGGCCCACCTCGTCGAGGTGAAGGTCGAGGACCCCTCAGAGTTCTCGGTCGGCCAGGAGATCAAGGTCGAGGAGATGTTCGAAGCCGGCACCAAGGCCGACGTCAGTGGCGTCTCCAAGGGCAAGGGGTTCAGCGGGGTCATGAAACGGCACAACTTCTCCGGTCAGGGTGCCTCACATGGAAACCACAAGAAGCATCGCGCTCCCGGATCGATCGGCGCCTGCGCCACGCCCGCTCGCGTCTTCAAAGGCATGCGGATGGCGGGACGGATGGGCGGCGAGAAGGTCACCACTCTCAATCTCGAGGTCGCAAGCGTCGATGCCGAACGAGGCCTGCTCCTGCTCAACGGATCGGTGCCTGGTCCCAAAGGATCGGTCGTGTTCGTCAGAGAGGCGGTGAAGGCTCGTGGCTGACATCAAGGCCCCCCTGTTCAAGGCCGATGGCGCCGCCAGCGGTGACATCAAGCTCGACGCGGAAGTGTTCGGCATCGAGCCCAACATGGACGTGCTGCATCAGGTGGTCACTGCTCAGCTTGCCGGTGCCCGGCGCGGCACAGCCAAGACCAAGACCCGTTCTGAAGTGCGTGGCGGCGGCCGTAAGCCGTGGCGGCAGAAAGGTCTCGGTAGGGCCCGTCATGGTTCCATCCGGTCCCCTATCTGGGTCGGTGGTGGCGTGGCGCACGGGCCACAGCCCCGCGACTACTCCCAACGCACACCCAAGAAGATGAAGCGGCTGGCTTTGTGTAGCGCCCTCTCCGCTCGCGCCTCCGAGGCCGCGGTGATGGTCGTCGATGACATCGACTGGTCAGCTCCGAAGACGAAGCAGGCCGTCAGTCTGCTGCGGGCGATGGACGCTTCCGGCAAGACGCTCGTCGTGCTCAACCAGCTCGACGGCTCCGCCGGCAAGTCGTTCCGGAACCTCCCCGAAGTTCGCTTGGTCGAGCCCGGGCACCTGACCGCCTATGACGTCCTCTGGTCGGATCAGGTCGTTTTCACCTCCCACACCGTCGGGTCGGTGGGCCGCTCCAGCCAGTACGAGGTGAGTGACTCTGACTTCGTCAAGGAGGGGGAAGAGTGAAAACGGCACACGACATCATTCTCGCGCCGGTGGTATCGGAGAAGTCCTACGACCTGATCGAGAAGAACAACACGTACACCTTCGAGGTCGACCCCCGAGCGAACAAGGAGGAGATCCGGGACGCAATCCAGAAGGTCTTCGCCGTCAAGGTTCTCAGGGTGAACACCATGAACCGCAAGGGAAAGGTCAAGCGCACCGGCTACAAGCTGGGCAAGCGCAAGGACATCAAACGGGCTGTGGTCACGCTCGCTGAAGGCGATTCGATCGACCTGTTCGGAGTTTGAGATGGCAATAAAGAAGAGAAAGCCGACCTCACCAGGGCGACGCTTCCAGACGGTATCGGACTTCGCCGAGATCACGGACAGCAAGCCGGAGAAGTCGTTGATCGCCAAGAAGTCGAAGACCGGTGGTCGCAACACCAACGGTCGGGTCACCTCGCGCCATCGTGGCGGCGGTCACAAACAGCGCTACCGCATCGTCGACTTTCGGCGAGACAAGGACGGGATACCCGCCCGCGTCGCCTCCATCCAGTACGACCCCAACCGCAACGCCCGTCTAGCTCTCCTCAACTACGCAGATGGAGAGAAGCGCTACATCCTTGCTCCGGTGGGGGTGAAGGTCGACGATCGCCTGGAGTCAGGCTCCGGTGCGGACATCCGCCCCGGCAACGCTCTGCCGCTGCGCAACGTGCCGGCGGGGACGATGGTCCACGCCATCGAGATGCGCCCCGGCGGTGGGGCCAAGATGGCCCGGTCCGCCGGCTCTGCCGTTCAACTCATGTCCAAAGAAGGCGACCTCGCCCTGCTGAGACTCCCTTCAGGTGAGATGCGGCAGGTGCCACTCGACTGCAGGGCAACCGTTGGTCAGGTCGGAAACACCGAGGCCGAGCTCATCAAGCTGGGGAAGGCGGGTCGAAACCGCTGGAAAGGTGTCAGACCTCAAACCAGAGGTGTCGCCATGAACCCGGTCGATCACCCCCTTGGTGGTGGTGAAGGCAAGTCCTCCGGTGGCCGTCACCCGGTGAGCCCTTGGGGCAAGCCCGAGGCCAGGACCCGCAAGAAGAAGAAGGCGTCGAACCAGTACATCGTGCGCCGGCGCAACAAGAAGGGACGTCGCTGATGTACGCGTCTCTCGACTACTCACCGGCGCGTGGCAGAAGCGGGGCTTCTGCTGTCCGCCGGCGCAACAAGAAAGGCAGGCGCTGATGTCGCGCTCCCTCAAGAAGGGCCCATTCGTCGACGAGCACCTCGCCAACAAGGTCGACGAGCTCAACAAGACCAATTCGAAGCGTGTGATCAGGACCTGGTCGCGCCGCTCGACCATCATCCCCGAGTTCATCGGGCACACCATCGCCGTCCACGACGGCCGTAAGCACGTGCCCGTCTACATCACCGAGTCGATGGTCGGTCACAAGTTGGGTGAGTTCGCACCGACCCGCACATTCCGCGGCCACGCCGAGAAGGCAGCGTCGAGACGATGAAGGTCAAAGCCCATACCCGCTACATCCGGCAATCGCCGTACAAGGTGCGCCGTGTGCTCGACCTCGTCCGCGGTCTTCCCGTCGAGGAGGCCGAGCATGTGCTTCGGCTCACCAACCGCGCCGCCGCCGATCCGATCGCAAAGACGCTCAAGTCTGCCATCGCCAACGCGGAGCACAATCACGCGCTCGACGCCGAGGACCTGGTCGTGGCGGAGGCCTACGCCGACGAAGGCCCGACCTTGCGTCGTTTCAAGCCACGGGCCCGCGGTCGCGCAACCCGCATCGACAAACGAACCAGCCACATCACCATCGTGGTGTCGGACATGAATGAGGAGGTGAACTGATGGGTCAGAAGACACACCCCTATTCGTTCCGACTGGGTGTCGCCACTGACTGGAAGTCGAAGTGGTTCTCTACGAAGGACTACGTCGACTTCGTCAATGAGGACTGGCAGATCCGCGAGTGGCTCCGCGACGAGTTGGTCAGAGGCGCCGTGTCGCGTATCGACATCGAGCGAACCCGTGATCGGCTGATCGTCGACATCCACACCGCCCGCCCAGGTGTCGTCATCGGGCGAAAGGGCGCCGAGGCCGAGCGCCTCCGTGAGGGTCTCGAGAAGATGACCGACGGTCGCGTGAAGCTGAACATCAACGAGGTGAAGGACCCCGATCTCGACGCTGCCCTACTGGCACGCGGGATCGCCGATCAGCTCGAGAACAGAATTGCCTTCCGCCGCGCCATGAAGCGGGCCGTCGCGTCCGCGCTCAAGGCCGGTGCCGAGGGCGTCCGAGTCGAGTGCAAGGGACGTCTCGGCGGCGCCGACATGGGCCGCCGCGAGTGGTACCGGGAGGGACGAGTCCCGCTGCACACCCTCCGTGCGGACATCGATTTCGGGACTGCCACTGCCCGGACCACCGTTGGCGCCATCGGCGTCAAGGTTTGGGTATACCGCGGAGAGGTGGTCGAGAGCGGCCCCGTCTCCGGGGAGCGGATCGCCGCCGAGGCCGATCTGGCCACCGGTGGCTCCGCCCGTCGCACCCAGAAGAGCCTCAAGTCTCGTGCCGAAGAGGCGGCGGGCGTTGAGAGCAAGCCGCGTCTCATCGAAGCCGGCGGTGGCAAGCGCCCCGTGGTCGAGAGCGGCGAGAAGGAGGGTGGTCGTCGTCTGATCGAGGCCGGGGGTGGGCGTCGTCCCACCGCCGCTGAGGCCCAGGTCCAGTACGAGTCCGCCCGCGAAGAGCAAGCAGTCGCTGAGGAAGAACCGAAAGGTTCTTCAACGGCCCCGGCGAAAGCCGGTGCCGCGGAGACCGAGGGACGTGTTCCTTCCGAGTCCGATGATGCTGCTGCAAAGGAAGAGGAGTAACCGGTCATGTTGATGCCCAAGAGGACGAAGCACCGCAAGGTGCATCGCGGGCGCATGTCCGGCGTCGCCAAGGGCGGCACCAAAGTCAACTTCGGTGAGTACGGACTGCAGGCACTCGAGCCGGGCTGGATCACGGCCCGTCAGATCGAGTCCGCCCGTGTCGCCATCACCCGTGCTGTGAAACGTGGTGGGAAGGTGTGGATCACGATCTTCCCGGACAAGCCCGTCACACAGAAGCCCGCTGAGACCCGAATGGGCTCGGGCAAGGGGAATCCGGAGTTCTGGGTGTCGGTGGTGAAGCCGGGACGCGTCATGTTCGAGCTCGCCGGTGTGCCCGAGGACCTGGCCCGTGAGGCCATGCGCAAGGCCGGCCACAAGCTGCCGATCCGTACTCGGGTTGTGACGAGGGAGGACGCATGAGCGCGGCCGAACTCAGAGAGTTGAGCAACGAGGACCTCATGGAGGCTCTGCTCGAGGCCAAAGAGGAGCGCTTCAACCTGCGTTTCCAGGTGGCCACGAACCAACTCGACAACACCGCCCGACTGAAGTCGGTCAAGAAAGAGATCGCCCAGATCCTCACGGTGCTCCGTGAGCGTGAGCTACAGGAGACCGCAGATGTCTGATAGGAACAGCCGCAAGGTCCGTGTCGGCGTCGTCGTCTCCGATGCGCGCGACAAGACCGTGACGGTCGAGGTCGCCAGCTCCGCCGGGCACCCCCGCTATGACAAGGTGGTACGGACGTCGACCAAGTTTCATGCCCACGACGAGGCCAACGACGCTCACGTCGGTGACACGGTGCGGATCATGGAGACACGTCCCCTCTCCAAGCAGAAGAGGTGGCGTGTCGTCGAGGTCGTGGAGCGTGCTCGATGATCCAGCAGGAATCCCGTCTCAAGGTGGCGGACAACACCGGTGCCCGCGAGCTGCTCTGCATCCGCGTGCTCGGCGGCTCGTCCCGTCGCTATGCCGGGGTTGGTGACGTGATCGTTGGGACGGTCAAGGAGGCGACCCCTGGCGGTTCGGTCAAGAAGGGCGAGGTCGTCAGGGCCGTGGTGGTGCGAACCAAGAAGGAGTCGCGTCGCCCCGATGGCACCTACATCCGTTTCGACGACAACGCCTGCGTGATCATCGACCCCAACCGCCAGCCCCGCGGGACGCGCATCTTCGGCCCCGTGGCACGAGAGCTGCGTGACGAGCGCTTCATGCGAATCGTCTCGCTGGCCCCGGAGGTCTTGTGATGAAGTTGCGTAAGGGCGACACAGTGATGGTCATTGCCGGAAAGGACACCGGCAAGGAATCCAAGATCACACGTGTCATGCCACAAAAGGGCAAGGTCCTGGTGCAAGGGGTCAACACGGCCAAGCGTCACACCAAGCCCACCGGTCAGACCATGCAGGGCGGGATCATCGACAAGGACATGCCGATCGATGCCTCCAACGTCATGATCGTCTGTGAGAAGTGCGGCCCAACCCGTATCGGGTCCCGCATCGACGACAAGGGCAAGAAGCGTCGGACATGTGTCAAATGCGGAGGTGACCTGTGAGCACCCAACCCCGCCTCAAGGTCAAGTACAACGAAGAGATTCACGCCCAGCTGAAGTCTCAGCTCGGACTGGAGAACCCGATGGAGGTTCCCACGCTCGAGAAGATCGTTCTCAACATGGGTCTCGGTGAGGCCATTCAAAACAAGAAGGCCATCGACGAGGCATTGGACGAACTTGGCCTCATCGCCGGTCAGAAGCCGAAGGTCAACAAGGCCCGCAAGTCGATCGCCAACTTCAAGTTGCGCGAGGGGATGCCCATCGGCGTCTCCGTGACGCTGCGCGGGGCCCGCATGTGGGAGTTCTTCGACCGGCTTCTGTCTGTGGCCATCCCCCGGGTTCGTGACTTCCGCGGGCTCAACCCGCGGGCGTTCGACGGGCGGGGCAATTACAGCGTCGGTGCATCCGAGCAGTTGATCTTCCCCGAGATCGACTTCGACCAGGTGACCGAGACTCGTGGCATGAACATCACGATCGTTACGACGGCCACCAACGACGAGGCAGGCAAGGCCCTCCTCGATGCGTTCGGGTTCCCGTTCCGCAAGGTCGAGGCCCAGGTCTGAGGAGGTTGATCAATGGCTAAGAAATCAATGGTCGCAAAGGCCAACAGGAAAGCGAAGTTCAAGGTCCGGGAGTACAACCGCTGCAACCGCTGCGGTCGGCCCCGGGCCTACATCCGCGACTTCGGAATGTGCCGCATCTGCGTGCGAGAGCTGGCCAGCCGTGGCGAGCTTCCCGGTGTGAGAAAGGCTTCATGGTGACAATGGTTACCGATCCCATCGCCGACATGCTCACCCGCATCCGCAACGCCGTTGCGGTGGGACACGAGCGGGTGGCGATGCCGGCGTCCAAGCTGAAAGTGAATATCGCCCAGATCCTCGTTGACGAAGGGTTCATCGATCGTTTCGAGGTGTCTGAGAACGGGCATCGCAGCGAGTTGGAGCTGGTGCTCCGCTACGCCGAGCGTCGTCGTCCCGTCATCGAGGGTCTGCGCAGGGTCTCCCGACCCGGTCACCGCGTCTACCGCGGGGCCAAGGAGCTCCCCAGAGTCCAGGGCGGCCTCGGCGTCGCCGTCGTGTCGACCAGTCAGGGCCTCATGCCCGACCGGGAGGCACGGAAGCGGAGCCTGGGCGGCGAGATCGTCTGCGAGGTGTGGTGATGAGCCGTATCGGCAACAAGCCGATCGACCTGCCCGACGGCGTCGACGTCAAGATCGACGGTACGACGGTGAAGGTCAAGGGCTCCAAAGGTGAGCTGGAGCGCTCGTTCAACGAGCGCATCGGTTTCGACCTCGACGGGGGTGTGCTCACTGTGACCCGTCCCGACGACGCCCGTGAGTCGCGCGCCCTCCACGGTCTCAGCCGGGCGTTGCTGAGCAACATGGTCGTCGGCGTTTCGGATGGATTCTCCAAGGAGCTCGAGATCCATGGGGTCGGCTATCGCGCCTCGATGAAGGGCGCCAACATCGAATTGCTCGTCGGTTTCAGCCACCCTGTCGAGGTCGAGGCCCCGGATGGGATCACGTTCGAGGTTCCCGAGCAGACAAAGATCATCGTCTCCGGCATCGACAAAGAGCAGGTCGGCCAGGTCGCCGCCGACATCCGCAAGGTTCGACCCCCCGAGCCCTACAAGGGCAAGGGGATCAGGTACTCGGGTGAGTACGTGAGACGCAAGGCCGGAAAGGCAGGTAAGTGATGAGGGGATCACGACAGGACGCCCGGAATCGTCGTCACACCCGTGGCCGCAAGAACCTGCGCGGAAGTGCGGAGCGGCCCCGACTCGCGGTTTACCGGAGCAACAGGTACATCTACGCCCAGGTGATCGACGACCTGGACGGGAGGACGCTGGCGGCTGCCTCCTCGCAGGAGGCCGATCTCCGTGGTGAGCGTCTGAATGTCGAAACCGCGGCCAAGGTCGGGACTCTCGTTGCCGACCGGGCCAAGGATGCCGGCGTGACCACGGTCGTGTTCGACCGCGGCGGATACAAGTACCACGGAAGACTGAAGGCTCTCGCTGACGCCGCTCGCGAGGCAGGATTGGAGTTCTAAGGCATGGCAAGACAACAACGCCCAGGCTCCGAGCAGAGCCAATTCGACGAGCGCGTCATCCAGATCAACCGTGTCGCCAAAGTGGTCAAAGGCGGACGCCGTTTCAGCTTCACCGCTCTGGTCGTCGTCGGCGACGGCAACGGCAAGGTCGGTGTCGGCTATGGCAAGGCCAAGGAAGTACCGGCTGCCATCCAAAAGGGGATGGAGCAGGCGCGACGTGGGATGAAGGTCGTGCCCATGGCCGGCCAGACCATCGTCCACCAGATCACCGGTGAGCACGACGCCGCCAGGGTCTTGATCAAGCCGGCCGCGCCCGGTACCGGTGTCATCGCTGGTGGGGCCGTTCGTCAGATCCTGGAGGCTGCCGGCATCAAGGATGCCCTGGCCAAGTCGCTGGGGTCACCGACCCACCTCAATGTCGCCAAAGCGACGATGAACGGGCTGTTGGGACAGCGGCGCCCTGATGAAGTAGCCAGGTTGCGTGGCAAGAAGGCAGAGGACATCACTCCGCCGGGACTGCTCGCCGCCTACAACACAACCGAGTCGCTGCGGGCCGCCCCTAGCGAGGTCAAGTAGGTAGACGATGGCGAAGACCAAACAGAAGACCGTCAAGGTGACCTTGCGTCGCAGTGTCATCGGCGAAAAGCCAAAGACCAGGGCGACCGTCGAGGGCCTCGGCCTGCGCAAGATCGACCAAACGGCGGAGCATGTCGACTCCCCCAGCCTGAGAGGGATGCTGGCCAAGGTCAGCCACCTCGTGGAAGTGGAGGACTGAGAACAATGACCGAGAAGAAAGAGCAGCTCAAGCTGCACCATCTCTCCCCGGCTCCCGGATCCAAGAAGAAGAAGATCCGGGTCGGCCGCGGTGAGGGTGGGCGTCGCGGCAAGACCGCTGGTCGAGGCACCAAGGGTCTCAAGGCCCGCAACTCGTTGCGGCCCGGGTTCGAGGGCGGCCAGACCCCACTCGCCATGCGTCTGCCCAAGTTGAAGGGCTTCACCAACCCGAACAAAGAGACTTACGCCATCGTCAACCTGGCCTCACTCGCCGAGTTCGACGCCGGTGCCGAGGTGACCCCGGAGACTCTCCGCGAGCGTGGCCTCATCCGGCATCGCGGGCAGGTGAAGGTCCTCGCCGAAGGTGACCTGGACAAGGCCTTGACGGTGAAGGCGCATGCCTTCAGCGCCTCGGCGAAGGAGAAGATCGAAAAGGCAGGCGGCACTGTCGAGGTCATCTGACCTCGACGACCGCTCGCCTGGGCTTAGGCCGTGTCATCTATGACAATGGCGGCCGGCGCCCTGACGACCTGAGAATCAATGCTTTCCATCTATCGCAACATGTTCAAGATCCCGGACCTCCGGGCGAAGATCCTCTTCACCCTGGCGATGTTCGCGGTCTACCGACTCGGCGCCTCCATCCCGGTCCCGGGCATCGATCTCGATGCCGTCCGGCTCTTCCAGTCCCAACTCCAGTCCGGCGGCATCTACGGGCTCATCAACCTCTTCAGTGGCGGGGCTCTCGAGCAGTTCTCCGTCTTCGCATTGGGGATCATTCCCTACATCACGGCGTCGATCATCATGCAACTCCTGACCGTCGTGATCCCCCGTCTCCAAGCCCTCCAGGACGAGGGTGAGTCGGGGCGCAAGGTCATCACCCAGTGGACCCGTTACATGACGGTCATCCTGGCGCTGATCCAGTCGACCGGATTCACATTTCTGTTCCACTCAGGACAGTTCACAGGTGGCATCGATCTCATCCCGAACTACACCCCGGGCCGGGTCATCCTCATCGTGATGACCATGACCGCGGGAACGGCGATGGTCATGTGGCTCGGCGAGCTCATCACCCAGCGAGGCGTAGGAAACGGGATGTCCTTGATCATCTTCGTCGCCATACTCAGCCAGTTCCCGTCAGTGTTCACGAACATCTGGCAACAGACCTGGGCTGCCGGACTCGCTGTGCGCTTCATCGTGATCGTCTTGATCTTCCTGCTGATGATCGCCGCCATCATCTACGTCGATCAGGGGCAGCGTCGTATCCCGATCCAGTTCGCCAAGAGGGTGCGCGGCCGTCGGGTCATGGGCGGCCAGTCGACCTACATACCCTTGAAAGTCAACACCGCCGGAGTGATCCCGGTCATCTTCGCCACGTCGGTCCTTCTCATCCCGTCACTGATCATCACGGCAATCCCATCCGACGCCGCCTGGTTGCAGTCGGTCTATCGCTGGATCGACGAGAACCTCGGTGCCGGTGCCCAGGCGGTCAGCTGGTGGTACATCGGCATCCTGTTCGCTCTCATCGTGTTCTTCACCTACTTCTACACCGCGATCCAGTTCGATCCCGAGCAGCAGGCCGAGATGATCCAGCGTCAGGGCGGGTTCATCCCGGGCGTTCGTCCCGGGCGGCAGACCGCTCGCCATCTCGCCTTCATCCTCAACCGAATCACCCTGCCCGGGTCGATATTCCTGGCGACGATCTCGATCCTTCCTGCCATCGCAGGAGCCGTGTGGAACATCCAGATCGCCTTCTCCGGCGTGTCGATCCTGATCGTGGTCGGCGTCGCCCTCGAGACGATGAAGCAGATCGAGTCCCAGCTCACCATGCGCAACTACGAAGGCATCCTCACGTGAAAACCGCGACCCAGGGCTGTGGACACCGCCAGCCGAAGTCTGTGGCCCAAACCTCGCCGGGAACGGCCAGGTGAGGCTGCTCTTCATCGGGCCGCCGGGTGCCGGCAAGGGGACGCAGGCCGGCAAAGTGGCTGCCCGCCTCGGCATCCCCCATATCTCAACAGGTGAGATGTTCCGGGACCACGTCTCCCGTGGCACCGAGCTCGGGAAGAAGGTCGAGGCGATCATGGCCGCCGGTGATTACGTCCCCGACGAGGTCACCGTCGCGATGCTGTCGGAGCGGATTGCACAAGATGACGCCGCAAACGGCTACATCCTCGATGGTTTCCCTCGCACCGAGGCTCAGGTGGAGTCTCTCGATCGACTCCTGGGCGATCAGGGTCTCGATCACGTCGTGGTTCTCGAGGTCGACGAAGACGAGTTGATCGACCGTCTCCTGTCTCGTGGCCGGGCCGATGACAACGAGGACACCATCCGCAACCGGTTCAAGGTCTATCTGGACCAGACCCAGCCCTTGATCGACGTCTACGCCAGCCGTGGTCTCACCATTCCGGTGAATGGAATTGGCGATGTCGAAGAGGTGACAGACCGTATTCTCGCCGTCCTCGAAGACTGACCATGATCACGATCAAGAGCCGCAGGGAGTTCGCCAAGATGCAGAGGGCGGGTGCCTGTGTTGCGGCGATCCACCGTGACGTTCGCGATGCGGCCCGACCCGGGGTCAGGCTGCTCGAGCTCGAGGAGATCGGCGCCGCCATCATCGCAGCCCATGGCTGCACGTCTTCGTTCCTCAACTATCTGGGGACGTATCCAGCGACTCTGTGCCTCTCACCGAACGATGTGATCGTCCATGGGGTTCCGAGTGAGTACCGCCTTCAGGAAGGGGACATCCTCTCGGTCGATGCCGGCGCGATCTACGAAGGATTCCACGGCGATGCCGCTTTCACCATGCCGATCGGCTCCGTGACCGAGGAAGCGCAGCATCTCATCGACACGACCGAGGAAGGCATGTGGGCCGGGATCCATCAGGTCCGCAAAGGCAACCGTCTCGGTGACGTCGGCGCCGCAATCGCCGCAGTGGGTGCAGCCCACGGATATGGGATCGTGGAGGAGTATGTCGGTCACGGGATCGGTCGTGAGATGCATGAGGAGCCCCAGGTCCCCAACTATGGCGAGCCGGGGAAGGGCCTCAAGCTGAGGACCGGGATGTCGCTCTGTATCGAGCCGATGTTCAACATCGGAGAGCGCTACACGAAGGTCGACAAAGACGGGTGGACGGTCCGGACCAAAGACGGTTCGCTTTCAGCGCACTGGGAGCACACGGTCGCAATCACACCCGACGGTCCAATGGTCTTCACGGCTGCCGAACAGCCAGTTCCGGTGGAGGAACTGGTCAGCTAGGTCCCGATATGGGGTCGATCTCGTCGAGCCTGCATCGGTACCGGTTGCCACGACTTTGTCGCGGTGCGCGGAAGGGGAGTACAGCAGGCTCAGCCGGTGCGACGGTGCTGATGGATGAAGTCAGTACGACGGATGGGCCGGCCGTGGTGAGTGTGCGGCTGGCTCGAGTACACCACGTTCAGCAGCTTCTGCTCGAGGACTTCATCCTCGAAGGGGGAGATCTCGAGGGCGGAGAGCAGAGCCAGGGCCTCCCGGTGGTTCACGCTGAGGACCCTCTCAGTTTGGGATCGAGGGCCGAATCGATTGCTGTCCATTGCGTTCCATTGAACATGAATCGACACTGGATTGATCCGGAAACGCGTGGGCCAACTGGCCCATTTCTCAGCTCGAGTTGCGGACGGCGCTCCAGATGAGGAGGACTGCGACCGCGAGGGCGATCAAGGCTCCGATCTGGGCCGGTTCAAAGGCGATCACGGGATCACCTCCGTCGTCTTTTGCTTTCACCACGACCCGTGGTTACCCCGTCGACTTGAGCAAGAAACGACCCATCGTTATCATTTGGGGGTCTTTGCCGCACTCCCTTTGGCCGGGAACGCGGTTGTAGCCAGGGCACCGTCGCCCGCAACCACTCTGACGCTCCGGTTGCGACTGACTGTGGCCTGGCCAAAAACGCGTCCGAAGACGCTTACACGAATTGGAGAAAACACGATGAAGGTAAGGCCTTCCACAAAGAAGATGTGTGAGAAGTGTCGGATCATCCGGCGTCGTGGTCGCGTCTGGGTGATCTGTGAGAACCCCCGACAC
Organism: Acidimicrobiia bacterium; assembly: GCA_035762545.1. Taxonomy (GTDB): domain Bacteria; phylum Actinomycetota; class Acidimicrobiia; order Spongiisociales; family ZC4RG35; genus JANQRA01. The sequence continues at coordinate 13,213 of DASTOM010000012.1, forward strand.
AAGCAGCGTCAGGGTTAATAGATGGCACGTATTGCAGGAGTAGACATCCCCCGGGACAAGCGTCTCGAGATCTCGTTGACCTACATCTACGGGATCGGCCAGACCACGGCACAGACCATCTGCGCGGACACCGACATCGACCCGTCGACCCGTGTCCGGTCACTGACCGACGACGAGGTCGCACGTATCCGTCGCTACATCGAGGCGAACTTCAAGGTCGAAGGTGACCTGCGCCGCGATGTCCAGCAGAACATCAAGCGAAAGATCGAGATCGGCAGCTACCAGGGCATCCGGCATCGTCGCGGGCTTCCCGTGCGCGGACAGCGCACCCACACCAACGCCCGCGGTCGGAAGGGCCGTCGTGTCGCCATCGCCGGCAAGAAGAAGGTGACCAAGTAGTGACTTCCCGACAGCAAGGCGCCAAGCGAGTACGTCGGCGCGAGCGCAAGAACATCTCGCACGGCCAGGCCCACATCAAGGCGAGCTTCAACAACACGATCATCAACATCACCGATCCCACCGGGGCCACCGTGGCGTGGACCTCGGGTGGCTCGGTTGGCTACAAGGGCTCCCGCAAGTCCACCCCCTATGCCGCCCAGGTCGCAGCCGAAGAGGCTGCACGCAGGGCAGGGGAGCACGGGATCCGCAAGCTCGACGTGATCGTCAGTGGAACCGGTTCGGGTCGGGACACCGCGGTACGAACCCTCCAGAACATGGGCATGGAGATCACCTGGGTCAAAGACGTGACTCCGATCCCGCACAACGGCTGCCGCCCGAAGAAGCGGAGACGCGGCTGATGGCCCGTTACACAGGACCCAAATGCAAGGCGTGCCGTCGGGCGCGCACCCAGCTCTGCCAGTCGAAGCGGTGCGCCGTCGAACGGCGCCCCTACCCTCCCGGCGAGCACGGCCGTGGCCGGGTTCGTGAGAGCGACTACCAGATCCAGCTCCGCGAGAAGCAGAAGCTGCGCACGATGTATGGGGTGCTCGAGAAGCAGTTCCGCAACTATTACAGGGAAGCTGCCCGCCGCCCCGGGATCACCGGTGAAAGCCTCCTCCAAATGCTCGAGCAACGTCTCGACAACGTCGTGTGGCGGGCTGGTCTCGCCGCCACCCGTCCCCAGGCTCGTCAGCTGGTCAACCACGGCCATTTCCGGGTCAACGGCAAGAAGGTCGACATCCCGTCCTACCAGGTGCGTCCCGGTGACGTCGTCACCATCAAGGACCGCTCGAGGGACCTGATCGTCATTCAGCACTCAGTCGACACTCAGGACCGGTTGGTGCCGGACTGGATGTCGGTGAATGTCGACGACCGTCAGATCACCGTCAACGATCATCCCCGAAGGGATCAGATCGACACAGACATCAACGAGCAGTTGATAGTCGAGCTCTACTCGAAGTGAGGTATCCCACTTGTTGATTGTTCAGCGCCCCCAGATCGAAACCGAGGAAGTCGGCGAGAACCGCTCACGATTCATCGTCGAGCCGTTGGAGCCGGGCTTCGGCTACACACTCGGGAACACGATGCGTCGGACACTCCTGTCCCGCATCCCCGGTGCAGCCATCACCTCGATCCAGATCGAAGGAGTCGAGCACGAGTTCTCGACAGTGCCCGGCGTAGTCGAAGATGTCGTCGACATCATCCTCAACATCAAGCGGATCGTCGTCCACATGGACGGTCTCGATGAGCAGACGGTGTACCTTTCGGCGAAGGGTGCCGGCGTCGTGACAGGCGCCGACCTCAAGCTTCCTGCCGGTGTCGAGATCGTCAATCCCGACGCCCACATCGCCACGCTGTCCGCTTCGGGCCGTCTCGAGATGGAGATGACCGTTGCTCCCGGCGTCGGCTACCGCACGGCTGACGGCAACAAGGCCGGGTCCGGGCACATCGGCGTGATCCCGGTCGACTCGATCTTCTCTCCGGTTCGCAAGGTCGCCTACCGGGTGGAGAACACCCAGGTCGGCCAGATGACCAACTACGACAAGCTGATCCTCGACGTGGAGACCAACGGTTCCATCGAGCCGAAGGACGCCGTCTCGTCCGCTGGCAAGACCCTCGGCGAGCTGATGGACATCTTCGCCGATGTCGGTCAGGGCGAAGGCCTCGAGCTGGTGGATGTGGTCCCCGAGAGCTCGGGCTCACCCGATCTCGAGCTGCCGATCGAGGCTCTCGACCTCTCGGAGCGCCCTCGTAACTGTCTCCGCCGTGCCCAGATCAAAACTGTCGGCGAACTGGTGGAGCGGACGTCCGACGACCTGCTCAACATCACCAACTTCGGTCAGAAGAGCCTCGACGAGGTCATCGCCAAGCTCGACGAGCTCGGGCTCAGCCTCGCCGACGGCCCGAGTGGGGGTGGCGAGTAATGCCACGCCCCAAGAAGGGCGCCCGATTCGGGGGCTCCCCGGCACATGAGAGGTTGATCATGGCCAATCTGGCCACCGATCTGTTCGTCCACGAGAAAGTGATGACCACCGAGGCCAAGGCGAAGGCCCTGAGACCCCTCGCCGAGAAGCTGATCACCAAGGCTCGCAAGGGTGATCTGCACGCTCGCCGCGTGATCCTCAAGACGATCACCGACAAGGCGGCGGTGGCCAAGCTCTTCGAAGAGGTTGCGCCACGCTACGCCGACAGGCCCGGCGGTTACACCCGGATAACCAAGCTGGGTCCCCGCCGCGGCGACGGTGCCGAAGAGGCCATCATCGAACTCGTCTGAGAGCTCCAGCCCTGTATGAGAAAGACCCGCCCGGTGGGCGGGTCTTTCTCATTGGAGGAGGTTTCTTGCTACCTGGCGATGACGCCCAGCAGCACGCCGAGCATCAGGATCACGAGCCCGAACAGCAGGACGTGAGGAGGTTGGGTTCGCCCGGGGAGCCAGCGTGACGCCAGCATCGGGTCGCTGTAGACCACGGCACCATAGACCACGATCAGGGCGCCGGCGATGAGCATGAAGGTCGAAACGAGCCCGGGGAGGCCGATCATCAACAGAAGGGCGGTGAACGCCACGCCGAACATGATCCGGGTGAACATCCACTCAGGGAGGTAGGCGCCGAGACGCTTCGATGCCTTCGCCATGGTCCCGTCCACGAAGGCAAGGCCCTTCTCCTTCAAGCCGCCGGACGGGGCCTTCTTCGGCTTCGAAGCGGTCGGGGTGTCGGCCGGGGGGAGAGCGACGACACGTTCCGGGCGTGGCTCCGGTCGGGGAGCGGCCTGGACCGTGGTCACCGGTGGGGTCGGAGCGAGTGGCTCGGGATCGGCCTTGGTCGTCGACGTCTTGGCCTGGCTCTTCTTGAAGGCTGGCCGCTTCACTTTGCGTCGCTTGCCGGCGTTCAGGGCTTCGGAGAACGAGTCGATGTCCTTGAGCTCGATGAGGATCTGGTCCCCTTCGGCGGCGAGGCGATAACCGGTGGGGATTGGTTCGAGATGGATGTCGTCGAGCGACCAGGTGCCGATCTCGACCGATCCTGACGCAATGCTGAGGCGGCCATCGTCGAGTTCGACGGTGGCGGGCACCGATTTCACATCACCAATTGCGCGCAGCGAGGCAGTGAATGTCCCCATCGGGGGTGGGTATCGGTCGATCCCGGACCGACCTTTTGCGATTTGTTCAGACTGTTTTCAGGAGGTTTCGACGATCGAGAGCGTGAATGCTCCTACCGCAAGCAGTATCAGGACGATGATGCTGATTCCGAGCAGAACGGTCCCGACGATCCCCAGGATCCGGCCTGCGTTGGCCGTCCCCCGGTTCTCGGGGGTGCGTCGCCCGGCGTCGATGGCGGCGAGCTCCTTGTTGCCCATGTTCCATGCGAACGGCGCCAGGATTCCGCAGATCACGATGCCGAGGATGCCGAGGACGAGGATCGTGGTGGCCTGACTCTGCTCCGGGTAGCTGCCGGATTCGGACGGGAACTGTGGGGGTTGTGTCATGGTGGCCGGGAGTATGGCACAAGGGCCGATCCTGGTGTGGGGGCAGTACCCTGATCGGGCAGTGACCGTATCCCAGTATCTCGACTTCGACAGGGCGGATTGGGCGTCTCTCCGAGGCCGGACTCCGCTGACTCTCACCGAAGAAGAGATCGAGAAACTCTCGGGTATCAGCGTCAATCTCGACATCGACATGGTCGAGGAGACGTTCCTCCCGCTCTCACGCCTGCTCAACCTGTATGTGCAGGGGAGCCGGCTCCTGTCCTCGGTGACCGACACCTTTCTCGGCACCCAGCCGACGCCCCGCCCATTCGTCATCGGGGTGGCCGGGTCGGTCGCCGTCGGAAAGTCGACGATCGCGCGTGTGCTCGAGGCTCTGCTCGCTCGATGGCCGCACCACCCCCGTGTCGACCTGGTGACGACTGATGGGTTCCTCTATCCGAACGAGGTGTTGATGGAGCGCCGGTTGATGGACCGAAAGGGGTTCCCGGAGAGCTACGACCGCGCCCGTCTCGTCGATTTCGTGTCACGCGCCGCATCGGGTGAAGACCACCTCGAGATCCCGGTCTACTCCCACATCCGGTATGACATCGTGCCCGGGGAGGTCAGGGTGATCAGTCGTCCCGACATCCTCATCGTGGAAGGCCTCAACGTCCTCCAGGCCGGCGACAGCGGTGCCTTCGTCTCCGACTACTTCGACTTCTCGATATTCGTCGACGCCGACATCGACGACATCGAGGAGTGGTACATCGAGCGGTTCTTGACCTTGAAGCAAACGGCCTTCACCCAACCCGACGCCTATTTCCGCCGCTACTCGGAGCTGAGCGAGGAAGAGGCGGTGGAAGAGGCGCGTGACATCTGGAAGCGGATCAACCTGGTCAACCTGGTCGACAACATCCTCCCCACGAGGGAGCGTGCGTCACTGATTCTGGAGAAGGCCCCGGATCATTCCGTGCGACGGGTCAGGCTCCGCCGCTGACGCCTGCGGTCTCGATCTCGTAGAGGTTCCAGGAACCGGGCACCCCCTTCAAGTCGAACGTCCCACATTGGGTGAAGGCGACGTTGGAGCCGAGAACGAGGTCCTTGACCGTGCTGGATGCCATGATCCCGCCGGATTCGGCCGCGTCCATAACCCGGGCCGCGACGTGGACGGCCAGGCCTCCGATCTCCCCCTCCCTGAGCTCGATCTCACCGGTGTGGATCCCGACCCTGATGTCCAGCCCGATCTTCTTGACCTCGCTCACCATCACCTGAGCGCACTGGATCGCTCGCATCGGGCCGTCGAAGGTGGCTAGGAATCCGTCGCCAGTGGTTGTGATCTCCGTGCCGTTGAACCGCTCGAGATTGCGCCGGACGATTCGGTTGTGCTCGGCGCGGAAGTCCAACCAACGGTCGTCGCCGACGTCGGATGCGAGATTCGTCGAGCCGACGATGTCGCTGAACAGCACCGTGGCCAGCTTCCGGTTGGTGTGGACCCTGGCCCGATCCCCGGTGACGAATGACTCGATGTGGTCCAGGATGTCGGAGGTGTCGCCGGCATGGAACGGGAGGGTGTCCTCGCCTTCGACAATTTCCAAACGGGCTCCGTCGATGTGCTCCGCGAGGTATTCCCCGAACTGCAGCCTGTGGAACCGGGCGTCCCGGCGATGGACCACGAGTGTCTCTGCCTGGATCGCAGGCAACACCGAGCGAATGTCGGTCTCTGCAATCCATTCCACGGCCTTCCGAGCGACGGACGGTGGCATCGCCTGCCGCTGGAACCACGGATACCAGGCGAGGAACCGTGGGTCCCTCGCCGCCGACGGAGCGGTGTAGTACAGAGTCTCCGGGCTCCGTCCGAACGTCGCCTTCCAGGTCGCGGACATGGCATCGACCACCTCCTGAGGGGCACCGATCGGGTAGTCGTCGGCTCGGAGCATTCGTGCGTACGAGTTCACGAGCACCAGCGAGGGGAACCGTTGTGGGAACGTGGCGGCGAGGATGCAAGCGAGCATCCCGCCTTCGGTGTCACCGATGAGCACAGCTTCTTCGGACCCGTTGGCGTCGAGCACCGCGCTGATGTCGTCGACGCTGTCTTCGACAGGGTCGATATAGCCCCGGCTCGAATGGTCCGAGACACCCGATCCCCGTTTGTCGATCAGGAACACTCGACCGATCGCTCCAAGCCGGTCCAGATAGCGGACAGCAGACAGTTCATCCCAGTACAGGTCGACATTCGTCATCCAGTTCGTGATGAACACGATGTCAGGACCTTCGACACCAAAGACCTGATATCCGACGAACCCTCTCGGGGTTTCGGCGAAACGGGTATCGGGGCGTCCAACTGTGCCTGCCACGACCCCCAAGATATCGGGTGGCGTCCGGTTACCCTCCCGCATCGTGAAGATGTTCACCAGGGCGGGCAGAGCCGCCATCCTCGACCGCAGGGCTTTCACCGAGGCCTTCTTCGACGACGATGCGATGGCCGATGGCGCCATCGTCGTGGCGCTGGTGGGTGCGATCACCTACATCGGAGTGCTCATCCGATTCGGCGTGCTGGACCGTTTCGACATTGTCTCCCTCATGCAAGCGCTCATCTACTCGGTGGCTTCCTGGCTGATCCTTGGCTTCGCCACATGGTTCGCTGCCACACGTCTGTTTGGGGCGTCGAGTCGCTATCAGACCCTGATCGCGATGCAGGGTCTCGCGGTGTTGCCCCTGCTGCTGGAAGCTCTTGGCTCCCCGCTGTCCTGGATAGGCCTGGTCTGGTACCTGGCCGTGCTGGTGATCGCCACCAAGGAAGCAACCGACCTGGACTACAAGTTCGCCGGGGTGTCGGTTCTGATTGGGTTCGCGGTGGCGGCAGTGGTCCGGCTGCTCATTGGAGCTCCGTTTGGTCTGCTGTCCAGTGTGTTCGTGTAAGTGCCCGTCTATCGGCTCGACCTCGCATACGACGGAACTGGGTTCCGTGGATACGCCCGCCAGGACGGGGTTCGCACGGTCCAAGGGGAGCTCGAGGGCGCTCTCGCCACTCTGCTGAAGGCCGACGTCGAGACTTCGGTTGCCGGCCGCACCGATGCCGGTGTACATGCCCTCGGCCAGGTCGTCTCGTTCCCGTTCGACGGTGACGTCGATCTCGAGCGGCTACCCCGCGCGATGAACGGGATCGTCGGGCCTGAGCTCGTGGTGAGGACGGCAAGTGTGGCTCCGGACGACTTCAGCGCACGGTTCTCCGCGGTCTGGCGCCGCTATCGGTATCTGATAGAGATGGGGCCGCCCAACCCTCTCGCCCGCACGTTCGTCTGGGGCGTGGGTCAGACCCTGGATGTCGACACCATGGCGAGGATCGCCCCGGCTTTCCTCGGTGAGCACGACTTCGCCTCGTTCTGCCGGTCATCGGACGGCAAGAGCACCGTCCGTTCGGTGACCGAACTCGAGGTGAAACCGGACGCCACGTCTCTCGCCATCTGGATCCAGGCCAACGCCTTCTGTCACCAGATGGTCCGCTCCATCGTCGGATATCTCTACGACGTCGGTCGCGGCTTCTCCGACTCTTCTCTTGTCCAAGAGGTGATCGCCGCCCGCGACCGCTCCCGGGTCGCCACGGTCGCCCCACCCCATGGGCTCACCTTGATGGGGGTCGGTTACGCATCGGACGCTTTGTGATCCATCAGGTCAGGTGCGATAGTTCTAGACGGTTCGTTGTCGACCACCTCTCCGATTCCTAGCCAGCAGAGGTCACCCAGAATGCCGAAAGCTTTGATAACCGGGATAACAGGTCAGGACGGGTCGTACCTGACCGAGCTGCTCCTCGACAAGGGTTACGAAGTCCACGGCCTGATTCGCCGAACGTCGACTTTCCACACTGATCGACTCGATCATCTTTACCAGGATCCACACGAAAAGGGTGTGCAGCTACATCTGCATTACGGTGACTTGACGGACGGATCACAGCTTGCTCGGTTGATTCGGACTGTGAAGCCTCACGAGATCTACAACCTCGCAGCGCAATCACATGTGGCCGTTTCTTTTGAGCAGCCCGAGTACACAGGTGATGTGGACGCGTTGGGGGTGCTGCGACTCTTGGAGGCAGTTCGTGACTCTGACCTCGACTGTGCCGTCTACCAGGCCGGAACGTCAGAGATGTTTGGCACCTCGCCACCACCGCAAAGCGAAGCCACCGAATTCCGGCCGGCGTCTCCGTACGCTGCCGCCAAGCTCTATGCCTACTGGCTCGTCCGAAACTATCGAGAGGCTTACGACTTGAAGGCCGTCACCGGAATTCTCTTCAATCACGAGTCTCCCCGTCGAGGAGAAACGTTTGTGACACGGAAGATCACTAGAGCTGTGTCACGTATCCTTGCGGGTCTCGACAACGCGGTCTATTTGGGCAACCTCGACGCCGAACGTGACTGGGGACACGCAAAAGAGTACGTGGAAGCGATGTACTTGATGATGCAGCAGCCAAACCCCCGCGACTTTGTTATCGGTACGGGTGAAGCCCATACAGTGCGAGAGCTCTGCAATGTGGCTTTCCAACATGTAGGTCTCGAGCCCGACCGATTCATCAAGATCGACCCTAGGTATTACCGACCGGTCGAAGTCGAAAGGCTGAGGGCCGATGCCTCTCAGGCGAAGGACGAGCTCGGGTGGAGCCCCACGATTGGATTCGAGGATCTGGTTCACGAAATGGTCGAGTACGACCTCGAGCAGCTGGGGATGAACCTCGACCAAGCGCGAGACATCGCGACCCGCCTGTGAGCTGGGATGTTTGACTTCAGTGGCAAAAAGGTGTGGGTCGCAGGGCACACGGGCATGGTCGGCTCTGCCGTCGTCCGTCGCCTCGAGTCAGAGGATCTCGCCGGATTGGTGTTGGCAACATCGTCGGAGGTTGATCTGCGTCGTCAGGCCGCCGTTGAGGAATTTGTCAGTGACCACAAGCCCGATGCCTTGATTCTGGCGGCAGCTCGAGTGGGTGGAATCCACGCAAACCGGAGCGCTCAAGCCGATTTCCTCTATGAGAACCTGATGATCGCCGCGAACTGCATCGAGGCATCGAGACGTGCAGGTGTCAAAAAGGTCGTGAACTTGGGTTCGTCGTGCATATACCCTCGCGAGGCTTCGCAGCCTATAGCTGAGTCCTCGCTTCTCACGGGCTCACTGGAGCCCACGAATGAGGGCTACGCCATTGCGAAGATTGCGGCTCTCGAGATGACCAAGATGTATCACCGTCAATTCGGATACGACGCCATCTCGCTAATGCCGACAAACCTCTATGGCCCGAACGACAACTTCGATCTTGTGACTTCCCACGTGCTCCCTGCGCTGATGAGGAAGATCCACGACGCCATGGTTACTGGAGCCGATTCAGTTGAGATCTGGGGGACTGGCAATCCTCGTCGGGAGTTCATGCACGTTGACGATCTTGCCGACGCCGCAATCTTCGCTGCTCGAAGATATTCGGGCGAAGAGCATCTGAACGTTGGCGTAGGCGACGATATCGCGATCAGGGACTTGGCCTCGTTGATCGCCGAAGTGATCGGATGGTCCGGCGAGTTTGTATACGACTCGTCCATGCCTGATGGGACTCCCAGAAAGCTGCTCGACGTGTCTCGGCTGCGTTCGTTGGGGTGGAAACATCGGTTTGATCTGACTTCTGGCATCGAGCAGACTTATCGTTGGTTCGTCGAGAATGAGGCGTAGGCAGATTTCGAGCTCACGGGTCAGATTGGCCTAGTCGAACAGACCCCGATAGCATGTACCTGCTTCCTCCCGGAAGCCGTTTCCCCAAAGCGTCCCCCGTGCTTTCAGCATGCGAGGAATCCCACAATGACTGTCAACAAGACTTACTCGCCCAAGCCGGGCGACATCGAACGTGCCTGGCACGTGGTCGATGCCACCGACCTGCCGCTGGGGCGTCTGGCCTCGGAAGTGGCCCAGGTGCTTCGTGGCAAGCACAAGCCGATGTACGCCCCGCACATGGATACGGGTGACTTCGTAATCGTGGTCAACGCCCACAAGGTGGCGGTCACGTCGGGTAAGAGCCAGACCAAGATCTACTACCGCCACTCCGGCTACCCGGGTGGGATCAAGGCCGAGACCTTCGAATCCCTCCTCGAGCGTCGTCCGGAGGCCGTCATCGAGCGAGCCGTCAAGGGCATGCTCCCCAAGAACAAGCTCGGCCGTCAGATGGCCCGTAAGCTCAAGGTCTACGCCGGTCCGGATCACCCTCATCAGGCGCAAGGGCCGCAGCCACTCGAGTTCGATATCCGAAAGGTCGACGCCTGATGCCCAAGCCACTCATTCAGACCACCGGTCGCCGCAAGGAGTCTGTCGCGCGGGTCCGTTTTCACAACGGTTCCGGCCAGGTCACTCTCAACGGCAGGCCGCTCGAGGCCTACTTTCCGACGATGGCGACGCGGATGCGTGTCATGGAACCTCTCAGCATCACTCAGACTCAGGGTCTCTACGACATCGACGCCACCCTCGACGGTGGAGGCACCACCGGGCAGGCCGACGCCCTCCGCCTCGGCATCTCCCGTGGCCTGGTGGCACTGGACCCCAACCTGAGAGACGCGCTCAAGAAGGCCGGGATGCTGACCCGGGACGCCCGCGTGGTCGAGAGCAAGAAGTACGGGTTGCGCAAAGCCCGCCGCGCCCCGCAGTACACCAAGCGCTAAGTGTCCGACCTCCGTCGTCTGCTCGACGATGGCAAGCCCATCTTTGGAACCGATGGCGTCAGAGGAGTCGCCGGCTCCGAGCTGACCCCCGACCTCGCCATGGAGATCGGTCGTGCTGCCGGGTCTCACCTCCGTGGAGGCCCCGTCGTGGTCGGTCAGGACACGAGACGTTCTAGCTCGATGCTGTCGGGGGCGCTCCAAGCCGGATTCCACTCCGCGGGCATCGACACCGTCGACATGGGTGTCCTACCCAGCGGGGGCATCTCGCATCTCACGTCAACATCGAGCGCGACCATGGGCGCCGTCGTCTCCGCCTCGCACAATCCGGCGGCGGACAACGGAATCAAGCTCCTGGCTGCCCGGGGCACGAAGCTGCCCGATGCGGTGGAACGCGAGATCGAGGATCGGATGAGGGCCAGCGGACGTCAGTTGGCCGTCGGTGGGGACATCGGATATCGCCGAACGAACCCGAGCGGATACGCCGACTATCTCGATCACCTCGTGGCGTCGTCGAAGTACTCCCTCAACGGTGTCCAAGTCGCGATCGACTGCGCCAATGGCGCCGCCTATCGCGCCGCGCCCGAGTTGCTCGAACGCCTCAATGCCGAAGTCCGGGTCTTCCATGCCGAGCCCAATGGCGTGAACATCAACGACGGATGCGGCGCCACCGCGCCGGAGTTCATCGCCAAGCATGCCGGGGGCCGAATCGGGCTTGCCTTCGACGGTGACGCCGATCGGCTGATCGCCGTCGATGAGGACGGCGTGATCGCCAACGGCGACGTGATCATGGCGATCATCGCCCGCCACCTGAAGGAGCAGGGGCGACTCAGGAAGAACCTCGTGGTTGCCACTGTGATGTCGAATCTCGGGTTCCGGAAGTCTTTGGAAGAGGCGGAGATAGAAATGGTCGAGACACCGGTGGGCGATCGGTATGTCATGGAGGCGCTTGTCGAGCATGGCGCCTTGCTCGGGGGCGAGCAGTCGGGACACGTGATCTTCGCCGACCTCGCCTCCACCGGTGATGGCCTGCTGACGGCGGTGCAGCTGCTCAACGTGGTCGCCGGCACCGGCAAGGAACTTCGTCAGTTGCGGGCGGAGACGATCACTGAGTACCCGCAGGTGCTCGTCAACGTGTCGGTCCCGCGGACTGTCGACCTCGCCTCGGTGGCCGACCTGTGGAGCGAGGTCGCCATCGTCGAAGAGGAGCTGGGGGAGGATGGCCGGGTCCTGGTCCGCCCCTCGGGAACCGAGCCTCTGGTCAGGATCATGGTCGAGGCCCCGAGCGAATCGGTGGCGAGCGATTACGCTGATCGTCTAGCCAAGGTCGCCAAAACGGTGGCAGAGATGGAGCAATAGGGACGAATCGCCAGTGACAGACGATAGATAGCGCCTGGCCTCGTCCGACTCACGGTCGGAGGAGGTGACGAGGAGGAAGGTCATCGAAAGATTCGGCGGATGCCTTCCCGGCCCCCTAGTCGTAACGGGCGGGACCAAAGCCCCGGAGTGATCCGGGAACAGAACCCCGCTCGATTGGGCCGACAACCGTTGTTGTCGGGCTTCTGCCGCATGCGTTCGGTTTCCACCAATTGCGTCCCGTGGAAAGGAATTGAAATGTGCGGAATCGTTGGATACGTCGGACCACGACAGGTCGTCGACGTCCTGGTACCGGGTCTGGCCCATTTGGAATACCGCGGATACGACTCGGCTGGCGTCGCCCTCAACACGGGTGGCTCCCTCAATGTGATCAAGACGGCGGGACGGATCGCCGACCTCGAAGAGCTGGTTGACGGGACCGATTCGACGGGTGTGATCTCGGGGATCGGCCACACACGATGGGCGACACACGGAGCGCCCAACACGATCAACGCCCATCCCCATCTGGACCAGGACGGCGACGTGGTTGTCGTGCACAACGGGATCGTCGAGAACTGGGCCGATCTCAAGAGGAAGCTGATCGATCAGGGTCACGTGTTCGTCAGCGACACTGACACCGAAGTCGTCGCCCACATGATCGGCGATCTCAACGACCTCTCTCTCGTGGAGGCCGTTCGTCAGGTGATGAACGAAGCCGAAGGGGCCCTGGCGCTGGCTGTGATGCGCCGGTCCGAGCCCGACGTGATCGTCGGGGCCCGCCGCGGCTCCCCGCTGGTTGTGGGTCGCGGCGACGGTGAGAACTTCCTCGCCTCCGACATTCCGGCGTTCCTCGAGCACACGAGGGAGATGGTGATCGTCGACGACGACCGGGTGGTCGAGGTCACCTCGACGAAGGTGAGCATCTTCGATCTCGAAGGAAACCCGATCGAGCCCGAGCACCGCAAGATCGAGTGGGACTTCGAGGCGGCCGAGAAGGGTGGATTCCCCACCTTCATGCTCAAGGAGATTCACGAACAGCCCCACGCAATCGCCGACACGCTGGCGGGTCGTGTCTCGGCGTCGGGCCGGGTGATTCTGGACGAACTCGACATGGACGCTCGACTGCTCAGGGCCGTCGACAAGGTGTTCGTCGTGGCATGTGGCACCTCGTATCACGCGGCGATGATGGCCAAGTACGCCATCGAGCGCTGGACTCGACTCCCGGTCGAAATCGACATCGCGTCCGAGTTCCGGTATCGCGACCCGGTGCTCGATGCCAGGTCGCTCGTCATCGGGATCAGCCAGTCGGGCGAGACCATCGACACCCTCGCCGCAGTGCGGTACGCCAAGGCGCAGGGGGCGAACCTGATCGGGGTCAGCAACGTCCTCGATTCGGCCCTGGCCCGGGAGTCTGACGCAGTCCTCTACACGCGCGCCGGGTTGGAGATCGGCGTGGCGGCTACCAAGACGTTCACCACCCAGTTGGTGGCGATGCAGCTGCTCGGGCTCTACTTGGCACAGGTCCGGGGGACTCTCGACCCGGGCAAGGTTGAGCTGCTGGTGCGGGACATCCAGAAGCTCCCCGACCAGGTGGCGGCAGTGCTGGAGACATCAGACGAGATCGAGGCCCTGTCCCGTCAGTGGGTGGATGTTCGTGACTACTTCTTCCTCGGACGGTCGGGCGACTTCCCGGTGGCGATGGAGGGCGCGCTCAAGCTGAAGGAGATCGCCTATGTGCGCGCCGAGGGATACGCCGCCGGCGAGATGAAACACGGCCCGATCGCCCTCATCGAGAAGGGTGTCATCGTCGTGGGTGTTGCATCGGACAGTCATGTCCGGGCGAAGACCCTGTCGAACATGGAGGAGATGAGAGCACGAGGTGGGACCATCGTTCTCGTCGCCGAGGAGGGCGACGAGGTCGGTGAGGTTGCCGACCATGTCATCCGGATTCCCTCAGGCCCGGACCTCCTGTGCACCGTCACCGCAGTCGTTCCGCTCCAGCTGCTGGCTTATCACGTCGCCACGGCGCGCGGTCTCGACGTGGACAAGCCGAGGAATCTGGCTAAGACCGTCACCGTTGAGTGACGCCGCCGCCTAATAACCCTGTCGCCTGAAGGCCACCAACGGTGTTCGGAGCAGGATTTCGAGGTCGGTCCTGAGACTGAGGTCATCTATGTATTGGAGGTCCAACTCGGTGCACTCGTGCATGAGTCGGCCCGGCGGCGCCTCCACCTGCCAAAGTCCGGTGATACCAGGCTTCACCGTATGTCGAGCGTGCTGCCAATCTTCGTAGTCGTCAACGATCTCGGGAATCTCCGGCCGTGGGCCGACCAGGCTCATGTCGCCAGTGATCACGTTCCACAACTGCGGAAGCTCGTCCAGTCTGAGAGCACGCAATACGGCGCCGACCGGCAGAACCCGTGGGTCAGCCGGAGACTTGTGGGTCACACGTCTTTCGGGTCCTGAGTACCCGGATTCGGCGCCGGTGCGCCGATCAGGGATCATCGTTCGAAGCTTCAACAGTTCGAAGGTCCTGCCCCCCAAGCCAACCCTCTGCTGCCGAAAGATCACTGGACTACCGATGAAGACACGGACCACGGCCATGCAAGACAAGAGGATTGGCGCGCAAAGGACCAGGAGAAGTGCCGCGAGCATCTTGTCGGCCTTCGGCTTCACGCGGCCGGCATAGAGACTGGGCGGGTCGACCTGGTACAACGCCGCCCGCGACCCATCATGTGTGTTCCCATTCAGGGTTTCTTGACGAAACGACCCCATGCCCCCGATGCTCCCGTGATAGCCCAATTCCCAGCGCCTGACGTAGGCGAGTAACGGACTCTACACCACTTACAGTGACCGTCAAACCGGGAATCTTGGTGCGATGCATCGGGCTTGACCACTTCGAGTAGTCAATGTCGCGTTCATGGATTAGTGTGGCGCGACAAGCCCAAGCGGTAGAAAGGGGGGGCGAAAGTGACAAGGGTCACTGTTACGGGTGCTGGGGGATTTATTGGACATCACCTGGTTACCTATCTGAAACAGCATGGCGACTGGGTGCGAGGTGTTGACATCAAGGAGCCTGAGTACACCGAAATCGACGCTGACGAGTTCATGCTCCTCGACCTACGTGATGCAGATTCAGCGGACGTAGCGACCAAGGATGTCGAGCATGTCTACGCGCTGGCGGCGGACATGGGTGGGATGGGTTTCATCGCGTCGCACCACGCCCAGATTCTGAGGAACAACGCTCTGATCAACTTGAACACCATCGAGGCTGCTCGGACAAACGGCGTGTCAAGGTATCTGTACTCGTCATCAGCCTGTATCTACCCAGAGCACCTTCAGACGACGGCCGATGTCGTTCCATTGAAGGAGGCTGACGCTTACCCGGCGGATCCACAGGATGCCTATGGCTGGGAGAAGCTCGTGTCGGAGATCCTCGCCCAGTACTACCAGTCCGACTATGGGTTGGAGACGCGGATCGTGAGGTTCCACAACATCTACGGGCCGAACGGCACATACGACGGCGGTCGAGAGAAGGTCCCTGCTGCGCTATGTCGGAAAGTCGCCATGGCTGAGGACGGTGGAACAATCGAGATGTGGGGAGACGGCGAGCAGACTCGATCTTTCTGTCACGTGGACGACTGCGTGGAGGGGATATATCGACTCATGCAGTCCGACTACTCGGCGCCGATCAACCTCGGCACCGATCGGATGGTCACGATCAACCAACTGGCCGAGATCATTATCGGTCTCTCAGGCAAGACGCTGAGCATCGATCATGTCGATGGCCCGCAGGGCGTTCGAGGTCGAAACTCGGACAACACGCTCTTGCGAGAGGTGCTCGGATGGGAGCCGGGCATCTCTCTCGAGGCCGGTCTCGAAGGGACCTACAGGTGGATCGAGAAGCAGGTGGCTTCGAAAGGGTGACAAGCGTCGTTGACGTCCTCGGAGTCAGGGTTTCGGCGATCGACCGCGATGGAGCCATGCATGAGATCTCGCGCTGGGTCGATCACGACGCTCGCGAGTATGTGTGCGTAACCGGTGTCCACGGTGTAATCGAATCGCAAAAGGACCCAGAACTCGCTGCCATTCACAATGCCGCCGGGTTGGTAGTCCCAGATGGCATGCCACTGGTTTGGTGTGGTCGCTTGGCAGGAGCCGGTGACATGTCCCGGGTTTACGGACCCGACCTCATGCTCGAAGTCTGCGGGGCGCACATCGAAGAGGGGTGGAGACATTTCCTCTATGGGGCATCCCCTGGTGTGTCGGATGAGCTGTCGGCGCGTTTGAGGGCTCGTTTTCCGGGGATCGAAATCGCGGGCGTTCACTCCCCCCCGTTCCGCGATTTGACCGATGACGAGATCATTGCCGACACGGCCATGATCAATCAGTCAGGCGCCACGGTTGTCTGGGTCGGGCTATCAACACCCAAACAAGAGCGATGGATGGCGCGTGCACGCGGTCTCCTAGACGCACCTGTGCTCATTGGTGTCGGAGCGGCGTTTGACATGCACGCCGGGAGAGTTCGACAGGCACCGATCTGGATGAGGCGGTCAGGGCTCGAATGGCTCTTCCGGCTGGCAATCGAGCCGCGGAGGCTCTGGCGGAGATATGCGACGATAATCCCGACGTTCATGTGGAAGATCCTCTGGGATCGCCCGGTTCTGTCGATCGAGCAGTCGCCCTTGGAGACCTGGCCGAATGCTGGAACGGGCTCGGAAGGGCGTACTCGGGTGGGGGAAGCCAACACCGCGTCTGTGGCCCCGGAATCCGGTGGAGGCACCGGTATAGTCCGCCGTGCTAATTCAGGAGGAAGGGAAACTTGAAAGCTCTTGTGGCCCTGGTTGGGCTGATCGTTTGGGTCATTGGTCGATACGCCGCGCGAAATCTCGTGAACTTCAGTTGGCCGCAAGAGTTCGCCGTGCTCTTCACCAACGTCGGGTTGATCATCATCGGTACGGCAGTGGTTGCTTTCTTCTGGGGCCTGATGCGCCCGGATCCGGTCGAGAGTTGACACCTGCGGCGGATCACCTCCTGGAATGAAGGCCCATCGACGAAGACCACTCGTAGTGTGCCGGTTTTCGCTTTGAAGTGACAGACCTATGAGCCCCCGGGGTTCCTGCATGGGGTTCACGATCGAATCGAGCGTCTCGCTACGGTATCTCAGAAACGGTCCCGGGCGTCAGCCCATCTCCGTGGAGGAGGCAGACGAGACTCCGTCTCGGCTCCCGGTTCTCCAGCAATGGCCGTCCTCCAGAGGTGAGCTTTCACTGCGTCTCCTCGCCGCGGGCGAGGATCTCGTGGTCGAGAACGATCTGATGGGGCGTTTCCGGATAAGTGGCGATCGAACACGTATCACCATTCCAACCGCGAATCACG
This sequence comes from Acidimicrobiia bacterium, assembly GCA_035762545.1. Lineage (GTDB taxonomy): Bacteria > Actinomycetota > Acidimicrobiia > Spongiisociales > ZC4RG35 > JANQRA01. The sequence goes on from DASTOM010000012.1 coordinate 30,525, forward strand.
TCCCAAATGCTCTTCGTGAGGCCTTCCTGTGGTCGACTCCGTTCGCAGTAGCCTCAGTCGATTCGCAGCATGTGTTCCTGCACGCAGCGGCGGTGGAGGTCGACGAGAGAGCTCTCTTGCTGCTCGGGGACACACGTGCTGGGAAGACGACTCTGTCGGCTGCGTTTCACTCCAGTGGGCATCGACTCTTGTCGGACGATGGTGCGAGGTGCATGGTGAGCACGAATTCGGTGTGGCCCGGTCCGGCCCTCCTGAGGATGAGACCCGACATGGTCGCGAGGCTGGATCGGACGGACTTGGAGTTGACCCATGAGACCTCCGAAAAGGTTCACTTCGCCATAGACGCGGACAGACGTGGAGACGGCGACCCGGTGCCGATCGCTGCCATCGTGTTCCTCAACTGGGGCCCGCGCGACACATACGACCTGTCCGTAGACGAGGCAATCTCCAGGTTGTGGCGTCTCAACTTCTATACACCCGGAGAGCAGGCAGCGATTGGCTCCTTCGAGAGGCTGGCTGAGTTTGCCGGTGCCATCCCCGTCTATGACGTCTTCCGGCCACCCGAAAACGCTGAACCGGGCATCGAGGTCGAGCGTCTGATCGCCACATGTCTGGGCTGACCAAATCGCTGGTGCCGAGGGCGCAGCTGGCCTACCACATCTACAGCAACTTCTTCGTGGTGGTGCTCCGGTTGCGTGTGAGGCGGTTGCCAGTCCCTAGAGTGATCGAGCTCGCCGGCCAAGCACGCCCTGTGAGACTTCCCAGGGGTGACGCCGTGAGGTTGGGGCGCGCGATCTTCCGGGCCCTGAGCATTGGGCGTCTGCAGCCTCGGTGTCTCACCCTCGCCCTGATCCATTTCACGCTCCTGTCACGTCTCGGGCTCGAGCCCTCACTCGTGATCGGGCTCCCCAGGCCGGACACGTCGGATGCCCACGCCTGGGTCGAGTTGGCGGGCCGAGACGTGGGCCCTCCGCCCGGCCAGGATGGCTCGGTGGAGTTGGCCCGCTTCGGGGCGGCGCCCTAGCCCTGCTCCAGGATCACGAGGTCACGCTCCGCCAAGGATTCCAGGAAGACTTCGACCTCGGCACTCAGCTCATCCGGAACCGGACCTTCGACCGAGCCCTCCACCTTCGCCACGACTTCGCTCAGGCCACTGTCCTCCTCGAGCGCCTCCCATATCAGAGCGCCCACACCATTGACACGGTGGTAGGCCCCTGTGTCCAGGTGCAGCAGAACTCCCCCGTCTGCGATTCGCTGGAACGCCACGCGCTTCGAGCGGCGGACGATTGTTTGCCCGTTCACCCTCTTCTCTCTTCTCTGGTTCTTCGCCCTAGTAGATGCCCAAGGTACCCGCTCGGCGCTCCCGGGCAAGGGCCCACCTGAACGCCGCCACGCCGAGGATCAGGGACACGGCAGCCCAGGGCACCAGGTACGCCACGGTGCTCGGTATCACCTCCCAGCCGCTCGAGCCGATGACGACGTCCCGAATCGTCTTGAGGGCCACGTAGAGGGGGTTCAGCTCAGCCACCGACTGGAGCCACTCGGGGAAGACCGTGATCGGGAAGTAGCTCTCCGACAAGAGAACGAGGGCAGATACGAAGAACGTGATCAGACCGGCGCCGCGACGGAAGGTGAGGGTGGCTGCGGCCGTGATGATTCCCAGACCCCAGACGAAGGGGATGAAGACGAGCAACACCGGAATGGCGAGGAGGTACCCCGAGGGGTTGAACGCTATGTCGAGCAAGAACGAGGTGGCGATCAAGAAGATCGTCGTGCGAACCGGAACATAGACGAGGTCGTATGCAACCGAGCCGATCTGAAATGTCGATGTGGAGGTCGGCGTCATCATCACCGCTTCCAGCGTGCCCTGCATCTGCTCCTGTCTGATCACGTTGACCACGCGGCTGAGCGCAATCTGGAGAAACGACGTGACCACGATTCCAACGACGACGAATTCGACGTATCCGGGCTGGGTCCCGCCGTATTCGGGGATCGTCGTAGGGTTCACGATGCGTCCGACGAGCCCGAACGTGAGTACCTGGACGAACATGTTCACGAAATCGGACAGAAAGGCGAATCGATAGCTCCAGGTGACGAGGAAGTCCCTCCGGACGAAGGCCGGGACCTTTCTCATCTCTTCCCACGCCGGCCGACGGAGAGTCATGTCGCGGCTCCGATGATTCTGACGAAAGCCAGCTCGAGGCTGTCACGACTCTCCCTGCAGGCCTGGATCTCGATCCCTATGCCCTCGAGCCTGACGATGGCCTCACCAACCGGCGCGCCGTCATCGAGCAAGAGCTCCACGGTGCGACTGCTGGAGGTGGGCTTCACCTCTCCCAGTCCCCGAAGAGATGCGTTTGCCATTTCGAAGTCCACGTGAGAGCCCGGTCGAAGCTCGACGACGTACATCATCCCCGATGCATACGTCATGAGCTCCTGTACCGGTCCGTCGAACCTGGCCCGCCCTTCGTGGAGCAGAGTCGTCGTATCGGCGAGACCTCGCAACTCCTCTATGCGTTGGGTCGCCCAAACGACTGCCGTCCCGGCCTGGGCGGCTCGTTTGACACCTTCCTTGGTGTCGATTGCCGCTTCAGGATCCAACCCGGATGTGACCTCGTCGAGAATGAGCAGGCGCGGTTCTCCGATGAGTGCACGTGCAAGCGCCAGGCGTCGTTGCATCCCGTGGGAGTAGATAGCCACCCGTTTCGTGGCTGCCCCGGAGAGCCCCACGACTTCGAGGAGGCGATGTGACTCCCGACGCGCATCGCCGAGGGAGTGCCCGTGCAATCGGCAGAAGAAAATGAGGTTCTCCAATCCGGAGAGCCGGAGGTAGAAACTCCGCTCGCCCGCCGGCACCCATCCGATCGACGAGCGGAGCCAACGACGGTCGCGTGACCACTCTCGCCCCAGGACCGTGACGGTACCCGCCGATGGGTCCACCAAACCTGCCACGATCCGCAGCAGGGTCGTCTTGCCGGCTCCGTTTGGCCCGAGAAGGCCCCTTATCTCACCCGCCTCCACGGTCATGTCCACATCGACGAGGGCGCGTTGGACTCCGAAATCGCGACCCAGGCCGCTCACCTGAATCACGTTGCTGGTGGTGTGGTCGGTCATGTGCTGCTCGCAAAAGACCTGAAGGCGTGCACAGCTGCCAGATCCTTTGCCCACATGTACTCGACCAGATCCAACTCCCTGGAGTGAAGGCGGGACCTGAGGAGGCCGTAATCGACACCGGGCATCGGCGAGTCGTCACCCAGGAGGGACACCAGTTGCCCGTAATCGATGCTGGCTTTGACTGCTTCGTCGAAGAGTGTTTTGTCTCTCCGATCGAGAATGGCGTCTGGCACCTTTCCCCGCGCCAATGCCCTGATCAGCTGTTTGCGCCCGGGACCCGGATACTTCACTTCCGCGGGGAGGCGGAGGAAGAACTCCACCAGATCGACGTCTGCGAAAGGACGCCGAATGGAGACGCCTGCCGCCATCTGTACGACATGATCGGCCTCGAGCCCGAGAGCAGGCCCTTCGCCCATCGCGGCCTGACTCGACATCCAGTCTCGCACGACCGGACCACGAGGTTGGAACACGAGTTGACTGCGATCGATCCACTCTGGGGTGGTTGCCCCCATGCGCCGGAGAGCCATGCCTCGCCTGAGGCCGAAAGGCGCCAGGTCCTTCATGAGACGGGAGGCAATCGTGCCGACCGGAACATCCTGATCTCTGAGCGACCCCCAGTACCGTCGTGCTGCTCTCCATCGTCCCCGGCGTATCAGGTACGCCAGCGTGCGCTGTGGCATATCGAAGAGATACTCCGCCCACTCGCCGGTGATGAGGTTGGTGATCCCTTGCGATTTGGCGACCGACAACGTCTCGAGGGTCTCTGCCAGTGACACGACCGGGACCGGGCCGTCCAATTGAGCGACCCAGCGCCTGAGGTCGTCCGTTGCACTCGCGTTTGGCCGAAAGGTGTGGAGCGGCATGCCGAGGTCCCCGGCCACGAGACGAATCAACTGCTCCTCGTCAACGCTCGGAAGGTCAGGATATATTGCGGACAGTGCCGGTAGCGCCCTGCCGAATCGTGACCGGTACAGGGGCGCCGCGTATGCGGCCAGCACCGGCGAATCGATTCCGCCGCTCAGCGACACCGCATCGGACCCGGTCACCACGCGATCCACGGCCTGACCCATGAGGGAATCGAAAAGCTCGGGGATCTCGTCTTCTCGAGGGGGATCGACCTCGACCAGTTCCTTGGGTCTCCAGTACTGCTCGATCCGGCTTCCAACGGCGTCGTCCTGAACCCAGGTCCCGGCGCGGATCCTCTCTACACCCTTGATAGCTGTGGCAGTCGAGGTACCGATGCGCCCATAGAAGAAGTCCTCCAAATTCTGATCATCGACGACATAGCCCTGGCCAGTCGCATCGACACAGGCCCGGATCGAGTCCGCTGCGACCGACTGTCCGTCGACGCTGGTGTGGAACATTGGCCAGAATCCCATGTGGTCACGAAACGACCAGAGTCGGTGGCCGTCGGTGAAGACTCCGGCGAATACTCCTCGGAGGCCGCCCAGGGCCTCGATCCCCTCTCGGGCGAGAAGTCTCCCGACCAGGCCGGCCGATGAGGTGCCTTCGGAGTCCTCTGGACCAACTCGGGAGATGAGCTCGTTGTGGTTGTCGACCCTTCCGCTGAGCCCACAGAGCCAATCATCCGAGGTTGCCAGCGAAGCTGCCGGCCCCCGAACGGCGATGCCCGCTCTCCCCAACCGGCCAATCTGAGAGCCTGCACCAAGCGCCCGCCCGATCGACTGCACCTCGATATCGCGTTGGGAAAGGTATCCGACTACAGAATTCATTGAGGATGCAGAATCGACCGCTTCTGCTCACTCTAAAGAGAAGACTCCCCGTAAAGGGGAGTCAACTCGTTCGTACTTTGAATCGTTAGTGGGTGATCTCAGGCGCCCGGTGCGGGTGCATCGCAGAGGTCGGCGTCCGAACCCCCCGACCACTCGCAGTGCATGTCAAGGTGCTGGGGATCGCCCCCACCCTTGAAGTGCCCTGGTGCCCCGACTGGGAAATACGTATGCCCCGAGATGGACCCGAGATCAACCACTGTCGGCTGCTCGTATCGCATCAGCCTCCCTTTCATGTCTCGCCCACCACTCTGTGTGGTAGTACTAACGCATCATATCTCGCGTGTGGGACCGCTGCAACCAAGTGACCATAATGTCTCACCAGCCTTGTCCATACCTGCCCCACTCTTGATCGACCTAGCAGCGGATCGTGTCGTGAGCGGGACCATCGACGATGCGGTGGTCGACCAGGCGGTCGAACATCGTGTGGCCGGCATGCTCTGGACCAGAGTCTCGGCGGGGGAGATCACGCCCGCGCAGCCGGTGATGCAGCGTCTCGAGAATCTCGACCTCCAAGCTTGGGCGCGCGCGCGAATGCTCGAGTCCTCTCTCCAGCAGTTGCTCGACGTCGCTGATGCAACCGGGGTCCGCGTTGCGCTCATCAAGGGTCTTGCCACAGGCGGTCGGTGGTATGCCCGGCCCACGGAGCGATGGTCGTACGACTTCGACCTGGTCGTCCACCCCGATGACCTCGGTGGGATCGACCAGTTCGTCTCCCGGCTGTATCCGTCGCATCTCCTCGTGGGGGAGATCGAGCGGCTGGTGCGAGGGAGGCATCTCCAGTCAGTCGACCTCGGTGTTGCGGGCATGCCAGTGGATTTACACCTCGACCCGCTGAAGCTGGAGATCGTGTGGTCCGTGTCACCTGCTCGGTACTGGGACCACGCGGTCGAATTGAATTTGAGCGATGGGCTGCGGGTACCGACTTTCGACACCAATGCATCGCTGTTCCTGCACCTCATGCATCTGAACAAGGATCATTTCCGCAGGCTCATCGGCTATGCCGACGTCGTCAGAGGAGCTGCGCAAACAGACCTCGATTGGAGTGTGGTCATGGATCTCGCCGCGGGCGAAGGGCTATCTGAACATGTCGCCAACACGGCGAGTGCCGTGGAGGAGGAACTGGGAGTCGAATTCTCCCTTCCCCGCGCTCACAGGAGCTGGAGGTCGAGCGTCTGGGCCCGTAGTTGGCCACGTCAGTCCCGACTGTCGGGAGTGGCCCGGAATGTGCACCGGCACCGACTCTTCGTGATACCGCTGACTGCCAAGGGCCGCGCCGTCTCCGCGGTGGGAGGCTGGTTGCGACGACTATGGCCCCCGAAAGTCCTGCTCGACTACTACTACCCGCACGACTCGGGCGGATACCTGGTGAAACTCCTCAAGGTCAGATTTGGTGGGAGACGGTCCCACGTCTCATCCCTCAGTCACGAAGATGACGCTGCTCCCAGGTTTCCCCGGTGAGCAATGTCGTCATGTTCTGTCGCACCTCTCCGACGCTGTAGCACCCTGTGGTCGCCTTCCAGGCTGCACGCAGGGTGCGGGCGGCCAGCCGTTTGATCCTCAGCTCTGTTCGGGAGGGTGAGATGTACCGCCGTCGTATCTCGGAGCCCTCACGTCCCGAGGCCCTCCGCATCGCGGTGTTCTTCTGCTCGGCATAGAACCTCATGCGTGACCACGGCCGCCGTACGTGGCGAGGCCGGCTGATGTCTGCGAACCTGATCCACAGGTCTGCGTCCATGGCGAGGTCGAACCTGGGATCGAGGCCTCCGACTGCCCGGTAGGTCTCGGGACGCCAGAAAGTGGATGGTTGCGGGATGTAATTGTGCCCGTACATCCAGATGAATCGGCTGAAACCGTGTTCGCGTTGCGGCTTTATCACGCTTCCCTTCGCATCGATCCACGTGGCGTCGCCATACATCCAGGTCGTTTCGGGATTCTGCTCGAATTCCCGGGCAACCTCCTGCAAGGTCCAAGGCTCGAAGAGGTCGTCCGAATTGAGCCAGCACTGGATGTCCCCGGTGGCTCTTTCGAAGCCCTTTATCAGGGCTTCGGTCTGCCCACCGTCGGGCTCGCTGACCCAGTACGCGAGTTTGTCAGCGTGTCGCCTGATGATGTCGACACTTCCATCGGTGGACCCACCATCGATGACGATGTGCTCGATGGCAGGGTACCCACTCCCGTGGATCGACTCGATCGTCTCCTCGATGAACGTGGCCTGGTTGTACGACGGAGTGACGACAGAGATCACGGGGGGCACGGGCGACAGGTTAGCGCCGGTGGCCCCGAGTCGATCGAAAGGCCTATTGCCTTGGTTTCAGCTGTTGGTACCCTGCGGTCGGGCGGACATTCCAAGAGAGGGATCCTTGATACCTGCCGGTGAAAACAGAGCTCCATCGTTCGAGCCGACCATCCTCGAAGCGGCGACCCGTTATTGGGTCCTCGTGGTGGGGATGTCAGTCCTCTTCGGGCTGCTGGCTGCACTCTATGCGATCACCCGACCGGTCCAGTACGCGGCGGCGGCGGCGCTGGTGGTGGAGGACCCAGCAGCGAACAGCCTGGTCAACAACAGTACGGCGGCTCGCGCCGATCGCTACCTACTCGACCAAGTGCAGATAATGGAGACGGCGACCGTGGCCGCGGGGGCCCTGGAGATCCTTTCCGGCGACGGCGACGTCGCCTCCCGCACCATCGAAGACATCCAGTCGAATCTGGTGGTCGAAGGCACCTCGGTCAGCGATCTCGTGACGATCACCTACACCGGGGAGACCGCCGAGGAGGCCGTCAAAGTCTCAGATGCCATCGCCCGCTCGTATCAGGAAGTGGTGCAGGCGGAGGAGAGCCGAAGTGCCGAGGCTGCTCTGCAGGAACTCGACCGCGCAGTCGAGAACATCGAATCCAACATCGAGACGGTCGATGAGGCGATAGCGGCGGTACGCTCCGGAGCGCCATATCGAGAGGCATTGGAGGCTCAGCTCGAGGAGTCGATCGCCGAGATCGTGGACTTGCAGGCCGAGCTCGCCGCCGGAGTAACCGCGGACCGAGCCACCGCGATTCGGGCTCGACTCATCGACCTGCAGACCCAGATAGCGACGGTGCGAACCCTGCGAGAGGTCGACGCAGCCGATCCGCAAGCCGCGGCCCTACGCGAGGAGCGACAGGCCCTCATTTCCAGACGGTCGTCCCTCATCACCACCCGAAACGACCTCGTCATCGAATCCGAGCTGTCTTCGACCGGGGTCGCCTTTTACTCGCCTCCTCTCGCCGCTGCTCGCGTGGGGTCTCTCGGCTTGGGGAGGATGTTGGCGGTCGGCGTTCTGGCTGGTCTGGCCTTGGGTGTGGCCCTCGCATATCTCCTCGCCAACCGGAGAAGGGTGTTCACCGACCGTGACACTCCAGAGCTGGTGCTCGGCTCGCCACTGCTGGCCGACGTTCCCGTGTTCTCGGATGAGCATCTCAAGGGTGCCCTACCCGCGTTCGAAGCGCCCCGAAGCGCAGCTGCGGAGGCATATCGATTTGCCGCGGCCAGTCTCTCCCTGGCCGCTACGGGTGGCGGACACACCTTCGTAGCGGTTTCACCGCTCAACGGCGGGGGGAAGACGACGACTGTCGCCAACCTGGGCATCGCTTTGGCCAGGGAGGGCCAGAGCGTCCTCGTCATCGACGCCGACTTCGGCAACCAGGAGCTGACCAAGTTGTTGAGGACTTCCGCCGGTGAGCCAGAGTCTGAAGTACCCGTGGGGATGACCGAAGTGGTGTCAGGCCTGACCTTCCTGAACGAAGCGTTGCAGACGATTCGTTTGGGAGGATATGAGATGACGCTTCTCAGCCGGGGAGCCCAACCCGTGTTGGCTGTCGAGTTCTTCAGGTCGCCGGCCACCCGACAGTTCTTCAACCAGGTCGGAGACAAGTATGACTTCGTCCTGATCGACACCCCACCTCTGCTTCAGGTGGCCTATTCGGGCACCATCGCCGCGCTCGCCGACGGGGCCATAGCCGTGGTCGATCACCAAAGCCCGGTGAGGCAGGCGGAGGACATGTTGAGCCGACTCGACTTCGTGAAAGCGAATCTCGCCGGCTACCTGTACAACCGAGCACCTCTCCGCCGAGAGATGACGGTGGTGGATGGGTCGATGGGCGACGTCATCGGGGATCGGGGCAGGGTTGTCAAATAGTCCGATTCGGACGTCATGAGAGTTCTGCAGATCCACAATCGCTATCGGCTCCCCGGAGGCGAAGACACCCTCGTCGAAGACGAGCTCGAGCTGCTCCGTGGCCGGGGCCACGAGGTCCATCAGCTCATCTTCTCCAACCCGGACGATGTGGTCGGCAGTGCCGCGAGCCTGGCCGTCGCACCGTGGAACTCCACCTCCAGGGCGAGGGTCGCTGCTGCGGTGCGCGACTTCAAACCCGACGTCATGCACGTCCACAACACGTGGTTTCGCGCGACACCTGCGGTTTTCCGTGTCGAGTCGGATGTGGCGACGGTGATGTCGCTGCACAACTTTCGCCTGCTGTGCGTCAACGCCTTGTTGTTCCGATCAGGAGCAACATGCACCGACTGCGTGGGCAGGGGGCCGTGGCGGGGAGTCGCCCATCGTTGTTATCGCACGGGGTTCGTGCCGTCATTGGCCGCCGCCGCCACCATCTCTCTACACAGGACAGTCGACACCTGGTCCCGGGTCGATCGTTACGTCGCCCTGACTGAGTTCGTCCGTGACATTCATGTTCAGGGTGGTGTCGATCCGAGTCGGATATCGGTTTTTCCCGACTTCGCCGATGACCCCGGACATCGTCCCCGGCCACCGAGCCGCAGCGACTATGTCATGTACGTAGGTCGTCTCAGCATCGAAAAAGGAGTGGACACGCTCGTCGAGGCTTGGCTGCGGGGCCCTCTCGCCGACCTCCGACTCGTGGTGATCGGTGATGGGCCCGAGAGGGCTCGGCTGGAGTCGATCGGAGCCGCCAATGTCGAGTTCCGCGGGCATGTCGACCGAGAAGAGGTCACCGATCTGATGATGGGTGCGAGAGCGCTCCTCCTCCCATCGCGGTGTTTCGAAGGTGGCCAGCCGAGAGTCCTGCTCGAAGCAATGGGATGTGGATTGCCGGTCGTCGTTTCTGACCTCGGCGGAATGGCCGAGACTCTCGAAAATGGTCGCGTCGGGCTCTTGGTCCCCGTAGACGACGTCGACGAATGGGTACGGGTCGTCGCTGCTCTTCGTGACGACGCCGAGGTCGACCGGCTGGGAGATCTGGCCCGCCGAAACTACGAGAAGCGTCACACGCCGGCAATGGCGGCCCTGAATCTCGAGGCAACGTATCGCGAAGCCATGGCAACCCGGGTGTGAGACCTCCCGGCCGTTTCGTAGTCGTGGTCGGTCCGGATGGCTCGGGCAAGACGACGCTGGCGAAGGCCATGATCGAGCGGTGGGCCGGAGAGACCGCCTACCTCCATTGGATACCGGGGCTGGGAGTGGAACTCAAAGAGGACCCCGGGGTCGAGGTACCGATGCCAAAGCGACTGGACGTCCCGGCTTCTTCACTGGCTAGTGCGGCACGGCTCACCATGAATCTGATCCGAGCTTGGGCGTATTACGCCGTCCGCATTCGGCCGGCCCTGAGACGCGGGGTGTTGGTGATAGGTGACCGGTGGGGATATGGCTACGTGGGCCAGCCCGCTGCCCTGAGATACCGGGGTCCCGAATGGTTGGCGCGCTGGGCCACAGGCTTGTTCCCCGCCCCTCACGTCACCGCAGTCCTTCTCGCCCCCGTCGCCGTCCTTCGACAGAGGAAGTCGGAACTGAATGAGCAACAGCTCGAGGACGAGCTCATCCGCTGGCGCTCCTATGAGTTCCCCAGGCAACTGACCATGGACGCGACCGAGCCGGTCGAGCAGATGGTCGTGCGGGTCGAGTCAGCTCTCTCGAGCTGATCTGATCACGGTCAACTGGCCGCCGTTTCGGCGAGACGCCCAGTCAACCAGCGCCACGTCGGCCCTGGGCTCGGATCCAGCTTCGTGACATCGGCGTACTCGTCGATGGCGAATACGAGAAAGGCCGTCCTCAGGCTCTCGTACCAGGGATCGAGCTGTGGCCAGTGGGCAGATGAGAACGCCTTCAGAGAACGATCCCATGGCCGTCGCAGACGCCATCGGCTCCGGGAGGTGACCATCTGGTGGTAGAAGAGATCGAAGAGAGGAGGACCTACCGCAAGCGAACCCTCCCAATCGAGTGCCGTCAGGCCACCTTCGCGAGTAGAGCGAATGTTCCACGGGGCAAAATCGCCGTGAGCCAACGTGAACGGCAATGGCGCATCGACTAGACGGTTGCCGACCAGGTTCAGCCCTCGCTCGTAGGTGCCTTCCGGATCGGTGAAATTCTCATGCACCAGGGAGATCCGCGAATGCATCGTGGCAATCCTCGCCTCGACCTGTTCCCGATCGGCTGCCAGCTGATTCAGCTGAGCGACCCAGTCGGCATGATGTGCATCGAGTCCCTTCCGGCCGAATCGGCCTGGCAAAGCCCCGGCCACGGGTGCCGGGCCCCCTGGTGCCTGATACACGTCCAGAAGGCGAGGTGCCAGCTGCAAGTCTCTCTCGGCCAGCAAGGAGAGCGTCTCGATCTCGTGCTCCACCCGGTCCTGAGCCTGCTCGGCCAGGGACATCTTCACGTAGGCGAGGCTCTCACCCTGACTGTTCGGGATGGCGGCGGTCACCTTCTGGTACGGGGTGAGCTCGGCCACGAAGAAAGATGTCGCGTCGAACGAAGATCCGGGCAGAGATCCACTGAGCTGGGAGCGGAGGGAATCGATCAATTCGGGATCGATCGACGTTTCGTTCTCTGTGGGTCTCCAGCGCACCCGGCGTCGCGGGCTCAGTTGGGCGAAGGCCTTGAATGCCGTATGGCTCGAGTTGCCAGCTGGCCAAAGTATTCGGGCGCCGTTGGGGGCCTCGACACACCGGTACGCGACACCCTCGCCTTCAGTGACCAGCCAGCCGGAGCTCACTTCGGTGCGTGACCCTCGGTGTTCACCTGAGAGGCGGCGCCGGAGCTAGGACGTTGGAGATGCCCGACGCGTCGTCGTCGGCTGCGCCTGCCATGCCGAAGTCTTCGTCACTCGTCTCGCGTGCCTCCCAGACGATGATGGCGGAATAGGCGACAAGGGGCAGCATGAGACTCAGCTCACCCCAGAGTTGAAGAGTGGCCACGGCCAGGGATGTGAACCCGAGGAGGGCGGACCAGGCAGCCACAACGAGTGCCTGGTCGTCGCGACGGTCACCAAAGACGACGCGCAGAGATCCGACGACGATCCCGACCCAGATCGACGCGAGAAGGATTGTCCCGACCAAACCTGTCGCCAGCAGCTCTTCGAGCAGACCGTTGTGTGCCGAGGTCGCCGGCCAGCCCACGGACTCCCACATCACGCCGATCACCTCCGGTCTCCAGAAGGCACCGAATCCGTAACCGATGATCGGCCTATCCCAGAAGTAGGTCCCGAGCAGTTCCTCCCACAGCGGGACCCTCCCCGTCAGCGAAGTGAGGCTTTGCGCCTCCTCCCCGCGGGTGAGGACGGGTATCACAGCCTCGAATGGATTCATCCCCAGTGCCAGAGCAATCGCCAGGCCCCCTGCCGCCGAAGCGATGAAGATCGCACCGAGTCTCCTTCTCCTCGTCCTTCCGACGAGGATCAACACCGCCATCGCTATGACGATCAGGACTCCAGCGAGCAAGGTGCGCTTCTTGAGCGCGACGAGTGTGACACTCGTGACGATGATGTAGATCGTGAGGTATGACGGGCGGAAGTAGCTGAGACTGGAGAACCAGAAACGAGCCACCACCGCGGCGATCAGCCCGTAGGCGATTGGAATGCCGAATTTGTCACCGACGCCCACCGGAATCAGAGACCAGTCCGGCGCCAGGACGTTGATATTCCCGGAGAGCAGCGCCGGTATCCAGATCAGACAGCCCAGCGCCCCCACGACGAGAGCGTCGCGGAGGAGACGTCTCCGTCCGTCGGGTCGGGAACCGTAGAAGCCTGCCCCCAATCCGACACAGCCGACGGCGACGAGCAGCATCTCGATGATACGGCGCTGGGTCAATCCTTGGTCGACTGACCACATCAAAGAGAGAGCGGCCCAGACCCCGTACAAGAAGAGCAGGACGAGAGGCATATTTCGTCCTTGTCGCAGCCACCGCCAGGCCGCAGGTAGGTAGTAGCAGCCGATGGCCGCGAAGGAGACGACGAGAATCTGGTTCTTGATCGATCCCGAGCGAATCGACTCGCCGACGATCTCGACGTACGTCCCCCGCCTTCGAGGCCCGCCACCCAAGCGGAACAGACCGCCGAAGTCGAAGAAGATCGCGACCCACAGAGCCAGCGCCGCCGTCACGAACCGATCGATACGACGTTGTCGCCACTCTGCGCGCTGATGGACTCGCGCCATGCGGGCGGCCCGGGCATTGGATATCTGATCGTTGTCCAGGGTCAATTCCGGTGTGTTGGTCTGGCTGGCTGTCATCCTAGGTGGCCCAGGGAATCTCATCCATCGGTGTTTGCTTACACAGAGTGGTTGATACGCTGGCCGACCTTGCGAGTCGGGGCCTGGAGGAGCCGATGAAGATCCTGTTGTCAGCGTACGCCTGTGAGCCCTGGCGGGGTTCCGAGCCCGACGTCGGTTTCCAGACGATGCTCACACTGGCCGCCGAACATCAGGTCTGGGTGCTCACGAGGTCGAACAACCTCGCGTCGTTGCAGTCCTATCTCGAGACAGACGATCGATCGGCAAACATCACCCTCGTCGGCATAGACCTCGGTCCGACCGCTCTCCGCCTGAAGAGGTGGGGAACCTTGGGACAACTCTGGTACTACGACCGCTGGCAGAAGCTCGCCGGTTCTCGAGGGGTCGAAATGTCCAAGCAAGTCGATTTCGACGTCGCGTACCACATCACGTTCGCTGCGTACTGGATGAGGGCGGGTATAGCCGTTGTCGATCTGCCACTCATCCTCGGGCCAATAGGTGGTGGTGTCGATCCACCGTTGCCTCTCGTGACTGAGCTGGGTTGGCGCGGGATGCTCGAGGATTTGATTCGAGTGCCGGGGCGGCGTCTGGTTGCCTTGTTACCCGCGGTCAGGCTGGGCCCCAAGAGGGCGAGTCTCATCTTCGTCAACAATGCGCAAACGAGGGCTCGCGTCGAGCATCTGACAGAGGCGCCGGTCGAGATCCTGCCGAATCCAACTGCCGTCAAGGTGCCCGGAGATCTAGGGCCGCGCAATCCCAATCGACAGATCTTCTTCGTGGCTCGCCTCGTGGCCTGGAAAGGCGCGGCCCTGGCGATAAGGGCGATGCGATACGTTCGCACACCGGATGCCCAACTCGTCCTGAATGGCGAGGGTCCCGACAGATCGCGTCTGGAGCGTCTGATCCAACGTTGGGGGCTCACTCACAAGGTCATTCTCGCGGGACAGGTCGAGCGACAAGACCTTCTGCGTGCGCTCGGCTCAGCCGGAGTGTTGGTCCATCCTGCGCTTCACGAGGAGGGAGGCAACGCGGTGGCCGAAGCTCTGGCGATGGAAGTCCCGGCCGTTTGCCTGAAATGGGGAGGTCCGTCCGTGACGACGACTCTCTTCCCCTCGGTCCCATCCGTGGCAGTCGATGTCTCAACCCCCGAACGGACTGCCAGGGCGATAGCACATGCCCTCGACTCGATGCTGGATGTCCAACGTCCACGAACCGGAGTCACGCAGAAGGCGACGCTCGACTATCAAAACACGATTCTCGACGCTGTCACCAAAGTGGGGGGTCGGGCCACCGGGTCGGTCCCGCCGCTGTCCGAGTAACACTGGAAGAGCCCTCCCCTAACACTGGAAGAGCCCTCCCCGCTGGCGGAAACGGGTTGAGAATGTAGACTCAGGCCGTCGGTGGGGCGCTCGTTTTGGGGCAGGGCCTGACCGACCAGCTCACCACATGGTGGTGGTGATGGCAGTGGGAGACATAGTGGGCGCGCTGGGGTTCAGGGGTAAATCGCTGAAAGGGAGGTCGCACAAGTTCGCGACCTTGCTTCTCGTCTCGTCTCTCGTGTCGACGCTCGTGGTCGTAGCCCCAGATGAAGCCAGAGCTGCCGGGCCACCCCCAGGCTTCACGATATCCACAGTGTTCTCGGGTCTCGTTCAGCCGACCGCGGTCGATTTCGCCCCGGACGGCAGGGCTTTCGTTGCCGAGAAGCGAGGCACTGTCAAGGTCTACGACGGGTTCAGCGACCCTACGCCCACGGTGGCCATCGACGTGCAGAACGACACGCATGATTTCTGGGATAGAGGGCTCCTGGGTTTGGCGGTCGACCCCAACTTCGCATCCAGTCCTTTCGTCTACCTCCTCTACACCCTCGACCCAGGCAACAGCTGGGGTGACGGGTGCCCAAGTCCGCCTGGTGCGACCTCAGATGGCTGCGTCGTCAATGGTCGCTTGTCGCGATTTCGGATATCGAGCAGCAACACCGTGATCGGGTCGGAAGAGATCCTTCTCGAGGGGAACTGGTGCCAGCAGTATCCGAGCCACAGCGTGGGCTCCCTAGCCTTTGGGCCCGGCCGAGAGTTGTATGTCAGCGCTGGTGATGGCGCCAGTTTCACGACCGTCGACTACGGGCAGTTCGGGGGCACCAGTGGCAGCCCGACTCCAAGGAATCCATGTGGTGACCCACCCGGGGGGATCGGGGGGTCGATGACGGCGCCAACGGCCGAGGGTGGAGCCCTGAGATCGCAAGACCTCCGCACCGGAGCTGACTCGTTGAGTTATGACGGCACCATCCTCCGCATCAACCCAGACACGGGTGCGGCCCTCAGCGACAATCCTCTGATCGGGGGGCCCACACAGGACGACCGCATCATCGCCTACGGGCTTCGCAACCCTTTCCGGATGACGGTCCGTCCAGGCACCAGTGAGGTCTGGCTCGGTGATGTCGGCTGGAACAACTTCGAAGAGGTCAATCGAATCGTCAGCCCTACCGACTCGAACGTCGAGAATTTCGGATGGCCCTGTTATGAAGGCAACGGCCGCCAGTCTGGCTATGACGGTGCGAACCTGAATCTGTGTGAGAGCCTCTACAACGGAACGGCCGGAGTGACGGTCACAGCCCCGTATATCGCCTATGCACATGGCGCTCCGCCCGATGCGAACGGCTGTCCCGGCGGGGGCGCCTCCAGCGCAGGGATGGCGTTCTACGACCAGGGGTCCTACCCGGCGTCGTACCGCGGCGCCCTCTTCTTCGGGGACTACTCGTACAAGTGTCTATGGGTGATGCCCCTAGGGTCAAACGGCCAGCCCAACCCGGCTGCGGCCACGACGTTCTTGAGTGGTGTCGGCCTCGTCGGTCTCACCCGCGGTCCAGCCGGGGACATTTTCATCGTCGATTACGACCAGGGTCGAATCCTCAGGATCTCGTACCCGACCACCAACAGTCCGCCGGTGGCGGTGGTTTCTGGGTCGCCGTTGTCTGGTTCGGTTCCTTTGACTGTGTCGTTTGATGGGTCGGGGTCGTCTGATCCTGATGGTGACCCGTTGACGTATGCGTGGGATTTGGATGGGGATGGCCAGTTCG
>DASTOM010000013.1:0-24380 GCA_035762545.1 Acidimicrobiia bacterium
GCCGGGGCACTCGTCGTGTCGACGGTCATGGAAACCCTGGGACAGGAATCCGTTCTCGTCAGTGACCGTGGCCTCCGCCATGGCCTGATCAGAGAGCGGTTTGGTCTGTTCTGATCCCGAGCCTGGGACCAACGCCGAAGCGTACTGGCATCATCCGCCCATGAGTTTTCAGAGGTGGTTGGACCATCGATCGCGGGAGCGAATGGCCGAACGGGTCAGCGCAGCCTCGTACGGGACCGTCCTGATAATCGCGACGCTGCTCGTCGTCGAATCGGACGACGTCGCCTCGGGATGGGGTTGGGAACTGGTGGCCGGGGTCGGGGTGGCCACCTGGATCGCTCACCTGTTCGCCGAAGTCCTGGGAGATCACGTCCGCACCGCCGAGGCGCACGCGGCTCACGAGTTGAGGAGAGCGATGGTGGACGGTCTGCCGATCCTGCTCGCGGCCGTGCTTCCGGGGCTGGCGTTGGGACTGGGGCGTATCGGCCTCTTCGCCCCGCGTCAGGCGTTGTGGATCGGGGTCTGCGCTGCTCTCCTGCAGCTCATTGTCCTCGGCGCTTTCGTTGGGGCGGCGGTCCCCGACGGACGAAACAGCTCGTGGCGGTATGCCGCGGCCACGTCGGCCTTCGGCATCGCCGTGGTGATCCTGCTCGTGGCCCTCGGCCACTGAACTTGGATCAGCCTCCGAGCAGGCCTTCGATGTCCGCCGACGGAGTCACGTCGGGTAGTCGCATCATCCGGAACCCGTTGACGAACCCGACCAAGGCGGCGAGCAGCGGGACGAGGAGGGCGGCCTGGAGAGCGCGCGGTCGGGCCTCGGTGTTGATGCGGACTATCTCATCCGAAGTCTCGTCGGGTTGGCTCGCCAAGAGCTGGTCCAGTTGGGTGTTGCTCATGACCTGGGCGTCCTCCTCGAGAACGGTGGCAACTCGCTCCTGTTCCGCCGGGGCTAGGACCTCACTGGCCTCGGTCATCGAGACGAACGTCAAGGACAATGTGGCCAGCATGATCCCGCCGGCAAAAGCCAGACCGAAAGAGAGGCCGAAGGAGCCGGCCGCCGAGTTGACCCCGGCTGCCTCACTGACTCGCTCCTGGGAGATGGGGGCGAGGGCGTAGTTGTTGAGTTGGGAGACCAGAAGACCGAGCCCGAAGCCCATGATGAGCAGCGGTATGGCCAGCCACCACCCGGAGTCGGTCCGGGGCACGATCGGGATCATCACCAGGATCCCCAGAGAGAGCAGGGCAAAACCGGCGCGGATGATGCTCGCAGGGCGGCGTTTGCCGGATCGCTTGCCGGCGGCCATCGCCACGAAGAACATCGTCAGAGACAGCGGAGCCAGGGTGAGACCGGTCTGCATGGCGTCGTACTCGAGCACCATTTGCAGGAAGATCGGGACCACGATCATCGAGCCGCCGAGGGCGATCTGTTGCAGCATCTGACCGGTGATGCCGAGACGGAACATCTTGGACCGCAGCAAGTCTGGATCGAGAAGGGGAACGCCTCCGGTCCTCTTCCGACGCACCAGCCAGAACCCCAACGCGGTGAGCGATATGAGGCCGATGGCGATGAGGAGACCTACGTACTCGCCGCCCTCCTGCCAGACCAGGATTCCCATCACCAACCCACCCATTCCCAGGATCGAGAACAGCGCTCCGATCAGGTCCATGCGGCGATCCCCTGTGAAAGGGACATCACGCACCATCCCGATGCCGAGCAGTACGACGACGATGATCACCGCCTCCATTGCGAAGCCGACCCGCCATGACAGGTACGTGGTGACGAAGCCGCCGATGAGGGGACCGACCGCGGCTGCGATCCCGGCCGAGGCACCAACGAGGGCGTACACCCGTGTCTGAGCCTTCCCTTCGAAGTTGCCGTGGATCAACGACTGCATGGCGGGGAGGAGTAGCGACGCACCCAGTCCGCCGACGACCCCCCAGAAGATGATCATGGTGGTCAGGTTGGAGGTGAGAGTCATGGTCAGGGCGCCGACCGCATAGGCGAGCAGCCCGATGACATAGGCGAGCTTGCGCCCGATCAGGTCACCGACCTTGCTGCTGATGAGGATGAAAGCCGCCGAGACGAGAGCCTCGATGGCGATGGCCGCCTGTACCCCGCTGACCGTCGTGTCCAGATCCTCGACCACGGCTGCGATCGAGACGTTCATGAGAGTCGTGTCGACCACCAGGACGAACATCGCCATCGCGAGGAGGATCGCGAGCTTCGGGTTCCACTCCCCTGCCCGTGGGCTTTGCGGACTCGCCTCTAATTCCACGTCTCTCCCATACCTAGACGACCGGGACATCCGGTCGACGTGACTTCCAAGCGAAATCGATTGCGATGCTGAGCGCGAGGAAAACCAGCATGGCGAGAGCCGTCCCCGGCTCCTCGACGAGGGTAGTGAATGCAAAGGCGAGGAGGACCACGCCGGCGCTCAAAACGCCAAGCACGAGCAACCAGACATTTGCCCCGGTCTCACCCCGCACCCTGATGTGACCGGCGGTGATGAGCGTGAACACCACGAGAGCTATGGCGCTGCCGATGGACGCCACAGCCGACAGGTCGAAGATCAGCACGAGCCCTATCGAGCCAATGGCGGTGAAGAGCAGACCGTTGGGGATTCTGCCGCTGCGAGCTGCCATAGCAGGGGGGAACTGACCGTCCGAAGTCAACTCGTCGGCGAGCCCGGTGGCCGGGTAGAGACCGGCGTTGGTGGCACCCGCAGTGGCGAAGAGGGCCGTGACGCTCATCATCCAGAACCCGACGTTGCCGAGGATGGGCTCGGCCGCAACGGCTATTGCCGTGGCACCGGCGTCGATCACCTCGTCGACGGGGAGTGTTCCAAAGACACCGAGGGCGATCGCGACGTAGATGGTGGTGGCGATTCCGAGGGCGAGGTAGACCGCACGGGGCAATTGTCGGCCGGGATCCATCAGGTCCTTCGCGGTGAAGGTGATGACACCGAACCCGAGGAAGGCGAAGAACGTGAGGGCGACGCTGGCGATAATGTTCCGCAGAGGTGGGTAGGTCGTGGTGTCGAGCAACCCCGGTTCGATGTTGGCCAGGGTGGCCACGGCGAAAACCGATAGGGACCCGAGGACAACGATCACGACAATCGTCTGCGCATGGGCGACCGCACGTGACCCCGCCACATTCAGGAGGGCCATGA
The DNA here is from genome assembly GCA_035762545.1 of Acidimicrobiia bacterium. Classification (GTDB taxonomy): domain Bacteria; phylum Actinomycetota; class Acidimicrobiia; order Spongiisociales; family ZC4RG35; genus JANQRA01. The sequence goes on from DASTOM010000013.1 coordinate 3,171, forward strand.
CGATGATCACCAAGGCGGCGAACACCTTCAGCCAGACCCCGCTGCCGTCGGTGAACATCTCGCTCGCGTAGCTCCCGAACGAGATAGCCACCATCGCCGTGACGACGATGTTGGTGGCAAAGATCAGCCAGGCGATGATCCCGGTGAAGTGGCCATCGCCGTAAGACTTCTGCACGTACTCGAGCAGTCCCCCTGCGGTGGGGTACCGAGCCCCGAACTTGGAGAACGAATATCCCTGGAGTCCGGCGACCGCTCCGGCAATGAGAAACGAAACCCAAACTGCAGCGCCAGCCACCTCCCCTGCCGGTCCGAGCAGCGAAAAAATGCCTGCCCCAACCATGGCTCCAACGCCGATGAACGCCGCCTGACGCACCGTCAGATGTCGATTCGATGAACTCGCTGTCGTTGTCACCGCGGTCGAAGCTACCGCCGAGTCTTGGGGGGCGAATCCCCCTTTTAGGGTGAAGCAGTGCCTGTGGCGCCGGGATAGCCTTGAGATCCCCGAGACTGGATCAGGTATTGGCGACTACATCGGTACTACAAAGCCCCGAGCGTCTGGCCGAGCTCATGAAACTCATTGGCGGAGCCGACTCGGTGGAGCTCAAGCTCACCGTCCCCGACCACCGTCTTCGTTCCGCCGCAGATGCCCTCGATCTCGATCCGCTCGCTGCCGAGATTCGCCAGGTCGTCTTCTTCGACACCCCATCGCTCGACCTCAACACAGCAGGGTTGGTCGTGCGGGCGCGCCGCATCCAGGGCGGGGCCGGAGATACCGTCGTCAAGCTGCGACCCATCGACCCCAGCGACCTCGACCCGAGTCTGCGTGCGTCCGGCGCCGTGGGAGTGGAGGTCGACGCCATGCCAGGTGGGTTCGTTTGCTCAGCGTCGATGAAGGGGAAGGCAACGGCAAAGTCGGTCCGCAAGGTTGCCAAGGGCCAGTCTGAGTTGAAGTCCCTTCTGTCAACTGCCCAGAAGCAGTTCTATCACAGTCACGCGCCCGATGGCCTGAAGCTCAGCCAGCTGTCCGTTCTCGGCCCTATCAACATCTTCAAGCTCAAGTTCGGGCCGGCGGAGCTGGGGCGAAAGATGGTGGCCGAGTTGTGGCTGTTCCCCGATGGGACTCGGACGCTGGAGCTGTCGACCAAATGCGGCACCGATGAGGCGTTCCAGGTTGCAGTCGAGACCAGCGCGTTCCTCGCCGAACGAGGGATCGATCTCGAGGCCGAGCAGGCGACCAAGACGAAGACCGCTCTGGAGTTCTTCGCGAAGGGGCAGACGCAATAGGTCTCGGGTTCGGTGCTGGGCGAGTCGGGCGGAGACGCGATAGAACACGGGAGCCAGACCCCTGACCTACTGACGCTTCTCGTCGAACTGGGCTCGGAGATGGCGGCCACCGGTCAGCCGGTCTATGTGGTCCAGGACCGTATCACCGCGGTTGCCCGCGCCCACGGAGCCGAATCCGCCACCGTCACTGCCTTCCCGACCTACCTGATGGTGTCCATCGGCAGGGGCGAGCCGGCTGCAGTCCAACTGACCCCGGCCCTCGGCGGCACACCTCGGCTCGATCAGATCGCCTCACTCGACCATCTCCTGGACGACGCTGAGGCGGGTGTGGTCACACCGGCGGAGGGTCTGCGGCGGCTCGCTGAGATTCGTGCCATGCCAGCACGTTGGGGCCCTCTCCACCGGGTCGTTGGGTACGCAATCCTGGCGATGGGCATATGTCTGGTACTTCATCCAGCCCCATTGGAGGTTGCCGCGGCGGCAGTTCTCGGAGCCCTGGTGGGAATCCTTCGCTCAGCCTTTCGAGGTCAGCAGACCCTTCAGATGTTGACACCAGTCACCGCCGCATTCCTGGTGTCGGCCTTGAGCGCTTGGGCTGTGCAGGCAGAGATCTCACAACTGGGTCTGCGCCCGATGGTCGCCGCGCTCGTGGTGTTCTTACCTGGTGCGGCTCTGACCACAGCCGTGCTCGAGCTTGCCGCCGGGCAGATGATCTCGGGTGCAAGTCGCCTCGTGTCGGGTGGTGTCCAGTTGGCACTGCTCGCTTTCGGGATCCTTGCCGGGATCGAGTCGGTCGGGATATCGCCATCCCGGGTTCTGTTCAGTGACGAGGCCCTGCTCGGCGCCTGGTCCCCGTGGGTAGGCGTATTCGTCTTCGCCGTCGGTGTGGTGCTCTCAGACTCGGCCCCGAGGCGATCGCTAACGGGTCTCCTGATCGTTCTCTATGCGGCGTGGGGGGCTCAGGTTCTGTCCAACGCCCTCGCCGGTGGTTATGTCGGTGCCCTGTTGGGCGCCACAGTGATGACGATGATGGCCTTCATCGTCGAGCGACTGCCGTCGGCTATGCCAGCACACGCTGCCTTCCTTCCCGGCTTCTGGTTGCTGGTGCCCGGTGCCCTGGGACTGATGGGTCTCACTCGTTTCGCCGGTGGGGGGAGCGCTCAGGATCTCTTCGTGACCGTCGGCTCGCTGTTCGCGGTGGCCCTGGGAGTCCTGTTCGGCACCCAACTCCTGGCCTGGGCTGTCGCAAGTCGAAGGCTCGTGGGACGGGTCACCGGGACGATCGCTCGTTGGCGCCCTTTCGTTGGTTGAAGGGGTATGCGAGGGCCCCCGCTCGACGAGCGGGGGCCCTCGAAACGGCTAGATGACGGGGCTCACACCTCGGACATCTCACCGCCATGCACGGTCAGGGCCCAGATCACGAACACGTTGGCCGTGATCATCAGGAGAGCCCACACGGTTTGATAGGGCAGCCACGCGAAATTGGCGATGATGCTGATGACGGCGAGGATCACACCGATCGTCCTCGCCCAGACAGCACCCCTGAACAGGGCGAACCCGGCGAGAAGGACGAGGATCCCCATCACAAGGTGGATCCAGCCCCAGGTCGTCGTGTCCAACTGGAATAGGTAGTCCGGGGTGGCCACGAGGATCTCGTCCTCCACGATGCCGGCGAAGCCGGCCAGAGCATGGAAGAAGCCCAGGATCCACATCCAGATCGCCGCCCACACCGTCCAACCAAAAGCCCAACCACTCGGTTGCCGACTCGATGTCATACGTCCTCCTTTGACATCAGGATATTGACAACGAGCGCCGAGTTCCATCACCCGATCAGTACGAAATCGGCTCTTCCAGATGCGAGTAGCGTTCATCCGATCGGTGGGATGCTCCCACTGGCGGCGGCTGCGACACTCCGCAGTACCTGTCCAGAAACGAAAGGACTTTTTCATGACCGACGACATCGAGATCGGCCCCGTCGATTACCTGGTAGTCGAGTGGCCGAAGGGCTCCCCTCCCACCGGTGAGGCATTCCCCTACCTGGTCGATCTCGTCGACCGGGGGGTGATCCGGATCCTCGACCTCACGTTCGTCGAAAAGGACGAAGACGGGAACGTGTTGGCGATGGAGCTGGGCGACTTCGACGGTGACGGCTACTCAGACCTCGCCGTGTTCGAAGGTGCGTCCTCGGGGCTAGTCCACGAAGACGACAAGGCCGACGCCGGCCAGATCCTCGAGAACGGCACCGCGGCGGCGATCATCGTCTATGAGAACACCTGGGCCGCACCGTTCGCCACCGCCCTCCGCAAGATGGGCGCTCGACTGGTTGACCAGGGCCGGATCCCGATCAACGACGTCATCGCCAGGCTCGATGAACTAGAGGCCGAAGAGGCCTGAGAGGAGACTGAAGAATGCCCAGATTGATGAGAACAATGGCCCGCACGGCCGTCGTCGCCGGAACGGCGACCGCGGTGTCGAACCGGGTGTCCCGACGTCAGGCGAATCGCTGGGAGACACAGGCCGAGGCCGACGCCTATGAACAGCAGCAGGCAGCTGCGGCCCAGGCCCAGTATGCGGCCCCGCCGCCAGCGGCTCCCGCACCAGGTGAGAGCGACCAGCTAGCCCAACTCAAGGAGCTCGGGGAGCTCAAGGCGGCAGGCATACTCACCGAGGAGGAATTCGCGGCCCAGAAGGCCAAGATCCTCGGCAGCTGACGAACAGAGGAACCGTGGAGAAGGCGGCTGCCGTCCGGCAGCCGCCTTCTTCTATTCGTTGGTGGTCTAGGTGCCCTCCAGCTCCTGGATCACAGTGTCTCATCGAGACCGATGAGTGCCGGGGTCACCCTCCGCCTCGATATCACCCGTTCGTTCAGTTACTCACGCCGCTCCTCTTCGGTAGAGCGGCGTCATGCTCATACTCTCTGGGGGCATGTTCCCAGGTGACGAAATCCTCCCTGACGTCCCGATGGTCTACGATCGGAAGGCGGTCATCGACTCTCACGTCGACCATGTCTGGCCCTGGCTTGTCCAGTTAGGGAAGAATCGGGCCGGCTGGTATCTGCCGTGGATACTCGAGCGCTGGCTACCACAGCGGATGCGGGCCCTCCGGACGATCCGCTCCGAGTACCAGAGTCTGAGTGTCGGGGAACGTGTCTCTGACTACGGCGGACGCGACGACTACCTAGAGGTCGCATCGCTGCATCCGACGAAGCACATCGTCTATGTGACAGAGAGATTTGGCACTCGGTTCACCTGGGCCATCATCCTTACACCGAGCGGGTCACATTCGACCGAAGTCCACCTGCGATTTCGGGGTGCAATCCGGTCGGAAGGGTGGCGTCGCCGCTTGATCGTCGCCGTTGGAGACTTTGCCGATTGGGCCACCACGAGACCAATGCTGTCTGGTCTCGCCGAACGGGCTGCGACGAACGGCCGGACAGTCTGACGATCGCAGTGAACCCAAGGATCTGGTGACCGAAATCGGTAGATCCCGAGCCCCCCTCAGCCCAGGTGATAGGTGCCGATATCACGCACCCGTCCACGCTGCAGCCAATCGCGTGTCGCCGTTGCACGCGTGAGACCGCTGCTTTGTTCGGCGAACACGAGCTGACCGAATCGAAACCTCACGAGGACGTCGGCCCTAGACGAGACCGTGCACCCGTCTCCCTTCCCGTCCCGGCACAAATTCAATCCAGATCCGAGTTCGCACGGCAGTTGATGACAACGGTTTCGTAACGTTCGCGTATCGGCATTTTCGTACCATCTGGGCTGGATTGGTCAAGACTTCGCCGGAATCAAACACCCAACCGAGACGACTCCGGATTATCGGGGTCGTCTGCGCCGGATTCGGCCTGCTCATCGGGGTCGCTTCGATCTGGCAGTCGCTGGATGCGGGCGACGTTCGCGGTGCTGGCCTGGCGGTTGTTGCGTTGGCGATGGTGCTAGTTGGAGCCGCGATCGTGTCTCGGACGGGCCAACGGATAGGTTGGATCACGGCCACTTCGGGTGCACTCATATTGGTACCCGGTCTCGGTGGCCCTCTTGAGAGTTTGGGTTTTGGCCCCTGGCTCTATTCGATTGGGCTTCTTCTGTTCCTTTTCCCAGATGGTCGTCCAGTGTCTCGACGTTGGAACTGGATCCTCTGGACAGCATCAGTGGCTCTTCTCTTGAGCTTGATTGTGGAGCTCTTTGCTCCTGGGGGCTGGTCTGATCAGGGAGCACTGCTCCTGATCGTTTTTGCCTTTATCCCGGTAGCGATGGTTTCACTGATCGTCAGGTACGTCCGGTCGACAGGTGTGGAGCGGCTGCAGTTGAGGTGGTTTGTGTTCGCCGGGCTGGTGTTGGTCGTTATCGACCTGGCGTGGGAGCAGCTCGCCAGCATCGTGCCCCTGCCCGATGCATTCTGGGATGTCACGTTGGCAGTGGCTCTTCTCGGCCTTCCAGCCGCAATCGGAGTCGCGGTCCTCCGCTACAAGCTCTACGAGATCGATCGGATCGTTTCTCGCACCGTGAGCTACGCGCTCGTAGTGGCAACCCTCGGTCTCTTGTACTTCGGAATGGTCACTCTCGCAGCGCAGTTTCTTCCGACACAGAACGCCCTCGCCGTGGCCGGAGCGACACTGGCTATCGCGGCCCTGTTCAACCCGTTGAGGCGACGTGTGCAACGGGCGGTGGATAGTCGGTTCAACCGTTCCGGATTCAGGGTCCAGACCCTTTCCGAACAGTTCGGTCTGCTTCTCCGGGAGGCGCGAACCTCGGACCAACTCGTCAGCGCTTGGACGGCCACCGTTGCCAATGCCCTCCAACCGACAGCGATCGGAGTCTGGCTCAACCCCGCCCTCGCCGCCCCACCCCGGAAGGAATCCTGAACGGCATGAACATCGCATCGACGCGGCAGCCGAGTCGGATGCTCACGGCTCACGGCTATTGCTCACGCAAGAGCGCCCGATAACAACGGCACTGAGGCAAGCAGGAAGTGCCGTTCTGTGCGGGTCATGGCTCTCGGAGCGGGTGAGAGGAAGAGTCGAAGTCCTCTGGTAGCCACCTGACAGATCGAGCGATACTCAGGTCGAAAGGAGTCACCATGACAGTCCTTCCCGAGCCCCAGAAGACTGGGCGTGGCAGACGTGAGCTGTTCGCCGGATGGATCTCCGCGGCGGTGGCGATCCTGGCTGTCTACGGACTGTTCCAGGTCAGCGAAGTTGCGCGATATGAGGCTTGGATCTGGGGCTTGGCTCCGGTCATGTTCCTCGCTTCGGCGTCGGCTGTCTGGCTCGGCTTGCGCGCCCGCCGAGACGGCGAAGAGAGTGGCCGTTGGCCCGCGTTCGTCGGGCTCGTTATCGGAGGTTTCTACGCATTGATGCTGCTCCTCGCTCTGATCGGCCACCTGCTCGGTTTCGAGTAGAGCCTCGAGTCCGTTCGGCCTCTGTGGCCCGAGAACCGGCAATACCGGCCGCCCAAAGAAATCTTCTGATCCCCGCCGCATACCTCTTGAATCTGTCATATAGCGAACGTATGTTCGATATATGAGGAATAGGGAATGAGCCAGCTGCGGTCGGTTCTCGAAGAAATCACCACCGCGGGCTCGACGGTCTTTCTGTGGAGGATCTCGCCGCCGAGATCGGTGAGGTCGCCTACGGGATCCAGACACTCGAGGTGTTCATGTCCCGTCTCGTCTCCCAATTGGCAGACCTGGATGGGCATCACTCGCTGGGGTATTCATCGCCTACGAACCTGTTGGTTGATGTCGCCCGGATGACTCCGTTGCGGGCCCGACAGGTCGTCTCTCATGCCAACGCTGCTGCCAAAGCCCCAGTCGCCTATCAGGCATGGATCGATGGCCGACTCTCCACCGACCAGGCTCGCTGGTTGTTCGCCGCCGCCGAAGCGGTCCCCTACGCCTATCCCGAAGCTGAGGAGCGTCTGGTCGACATCGTCGAAGGACTCGATGCGATCGATACCCGTAGGGCGGTGGAGTACTGGCGACAGGCGGTGGATGGTCCCGGTGATCTCGACGCTGAGAAACAACAGGTCCGTCGGGGATTGTCAGCCTCCTGGCTCCGTAACGGGATGCTGCAAGTCGACGGGACCCTCACTCCCCTCGCCGGAGCCGCGTTGCTCGCCGGTGTCGACGCCAACAACCCACCCCGCCGCGACGGAGACACTCGAACCCCACGACAACGCCGCCATGACGCCTTGGAAAGCCTGTGCCGGGACTGGCTCGACAACGGCACCACCCCCACCATCGGCGGCGAGAAACCACACATCAACCTCCACGCCGACCTGGCCGCCCTCCAAGGATTGGCCGGAGGGTTACACGAGACGGACACCGGCCAGATCATCGACGTCGACACCCTCCGTATGGTCGCTTGCGACTGTTCCATAACCCGCATCGTCTTCAACCCTGAAGGCGAAGTCATAGACGTCGGACGCAAAACCAGGATCTGGAGCCCAGCCCAACGTCGAGCTATCACCGCCCGAGACCGCCACTGCCAAGGACCAGGCTGTCGAACGCCAGCCAAAGACTGCGACATCCACCACACCACCCACTGGGCGGACGGCGGCGAAACCAGTGTCGAATCAGGCCTCCTCCTCTGCCGGACCTGTCACACCACCGAACACGCCAAGGACAAACACCACCGACGCCGATCCCGAACCTAGGGGTGGCCCCTTCCCCCCCACCCCGGAGTCACTGACCGACCGAAGCGACAGATCACACACCCAACGCTCGAGGAGCAGATTCTCACCCTCGTCGCCTGCACTCGGACAGTGCTCGCGCCCAGTCTCGCCTTAGACCTGTCCGCCTGATCTAGAAGTTCCAGAACACCGGGACGAGCAGTACCGACGCCGCCATGAAGACAAGCAGCATCAACGACCCCAACTTCCAGTAGTCGCCGAAGCGATAGCCAGCCGGTTCCATCACCATGAGGTTGGCGGGAGTGGCCACTGGTGTGAGGAAGGATGCGGCCGCGGCGATGCTCAGCGACATCATCACCGGCCGAACCGAGATGGACATGTCCGAGGCAGCCGTGATTGCGATCGGGATCATGATCAACGCGGTTGCCGTGTTGGAGATGAGCTGTCCGAACACGGCGGTGATGATGAAGATGCCGAGCAGGAGGGCGTAGGGGCCGGCGTCACCGACCACGTCCACCAGAACCTTGGCGATGTCGCCGGCCGCACCGGACTGCTCCACGGCGGTGGCCACCGGGATCATCCCCGCTACGAGAACGACGGTGGTCCAGGAGACCGCCCGATAAGCCTGCTTGATGGTGAGGACCCGAGTGAGCACCAGAGCACCGGCGGCGAGGACCGCAGCCACCGCCGCCGTGACGACGCCTGTTGCGAGCAGGACGACCATTCCCGCCAGGATCACCAGGGCCCGGGTGGAGCCCGGTCCCATCGGCACCGCTTGGCGGCGGACGTCGGATGGCTCGTCGACGATGAGGACGTCATCGGTTGCACCCAAACCTCGATCGAGGGCATCCCAGGTTCCCTGGAGGAGCATCGTGTCGCCGACCTCGAGTCGGGACGGATCGAGACCGAGATCCTCACCCTGGCGTTGGACGGCGAGGATCACGAAGTCTCCGCTACTCGTGACCATTCCCGGGAAGACGTGTTCGCCGATGATCTCCGACCGAGGCGGGATGACCACTTCCACGACTCCGACTTCCCGATCGAGAAGAGGAGCCTCCCCGCTGAGGGCACAAGGCCGGCGGCGCAAACCGTGTGAGGCGGCGAAGTCGTCGATCTGTTGGCTCGGGCCCCGGACTGTGAGGACCGCGCCACCCGGCATGGCGGATTCGAGTTCCACGGTTCCGATCTTTCCCTGAACGTCGACGACGACCAGATCCGGGTAGGAGTCGCCCAGGAGGGAAACCGCCGGAGTGCCCACCAACGGCGATTCGGGATCGAGTTCGAGGCGGGCCAGCCACTCGCCAGGGCTGTACTGGCGGATGAGCGTTCGGGCGTGTCCGGAGAGATCCGGCGGGATGCGCTCCGGCTCACGGTCGGGCAGGAGCTTTCGCCCGAAGAGCAGAACGATCCCGATGGCGGCGATGACCACCGGGATCCCGATCAGAGAGAAATCGAAATACTCGAACCCGGCCTCTCCGGCCTCGATGGCAGCGTCGGAGACGAGGATGTGGATGGGTGTGCCGGTGAGCGCCAGCAACGAGCCGGCATGGGCGCCAAACGCGAGGGGTATCAGCAGACGAGACGAGGGAATGGCTGATCGCAGGGCAACCACCACCACCATGGGGAGGAGCGCCGCAACCGCGCCGTTCACACTGATCACCGCGGTGAGCACGGCCACCATCACCATCATCAGCACGAGGAGACGTGACTGACTGCTGCCGGCCTTGGCGACCATCCATTGTCCGGCAGCCGTGGTCACACCGGTCGAGTCGATGCCTTCGGAGACGATGAATAGGGCTGCGATGAAGATGACGGTCGTGTCGCCGAAACCGGCGAATGACTGCTGGACCGAGATGACTCCGGTGGCGAGGAGTGTCAGTGACGCCCCGACCGCCACGATCTCCACCGGAATCCGATTCCAGACGAACAGGGCAACCACACCCGCCAGGACCAGATAGACGATCGTGGCGTCGGTCATGTTCGCCTGCCGATCGGGTCAGGCACCGATCGGATAGCCAGGCCCCAGCGGGAGTCCGAGCACGAACCAGAGAACGAAGAACAAGATCCAGGCGATGGCGATGATGACGGTGTACGGGATCATCAGGGCGACGATCGTGCCCAGACCCGCATCCTTCTGATATCTCTGGGCCACCGTGACGATGAACGGGAGATAGACCATCAGCGGCGTGATCACGTTGGTCGGTGAGTCACCGATGCGATAGGCGGCGAGAACCGTCTGGGGTGCCACATCGAGTCGGACGAAGATCGGGATGAACACCGGTGCGAAGATCGCCCACTTGGGGACCACTCCCGGCAGGATGATGTTGAGGATGATGATCACCACGATCAGCAGGACGAGGAGTGGCAGGGCTCCGACGTTCATCCGTTCCAGGACATGCGCCATCTCGATGGCGACCACCCGCGGGATGTTGGTGAAGTTGAAGTAGGCGATGAACTGGCTGATCATCAGCAACATGAAGACGAGACCGGCCAAACCGGCGAACGTCTTCGTGATCGAAGCGATCACGTCGTTGCTGCTCTTCACGGTCCTGGCGCCGATCCCGTAGAAGATCCCGCACACCAGGAAGATCAGGGTGATTATGAAGATCAGGCTGTCCATGAATGGGGTGGTCCCGATGATGTCCCCGGTCTCGGGATGCCGCAGGGGAGCCCCGGGAGGGAGGGTCGCCAGGAGGACGATCCCCACCATCAGCAAGAGGCCGTAGAACGAGAAGCGCAGACCGCGGGCCTCGGCCCTCTCGTCCTCTTCAGTCCGTACCTCCTCGTCACTCCCGATGAGGGCGGTGTCGTACTTGCCGAGCCGGGGCTCGACTATCCGCTGTGTGATCACCACCGCCACCACCGCGATCACGATCGACGAGGCCGCAGAGAAGAAGTAGTTCGCCGTCACCGACAGCGGCTCCGCGGTTGTGAGACCTATCGCCTCGTTGGTGATCTCGGTGAGCATCGAGTCGATAGGAGTGATCAGGATGTTGACCCCGAAGACGGCGCTGACCCCGGCATAGGCGGCGGCGAGCCCGGCCAACGGGTGCCGCCCCAGGGTGGCGAAGGCAGCCGCGGCCAGGGGGATGAGGATGAGGTAGCCGGCATCGGAGGCGACACTCGACAGCACGCCGACGAGGATGAGGATGAAAGCGATGATCCCGCGAGGAGCCACTTTCACGAGCTTGCGTATCAACGCCGCCATCAAGCCCGAGCCCTCGGCGGCGCCGACCCCGATCATGGCAACGAACGTCACGGCGATCACGGCGAATCCGGCGAAGTTGGAGACGAAGGAGGTGAAGATGAAACGGATCCCGTCGATGGTCAGCAGACTCTCGACGGGGATCTCCTGTTGCACGATGTCGTATTCGGGATCGTCGTTGGGGACGGTCGGATAAACGGGGTAGGGGACGTCGGAACCGCCCAGACCGCCGTGCGCGTCGTCGAAGTCGGGCGTGGCCACGGGGACGGCGATGTCCTCCACTGCCACCACGTCGAACAGATAGAGGACGTGGGACAGGACGGCGATGAAGATGATGAGGTAGAGGAACATCATCACCGGATGCGGGATCTTGTTCCCCACCCGCTCGATGCGGTCGAGCATCGACGAACCCTGTTTCTCTGCCGGTTGCGCGACAGCCATCTCTTGTGTCTCCCTCAGTGGTGGGTGGGTCGGAAGTTGGCGACGAGGTCTACCAGAAGACGGGCCCCGAATCCGGTGCATCCCGGTGGACGCCAGGAGGCGTCGGTCTCGTTGTCGGCCACGCCGGCGATGTCGATATGGGCCCACGGCTTGCCAGCGACGAACTCCTCGAGGAAGAGACCGGCGGTTATCGAGCCGGCGTTGGCGCCGCCCAGGTTCTTGATGTCGGCGACAGTCGAGTTGAGTTGCTTGCGGTATCGGTGGGCGAGTGGGAACTTCCAAACCGGCTCGTCGACATTGGCCGCGGCCGCCTCGACCTGGGCAACCAGATCGTCGTCGTTACCCATCACCTGGGCGATCTCGGTCCCCAGCGCCCGCATCGCAGCCCCGGTGAGGGTGGCGATGTCGACGATGGCGTCGGTCGGCTCCTCGGTGGCGAGGACCAACCCGTCCGCCATCACCAGCCGGCCCTCTGCATCGGTGTTGGCAACCTCGACGGTGGTGCCGCCACGAATGGTCAGCACGTCACCCATGGCGATGGCGCTCCCCGAAGGCCGGTTGTCCGTGCAGCACAGGTAGCCGATGACTCGGTTCTCGACACCTAACCGGGTCAGATTCGCCATCGCGCCGAGGATCGCACCCGCTCCCGACATGTCGTTCTTCATGGCGGCGTGGACCGGGTCGGCCGGCTTGAGGGCGAGACCGCCGGCGTCGTACATGATCCCCTTGCCCACCAGGGTGATCGTGCCCGTCCCGTCGGCTTCGGGCTCGTACGTCAGCTTGATCATCTGGGGAGGCTCGGTGCTGCCGGCGTTCACCCCGAGCATTCCTCCACAGCCCATCTCCACGAGGGCGTCCTTGTCGAAGACCTCGATCTCGAGACCGCGCTCCTCGGCCAGGCGTTTGGCGACATCGGCCATCTGGGTCGCCGTCAGCAATGCGGGTGGTGTGTTGGCGAGGTCACGGGCGATACAGGTCGCCTCGGCCATGGCGATGCCGCGCGCCGACCCGATGTCCACCGCCTCGGTGTCCGCGGACACGAGGCTCAGCTCGTTGATCGGTGCGACTGAAGGCTCCCGCTTGAGAGCGTCGAAACGGTATCGGGCCATGGCGGCTCCCTCGACGATCATCTGGGCCTCGACGGCGGCATCGAGTTTCCCGGGGAGTTGGAACGCCAGTTCCGAAACCTGGGCGGTGGCCCGGGAGAAGGAGGCGGCGTCGTCGCGCAGATTGGCTGCATCGTCGCCGGACGATCCGATCAGAAGGAGTCGGCCGCCATCAGACAGCGGCAGGGGGACGGTCTGACCCGGTTTGCCTTCGAAGCCGACCGATCGCAGACCGTCCCAGCCCAGGGGAGACGAGTCGGGAAGCGGTCCGTCGGACTCGACGATCACTCCGAGGGTGACCCCGTCGGGGCTATCTGTGACCGCCCGGACCTCGAGAGCCTCGAGAGTCGCCTTCGACGGGACCGGGTCGAAAGTATCTCTGCCCGTGAATGACGCAAGAGCCAACACACACCTCACCTGAAATTGATCGATGGAAGCTAGCCGTCCGAATGGAGGCCAGTGTCAAACGCCGATGATCGGCGAGTCGTCCGTTGAGGTGACTCCCCTGGCCTGCACCGCGGCCTGAAAGAAGCGCCCTTGCATGGCGTAGAGACCGCCCCCGTCGTTCTGCACCACCTGCCCGTTCAGCCACCTGGCCTCGGGAAGACACAACAACGCCACCGCCTCGGCGGCCGCTGCCGGGCTGGCGGCCTCACGGAGCGGATGACTCTCGACCTCTGCCTGTTTCAGAATCTCATAGAGCGGGCCGGTCATCATCTGAATCGAATCGGTATCGATGTAGCCGGGAAGAACTCCCACCGCGGTCACACCACTCGGACCGAGCTCTGCTGCCAGATAGCGGACGATCGTCTCCATCGAGGATTTCGCCGCTGCCAGCAACCCATGCGAGGGGATGTAACCGACGGTGTCGGCCCCGGAGATGGCGATGATTCGACCCGAGGTCGTCTCCAGGAGCGGGAAGGCCAGCTGCGTCATGAGTATGAAGTGCCGCACCGAGATGGCGAATGTCTTGTCGATCTGATGCATCTTGAGGGCGAGCAGGGGTTTGAGGGCTGTTGCCGCCGCGTTGGCGATCAGGAAGTCGAGACGCTCCTCGCCGAGACCGTCGAACGCCGAACGCACGCTCTCCTCGTCGACGAGGTCCATTCCGATGGACCGTGCCCCCGGCGTCAGCTCGGAGCACTGCCTCACGACCTCGTCCGCCGCGGCTGACTGCTGGCGGTAGGTGATCACGACACGGCAACCCCAGCCGGAGAGGTGGCGGGCGATAGCGGCCCCCAATCCACGGCTGCCGCCGGTGATGAGCGCGACCTTGCCCTCGAGGGGCCGGGACGGATCGGTCATCCCGTCACCCTACGGCGACCAGACCGCCCAGGAGCCCGCTGACACGAGCACGGGTTCTGCCTCGCCGACACGCTGTACCCAGACTCCGACCTCGTCTTCGATGGCGCCCACCAGTACGAAAGATGAGGAGTCGGGCGACCAGTAGGACATCGACTGGGCGTACTGGGGGAAGAAGGGGTACACGTCCCGGAGCTGCGTCGGGTGGGGGACGAAGTTGCCGTAGTCGTTGACACCCTCGGAACTCCAGACGCTGGCCCGAACCGAAGAGCCGCTTTCGTCGAGAGAGAGGATCAACAGCCGCTGACCGTCGGGGCTCCAGAAGTAGGCGATGGCTATCCCCTCCCACGCCACCGTCGTCGACCCGTCGGCGAGATCGACGACGGAGATCGTGTTCGGTACGAGAGTCGGCACCTCGGCGAGGGCCACGGAGATGGCGGGGTTGGACGAAAAGGTCTGAGCCGCCACCCGTGACCCGGTGGGGCTGACGACGAAAGTGGTGGTTTCCGCCACGACGGCGACCGGGCGAACCGACCCGTCCTGGGCGCGGACCACCAGTTCGTCACCTGAGACATGCACGAACCCTTCCGCCAGCCAGGTCGGGGCGAGATAGCTCGACGAGGTCTCCACCTCGTCGACAACCACGCCGTCGACTCCGATAGTGACCAGACGATCGGGGCCGCTGTGAGCCACCAAGTCTGAGCCCACCGGGGACCACGAGAAGTAATACGGGGTCCCATCGTCGACCAGTCGCAGCGCCCCGCTGACCACGTCGAGCATCTCGAAGGTGACATCGGTCTGGCCGTTGCGGAGCAGACCGACATGGTCCCCACCGGGTGACCAGGAGGCATAGAACGGGAACTGGTCTACTTCGGTCTCGATGCTGGCCCCGGAGTCGAGCTGGTGGGCGACATACCCGAATCCAGACTGACTGGCCCGGGCGAAGGAGACCCATGCACCGTCGGGCGACCAGATCGGCTGCCCGAACTGGGGACCGTCGTCCCCGGCTTCGGCAACGGTCACCCGCTCGTCACCGTCGGCGTTCATCACCACCACGTCGCCGGTTTCGTCGATGACGAGCAGACGGGAGTCGGAAGTCTCTGCTGCGGTGCTGGCGACTTCGGTCGAAGTGGTCGTCGGATCGGCAGACCCGCCGGTGCATGCCGACAGGACGAGACCAACCGTCAGGAGCTTGCCAACCCGTGTCACCAGCCCAGGCTACGGCAAGTGGGATCGTGTGGGCCCTGGTCGACCATCATGTGGCATCGGGATGTCAGGACATCCCGGCGCGCACGTGCAGTTGGAGGGGTCCTTCGTCAGGGCCGGCCCCACCACCTGATCCGGCCCACGTCTTCGAAGCCGACGCCCTCGTAGAAATCGGTGGCGTCGCGGTAGTCGTCGGTGACCACACGCGCGGTGTGCATCCCGGCGCGGAGCATCTCATGGAGCCCGTAGTACAGGAGTGCGCGTCCTACCCCCTTCCGATGGAAGTCGGGATGGGTGCCGAACGGTTCGATCTGAGCGATCCCGGAGTCATCCGCCCACCAAATCATGAACGAGGCGATTGTTCCGTCCGGGGCCACAGCGACGAGGTCTCTCTCGGGTCGATACGACGGAGATCGCATGAATCTGAGATACCGCTGCAAGTGTTGCTCGGGGTCCATCTTCGACTCGAATGCGGCGTGTGACGCGGCCCGGCGATTGTCCGCTTCCGACTCACCCTGGAGGTGCCGGAGCACCCATCCATCCGGAAGCTCGGGGGTTGGTGGCGGCTTGGCGATCAAGTCCCAGCGATAGGACCGGTCGACATGGACGCTCTCGTAGCCGCTGCCCTGCAGATACTCGACCATCTCCTGGTCCTCGTCGCCGATCCAGCCGAGCTCACCAGCGCCATCGAGACGTCGGATCTGGGCCCATTCCAGAAGCGGAACCCGGTCGACTCCTGGGAGGGCAAACAGGTTGATCTCTGGACGGCTCCCCTCCACGAGCAGCACGGCGTCCTCGTCGTGCATCCACCACGTGTCCTTGTGCACGGTCGGATCGCTGTGATACATCCACCAGGAGAGCTCGCCGGGGTGGGCCGAATAGCGGCCGTTGTCCGCAGTGAGGCAGCGCTGCAGGACCGCCTCCATCGCACCCATGTCCTCGGGACCGGCCGGTCGGATCCCGGGGAGGAGGGGGTCCGGGTCGGACTCGACGGCGAACTCGGCCTCTGTCAGTCCGTGGAAGGCTGCACCCGCCCGGGCCATGGCGACGTACCAGTCGTAGGGCCGCGCCCTCGCAGGCTCGTCTTCGTATGCATATGTGATCGCCGGTCCGTTCACATCGACCTCGACGCGGGTGTAGACCGGCTCGGCCTCGTCGAGTGACTCGCTATCGCGCTCGTCGACCTCGTAGATCACCCCGGCGACATGGGCGCCTGTCCGGGGACGGATGTTGAACTTGGTCGAGCCGTCGACGGAGGGCTTGTCACACACCAATTCCCAACCGTCGAGCACCCCGGTGCCGACGGGGCGGGCCGACAGACAACGGGATCTGATCTGTTGGGGCCAGAGGTTGGAGCCGTAGGCGAAATAGCGAAAGCTCATTCCGGGATCCAATCCTCCAACGGGATGCCGAGGCCATCGGCGATGCGATTGGCGTAGGCGTAGTAAGCGGTCACCTCGGCGATGTGGAGGATGTCGGTGTCCGAGAACCCATGCTCACGGAGGAGTTGGATGTCGCTCTCGGCGACGGCGGCGGGAGTCTGGGTCAGCTTCACGGCGTAGCGCAGCATGGTCTTGCGCTTCTCTGAAATGTCGGCGAATTCGAAGTCCGCCTCGATTGCGTCGGCCAGGTCGTCGTCCCTGAGCAACCGGCGCAGACCGCGCCGGTGATGGACCACTCAGTAGTGACAGTCGTTCACCTTGGAGACGACGATGGCGACCATCTCCCTGTCCACCTTGCGCAGAGTCCTCGTCCCCTTCATCGCCTGCCGATAGAGAACGTTGTGCGCCTCCATGCTCCCCGGGTCCAGGGCATGGATCCGCATGATCCAATCGACCCGGTCGTGGGATGGGTCGATGACCTCGTCTTTCAACCCGGAGAGGTCGGAATCCCACTCGTCCTCGTGGGGGGCGTCAATCCAGGGCATCGGGCGACGTTAGGTGATCCGTCCTGGCCACCGGCAGTCTGAGGTCGAGCATTCGGGGACCGACCCGGAGGCCGACTCCGACAGCCACGCCGACGAGCAGGAACAGGTCGCGGCCCAGCCCCTGAGCCAGGAAGACGGCCCCGGCGGCGCCGGCGGCGGCGGTGGCGTAGAAGTCGCCTGACCGATAGAGGATGCCGGGGATCTCCCCGGCGAGGACGTCGCGTATGACACCGCCGCCGACTCCGCTCACCACGCCCGCAAAGACCGTACCCCAGAACCCGAAGCCGAGACTCAGGGCGGTAGCGGCGCCCAATGAGGCGAATACCGCCAGCCCGAGTGTGTCGAGGCCGTAGAGGAGTCGACCTTCGGGAATCCAACGATGGACGAAGAAGACCACGAAGCAGGTTCCGACGATCGCCCAGAGGAGAGGCTCGTCAGTCAGAGCCGTGGGTGGTATGACACCGGCGATCAGGTCTCGTACCGACCCGCCGCCGATGGCTGTGACCGAGCCGAGGATGAGGATTCCCACCACGTCGAACCCTTTCGAGACGGCGACCAGGGCTCCGGTGACTGCGAATGTGATGGTCCCCAGCCAGACCAGGACTTCGTATACATCCACGACACCGACGTTATGGCCGGCCTCTCGTTCAGCCGGGTCTTTGGTCAGCCCAGGTCTCTTGCGAGCAGGTCGTCGTACGTCTCCCGTCTCACCACCAGCCTGGCATCGCCGTCGCTGACGAAGACCACAGGGGGCCGAAGGACCATGTTGTAGTTGGAGCCCATCGTGTGGCCGTATGCCCCGGTCACCGGGGTGGCCAGGATGTCCCCCAGCTCCAGGTGCGACGGGACTCTCCCATCCCAAACGATGACGTCCCCGGACTCGCAGTGCTTGCCGACGAGCCGGATGGGACGGTCGCGGTCTGCGGTGGTAGACCGGACCAGGAACACCTCATAACCGCTGCCGTAGAGGACCGGCCGTGGGTTGTCGCTCATCCCACCGTCGACGGACACATAGGTCCGAACTCCGGGAATGTCCTTGATCGTCCCCGCTGTGTACAGCGTGACAGCGGAGCGGGCGACGATCGACCGACCCGGCTCTGCGTGGACCTTGGTGGTGAGCCCGGCGCCATCGAGGGCGGACCGGATCGCCTCGCCCCAATCCGTTATGGAGGGTGCTGACTCGCCCTCTACATAGGGCACACCGAGCCCCCCGCCGAGGGAGAGTGACCCGACGTCGATCTCCTCGACGAAGCCACCGAGCACCTCGACTGCTTTGGCGAACGAGCCGACATCGAAGACCTGGCTGCCGACATGGGCGTGGACCCCAATGAGATCCATCCGCGGATTGGCCCGGATCCTGGCGACGGCCAATGCCGCGACATCCCCGACGAGGCTGAGACCGAACTTGGAGTCGGTTGCCCCGGTGAGCAGGAAGTCATGGGTGTGTGCCTCGATCCCGGGGTTGACCCGGACCATCACCCGTGTCGTGGCGTCTTCACTGTCCAGGACGGAGACGAGTCTGTCGATCTCGGACAGCGAGTCGATGACGATCGTCCCCACTCCCGCTGTCACCGCGGCGTGAAGCTCACGGACCGACTTGTTGTTGCCATGGAATATCAACCGTTCTGCAGGGACTCCTGCTGCCATCGCAACGTGGAGCTCGCCACCGGTCGCCACATCGAGGTTCATTCCCTCCTCATAGGCCAGCCTCGCCATCGCGGTGCACAAGAAGGCCTTGGTGGCGTAGGCGACACCGTCGGGAAATGCGGCAACGGCCTCTCGACATCGGGCCCGCACATGGTCTTCGTCATAGACGAAAAGAGGTGTCCCGTACTCGGCGGCGAGGTCGATGAGGTCGCATCCGGCGATGGAGAGACGACCGTCGTCGTCGGTCCTGGAGTTGTCGGGCAGGAGATGCCAGGGAAGGACGCTCATGTCAGCCGACGATGGTGACAGAACCGGTCTATGGATGGAAAAACGCCCCGGGAGGGTGGGAGGAAGGCCATTGCGAGGCCCCGGGCTGGTGGGATCCGGAGCCCCGCAATGACGAGCGACACGAGTGGAGATGGGATGAGGAGAAGGGATGCCACTCGGGAAAGTGACGGGATGGTCTCCACTCTGTGGACGAATCCTCCGGCGTGACCGGGGAGACCCCACGTGTGTCGCAAGTTTGGAGGAAAGTGAACTTTCCGATGCTTGTGCATCTGTTCACAAGGTTTGGACGCCGCAGATTACGGGACGGTTCCCGGGTTCCAAGAAATTTCTGCGCCCCAGGGCTGTAGACATCGCTCAGCGGGGTCTACAGCCCAGACTCTCGAAAGTCGGGCGGATTTAGTTGCTGAAGGTGACCGAGAAGGCGGGGGCCCAGCGGGTGACCACCCGGCCGTAACACTCACCGGCCCGCATCATGTCACCGGCATCCAGAGCCTCGAGTGACTCCCGGACCTGCTCACACGAGTCGTCGAAGATCAACTGGTCGGGGTCGAAGAGTGTCGACACCTCTCCGTAGTCGAGCTCGACCATCGAGCCGTCGGGGAACGGCTCCAGCCAGTCGAGGACTTGGGCGAGCTCCTGCGCCGGGCCGGCGAAGACCGACAGCCGGTTCAAGATCTCGAGGGCCTCGACGATCCGTCGCCGGGCCTTGTCGATGTTGGTGCGGAACCGGATCCGCGGGCCCTCCTCGGTCTCATAGATCTGCTTCTCGGAGGGGTCGAAAGCGGCGAACCAGCGCACCGGGACATGCCACGCCGAGGTGAGGATGTGGGAGCGGTGTTCGGGATGGCTCTGGTGATAACGCTTGAGCTCGCGGTCGGCGGCCTGCGCCGCAGCCTCTGGAATGAGCCCGGCCCCCATCCCCCGGAAGGCGTTGGCGAAGGCGACAGTGGACTCCAGGACTCGAAGACGGAGGTTGCGGGGGCACACGAGACGACGTCCCTCCCATTCGACGGTCCAGTGGCTGTCACCCTCGACCTCGGAGAGGATCCCGTAGCTCCTGACGAATCCAGGGACCGGATCGGACGAGCCGGACACCTGCGGTGAGTACACCCTCAGATAGGACGACTTCGTCATGGGCTAATCCTGGCACATCGTGCAACCAAGCCGCCCGGACAGAAGTCTGATCCTGTCGGTAACATTGGGGTCCGCCCCGTTCCAGATTCGAGGAGGTCGGAGACTTTGGGTGTATTCGATGCCGTAGCCATCGAGGGCCACGAGCAAATCCTCTATGGCTACGACAAGGTATCCGGCCTCAGGGCGATAATCGCCATACACAGCACCGCATTGGGTCCCGCTCTAGGCGGGACTCGCTTTTTTCCGTACCAATCGGAAGAAGACGCCCTCGAGGACGTCCTCCGGCTCTCCAAGGGGATGACCTACAAGGCGGCGGTGACCGGTCTCGACCTCGGTGGAGGCAAGGCGGTCATCATCGGCGACCCCCGCACCCTGAAGACGGAGCGTCTCTTCCGTGCCTACGGTCGGATCGTCGACTCCCTTCAGGGCCGCTACATCACCGCTGAGGACGTGGGAACGACCACCACCGACATGGACATGGTGCGCGCCGAGACCCGCTGGGCACTCGGCAACTCCGTAGCCCTGGGTGGAGCGGGTGACCCGTCCCCCGTGACAGCGAGAGGCCTCTTCGCGGCGACACGGGCCGTGGCCGAGAAGCTGTGGGACTCACCCGATTTGGCGGGCAGGCGCTTTGCCGTGCAGGGAGTGGGGAAGGTGGGATCGGCCTTCGTCCGACTCCTCGTCGAAGCCAGGGCCGACGTGATCGTCACCGACGCCTACGAGCCTGCGATCGAGATGGCCGTCGAGGCCTTCGGTGTCAAACCCGTGGAGCAGGACGAGATCTACACCGTCGACTGTGACATCTTCTCCCCCTGCGCACTCGGTGCCGGTCTCAATGCCACGACCATCCCCAAGCTGAATTGCGAGGCGATCGTGGGGAGCGCCAACAACCAGCTCGCCACCGACGAGGACGCCGTTCGTCTCGCCGGGCGGGGGATCCTCTACGCACCGGACTTCGTGGTGAACGCCGGGGGTCTGATCAACGTGAGCGAAGAGATCAGCGGATACACCCCGGAAAAGGCCGCCGCCCACATCGAC
>DASTOM010000014.1:0-100504 GCA_035762545.1 Acidimicrobiia bacterium
AGGGCGGTGTCGTCGCGGATGACAGCTTCGATCTCCACCCGATGGATGTCTTCGACATCGTCTCGAACAGCGAGCAAGGCCGCCCTGAAGCTCTTGTCGTACTGGGAGCGCCACTCCTCGATGTTGCGACGCAGCTCTCGCTCCTGGCGTCTTGCGAGATAGCGGGACTGGGCGGGGTCGTCAGCGCCCATCCGGATGGCGTGGAACGTCTGAAGCACCGAGTCGTGGAGCTTGTTCACCATGGTGACTCGTGCCTCGTGGGCTGCTACTGCTTCCCGTTCCGCCGCCAGCGCTCCTTCGGCGGCTTGCCGAGCGATGTCGTAGTCGCGGAGACGGTCGAACGTCCACCCGACGATGGCGGCGACTATGAAGAAGATGATGCTCCCTGCGGCACGCACCGCCCCGAGGTCGGCGATGACGTGGACCGCGAACTGCTCCGCAGCGAGCAGCACTGCAGCGATCAGGGAACCAGGAAGACCACCCCATAGGGCACCCACGAAGACGTAGGAGAGGGGGAGCCCGCCGTGATACAGCTCATCCGCCCCTGAGGCGACAGAGGCCGCGCCGATGGCGAGCATGACGATTGTGTCGAACACGAACCAGACCGGCCCCGACAGCTGCACCGGTCGTTTTCGCGCCATGTACCAGGTGAGTGCGGTCCAAACAGTGGCCAATCCGACGGTGGCGTAGACGATCCAGATCCTCGGTGGCGGGTCGGAGAGGACCGTGACGACGACCAGGAGCATCATCCAGATCCATCCGAGGAATCTGAACACCACGACCATGCGGCGGAGCGTCGCCTCGAGCTCCGGACTCCCGCGATGGCTGAAACTCGCTACCGCCATCGGCGGGAAGTTAGCTGACACCCTGTCTATCTGTTCCTGAGAACGGGCCTGGAGGGCCGCTGATGCAGCCCTCCAGGTGAGGTCCCCATTGTCGCTCCGAGGGACATTGTGCGAATCCGATAGTCCCTCTTGATATCCATCATGTAGACCGGTCGGCCACCTGTATATGGGGAATGTCCCCGATATCCGTGACGAGTCCTCACGTCGAACCTGCACGCCGTCTCGCTCTGCGGGACATGGTGCAGGTTCGAGGTGATCGAGTCGCAAGCGCTTTGTTCGAACCTGCAGGCGGTCTCGCTCTGCGGGACGTGGTGCAGGCTCGATGGGAGAGACCATTGACGGGCAACGGCCACCGTAAGCCGGCGGCCGTTGCAGCGTTCGGGATTTCCCTTAGCGGGTCCCGGTCGTTTCAGAAAACCTGGATCGATGCCAGCGCGGTCATCGTGATCGCCGTCAGGGTGACTAGACGGCCCGCCGAGGGGATCCGAGCGGCCCGGACCGACAATGCGGCCACGCCCACCCCGAACACCACGAGAAGCCAGGATCCTGTGGGGGCGATTGCGGCAAATGTGAGGATCAGGGTGCCGAGCACCATCCCACCGGCAGCGATGGCCACTCTCGCGGCCTTGCCGAGTGGGCGGGTTGCCCAAGCTCTCATCACGGGTGCCGAAGCTGTCATCACCGTTCTGTCGGTATGGGTGCTGGATTCCTTGAGGGTCGCCAGACCCATCTCGAGACGGTCAGACGGGACCGGGCCAGCGACGGGAAGCCCTTTGCCCCGTCACCCCAAGACAGGCGATCAGCTCACATCAGATGCCAGTCGAGGAATCTCTCGAGGCGTTTGTAGAAGTCGATCTGTGATTCCCGCCGCAAGAAGCCGTGACCCTCCTCGGGGTACGTCACGTACTCGTATTGTTTGTCGAGCCTCTTCAGTGCGGCGACGAGTTCCTCTGCCTGCTTGACGTGCACTCTGGCGTCTTTCTCTCCGTGTGCGATGAGGATCGGCCGATCGATGCGATCGATCTCGTGGATCGGCGATCCGGCCCGATATGCGGCGCGGTTGTCCGAGGGGTGTCCCATCATCCTCTCCAGGTCGTCAACGCCGGCGCGGTCCCCCTGGGCCCACGATGTCAGGATGTCGCAGTCGCCGTACTTGGCAACCCCACATGCGAATGGGTTGTTCGGGTGGACCAGGGCAGTGAGTGCCATATAGCTGCCGTAGCTGGCGCCGAAGATGGCGATTCGCTCACCGTCCACCCAGTCGAGGCCTCGGAGATAGTGAGCGGCGGCGATGCAGTCACCGGTGTCACCGACGCCCCAGTCGTCATGGTTGGCCCGCTCGAAGGTGAGACCGTATGTGGTGGAGCCCCGGAAGTTGAGTGCCAGCCAGGCGTAACCCTTGTCGATGAAGTATTGGGCGTGCCCGTCCCACTCGTCGCCGTAGACCGAGGTGGGGCCACCGTGCGGGTACACGACCGCCGGCACCGGCTTCGAGGTGTCGTCCGGCCGGAACAGGAAGGCCTCGATCTCCAGGCCGCCGGGTCCGGCGAAGGTGATCCGCTCGAAGCTGCGATGAGGTGCCGCCGAAACTGCCGCGGTCGCTCCGTCGTAGAGATCTGTCTCGCCGTCATTCGCCACCAGCACCAGCCGGGGAGCCCGGTCGTGTGACTCGTGGATCGCCACCACGGCATCGTTTGCCCAGACCGGGGTCTGCCAGAACCCTCCGCTGGCCAGCGTCCGCGAGGCTCCATCGCTTGAGATCACGACCAGATCGGCCTGGCCATGCCTGGTGCGGGTTGCGACGAGGCTCGATCCGTTGTGATTCCAGCTCAGATCGCCGAAGTCGGCGTCGTCCTTGGCGAGCACGACGTGGTCGCTGCCGTCGAGATCGCTCACGTACACGGCCCGCCACTCACCATCTTCGAGGATGTACGCGACTTTGTGACCGCTGATCGCCGCGTCGAGAGCGCGGCGGTCCGGATGCCCGGCCACTGTGTCCCAGCTGCCACCGGGGACGGCTACGACGACATCGGCTCGGCTGAAGTCGTCACGAGGCCAGAACGTGGCGACCACCCTCCCATCGTCGGCCACGCTGACCTGGCCGACGTCGCCTCCCGTGGGTCCGAAGGGTTGGGGCCACGGGTCCGCCACCGCCACGACTGCGAGACGGGTGGTCCGTTTCCGCTCGACCACCACCACCAGTCGCTCGTCGTCGAGCCAGGCTCCCAACGAGACATCGGGAATGCGGTGGGGTGGACCACCGTCCGCGTCCACCACATAAGTGTGGTCTCCTGAGGTGTAGGCGATCCGGCTGCCGTCAGGCGACCAGAGCGGGCCGGAGTCCTCCCAGTAGCTGGCCAGCACACGGTTCGTGGTCAACCTGGTTGCCTGACCTCCGGTGATGTCGACCGTGTAGATGTCGGAGGTGCCCGCCGAGGACAGGACGAATGCAACCGATGAGCCGTCTGGTGCTATCGAAGGGTGGTGGGGACGCTCCGTGGCGTAGACCGAGTCGAGACGCCAGTGTGGAGGCAACAGAAAGTCAGGCCGAACTTGACTCGGCACACCGCCAATTTCATCCCGACCCAGCCATGGTGTCGACCCCATCGACGTCGCCTCCATCCACGGAGAATCGGGCCAAGATAGCGGTCACATCCTCTCTCAGGGCCAACAGGTGGTAGCCCCCTTCTTGGACCAGGATGGTTGGTCTGTCGAGGTCGACGAGGACCTGTCCCGCCCTGGCGAAACCACTATTCGTGACCTGGAGCGGAGATTCAGGATCGGCGGCTCCAGCGTCCACGCCGAGGGAGACGACCAGTGTCTCGCAACCAGCGGCCTCGACCATTTCGGCCGCTGTCTCGACTGCCGCCACGAAACCTTCGTCCCCGGTACCTGGCGCCAAAGGCAGGTTTCGATTCCATCCCGAGCCCGCACCCGAACCGGTCTCGTCGGCAAACCCGCACCAGTGGGGGAACCAGCCTTCACCCGGGTCGACGTGGACCGACGTGTACAGAACGTCATCCCGTTCGTAGAAGATCTGCTGCGTCCCATTCCCGTGGTGGGCGTCGATGTCGACGATCCCGACCCGAGCCCCGGTCTCCGCGGCGAGGTGGTGTGCGGCCACGGCGGTGTTGTTCAGATAGCAGGATCCGCCGAAATAGTCAGTCCCGGCGTGGTGGCCGGGCGGCCGGACCGCGGCGTAGGCATGGCCGACTCCTGCCAGCACCTGGTCGGCGGCGGTCAGCGCCGCGTCCACCGCGTACCTGATGCCGCGGTAGGAGTTGGGTCCGAGGACGGTACAGGTGTCCATGCAGTACACACCGGCCATCGCCGTGCGACTTCTGGGGAGACGATTGGGGACGTGTCCGAACGCTCCGGGGTGCCGAAAGGCATAGGCGACGACACGGTCCTGTCCCGGGTCGATCGGATAACCAGCCTTCACCCATTCGTCGTGAGCGGTGGCGAGATAGTCGAGCATCCCGGCGTCGTGCACCGCGGTGATTGCCTCGTCACCGTGGCTGATGGGTTGGACGATCGGGAGCGACAGGCCGTCGATCGCCGCCTTCATGGCATCCGCTCGCTCCGGGCCTTCGTCGCCGTCGATCCTGACCCCGATCCAGACCTCGCCGTCGGGGTCGTGTGCGCGCGCCTGGTCAGACCACACCGCGACCAGAGTCACGTGAGTCCTGCCAACGCCTTGGCCAGCCGGTCGGCAAGCATCTCGATCTCCTCTTCCCTGATGATCAATGGTGGCCCCACCATCACCAGGTCTCCCAGGCCGTTGCCGGCCACCCCGGTCGATGGGTAGAGGAGAAGACCTACGTCCTTGGCCAGGGCGGTGAGACGGGCGGCTGCCCTCTCCTCGGCGGGGAACGGCTCCCCGGTGTCGCGATCTGCAACCAGTTCGATCGCCCATAGGAGACCGATGCCGCGAACATCGCCGACGGCCGGATGTTCGGCGGTTGCATCGCGGAGTGCGGTCTCGAGGGTCGGGCCGAGACGCCGGGCCCGCTCCACCAGTCCCAGCTGTTCCATCCGCTTGATGACGGCTGCACCCGCGGCGCATCCGACAATGTGATGCGAGTATGTGAATCCGTGCACGAAACCGCCGCTCTCGAGGGCTTCGGTGACTTTCCCTGAGAGGGCGCAGACTCCGAGTGGCCAGTATCCGCTGGAGGCCCCCTTCGCCATCGTCATGATGTCCGGCACCAGCCCGAAATGCTCCGAGGCGAACCACTCGCCCGTGCGGCCGAATCCGGTCATCACCTCGTCGGCGATCAGGAGGACACCGTGCTTGCGGCAGACCCCGGTGATCGCGTCCCAGTAGTCATCGGGGGGCACTGCTGCTCCGCTGGCCGCTCCGCCAACTGGTTCGGCTATGAACGCCGCCACCCGATGCGACCCGAACCTTTGGATCTCGGCTTCCAGCATCGCGGCGTGCCAGGCGGCGCATCCCCGAGGGTGACCGGGGTTGGGGCAGCGATACTCCAGCACTCCTGGTGCCCGACCGGCGTGTCCCAGCCACGGCTCGTATGGGGCGCGGAGTGAGTCGCGACCGGACACGTCCAAGGCTCCGCGGGTGTTGCCGTGATACGACAACTCGCGTCCGATGATGACTGACCTCTCAGGTTGCCCGTTGGCGAGATGGAAGGCGCGGGCTGCCTTGAGCGCGGTCTCGACTGCCTCGGAGCCTCCGGCGACTGGATAGACGCTCGGGGTGTCCATGGGCAAACGCTCCACCAGGAGGTCGGCATATCTCTCCGACACCTCCGAGGTGAAGGCCGTCGGGTGGGCATAGGAGATCGAGTCGAGTTGCTTCCTGATGGCAGTGGTCACCCGGGAGTCGTCGTGCCCGATGTTGACGACGAGGGCGCCCGATGCTCCGTCGAGATACTGATTCCCGTTGGTATCGGTCACCCAGCATCCGTGGGCCCGCTCCACGGCGGGGAGTCCGGAACCGCGACCGAAGAGCGAGTTCATGATGCGCGGCACGGTACTCCGGTGGGTAGCTTCCGATCGCGGTGACATCACGACTCAGAGACCTTGGCATCGAGATCGGGAACCTCCCGACAGGAGCCCTCAACGCAATCACAGACGTTCCCGGGGTGCGTGTCGGCCATTCCACCATGATCAGAGACGAGCCAACCGTTGCCAGGACCGGGGTGACCATGATCGTTCCTCGCGACGGGGACATCTGGGGCAACTATGCGTTCGCCGCGTGGCACAACCTCAGCGGCAACGGCGAGATGACCGGTCTTCCCTGGATCGAGGAGACGGGTCTTGTCGGTTCACCAATCGGTATCACGAACACTCACCAGGTTGGGATGGTGCGGGACTTCCTGGTGAAGGCAGGGGTCGAATCCGGAGTGGATCAGGCTTTCCATCTCCCGGTGGTCGGCGAGACCTGGGATGGGTGGCTCAGTGACATCAACTCGTTTCCCCTCACCGAGGAAAATGCCCGCGAGGCGTACGAGTCGGCAGCTGGAGGGCCCGTTGCCGAGGGATGCGTCGGAGGTGGCACGGGGATGATCTGTCACACCTTCAAGGGTGGGATCGGAACTTCGTCCCGGGTCGTGGGCGATCACACGGTGGGCGTGCTGGTCCAGGCCAACTACGGCCGGCGGGTGGATTTAAGAGTCGACGGATTCCCAATAGGCGCGCACATCAGCACCGACGAGGTCCCATCGGCATGGAAGGAGCCTCCGAACGGTGGATCGATCATCGTCATCGCCGCCACCGACGCCCCTCTACTGCCGGTTCAGTGCCACAGGTTGGCGAAGCGGCTCACCGTTGGTCTGGGCCGGGTGGGTGGATACGGCCACAACTCCTCCGGCGACATCTTCCTGGCGTTCTCCACCGGCAACGATCTACCGGCTGACGGTGAGCCCTGGACTGTCACCAGCCACCCGAACGAGCGAATGGACGACCTCTTCCATGCCGCCGCCGACGCCACGGAGGAGTCCATCCTCAACGCCCTGTGCGCCGCCGAGACCATGACCGGCCAGAAAGGAAGAACGGCCCACGCCTTGCCCCTGGACCGGGTGCAGGAACTCGTTCTGGGCGCATAAAACCGCCGGAAACAGGGGGTTTATGCGCCCAGAACGTTCCTGCTCACCATTCGCGAAGGAGCCACACCTCGGGTTCCCAGTCGTCGGCAACGATGTCGGCGAAGATCGTCACGGCTTCGGTGAGGGCGGCTTCTGCCGCGTCTTCGTCTCCCTCGGCGTGATGGAGATCGGCGAGGTGGTTGAGCAAAGCTGCTTGGTGATGCCGATGGCCCGACCTCTGAGCTATGGCAATGGCTTCGCGCACCAGATCCTGAGCGGCTGGCAGGTCGCCCTGCCGGGCCAGGAGGTGGGCCTTGTTGTTCAGGGCAGCCATACGGGCCGGGTCGTCTTCCTCAACCAGGCTCAGGGCGCGGTCGAGGTGAGCGAGTGCATCGTCAGGAGTTGATGTCACGACGCCGAGGATGTTGACGGCCCGTGCGAGCACATCGGCATCATGCAGATTCTCGGCAAGGGCGACTGCCTTGCTGGCGAGCCCCGCCGCACCGTCGGAGTCACCGACTCTGTGACGCAGTAGTGCCCAGTCGGCATAGAGCTCGGCTGGCTCGGGATGCGCAGGCTCAGAACTGCTGAAGCTCTCCTCGGCGAGGTCGAACCGTCCCAGAATCCGGTTGAGGTCGCCGAGCCGGTGCTCGACGACAGCAAGCTGCGGCCCGATTGATTGGGCAGCTGCGGCCCTGAGCTCGCGAGTGGCGGTGGGGTAGTCCCCGCGTGCCATTGCCAGCTCGCCGAGGGCCAGCCTCAGCTCAGGGACGGAGTCGTGCTCGAGCGCGATGGCTGTCTCGTAGGCGACGACAGCCTCGTCGTGGGCGAACACGGACCGGGCGAGGTCACCCGCCAGCCGATACCACTCAGCGGCGTCTTCACTGCCAGCATGTCGGAGATGACCTGCGATCGCGGTTGCGAGTCGAGCGTCGGTTCGAGCTCGGGGCCTCGCCTGCATGGCCTCGGCAGCGCGCCGGTGGAGGAGCCGCCGACGAATGAGCGATGTTCCTTCATATGTCACCGCCTCGAGGACATCGAGGGTGAAGGCAAGTAGTCCGTCCAGCTCTTCACGGATCAACCCCGCCGCAACCAACTCCTCGACAGCTTCGACGATCTCTTCGTCGGTTCGACCGCTGGTGTCCCGAAGCAAGCCGGCGTCGCACATGCCGTCGAGGACGGCTGCGGCAGCCAGTACCTGCCGCGCCAGGTCTGAAAGGCGGCTCTGGCGGGACTCCATGTAACGAAGGACACTTGGCGAGCTGGGCTCGATTCCGGTGTCTATGGCTTCTTTCACCAAGAGTGGGATCCCTCCGGTCGCCTGGAGGATGCGGTCGAGGTCCGCGGTGGGAGCGTCGGTCAGGTCCCCAGCCATCAGCGGCGTCAGGTGGATGAACCAAGCGTCCACGGCAGAGATGTCGTCGAGGGGCTCGGGGAGGGCGTCCAGACTTCGGCTACCTAGGGCCAGCAGCATCCGACCTCGCTTTGCTCTCCGCACCAGGTATGAGATGAGGGCCGCCGATGCTGGATCCACCCACTGGAGATCGTCCACAGTGAGGACGAGGGGTGTCTGTGCGGCCACTCCTGCGACCAGGCTGAGGAACGCCTCAGCAAGTCGGACCTGACCTTGTCGATCGGTGGCTGGCACCGACTGGCCCGGGGCCAACCGTGGCTCCAGCCTGGCGAGTTCGAGTGTCGCCCATGGGTCGAGTGCTACCGCCCCAGAGGTGGAAAGGATTCCCTGTAGGAGCTGAGTCGCGACCCCGTACGGGAGGTTGCTCTCGGCGCGGAACGCACGCGATGCAACGACTCGAAAGCCGCGCGACCCGGATTCGGCAGCCAGATGCTCGAGAAGTCTCGTCTTCCCCATCCACGAGTCGCCGGTGATCACACAGACCTGGCCGGAGCTCATCGCTGAGTCGAGTGCGGTGCTCAGGGTGGTGACAGCGGCCTGGCGGTCGATCATGTCCTGCGCTGGTGCGGCGACCGTGGCCCGGACAGGTTTCGTCCCACGCCGCTGCGCCGGGGCGGGCGGCAGATCCTCGTCGAGAATCGCATCGAAGAGCTCGGTGGTCTCCTCGAGCGGAGCTACGCCGAGTTCCCGATCCAGGATGGCGACACAACTGTTGTAGGCCTCAACGGCGCCGGGACGGTCCCCGGTCCAGGCATGGAGCAGCATCAGTTGTCGGTGGGCCGGCTCGTGCAACTCGTCGAGGCCAATCCAGCGAGCCGTGGTCTCGATGGCGGCCGAGTAGTCGCCTGTTGCGGCGTGGGCCATGGCCAGTCGCTTGAACACCTCACCGGCCCGGATACGGATCGATTCCGTGACCGGTCTCGCCCAGTCCTCGAACTCCGGTGCATCACGTACGTGGAAAGTGCCGAGGAAGTCACCGCGATACAGGGCCGCGGCCCGGGCCAGCGGTGCGACGCAGAGGGGGCACACGTCCGCCGGGGCATGTTCATGGGTCGTGGTCTCTTCGACCAGGGCTTCGAAAACCTTCACGTCACACTCGTGGTATCCGACGAGGGAGACTCTCTGTCTGTCGGCCTCCAGGGTGTCAGGACCCACCCCGCCTCGGAGGGCCGAGAGTGTGCGGCGAAGTGTCGCCTTCGCCCGCTCCGGGGACGAATCGGCCCAGAACAGCGCCGCCAGCGCATCTCGCTCGGCTGAGCCCTCGATCGCCAGATAAGCGAGCAGGGCGATCGCCTTCTTGGTGTCTACATCGATCGGCCTGCCGTCGACGAGCACGACCGGCGGCCCTAGAAGCCGTATGTCCAGCAACTCGCTCCCTTTCCGGCCGGAAGTTAACCCAGCCGTTACGGCTATGCCGACTTCACGATTCCGTGACGTTTCCGACTTTCTTCATTTCGTACCGTTTGCGTAACGCTGAGATGGCACGATTCCCAACATGGCGTATGTCGAAGTGAGAGGATCGGCACGTCAGGCCATCTGGCTCGTGGTGGTCGGAGGACTCCTGACCGCAGTCCTGTTCGTGGGAGCCATTGGTGACGTTTGGCGGCTCGACGGTGATGCGCTGACGGACGCACTCACGTCAATGATCCCGGGCATGGCATTCATCGGGCTCGGGACGTTGATCCTTTGGCGCAGCGACGCCTACCGGATTGGTTGGTTGCTCGGTGCGATGGGATTGTCGGTGATGCTGGCTGGGGTTGCCGGTGGGCTCGGAGACATGGGACATATCGTGGGTCACGCGATCGGCGGCGCCTTCTGGCTGAGCTGGATAATGGCAATCGGGCTGCTGATCGCCTGGTTTCCCACCGGGCAGGTCGTTTCTTCGCGTTGGCGTTGGCTCCAGTGGGCAATCCTCGGCGCGATAGGTGTGACGTTTTTTCTCTACACCTTCGCCGAGGAACTCTGTATGGACTCCGTCGAGACAGTCGGGTGCCTGGAATGGGTTGCTAACCCGATTGGTATTGCAGGGCTCCCGAACCCCGAGTTCGGGAGCATCTCCGGCCCGCTCTTCGCAGTCGCCGGGATCCTGTTCGTTCTGGCGGTGGTGAGCCTCATCCTCAGAGTCGTGCGCGCAAGGGGTCCGGAGAGACAGCAGCTGAAGTGGTTCTTGCTGGCAGGCGCCCTGGTCGTTGCCGGGTTTCTCTTGGAGACCGTGCTGGAAGGTCTGGGGTATGTCCCCGTACCGACATGGGTGGATGTCACAGTCACCATCGGTCTGCTTTCGCTTCCGGTGTCGGTGATTCTCGCGATCCTCCGGTACCGGCTCTACGACATCGATCGAATCATTTCTCGCACTGTCACTTACGCCGTGGTCGCCGCGCTACTCGTCGGTGTAGTGGCGTTGGTCGCGACCCTCGTCGGAACCCGCTTTGACGATCCGCTGTTGGTGGCCGGTACGACCCTCGGCGTAGCAGCCGTGTTCAATCCGTTGCGTCGTCGAGTCCAGCGAGTAGTCGACCGCAGGTTCAACCGCTCCAGGTATGACGCCGAACGGGTGATGGACGAGTTCGCTCGTTCACTGCGCGATGAGGTTGACGGGGGGGCGGTGCTGGAGGGCTGGCGGGGGGTTGTGTCGGAGACGATGCACCCGTCCGTGGTCGGGGTATGGGTCCGCAAGGAATGAGCGCGTCGATTCGTTGGCCGAAGGTCCTCTCATGGTCGATTGCGGGGGCCTCGATACTGATAGGCGTTCTCGCACCCGTGACAGTTCTCCTTGGCTGGTCGGACGCTGATCTGGGTGACGATCTAACAGGGATCATCGGGACTGCGATGTTCCTCCTCGTCGGTCCGGTCTATGGAACCGTTGGTGCGGCCATCGTCTCCACACAGCCGCGCAATTCGATCGGCTGGGTGATGGTTTTCGTCTGCACGGGCATGACGGCGAGCGTTCTCGCCGAAGTCTTGGTACCGGTCGAGCGGCCCGACTTCGTGAGCGTGCCCTTGGCGATCTTCCTCGTCCTCGGGAGTCTGGCGTGGGTCTTCTTCATCTTCCCGATCTTTCACCTGATGCTGACATTTCCAACCGGGAGGCCCCTTTCAAAGGGTTGGACCCCCTTCCTGGTTCTCGAACTGGCTTCAGCGTCCTACGTTCTCTTGACGGGCCTGTTTGCGGAGAGCGTTTCCGCTCTCGATGACGCCTGGACTGTCGCCAACCCGATCGGATTCATCTCTGACTTCTGGGATAGCCCACTGATGAGCAACGCTTTTCAGTGGAGCTTGTTGGTTCTGTTGGGGGCGGGCCTGGTCTCGATGGGCCTACGTTTCAGACGGGCTTCTTCGATCGAGCGTCAGCAACTCCGGGGCCTCGTGTTCGCGGTCGGCTTTTTCGCCTCCGTGTACACCGTGTTGGCATTGATCTCGGGAGGAGAGGACTCTCGTCTCGTAGATCTCCTGCTCCCGATGTCGCTCGTAGGAGTCGGAGTGGCCGTAGGACTCGCTGTGCTCCGCTATCGGCTGTACGACATCGATCGGTTCATCTCGAGGACTGTCACGTACGCAGTGGTGGTTGGCTTGCTGGCCAGCATTGTTGCGGTGGTTGCGACGCTCGTGGGTACTCGATTCGACGACCCCCCGGTGGTCGCTGCCATCACACTGGGAGTGGCGGCCCTGTTCACCCCCCTGCGACGCCGGGTGCAGAACTTCGTCGATCGGCGATTCAATCGCTCGAAATACGACGCCGAGCGGGTGATGGACGAGTTCGCCCTTTCGCTTCGGGACGAAACAGACGTAGGTGAGATTGTCGATGGCTGGGTCCAGGTGGTCGCGACCACGATGCAGCCAGCGACCGTCGGGGTCTGGCTGAGATGATCCGCTATCGATTCCCCTGGATCCTGTGGGGGCTGTCGGTTGTCGTCGTCGTGTTGGCGGCGTTCCTGATAATCACCGCGGGGCCTGATCCGGGGACCGCACCGGAGTCGGCTCCGGTTCGATGGGTGACGTTGTTGACAGGGCTGGCGATGGTCACGGCCGGGACGGTGATCCTGGTTCGACTCCCGAAGAACCCCATCGGCTGGCTGGCGACTGTCATGGGGTTTCTCACCGCCCTGCAGCAGCTGGCGATTGGCTATGCCGCATCGTGTGCACCCCTGGGGTCGTGCAACCTCCCATTCCTGATCACGGTCGATGCACTCTGGTTCCCATCGATCACGATCGGGCTTGGTGCGCTGTTTCTTCTGTTCCCTGAGGGAACCGTCCCGCGCGGGTGGCGCCGGGCTTTGTTCGTCGTTCTGGTTTCGGCGGGTCTCTTCGGAGCTGCGGTGACGCCACTCCTCGAGGACATCTATCACCTGGATGGTGTTGCTAACCCGTGGGCCGTCCCAGGATCTGAAACGTTGGGCGACCTCCCGGGTGTGATCGTCATGCTCTCGTCGCTCACCGCCGTTGTGGACTTCGTCGTTCGGGCCAGAAAGGCCACCGGACTCGTTCGTCTCCAGATGCGGTGGCTCTCTCTGGCCGGAGTCCTGGTGTTCATCGGTGCCGTCCTCGGCATTCTGGGCTCTGAGTTTGGCTTCGACACGGACTGGGCGTTCGCTCTGGCCGTGGCGACCATCCCGGTGGCCATGTCCCTCGCGATCGTCCGTTACCGCCTCTACGAGATCGACCGGATCGTCTCCAGGACTATCAGCTACTCGATTGTCGTCGGGCTACTCGCCGGTGTGGTTGCGACGGTGGCAGCTGTGGTGGGGACTCGGTTCGACAGCCCGCCGGTGGTCGCCGCCACCACCCTCGCGGTCGCCGCTGCTTTCAATCCGCTCCGACGTCGCGTCCAGAACATCGTCGATCGTCGTTTCAACCGATCTCGCTATGACGCTGAACGAGTCATGGACGAGTTCGCTGCCTCGCTGCAGAACGACATCGATACGAAGTCGTTGGTCGATGGTTGGATCGGTGTCGTCGAGCAGACCACCCAACCGTCGTCGGTCGGTGTTTGGGTCAAGCAGGCTCCTTCATGAGATGCCGATAGGTGTCGGTTCCCGGAAGCGGTAACACGCTCGAAGAGCCCGTAACGCTCCCGTAGCGGTCGGCTGGCATAAAGGGAGGAAAGGAGGTTCTTCCAATGGCCTACTACATGTTCGAGACCGAGTGGCTGCTGACCGCACCCATCGAGGAGGTCTTCGAACTCGCCTCTCATCCCGAGAGCTACTCGGAGTGGTGGCCTGGCGTCAAAGAGTCGCGTCTCCTCGATGCCGGTGACGACGACGGGATCGGGCGGACGGGTGCCTACACAATCCAGAGCCCGCTCGGATACAGGATGCACTTCGAGACGAAAGCCATCGAGGTGGACAGGCCCAACAAGGTGGTCACCGCGGTGCGGGGAGATCTGATTGGCACTGGCACTCACCACCTCGAAGCCAGGGACAACGGGACACACGTCCGGTTCGATTGGTATGTCTCGACCACCAAGAAGTGGATGAACACGATCGCAGGGATTGCGAGGCCTGGCTTCGCCTTCGCCCACCGTTATGTCATGTACAACGGCTGCGACGGCATGGCCAGGGCCTTGGGAGGTCGCCTGGTAACGGCCACCTCGAGACTCGTCCAGACACCCACCCCGTTGCAGGTGACCCGACAGTAACTTTGCCGACGGAGAGGCCGTTGAAGCGTGGCGACAATTCAGATGTCGTAACGATTTCGGGACGGTTGGAGAGGAGGATGACCACATGGTGCAGCTGACAAGACGCTCCAAGAAGAGCGACGAGACCGCAGAAGCGGGAATCGCGCCGTCGGTATCTCCGACGAGGGCCCTGGACCCTGTGGAGATTCCACCTGGCGACACGCTCGAAACCCTGCTCCTCTCCGTCGGTGGTCCGGTCGAAGTCTCGTCGATCGAGGTCGACTCTCCGACGATAAGCCGTCTCAAAGAGGAGGGGATCGAACTCGTCGTCCCCCTCATCGGCCAGGGCGAGCTTCTAGGCGCCCTGTATCTGGGTCAAAGGCTCTCCGATCAGCCCTACTCCACCGACGACCGTCGTCTCCTCGGAAACCTGGCCTCCCAGGTCGCACCGGCGATGAAGGTCGCCCAGTTGGTCCGCGAGCAACAGGCCGAGGCCAAGGAACGGGAGCGCATCGAACAGGAACTGCAGGTTGCGGCCCTGATCCAACAGACATTGCTTCCGAAAGAGCTCCCCTCGATCCCTGGTTGGAACGTCGATGCCTTCTACCGCCCGGCACGGGCCGTGGGAGGTGACTTCTACGACTTCATCAACCTCGGCGGAGACCGCCTTGGAGTCGTGATTGGCGATGTGACCGACAAGGGCGTCCCAGCGGCGCTGGTGATGGCGACCTGTCGGTCGATGCTGCGGGCGGTTGCACTCCGACACGACTCACCATCGGCGGTTCTGGCCGAAGTGAACGAGAATCTCGTGCCCGAGATCCCGCCGGCCATGTTCGTCACCTGCCTCTACGCAATCATCGATACCAACGCAGGGAAGGTCGTTTTCGCCAACGCCGGCCACAACCTGCCGTACGTGCGTACCTCAGATGGGGTCCTCGAGCTTCGTGCCACCGGTATGCCTCTCGGGCTCATGCCCGGCATGCCATATGAAGAGCGCACGTACAGCATGCAGAACGGCGATCTCATGGTTCTCACCAGTGACGGGATCACGGAGGCCCACAACCCCAAGGGCGAGATGTACGGGTTCTCGCGACTGATGGGTCGCGTCGCCAAGAAAACCAAAGCCGAAGACGTGTGTGGGTTCCTCGTAAGCGATTTGGAGGGATGGACCGGGCCCGGGTCTGAGCAAGAGGACGACATAACCCTGGTGGTGGTTCGTCGGACCTCGTCCGCGGCCGGGTCCGCCGAAGCGTTCCACCAGGGCGGGCAAGGAGAGAGTGTCCTCACTTCGTTCACGCTTGCAAGCGTCGAGGGAAACGAGCGGGTCGCTATCGACAGGGTCGCCGAAGTCGTGGGGACCTTCGGGCTCGACTCTGCCCGATTCGAGAAGCTGAAGACAGCGGTCGGGGAGACCGTGATGAACGCCATCGAGCACGGAAATGACAATGACCCGTCGCTCGACGTGGGAGTCGAGGTCGTCGCCGACGAGCGCAGGGTGGCGGTGAGGGTCAGCGACCTCGGAGGCGACAAGGTGATCCCGGAGACCACCACGCCGGACATCGAAGCAAAGCTCGCCGGCGAGCAGACCCCTCGCGGTTGGGGCCTGTTCCTGATCGAGCAGATGGTGGATGAGGTCAATCGAACCCGGATAAACGGGTCAAACGTTGTCGAACTGGTCATGAACCGGGAAGGAGAATCCTGATGCCAGGCAGCGAGTTCAGAGCCGCGGTGAGGCAAACCGACAAGGGCTCGGTTGTCCAGCTCTTGGGAACAGTCAATCGCGATGCCAAGGAGGGCATGGAGTCAGCGTACGAAGACGCCAAGATCTTCAGCGGGGAGATCCTGCTCGACTTCAGCGGGGTCGACTACATCAACTCCACCGGGATCGCCGTGATCGTCGGAGTCCTCGCCATGGCGCGGGCAGAAGAGCGGGAAGTCGGTGCCTTCGGGCTCACCGACCACTACAAGGAAGTCTTCGAGATCACCCGTCTCGCCGACTTCATGCACATCTACGAGGACGCATCAGCGGGGAGTTGAGGGAGGAAGACATGGGTACCGCAAACCTGACCATGAATATTCGGGAAGTCGCAGACGGAATCAGGGTCATCGATGTCGTCGGCGAGATCACGTCATTCTCCGAGCAGGAGATATCAGAAGCCCACGAGAAGGCGGGCGACGGAGCATCCGCCGTCATCCTCAACTTCGAGGGACTCGACTACATGAACAGCGGAGGCATCGGTCTGCTGGTCACCACGCTGATCCGGGCGCAACGCTCCGGTCATGCCCTTCGCGCCTACGGGCTAACCGATCACTACCGCCAGATCTTCAATCTCACCCGTCTCGACGAGGCGATTGGAATCTACGACGACGAGGCCTCTGCGATCGCAGGGTGATGTGACGTGAACAGTCCTGACCCGAGGAGCGGATCCAGGGTGAGGGCTGCGCTCCTGTGGACCTGGGTCGTGATGATCGCGGTTGCGACCGTCTGGGTCTTCCTCGCCGCGGGTGGGTCGCATCCACGAGGGGAGCCGACAGGGCTCTTGCTGGTGATCCTGATCATCCCGGTGTCGTTCACCGCGCTGGGTGTTGTCATCGCCACGAGACAGCCGGGCAACGGGATCGCCTGGTTGTTGGTCGCGATGGGCTTTTCGTTGCTGCTCACACTGGCGGCCGACTTCCACGTGGGCCTGGAGCCTCCGCCCGACCCCACAATGTTCGATGCCCTCGCCGTCGTATGGTTTCAGGCCGGCTACCAGTTGGGTTTGTTCATTCCCATCGGTCTCCTGCTGCACATATTCCCGACAGGGAAGTTCCTCACGCCGCGGTGGGTGTGGGCGGGGTGGGCCGCAGGTATCGCCGCCTTCTTCACTCTCTTCGCCGAGATTGCCCTGAGAAGCGTGACGCCTATATTCCCGCCCGGCCTCGAGAGTTGGACCATCCCCAACCCCATCGGGTTCACCGACAACGCTGGGATGGGGAATCCCCTGTTTGCGGTGATTCTCGGATTGACGGTCCTCCCGCTGATCTTCGGTGGTGTCGTGTCGCTGGTCAAGCGCTATCGGTCGTCTGACGCGGTGATCAGGGCGCAGATCCGGTGGGTAGTCCTGGCCCTGATCAGTGTCGTATTCGTCGGGATCGTGCCGGCTTTCGCTGGCTTCTACGGGCCAACCCTGTTCATCTCACTCCTCTTCATCCCGGTGTCGGTGACCATCGCAATCACCCGCTACCGCTTGTTCGACATCGACAGGCTGATCTCGAGGACCGTCGGGTACGCGATCGTCATCGGAGTCCTGGCGCTCGTCTTCGCCCTCATCGTGACGGTGCCCGGGATGCTGCTGGGAGGTGTAGGGGAGGACGGCAAGCGGCAGGAGGCGCCTCCGATTCTCGTTGCGGCCTCGACTCTTGCCATCGCTGCCCTGTTCAACCCGCTACGTCGGCGGGTGCTGCGAGGGGTGGATCGTCGATTCAATCGCTCGCGCTACGACGCCGAGCAGGTCGTGGAGAGAATCGGGGCCAGGATCCCAAATGATGCGGACGTCGACGAGATCGTCGAGGAGGCAGTGGCGGTGGTTCAGGAGACGATGCAGCCGGCACTGGTCGGCGCCTGGGTGAGGGATTAGGCCTAACTCAGCGCGGCCCGGACCGCGTGGTATCCGCACATCCCGTGGACACCGGCCCCGGGAGGCGTGGCCGACGAGCACAGGTAGACATCCCCGCCGAGCGAATAGGGCGACTTGTCTCCGATCTGGAGCACCTTCTTCAGCCCGTACTGGCCCCCACCGATGTCACCACCGAGGTAGTTGGGGTTGTAGGTCTGGAGCTGATAGGAGTTTCGGGTGGCCCGTTCCAGGATCAGGTCCTTGAACCCGGGTGCGAACCTTTCGATTTGGTTCTCGATCGCCTCGGTCATGTCGACATCCGAGCCGTTCGGCACGTGGCAGTAACCCCATGCCGTGTGCTTTCCCGCAGGGGCCCGGGTCTCGTCGAAGAGGGATTGTTGGGAGAGGAGCACGAATGGGTTCCTCGGATGCTCCCCCTTGGCGACGGCCCGTTCTGCGGCTGCCACTTCGGCGTAGCGACCTCCAACGTGGACGGTCCCCGCGCTGCCGCTCAGCGGATCGTCCCAGGGGATCGGGCCGTCGAGGGCCCAATCCACCTTGAACACACCTGGCCCCGGTTTCCATCGGGAGAGACGTCTCGCCTTCGAAGGTGAGATTCGGTTGCCGGCGATTCGGAATGCGGCCGGTGGCATGACGTCCAGGAAGACCTTCCCCGGCGGAAGGTCGTCGACCGAGGTGACGGTCCGCCCCAACTCGATGGTCCCCCCGAGGTCCGTGAACCGCCTGGCGAGAGCCTCCGTGACGGTCTGCGAACCTCCCCGGGCCAACGGCCATCCGTGACTATGGCCGATGGCCCCCAGCATGAGCCCGACGGCGGAGGTCGCCAAGCCGGAGAACGGGGCGATCGCATGAGCCGCCACACCCGAGAACAAGGCCCTTCCGCGGCGTGTGCTGAAACGGCGCGAGAGGACCGACACCGGGACCCCGCCGGCGATACCCAGGCGGAGAAACGCGGCGAAGTGCTCGGGGATGATGGTGACCGGGCCCAGGGCCGTCTCCACGTACTCGTCGATCTCGTCGACGATCGGCGCCATCAAAGTTCGATAGCTGTTCGCGTCGGCACCGAGGCCGTCGGCGGTGTCGTCGACGCTGCGACGCAACACCGCCACCTCCCCACCATCGAGGGGGTGGCTGAATGGGATCGGGGGCTGGACCCAGTCGATCTCCAGTCCGATCTCGGCGAAGAATGGCGAAGCGACACCGGCCGGATGGATCGCCGAGCACACGTCGTGATGGAATCCTGGAAGAGTCAGTTCCTCGGTCCGTGTGCCACCGCCGACCGTGTCGGCGGCCTCCACCAGCAGCGTCTTGTGGCCATTGCGCGCCAACTCGGTCGCGGCGGCGAGACCGTTGGGCCCGGCGCCGACGACCGTGGCGTCGAATTCACTCATTCAGCCTGATTGTGGCCGATCTGCGTTACGGGACGGTGATTACGAATCTCGTAACGGTTGCGGAACGCCACCGACGTACTACTCGCGTCAGGAAAGGAGCCGTGATGACCGAACCGCGGAACGCCGACAACTGGGCCAAGCCCATCGATCAGTTCCATGTCGAAGAGGTTGCCGAAGGGGCATACAAGGGCAATGTCGAGGGAAGACGACCGACCGGACCTCTTCAGGGATTCGGCCAGCTCTGGCAGAAGACCTACGAGGTGTCTATTCCCGGCCCGTCGCCTGAGGAGGTGATCAAGACCTGGAAAGAGAACTTCGGCGAGTTCTGGTATCCGTCGAACAAGTTCTATGCCCCCGCTGCGGGGATCGCGCCAGGCGAGATCGCCATGATCGCAGGCGGGAAGGGACCGACGAAGGTCACCACCGGGGTCCGGGTCATCTACGCCGACGAACGGTCGTGGTCCTACATGACACCGGAGGGTCATCCATGGGCGGCGATCATCACGTTCAGCGCTCATGAGAAGTCAGAGGACGAGACCGCAGCCCGAATCCACCTGATGGTCCGTGCCAACGATCCGCTCTACGAGGCTTCGTTCCACGTCTACACGTCGCGGCTCGAGGACAAGATCTGGACCCACACGCTCACCCAGCTTGCCGGCCACTTTGGGAGTGAAGCGGCCGTGGAGAAGTCGGTGCTCCTCATCGACAAGAAACGGCAGTGGAATCAGTTCAGCAATATCTGGAAGAACTCAGCAGTGCGAACCCTGCTCCGCCAAGACCGTCGCTAGCCGTTTGTCACCTCTCACATCGAGCCTGCATGACGTCTCGGTGTGCGGGACGCGGTGCAGGCTCGACGTGGGCAACCTGTCACCCCTTTCTTCGAGCCTGCATGACGTCTCGGTGTGCGGGACGCAGCGCAGGCTCGACGAGTGGGTCGACTTGCTACGTGCCGGTGTAGTCGGGGTCCCGCTTCTCGATGAAGGCGTTCATCGCCTCCATCAGGTCATTGGAAATGAGAAACGATGAGTTCCATTGCGCCATGTAATCGAGCGCCTGATCCACAGTTCGGCCGTCGTTGGCCTGAATGATTCGTTTGATCCCCTGTGTCACCAGCGGCGAGTTGGAAGCGATCTCGTCGGCCATCTCGCGGGCACCGGCCATGAGGGACTGTTGGTCGGGGAACATCCTGGTGATGAGTCCCTTCTCCAGGGCCCACGCGGCCGCGTAGTCGCCGCCGGTGAGGGCCATCTCAGCGGTGACCCCGTTCCCCACGATCGCAGGTAGACGCTGGAGAGCGCCGATGTCGGCGACCAGTCCCATCCTGGTCTCGCGGATGGAGAAGACCGCATCGGCCGAGGCGAGCCTGATGTCGCATGCCGAGATGAGGTTGGCGCCGCCTCCGAGGCAGTAACCGTGCACCGCGGCGATCACCGGTTTGGCGGTCTCGGCGAAACAACTCACCGTGTCCTGGAGTCGCTTGATCGTCTTGTAGAGCTCGAAGTTCCCCGCCGCCGGGGAGGGGCCGGTGGGCTGGAGGGTGGCAAGGAGGCTGACGTCGATCCCGACGGTGAAGGCCTTGCCCCGGCCGGCCAGCACCACGACCCGAACGTCCGGGTCGGAGTCGAGTTCGGCCATGGCAACGGGGATGTCTTCCCAGATGTCTTGGGACATGGCGTTCAGCTTGTCGGGGCGATTCAACCAGAGGGTGGCTACATGCCCGTCCCTTTCGATGTCTAGATGCTGGAAATCCATCGGCGCGACGCTATTCGGCCCGAGTCGATTGCATCGACTCGAAGGTGAATTTCATTCGGCCGGAGTCGATTGCGTCGACTCGAAGGTGAATTTCATTCGGCCGCGGAACGCCAGGCATCGCGGACCCCGACCCGTCCCCCGTAACGGAGCAGCCCACCGGCATAGATGCGGCCGGCGAGCCGTGTGAGGACCACGATCGTGGTGACGGTGATGATGACCGCCGCGATGTACTGCCAGGCCGGAATGGCCAGAAGGGCGGTCCGCACCGGCACGACGAACGGGGCGGTGAGGGGGAAGAAGGTCCCGATCACGGCAACAGTCCCGGTGGGGTCGTCGAGCGCGATGATCGACACGAAGAACCCGGCGACCGCGGCGATTGACATCGGTGCGGCGATCGTGTTGGCCTCCTCGGTGCGGCTGACCAGTGAGCCTGCCGCACCGAACAGTACGGCGAAAATGAGGAATCCGAGCACGAACCAGAGCAGCAGGTTGAGCACTGCCAACAGTTCGATCGGTGGCAGGTCGAACGCCCCTGTCACCCGGAGGGCGATCACGGCGACAGCGATCGTGCCCAGGAGTTGGGCCATTGCCAGGATTCCGATGCCCAGGATCTTTCCGGCGAGGATCTGCCACGGTTTGACACTCGACAGGAGGACTTCGACGACCCGATTCGATTTCTCCTCCGTGACCCCGGTGAGGATCCAAGTGCCATAGAGGAGCACCGCCATGTAGAGGAGCAGTAGCCCAAAGTAGGCGACCACTGTCCGGCTCTCACTCTCCTCCGGATCACCCTGGGTGAGGGTGGTCGTCTCGAGCGGGTCGGAGGTGAGGATCTCGATGAGGTCGGCAGCTTGCTGACCCTGTTCCTCGATGATCGCCTGGATCTGCACGGTTCCCGCCGCCTGTTGCAGCCCCCCTGCCAGGGAGTTGCCGCCAAAGCCACTGCTGCTCTCGACGATGATCTCCTCGGCGTCGACCAGGACCGCATCGACCTCCCCCTCTTCCAGCGCCGCTACCGCGGCGTCCCGACTGTCGAACTCCTCGGTCTCGATCGCGATGCTTGGCGGTTCACCCGGTTCGTCGTTGGCGTTGCCCAGGAGGACGGCGGTCGAGATGATCTCGTCGTTTCCCTGACCGACCGATCCCACGGTCGCCTCCTCGGTGTCGGACCCGAGGACGGTCGGCAAGATGATCAAGGCCAGGACTATGACGATCGTCGAGCCGGTGGCGATCATGTACGCCTTGGACTTCGCCCGTTCGGTGATCTCCCTCAGGGCGATCTGCCACATTGTTGCGAATCCGCTCATCGCACTGCCTCACGGAACAGGTCGGACAATGAGGGTGTCGTGTAGGCGAAATGCCGCAGCCTGCCGGCGCTCTGAGCGTGGGCGATGAAGCCGCGGACGTCGGTGTCGGCTCCGATTATGGCGACGAGGCGGTCTCCCTCCATCTCCGTGGATTGCACCCCGTCCAGAAAACCGAGCAACTCGGCCGGGTCGCCTTCCACCTCCAGCTCGAGGTGACGGATCGGGGCTTGGTCCTTGAGCGTCTCGACCCGGCCGTTCACCACGACTGATCCGGAGTTGACGATGGCCACCTGCTCACAGAGGTCTTCCACCAGGTCGAGCTGGTGAGAGCTGAAGACGACTGCCTTTCCCGCTCCTGCCTGCTCCCGCAGCACGTCGGACATGGTCTCGACGGCGATCGGGTCGAGCCCGCTGAACGGCTCGTCGAGCACGAGCAGTTCTGGATCGTGTACGAGGGCCGCTATCAGCTGCACCCTCTGCTGGTTGCCATGGGACAGTGCCTCCACCGGGTCACCGATCCGATCGGCCAGACCAAACCGTTCCAGCCAGGACTCGGCCGAGGTGCGGGCGTCCTGTTTGCTCATTCCATGGAGACGCCCGAAGTAGGCGAGTTGGTCACCGGCCTTCATCTTCGGGTAGAGGCCGCGCTGTTCAGGCATGTAACCGAACCGGAGTAGGTCGTCGGCTTCGATCGGGGCTCCGTCCCAGGTCACCGTCCCGGCGTCGGCTCTGATCAGGCGGAAGATGGTTCGCATGGCGGTGGTCTTGCCGGCCCCGTTGGGGCCGAGGAACCCGAGCATGTGACCACGCGCCACCTCGAAGGAGCATCCGGTCAGGGCGCGGACGTCACCGAACGACTTCTCGAGATCCTGGACTACGAGCACGAAATCTGCAGGCTAACGAACCCCCGCCGAACCCCGAATGCACTGATCATCGTCAATCGAGGAGCGTCGGCCGGAAGAGTCGATCGTGGGTGTGG
The DNA here is from genome assembly GCA_035762545.1 of Acidimicrobiia bacterium. GTDB lineage: Bacteria > Actinomycetota > Acidimicrobiia > Spongiisociales > ZC4RG35 > JANQRA01. Next base: position 22,970 of record DASTOM010000014.1, read on the forward strand.
AGGGCGAAGCGATCGGTCATGCCGGCCACATAGTCGATTGCCCTGGTCAGCGTGTCTGCTTCCGGAACCGTGTACGAGTCGGCGACCTCGTCGGGATGAGCCTGGTAGTAGCCGACCAGGTCTTGGATCACCAGGATCGCTTTTTGTTTCTGCGCCTCGGACTCCGGCCGGAGGTAGACCCTCTCGAACATGAAATCCCGAAGCTCTCCCATGACGTCGAGGTGTTCCTCGTCCATCACCACCTGACCTTGCCGATGAGATGTCTCGACGACCGCGGTGATCATCGAGCCGATCCACTCCCGCGATGTCGCCCCGAAAGTCGTCAGGGCCCGGACGGGTAGGTCGTGGTAGTCGAGGACCCCCGCTCGAAGCGCATCCGAAACGTCATGGGTCAGATAGGCGATACGGTCGGCGTAGCGGCAGAGCCAACCCTCGGGCGTGCCCGGCGGCGGGTCCACCTTCCATGAGTGCGCCCGCACCCCGTCCAGCACCTCGAAACTGAGATTCTGTGGCTCGAGCAACTCGAGCGTGCGAACCCCGTGAGCCGAGTGGAGCCATTCACCCTCGACGAGCGGAGTCAGGGCGTCTTCACCGGTGTGCCCGAATGGGGAGTGGCCGACGTCATGGGCCAGGCAGATCGCCTCGGTCAGGTCTTCGTTCAAACCGAGGGCGCGCGCCATGGCCCGGCCCACTTGAGTGACGTGGATGGTGTGGGTCATGCGAGTGACGAAGTGGTCACCGTCGGGATTGAGGAAGACCTGCGTCTTGTGCTTCAGACGTCGGAACACCTTGGTGTGGACTATGCGGTCACGGTCCCGTTCGAATGCCGTGCGGAACTCATCGTGGTCCTCCGGCTCGCCCCGCCCTTGACTCTCGTCCGACTTGGTGGCTGACGGGGCAAGCAGCTCGTGTTCCAATCGCTCCCGCTCTTCCCGGACCCGGCGCAGCATCTCACTCATGGACGTAGCTGAGCGGATTTCGCCCATATATGGGCTGTGGAACCCGGGGTTCGCCGAATGGGCATCAGGTGAAGCGTTGCCGGAGCTTGGAGGAGGCGTAGTCCATGCTGGCGACGACGATCACGATGGCGAGCATCTGCACCGCCGCCGCACTGTAATCACCGAGAGCGACGTTCTGTTGGAGCAGGAAGCCGATACCACCACCACCGGCGAATCCGAGGATCGTCGACATGCGGACGTTGATGTCCCAGCGGTACATCGTGAACGAAATATAGGGGGGGACGATCTGGGGGACGACTGCGTAGATGATCGACTGCAAGCGGTTGGCACCGGTTGCCCGCACGGCCTCGAGTGGCCCTTCGGAAATCGACTCCACTTGTTCGGAGTACAGCTTGGCGAGAGCCGCGGCCGTGTGCAGGGCGAGGGCAAGGGCGCCGGCGAACTCACCGAAGCCCACCCAGACCACGAACACGATCACCATGACCAGAGGCTCGATGGATCGAAGGGTGTTGAAGATGGTCCTGGCGATGTAATAGATGGTCAAACCGATCCGCACCTCGCCTCTCTTACGCCCGAAGTATGCGATCACCAATCCGCCGATGGCACCGACGATCACAGGGATGACGAACGTTGCCCACGGATTGGCGATCTGATAGAGCCAGTCGATGACCTCTCCGATGATCGCCGCCCACAGGGCGCCGGCGGTCGCCATCACGGTGTATCCGGTCACCGCGCGAAGGGCGTAGGTCTCATGGGTTACCAGCCAGTGGGCGGCCCGTCTGGCGACACCGAGCAGGATCGCAGCCGCGATGAGGGAGATGAAGAACGGGAGTATCACTGTCCCCACCTCTCCAATCGTGACGAAAAGCCCGGGTACGAACCCAAAGGCCCCAAATGCCGGTATCAGAGCTTCGCCACCCACCGTCAGCAGGGCGAAGAGCCCTTCGAGCGCCAGGGCCAGAGAGATCATGGTGGCGATCGCCCGCAGTGTCCTGACCAGAGGCGAGCGGATCTCCGGTCCAAAGAAGATCTGGCGGGCCAGGAGGAAGGTGACAATGCCACCGACCACCACGAGGGCAATGCGGAACGCGTTGCTGTTGCCGATGTCCGTCAGGGCCCATCGCTGCAATTGCATGTAGGCGAGGCCGGCTGCGATGCCCACCGGGACCGAGATGAGCCCCAGCCCGAGTCCGACGACCGTGGTCGAAACGTCCTTCATCAGGTTACGTGCCGCCAGGAACGACAGGGGAAGGGCGATCGACAGCCCGGCAGTGGTGGCGACCAAGGCGAGGAACACCGTGTCGACGATTTTCTCGAGAGTGAGGGTCGCCTGCTCCGAGACCCGTGGCGACAGGTCGATCTGGTCACCGAGGAACGCAGTGCCGATGAACTCCCCGGTCGTTCCCTCATAGAGAGCGAGACGCCAACTCGACACGTCGGTCCCCTCAGGCCCGGTGACCGTGACGACAGTCGAGTCTCCGTCGGTGACGATCGATGCCACCTTGATGTCGGTGTCTGTCTCGGTGCCGAGGGGGTCGGCGGGTACGCCGTTTGCCGGACCATCCACAGCGACGATGCTCTCGCCGGTCGTCACGAACTCGCTGACCTGGTTGGTCGCATCGAGGAGGGCCACGGCGGGGACATCGGCAACGAGACCTTCGGCCGTCACGATGAGGCCGTCCGGGCCGATGATGCCTTCGTCTCTGACCCCGTTCTCGTTGGTGTCGGTCCATACCTGTTCCCGGTCACGCCAGGTACCCAGCCTGTTGGGAACCTGGATGCGCAGGATCTGTGGGTTCTCCGATGCACGCTCCGGAAGCTCGGCGTCGAAGGAGAACCCGCCGCTCTCGTCGGCTTCGAAGATGCCCAGCGGCAATGTGACCTCGAAATCGGAGTCGGGTATGAACTGAATCCGCCCCCGTACGAAAGGCTCGAAGCCGGTGCCGGTGATGGTGACGATCTGTTCCGGGTCACCACATCCAGGGTCGACGGTGACCCCACCGACCGTGGTTGGTGTTGGGTCTCCCTGACAAGGGATGAAATACTCGATGTCTGTGTTGTCGTCTTCGAAGTCGTAGGTGACCAGTTCGGGTTGGGCCAGGGCACGGATGATCCGGACCAATTGCTCCTGGCGGGACTCGGAAGTGATCTCGTCGAGGCTCACCCCGGTCCGGTCGACGGCGAGGGCGTAGATGACTATGCCGAGGGCGACACCGAGTATCAGCCACAGCCTGCGGCGCGGTTTGCCCTTGTTGTCAGCCAACCCGCTCGGCCTCGTGCCCGTAGATGTCCTTGAACTTGGCGTCGTCGATTCCGGACGGCGGTCCGTCGTACACGAGATGGCCGTCGAAGAGTGCGATTGCCCGGTCCGAGTAGCGGTGGACCAGGTCGAGGAAGTGCAGCGAGCAGAGAACCGTCACACCTTCGTCGTTGATCGACTCCAGGTGTTGCATGATCGAGTGTGCCAGTACCGGGTCGAGGGAGGCGACCGGTTCGTCGGCGAGCAGGATCTCCGGGTTCTGCACCAGGGCCCGGGCGATTCCCACCCGCTGTTGCTGCCCGCCCGATAGCTCAGAGGCCAGCGAGTCGATCTTCTCCTCGAGACCGACCCGTGCCAGCGCGCTGCGGGCAGCCTCGTGGTCGGACCCGGCGAAGTGGTTGAGCACGCTGAGGGCAGGGTTGGTGTAGCCGAGACGTCCGGCGAGGACGTTTGTCTCGACCTTGGAGCGTGCGACCAGATTGAAGTGCTGAAACACCATGCCGATCCGGCGACGGATGCGACGCAGATCCTCCTGGCCGGCGTTGGTGATGTCTTCGCCGTTCCAGAGGATGCGACCCTCGGTGGGGTCGATCAGACGGTTTATGCAACGGAGGAGGGTCGATTTGCCTGATCCCGAGAGTCCAATGACTGCAAGGAATTGCCCGTCGGGAATCTCGAAGCTGACGTCCTCCAGGGCGACGGTCCCGTTGTCATAGACCTTGGTGAGGTGTTCGACCTTCAGCATCTGAGGAATGTGAGAGCGGGGCGTCCGGAGACGCCCCACTTCTCGATCAATAGCTGGCTTACAGGTCGTCCTCGGAGAACCCGAGGGCAGCGAGCAGGGCTCGAATCGAGTCGAACTCTGCGTCGCTCGTGGTGGCCACCCCGGACCACGAGTAGGCGTCGAACGCGGTGGCGAACCCTTCGGGGTCGTCAGCGGCGAACACCTCGAGGGCAGCGTTGATCTGCTGGCTCAGCTCGTCGGGGAAGTCAGGTGAGTAAGAAACCGTGTCGTTCGGGATCGGGTCCGACAGAGTCAGGATCCGGACCGCCTGAATCACGTCTGGCGCCGCCTCGCGGATGTTGCGGCGGGCGTCCCTCGGGAAGAGGTCGTCACCACAGAGGATCTCGCCGTCGGCATCCAGCGCGCAGGTATCCACGAGATCATCGGGGACGTCGGCGTTCTCGGCAGTGCCATCCCAGACCGTCTCGTCGTTCGAGTTGATCGGCGGCGAGTAGAAGGTGGTGCCGAAGTCGGCCGTCCCGTCATACACGGCCTGCACCGCGGCGTCGTGGCTTCCGACCTCGGAGCCCTCTCCCGGCTCGATCCCCATCGACTCGAATATCCCGCTTGGAACCAGGAATCCAGAGGTGGATGTTCCGTCGGGGTAGGCCCAACTGGCGCCTGCGAGATCTTCGATCGTCTCGAACTCAGAATCGCGAGCGACGATGAACTGGGTCCAGTACTCGGTATAGCCGAAGCGAAGGGACTTGAGAGCTACCTCGATCCCACACTTGTCACTGCCCAGGACGTACGCCTGTGCCGGGATGAATCCCATGGTGTCTTCGGGCGATGCGCACATCTCCTCGAGGACGGCCGCGTACGAAGTCGGCACCGATACCTCGAAGAAGAGCCCGGTTTCCGCATTGAGCGTTTCGGCGAGCAGTTCACCACCGGTGATGATCTCCTCCGCCGAGACCGACGGGACGAACAGGACCTGGATCGGATTGGCTTCGCTGCCGATCTCGTCCATCGCCTCCGATGTCGTGGTCATCTCCCCGGCTTCGGTGGTCGTCGTCTCGGCAGGGGCCGCGGCGGTGGTGGTGGTCTCATCGCCACCTCCATCGTCACCACAGGCGGCGACAACGAGAGCCAGGACGGCTACCAAAACCCAGAGGGCCTTTCGATTCATTTGTTCACTCCTTGTGTTTCCCACTGGCGCATCTCCACCCTGACGTGTTCCTCCACGGGGTCGATAGGAGATCGCCTGGCGAGGCTAGCGGTATCGTTCAGATGGCGGCCAGCCGTGTCACGACACCGCGAAACTCGACGAAGTCACGGACGTCGATCGCGCCCGGGACCGGTTCGTTCCAAGGTCTGACATACCGGCAGACCGTGGCTTCGGGCCGGTGCCGGACCAGCGCGGGGAGGATGTGCGGCCCATCGTCGAGGTAGACGGCGCATTCGAACAGCCACTTCTGCGCCGTGATGTGCACCTCCTTCGCCGGAATGTCGTGTCGCTCGATCCACTCGTGGGTGTCTTCCTCGGCGAACCCCGGCTTGGTAGTGATGATGATGATGTCGTGGCCCTCCTCGGCGAACTGCTGCAGGGCCTCGATCGCTCCTGGGAATGGCTCGAGGTGCCAGAAGACCGAGCGACCGTCGAGGTCCGACGACCACTGCCAGAACTCGTCCATGTCGTTGAAGTGGGTCAGGTCGACCAGGTCGTTCCAGCGCTTGGAGTCGTCCACGACGAAGGTCGTGCCGTACTGCCGGTTGTAGAAGTCCATCCACCCCTTGGTGAAGTTGGCAACCACCCCGTCGAGATCGATCCCTAACCGCATCGGGCGAGGTTAAGCGTTACGAGCAGGCGTCTCGAAGTAGACGTCTCGGTCAGGGCCGACCCAGCTCTCTCCACCCCGTAACACACCCTTAACCCCGGCGCGACCCGGGCGAAACGTGGCGCCTGCATTCTGTCTCGGTCACATACCAACCGCCTAACGAGTCCTCCTTGAAGGCGGATTGCGGGAAAGGGGCCCCTCGCCAGAGGGGCCCCTTTCCGTCACTCGTCGGTTTCGTAGCCGTCGTCAGGCTCCACGACGGCTTTCGACGGCTTGTAGAAGTCGAGTCGGTCCACAGGCATCACCACCGAGCTGAGAGTGTTCGAGAGATGCGCGCTGATTCGCTTCAGGTATCGGTAGAACAGCGCCCGGGGGGTGGAGAATCTGCCGGGGAGATCTGATGCCACGAACTGGATTATGTGGGCGTCGTAGTGCTGGAGGTCCTCCCGGATCGCCGGGATCATCTCGTGGACGGCGTCGGCATCCTGATCGGCGAACGCTCGGAGGGCCCTCTCCAGGAGCTCTGCCACCCGGTGACGATGCCGGGTGAGTTCCTCCCAGTCTTCGGCGCCTTCGAACGTGACGCCCATCTCGGCGAGGTTCCAGATGTTCTTGCAGTAGTCACCGATCCGCTCGATGTCCTTCGAGATGGACATGTAGGCCAGCATCAGGCCTGTGTCGATGTCGGCGCCCCGGACCGTGCCGTGAACCAGCAGCTCCCGGCGGATTGCCCGCTCCGTCCGATTGAGATCCTTGTCCGTCTCGTCGAGTTGCTCGCCCGCGGCCTTCACGTCCTCTTCGCCAAAGAGGGCGCTCGTTGCAAGACGAAAGGTGTCCTGGCAGCCGGCGAGCATGCCGTGGAGCTGCTGCTCGACCGTGGCGAGTTGGTCGGTGTCTCTGAATATGGAGAACAAGGTCTTCCTCCTATGCGATCAACAGTATTGCGAGCGGGAATACAACGAACAGGCCGATGACGTATGCAGCCACCAGCGACTTGCGGCGGGTGGCGACGACTCCTGTCCACTCCGCCATCCGCAGCGGGATGGCCCGGATCCGCGGAACGGGGTAGATGATCAGAATGCCCAGGACGTTGAAGGTCACATGGGCCAGCGCGATCACCAGCGCATCCGGAGAATCGGCCGCGAGGGAGGCGAGGAGGGCCGTGATGGTCGTACCGATGTTCGCTCCCAGGGTCACCGGGAAGGCGTTCTGAAGACTGAGGACGCCGGCCGCGACGAGTGGGACGAGGATCGAAGTCGTGATCGACGAGCTCTGCACGGCAATGGTCATCACCAGGCCGACGATGAGCGCACCTGCGCCGGCGCCCCTTCCGAGGATGCCGTTGATGGCGTTCTCTATGCGTCCAGACATCACCTGCTTCATCTGTCTGGTGATCATCCAGAGGGCGGCGAATATGAGGACGAGCCCGAGCACCAGCAGAATCGCCGCTTCCGCGCTGCCCCAACCCAGTGAGTCGATGGTCTCCTCGATCCACTCGACCGGGGCGGCGATGGCCGATTTGACCGGGCTCGACCCGGTGCCTCCTCGGGGCAGGATCTCTCCCACGATCTCGGCGGCCCAGGCGGCTATCCGCGAAACCAGGCCGAACCAGATCTCCAGGGGGAGGAGGATCGCCACAGCGATGATGTTGAAGTAGTCGTGGATGGTGGCTGCGGCGAAGGCGCGCTCGAAGTAGGCGCCCTGACGGACATGCCCCAGCGAGGCGAGGGTGTTGGTGACTGTTGTCCCGATGTTGGCGCCCATGACCATCGGCACTGCTGTTTCGACCGGTAGGACACCGGACCCCACGAGACCCACGATCGTTGCGGTGGTGACCGAGGATGATTGAACGAGAACCGTGGCGAGGATCCCGGCGGCGAGCCCGGCCATCGGGTTGGCCACCGACGCGAAGACACTGTCGACGAAGTCGCTTCCAAAGGAGGAAATCCCCGTTTCCAGGGCCTTGACGCCGACGAGGAAGAGGTAGAGGAACAGCAGGGCGAGACCGAGTCGCATGGCGGTCTCGGTCCAGTGGGCAGCTTCGGTCGGGGCGCGTTCAGACGCGATCGATGCCTTGTCTCCCATGGGCTGCGGGCAGGGTAGGGGCAAGAATGTGGCGCCGCCGCTTCTTGGCCTGTCCCCGTTGCAGTTGAGCGGATTCAGCCCATATATGGGCGCGCATCGAATGAGATTCGATGCGTAGGGAGTTTCCCACGGAAACTCGAACCTGTCCGCAGGACAGGCGAACCCCGGGGTTCGCGTTACCGATGCTGCCTCCTGTCGGCGAGGTGCGAGTTCCTGGCGGAACTCAGAGCATCTGCCGATGCTGCCTCGCCTGTCGGCGAGGTGCGAGTTCCTGGCGGAACTCAGAGCATCTACCGATGCTCGGGGTTGGGGAGGTCGAAACGGCGACCGGCCTCCCATTCGGAGAGTTGGTTGCCATGGGCGGGCATCCCTCCGTGGTCATTGAGCATCCGGGCCAGATGGAGGACGTTCCACGTCATGAAGGTGACGCTTCGATTCGTGAAGTCGTTCTCCGGGCCACCCGAGTCCTCGTCCAGGTAGGACGGGCCAGGTCCGGCCTCGCCGACCCAGCCAGCGTCCGCTTGCGGAGGGATCGTGTAGCCGATGTGTTGGAGACCGAAGAGCACGCTGGCGGCACAATGCTTCAAGCCGTCCTCGTTTCCGGTGACGATGCACCCACCGACCCGGCCGTAGTAGACGTACTGGCCTTGATCATTGAGTTCACCTGAGTGGCCGTACAGCCGCTCGATGATCTTGGTGCACTCCGAGGACTTCTCGCCGAGCCATATCGGTGTGCCGATCACGAGGATGTCGGCGATGAGCACCTGCTCGAATATGGCCGGCCATTCATCCACATCCCAGCCGTGTTCCGTCATGTCAGGGGACATCCCGGGGGCGATGTCATGGTCGACGGAACGCAAGGTGTCAACGGTGACGCCCTGCCGACGCATTATCTCGATCGATAGGTCCATGAGTCCTTGGGTGTTCGATACTTCCGGTGATCTCTTCAGGGTCGTATTGATGAAGAGGGCTCGGAGATCGCTGAAGTCCCAGGCCTGCCCGGTGCGGGTCTCGTCGTTCTTGGGAGCTGGAGTCATCACTCGTCCTCTAGTTGGAGACGAAACTAGACGACCTGTACCCAGGCCATCACCTCGGGAAGCCTGCGTCGTAGTAGGCGGGAGGACACCCACAGCGATATCGAGTAGATCACCAAACCCCAGACGATCGAGGAGATCGCGGTGAAGGCCGGCGGGATGACCGATCCGAAAGAAACCGTCAACACGACGACGGATGCAGGGACCACCAGCAGCAGTCCGATGCTGAAGAAGGAAATCGTCTGGCTGACGATGGCGAGACAGCCCTGCTCGGTCGACTGGGCGAAGACGTCCGTGCCCTCGCGGGGGAGGCGCAAGGGAGTCAGGACCGAAACGATGTTCCCGACGGCCAACTGACAGCCGACGGCCGCCACTGCCAGAGGAAAGGCGAGCCAGGTCCAACTCCAATAGCCGGTGAACAGGGAGAGCAGGACAGCGAGAAGGGCAGTCTCGATGAAGAGCGCGATGGCGACCGCGGCGTTCTTGCCCAGGATCAACTGCCGCGGGGTCGCCGGCAGGACGAACAGGTAACTGGCGGCGTTGCGCTCCCATCCGAAGAGATTCAAGGCGATGGGGAGACCCACGAACAACACCAGGATCGGCGCAGCGAGTGGCGCCCAGTCGTTGTCACGGATGTCGAACATCCCCGACGTTCCCATGATGGTTCCGGCCACCGCGAGACCGACGAAGATCACCGTCCCGGTCCACACCAATCGTTGTCTCGGATCACGAACGTAGAAGCGGAGCTCCTTGCGGGCCAGGGTGGGGATGACCCCCCAAGGACCCGAGGTGAAACCATGTCGCCGGGCCTGTCCCGCCGGCCGGCTTCCCTCCTGGGGCGTGGTGAGCATCCAAGCCATGAGTCGACGCCAGACGACGGCGAGGATCCAGAGCCCGATCGCTGCGGCGGTGAGCATCGTCAACGCCCCTACCGGGTTTCCCTCGGCAGCCTCCACGATTGCCCGTTGCGCCGCGACCGGTGGGACCAGAGCGGCCCAGCCGCTTATGGGGTTGGCCATGACCGCATTGGACAGCCCTTCGGATGCGATCGTTGCCGAGATCGAGCGGTAGATGAAGAACGACCCTGCGGCGAGACCCAGGATCAAGAAGGATGCGATGTCCCGTCCTCGTCTCGTTCGCAGGATCGCGGAGATCGCGGCGGAGAAGAGTTGGGACCCAACTGCGAGCAGCGCCGCATACACAAACGACGCCGGGAGGATCATCCACCATCCGGCGCTCAGGACGACGGAGTTGGCCCCGAGGACGATTATGGGGACGATCGTCGCTGGGGCCACGAAGCTCGCCACCGCCAGACCCGTGACGATCTGACCGTGGCTGATTGGAAGGCTGGCCAGCTGCTGCGGGTCCAGGTTCTCGTCCAGCGGGAAGATGATCACCGGGAGGGTGACCCACCCCGCGAAGAACAGGAGCGATGCCCAGAGCATGAAGTTGACGAGTGCTTCGCCGGTGAGGCCGTCGGCCGTGGCGACGAGTCGCGTCGCCAGGAACCATCCGGCCCATCCCAGCAGGATCGTGGCGATGGGGAACCCAAATCGACGCTGGACGTCGTGCTTGACGCCGTTCCAGGTCAGTCTGGCTTTCAGTCCGACGAGTTCTCGTACCACGACAGCTGGTCAACGTTCTCCCCGCCGACTGCGGCGATGAACGCGTCCTCGACGGTGTCTTTGCCGGTCACCCGGCACAGTCCTTGTGGGGTCTCCTCGATCGTCAGACGGCCGTCCACCATGATCCCGATGCGGGTGCACAGTTTCTCTACGAGGTGCATCTCGTGGGAGGAGAAGACGATGGTCGTCCCGCCTGATGCCGCCTGTTGGAGGAGGTTTCTGATGAGTCTTGCCGAAACGGCGTCGACCCCCTCGAAGGGCTCATCGAGGAAGAGGACCGGCGGTCGGTGGATGATGGCGGCACCCAACGCCACCTTCTTTCGCATGCCTCGTGAGTAGTCGCCGATGAGCTTGCCGCCGGCGTTGGAGAGGTCGAGCATCTCGAGCAGTTCGTTTCTTCGACTCAGTGCCTCCTTGCGCTCCAGACCATGCATCGCAGCCGTGAAGTCGAGGAGCTCGGCTCCGGTGAGCCGCTCGTAGAGGTTGAACTCTTCGGGGAGGACTCCGATCCGGGCCTTAACCTCAGTAGGTGACCGCCATGTGTCGAACTCGCCGATACCCACGGTTCCTTGAGACGGGCGAAGCAGGCCAACGATGCATTTGATCGTGGTGGTCTTTCCCGCACCGTTCTGACCGAGAAGGCCGTAGAACTCACCAGGGGCGATGCTCAGGTCGACACCGTCTACAGCTGCGGTCTTTCCGAAACGTCGGACCAGCCCGCGGGTCCACACCGCGTGCTGCGTGGGGACGTCGTCGACGAGGGGTTGGTCGGTGATTGACTGAGTCACTGACCGAAGTATCGACGCGAAGGCAGGGTAAATAAACCTCTGATGGGTGCGAGACCGGATGAATCGGTCACCGGCTGGCTGTACGGTGGGGTCGTCTTGCAGTACCAGGCTCTCTATCGCAAATACCGCCCGCAGACCTTCGACGACGTGATCGGTCAGGGTCACGTCACCACCACTCTGTCCCGGGAGGTCGCCGATGGCCGCGTGGCCCACGCCTACCTGTTCACCGGTCCCCGCGGAACCGGGAAGACGACCACCGCCCGCATCCTGGCCAAGGCCCTCAACTGTCAGAACCGGGGCAGTGATGGTTCACCCTGCAACGAGTGCCTGAGCTGTCAGTCCATAACCGAGGGCAACAGTCTCGACGTGATGGAGCTCGACGCCGCTTCCCACAACTCGGTGGACGACATTCGAGACATAAAGCTCAGCGTGACGACCGTTGCCTCGGCTGCCACGTCGAAGCGGGTATTCGTCCTCGACGAGGCCCACATGCTGTCCAAGGCCGCCGGCAACGCTCTCTTGAAAACATTGGAGGAGCCCCCGGAGCACGTCCACTTCGTTCTGGCCACGACTGAGCCGTACAAGCTCCTCGACACCATTCGGAGTCGAACCCAGCGATTCGACTTCCACCCTGTTCCAATCGAGGAACTCGCCGGCTACCTCTCGACGATCGCCGACCGCGAGGGCTACAAGACCGACCCGGCCGCCCTCATAGCGATTGGCCGGCACGCCGGAGGCTCGGTGCGCGACTCACTTTCGCTCCTCGAGCAGGTGGCAGCGCTTGGGGCCGGGACTGCGGATGTATCCGGGGTCAGACGAGCCCTGGGCATGGCCGACTCCGAAGCGTTCTCGCGTGTCGCCACTGCCATCTCCGCCAACGACGCCCGTTCAGCCCTCGAGCTTGTCGCCGAGCTCGCTGCTTCGGGAGTGGACCTACGTCGGTTCGTCTCCGAGAGCATTGGGTTCTTCAGGGGCGTCTTCCTCGCCCACTATGCCCCCAACCTCGCCGAGATCTCCGACGAGCCACCCGAGGTGTACGAGTCCTGGAAGAAGGCCGCCGAGATCATCCCCGCCCAGGACGTTCTTCGAGCCGTAGATATTCTCGCCGATGCACTCGTGCGGCTCCGCGAAGGTCGTGAGGAGAGGCTCATGACCGAGTTGGCCCTCATCAAGCTGACCCGTCCCGAGACCGCCACCGATGCCGCCGCCCTAGTTTCACGTATGGATCGGCTGGAGCGGAGACTCGGGAAACCCGGCGAGATCGCGCCGCCCCCTCAAATCCCGGTGACCAGTCCACAACCAACAGTTCCCGAGCCGCAGACGGCCGACGAAAGTCCGGCTTCCCACGTCGACACCGAGGACGAGCTCGCCAAGGCTGCGGCGCCGCTCGTCGCCGACGAGGCGGTCGCTGAGGTCGACGACGGCCCGCCGATCGACATCAGTTTCGAGCAGCTCCAGAAGGTCTGGCCGGGGCTATTCGGTGGGCTCCGAGACCTGCTCGGTGCGCGGCGGTGGGCATTCTTTCGTGAGGCCGTACCTGGTGCCGTCGAGGGCAACACGGTCATCCTCGAGGTTGCCCACGACTTCCATTTGACCTCTCTGGAACAGGACGACGCGGTGGCCCCCATAGTCGCCGCCAAGGCCAGCGATCTCCTCGGGTCGCCGGTGCGGGTCCGCTTTCGGCTGAGGGAGCCTTCTCCGGCAGGCGACGACGACGTCGACCTGACCCAACTCGAGGAGCGGCCCGGGGAGCAGAACGACCCGACGGCCCTGCTCGAGTCGGAACTCGGAGCCAAGCTCGTCGAGGACTCGTGATGCCGTCCAATCCGATGAATCTTCGGTTTTCACGCCCCGGGGTACCCTTCACACCATGAACCGCCAACCCGACATGCGTCAGATCATGAAGCAGGCGCAACAGATGCAGGAACAGCTGGCTCGGACCCAGGCGGAGCTAGCCGAGCGGCGTTTCGAAGGCACCGCGGGAGGCGGAATGGTCACCGCAGTCGTCACCGGGGCCCCCGAACTCGTCGAGATCAGGATCTCACCCGAGGTTGTCGACCCCGATGACGTCGAAATGCTGGAGGATCTCGTGGTTGCTGCGGTGCGTCAGGCCATGGATGAAGCCGTCAAGACGACCAACGAGGAGCTCGGTGGTCTCACCGGCGGGCTCGGTGGCCTCCTCGGTTGATGTTCGAAGGACCGGTCCAACGCCTCATCGATGAGCTGAGCCGACTGCCCGGCATAGGTGGCAAGTCGGCCCAACGTCTCGCTTTCCATTTGCTCACCGTCGAAGAGGCCGACGCGCGCCGTCTCGCCACCGCCATCACCGACATGCGTGACCAGGTGTCGACGTGTGAGCGCTGTTTCAACGTCGCCGCCGGTGAGCTGTGTGCGATCTGTCGGGACACCCGACGGGACGACTCACTCGTCTGCATCGTCGAACGGCCCCAGGACATCGTCGTGGTGGAGCGCACCCAGGAGTTCAGAGGGCGTTATCACGTCCTCGGTGGATCCCTATCGCCGATCAATGGCATCGGCCCGGGTCAACTCCGCTTCGAGGAGCTCCGCAAGAGACTCGAGCCGGAAGGTATCGAGGAGCTGATCGTTGCCACCAACCCGACTGTCGAGGGTGACGCCACCGCGATGTACATCGCCAGGGAGTTCAAGCCACTCGGTCTCCGGGTCACCAGGCTGGCGTCGGGCCTCCCCGTCGGAGGCGACCTCGACTATGCCGACGAGCTCACGCTCGGCCGTGCCCTCACCGGCCGTTCCGAGCTCTAGGCGAGGTTCGACCCAACTTTTCCTCACTCCCTTCGACACGCGTCGGAGGGCCTTGCGTAGGGTGGCATTGCCCACGCCCTGGAAGGAGGAGCATGAACAAGCAGCAGTACGCCAACATGATGGAGCGACGGCAGTTCCTGAAACTGGCGTCCATGGGCGCCCTCGGCGCCGCCGCCCTGGCCGCATGTTCGTCCGGAGACAGCGATCTGGACGAAGCCGCGGGAGACGAGAGTCTCCCTGACATCGAATGGGAGATCGCCACCAGTTGGCCCACCTCCCTCGACACGATCTACGGCGGTGCGGTGACCTTCGCCGATCGTGTTGCCGCCATGACAGGCGGCAAGTTCATGATCACGGCCCAACCGGCCGGTGAGGTGGTCCCCGCTCTGGAGATCCTCCAGAACGTGGAGACCGACTCCATCGACGGCGGGCACACGGCGTCGTACTACTACATCGGGCTCGATCCGACGACCGCCTTCGGGACCGCGGTCCCGTTCGGGCTCAACGCCCGACAGAACAACGCCTGGCTCTACGAAGCCGGTGGTCTCGAACTGATGCAGGCCTTCTACGCCGAGCGATTCAACGCGATCCAGTTCCCGGCGGGGAACACCGGAGTGCAGATGGGAGGCTGGTTCAACAAGGAGATCAATTCTCTCTCCGATATCCAGGGTCTCGTCATGCGAATCCCCGGGTTGGGTGGTCAGGTCATGACTGCTCTCGGCGCGACCGTGCAGGTCATTCCTGGAGGAGAGATCTTCCAGGCCCTCCAGACCAATACCGTCGATGCCGCCGAGTGGGTCGGCCCATATGACGACCTCGTTCTCGGATTCCAGGACGTGGCTCAGTTCTACTACCACCCGGGGTGGTGGGAGCCGGGCCCGACTCTGGAAGTGCAGATTCCCCTGCCGAAGTGGGACGCACTGCCGGAGGTCTATCAGGAGATAGTCAAGACGGCAGCGTATGAGGCCAACACCAACATGATGGCCACTTACGATGCGCTGAACCCGGAGGCCTTCCAGGAGATCCTGAGCTCCGACGTTCAGGTTCTGCCGTATCCCGATGACGTGATGGAAGCTGCGTCTGACGCGGCCAATCAGATCAACGAGGACAATGCGGCTGCGAACGCCGACTTCGCCTCGATCTATGAGCACTGGAGCGCTTTCCGTGATCTGGTGCATCCGTGGTTCGCGGTGGCCGAGACGTCGTACCTCGACTTCATCGCGTCCCAGCAGTAATCGACCCACCCAGTAACTGAGAAGGCCCCGCCGCTTGGCGGGGCCTTTTCTATATGACGGCGCGGATCAGGCCCTCGATAGGGGCCTCGTCGCCGAAGAACTGGTCCACCAGCCAGGTGACCGATTGGGGGAAGACCATCACAAGGACCAGGCCGAGGCCCTGAAGAGCCATGAACGGCAACGCACCCCTGTGGATGTCGCTGGTCTTGACCTCGGGCGGTGCCACCGATTGGAGATAGAAGAGAGAGAAGCCGACAGGTGGTGAGATGAAGGCCATGTTGAGGTTGATGGCCATCATCACGGCGAACCAGACCATCAGCGGGCCGGTGATCCCGAGGGCGAGCGCCGCCGGCACGAACAGCGGCATCACAATGAAGGAGATCTCCAGGAACTCGAGGTTGATCCCGAGCAGGAAGACGATGATGTTGGCGGCGATGATGAAGCCCCACTTGTCCCCGGGGATCGCAAGCAGCCAATCGGTGATCAGGTCCTGGCCATTCAACTGGTTGAAGACGAGGGCGAAGAAGGTGGAACAGAACAGGATCTGGAGGACCAGGCCGGTGATGTCCGCGGTCGACCGAGCGGCGTCCATGATCGTCTTCCAGCTGAAAGTGCGATAGGCGATGGAGAGGATCACGGCGCCCACGGCACCGACCACCCCGGCCTCCGAAGCTGTGGTGAAGCCTCCGAAGATCGAGCCGAGCACAGCGAAGACCAGGAAGAGGGGCGGGACCACCACCTTGACCGTCTCTTTGGCCAGCTGACCCCGGGTCATCGTCCTTTCCGCCTTGGGGATGGCGGGGGCATGTTCCGGCTTCACGTAGGCGATGACCACTGAATAGATGGCGAAGATCACCGCGAGCATCACCCCCGGGATGAGGGCTCCGGCGAACAACTCACCCACTGAGAGTGGCAGGAACTGGGCGAGGACGATCAGGACCAGGCTTGGTGGGATCAGCTGAGCCAGCGTGCCCGAGGCGACGATGACTCCTGAGGCCAGTTTGGGGTCGTAGTTGTACTTGACCATCACTGGCAGGGCGAGCAACCCCATGACGATGACCGTGGCAGCCACCACCCCGGTGGCGGCCGCCAGAAGCGTTCCCACGAACACCACCGCCACCGCCATACCTCCCCGTAAAGGGCCCATGAGGAGCCCGATGGTCGTGAGCAGCTTCTCGGCCAGCCCCGACTTCTCGAAGACAGCCCCCATGAAGACGAAGAACGGAATGGCCAGGAATGTGAGGTTCGAAACGGAGTTGGCGAACCATTGGCTGAACAGGACGTTGAGCCGGCCAAAGGTGAGGTCTCCGAAGATAACGCCGAGCAGGAAGAAGACGATCGCCGTCCCGGCGAAGGAGAACGCCACGGGGTAGCCGCTCAGGATTATCACCAGAAATACGGCGAACATGATGATGGCGAGGAGTTCGAGGCTCATCGGCGTCTACTCGACCTTGACGTGCTGGACGGCTTCGAGCTCGACCAGGTGAGATCGGTTGGTCAGGACTGCATACAGCCTGATCTGCTCCGATATCGCCTGGAGGAGGAGCAGGAGGAATGAGATGGCTAACAGCGCCTTGATCGGGCCACGGGGAAGGCCACCATCGGGGGATTGCTCACCGACCCTGATCGACTGCATCGCCTGTGGGAACGACACCCACATCCCGATGATGCAGAACGGGATCAGTGCGACCCAGTGGCCGATGAAGTCGATCCAGGCACGCCTGGAGATCGGCTGATGGGCGTACCAGAAGTCGACGCGCACGTTGATCTGGTGCTTGAGGATGTAGGCGAACCCGAGGAGGAAGATCATCGAGTACAGGTAGTACTGCAGTTCCAGGATCGCCGGTGAGGTGAGGCGTTGGCCGACGAAAGAGCCGGTATATCGGAGGATCACGTTGAAGAATCCGACCACAATGGTTGGAATCACGACCCATGCAGCGATCTTGCCGGTCCACTCTGAGAACCGGTCTGCCCACCGCTGGTAGGCCAGGAGGGCTCTGAAGACAGGCCCTGCCTCTCTGCCTGCAGATTCGGTTGTCGTGCCTTCCTCCTACGCGACTGGCAGGCACCCTACAGCGGAGTCGGCGCGGCGGCCGGAGAAACAGGCTCAATGTCCAGTTCCGCCTTGTGCCGACCGACTCTCCCGTCGCCTGCAAAGCGTCCCGTCTAGCGGGTCATCGTGCAGCTCGAATGCACGTCGAGCCCGTGCCCGAACCTGGCCTCAGTCGACAGTGATGCTGGAGATCTCGCGGAGACGGGCGAGGTCGTGTACCGCGTCCATGTAGCGGATCGACCCGGTCTTAGATCGCATGATCACGGAGTGGGTCACGGCTCGGTCCTCTCCCCGGTAGTTGACCCCTCTCAGGAACTCACCGTTGGTGACTCCTGTCGCCGCGAAGAAGATGTTGGTGGAGTCGACCAGGTCGTCGATGCTCAGAACCTGGGTGAGATCGAGACCCTGTTCCCGGGCGAGTTCGCGCTCTGAGTCGTCCCGGGGCCAGAGACGGCACTGGATCTCACCACCGACACACTTGAGGGCGGCGGCGGCGATCACGGCCTCGGGAGACCCTCCGATGCCAAGGAGGATGTCGGCCTCATGACTCTCCTGGGCCGTGGCGATCGCACCGGCGACGTCACCGTCGCGGAACAGAGAGATCCTGGCCCCCGCCTGGCGGGCCTCATCGATGTAGCGCTGGTTGCGGGGACGGTCGAGGATGAGAACCCTGAGGTCGTTCATCTCCTTGCCGTTGGCCTTTGCCACCTGTCCCAGGTTGTGGGCGACGGGTGCTTCGAGGTCGATGGTCCCGGCCGCCTCCGGTCCGACTGCGATCTTGTCCATGTACACGAGAGAGCCCGGGGCGTACATCGAGCCTCGCCCTTCGGAAAGGGCGATGACCGCGATCGCATTTGGCAGTCCGGAGGCAGTCAGTTCAGTGCCGTCGACGGGGTCGACAGCGACGTCGACGATCATGCCGGTCCCGTTGCCCACCTTCTCTCCGTTGTAGAGCATGGGGGCTTCGTCCTTCTCGCCTTCCCCGATGACCACCTGGCCGTCGATATCGATCGTCGAGAGGTGGAGCCGCATCCCGTCCACCGCGGCCTGGTCGACTTCCTCCTTGTTACCCCGACCCAGCCAACGGGCGGCTCCCAGGGCGGCCGTCTCGGTGACCCTGACCAGGTCGAGGCCCAGATTTCGCTCTACCGGCTCCGCCATCAGCCGTCGACTCGCACAACCACTGCGTCGCCCTGCCCACCGCCACCACACAGGGCTGCAGCTCCGATTCCGCCCCCGCGATGACGGAGCGCATTGACCAGGGTCACGATCAGTCGGGCTCCAGTGGCGCCCAGCGGATGACCCAAAGCGACGGCGCCGCCGTTGACGTTCACCTTCGACTCCGAAATGTCGAGCATGCGTGCCGACCACAGCGACACGGCGGCGAAGGCTTCGTTGATCTCGACGACATCGAGATCGGAGGGCTCGAGCCCCGCCTTCTTCAGCGCGATGAGGAGGGCCTCGGCGGGTCGCTCGTGGAGAGTGGCGTCCACACCGCCTATCTGCCCGTAGGAGAGGATCTCGGCGATCACGGGTGCGCCCGCCGCCTCGGCAGCGTCCCGATCGGCCACGACGATGGCTGCGGCACCATCGGAGATCTGAGATGCGTTGCCGGCGGTGATCGTCCCCGAGTCCGTGAAAGCGGCGCGGAGGCCACCCATCGACTCGGCCGTGGCGTCGGCCCGGATCCCTTCGTCGACGGCCACTTCGAGGATGTCAGCCTTTCGTTGCGGAACGGCCACCGAGGTGATCTCGTCGGCAAACTGCCCGTTTGCGGTGGCTTCGGCTGCCCTCTGGTGGCTTCGGGCCGCCCACTCGTCCTGTTCGGTGCGGTCGATGCCCAGGGCCCGATTCTTGAGGTCCGACGACTCGCCCATCGTGCAGTGATCGAAAGCACAGAAGAGACCGTCATGCTGCATGACGTCGATCATCTCGACGTCGCCGATACGAGCCCCCCAGCGGAGCTCTCGGACGACATGTGGAGAGTTCGTCATCGACTCCATGCCTCCCGCCATCACGAACTTGGAGTCGCCGACGTCGATCGCTCGTTTGGCCAGGCCTACAGCCGCCATGCCAGAGAGGCACACCTTGTTGACAGTGAGGGATGGGATCGTCATTGGTAGCCCACCGGCGACCGCCGCCTGGCGCGATGTGATCTGGCCCTCGCCCGCCTGCAGGACATGGCCGAAGATGACCTCGTCGAAGGCCGCCGGCTCGACGCCTGAGCGTTCTACCGCGGCGGCTATGGCCTTTCCACCGAGATCGACAGCTCGCAGTGGGGCGAACGCGCCGCCGTAGCGTCCGATCGGGGTGCGAGCGATACCGGTGATTACTGCTTGGCTCACCGCGTCAATGGTACCGGCCGGGGCATGACAGGGCCCAAGTCGGCAAATACGCTGACTGCGATGAAGCTGCTCAATCTCGACCATGTCGCCATCGCCGTGAATGACCTCGATGCCGCGATCGACGCCTACCGGGAGCGCTACATCGTCGAGCCTCTCTATCGGGAGACGGTCGAGAGTCAGGGAGTCGAGGAGGCGATGATCCCCATGGGAGGCTCATTCATACAGCTGCTGCAACCCCTCTCGGGTGAAACCCCTGTGGGCCGCTTCTTGTCCAAGAACGGTGAGGGTCTTCACCACGTTGCCTACGCCGTTCTCGACATCGAATCCGCTCTCGCTCATCTGGTCACCACCGGTGCCCGTCTGGTGGACACCGAACCGAGGATCGGCGGTCGTGGCGCACGCATCGCGTTCGTCCACCCCTCTGACATCGGAGGTACCCTCATCGAGTTGGTGGAGTTGAGCAATGGCTGAGTCCCAGATCGAGATCAAAGGCGGAGCGGGCGAGTTCGAGGCCGCGGTGATCGCGGTCGTCCTCGACCGGATCGCCCAGGAGGAAGCAGCTGCACGCAGTGGCAAACGGGCACGTCTCGGTGATTTGCCTGCCTGGGTCCGCGCCATCCAGCCGGAACGAAACCGGTTCCCGGGCGACTTCGTCTATCCCGACTGACTTCGGCGGTGCCGTAGCACCTCGCCCATCTCCGGTGATCTCAGCACCGCAGACACTCCCAGGAAGAGGGCCAGGGTGACCACGAGTCCGATCGTGCCCGCCACCAGGGCTTCGCCGATGCCTACCGGGCCGTCGCCGAGGATGCCGTTCGTCAGGAACGCTCCGAGTGCGCCCGCTACTGCAGCGGCGAGCATTCCCCGGAAGAAAGCGGGGGCCAGTCGCCTCACGGCCGGCCACCCAGAGTCGAAACCCCAGGCCACCAGCATCGCGAGCGCATAGCCCACCATGATCAGGGTGGAGGCGAGGGCGAAACCCTCCACGCCGAATCGGTCGTAGAGACCGAGCCACACAGGGATAGCCAGGACGGAGAAGGCGGTTCCGATCAGGACCGGGGTCCACATCCTCCGCTTTGCGTAGAAATGTCGGACGAGGAGTTGGTGCAGACCCCACGCCGGGATCGAGAAGGCGAAGATGGTCAGCAACTGCGCCACCAGGTCGGCGTTGGCCGAGGTGAACTCCCCATACTCGTAGATCAGCCGTACACCGGGCCGCGCCAGAACGACGACGACTGCGGTCGCCGCCGCCGCAACGAAGAGGGTCTTGCGAGCCGCCCGCCCGGTGGTCTCGACCAGCTCGTCGTTGGCCCCACGTGCCGCCAGGCTGGCCAGGAACGGGAAAGCGGCTACTCCTGCCGCCTGAGCGATGACCCCGACAGGGACCATGTTGAGCCTGCGGGCGAAAGTCAGCGCGGCGATCGCCCCCTCCTCGACCTGACCAAAGAAGCGAACGAACTGTTCGTCGAGGACAGCGACCGATTGACCCACCATCAGTGGGATCGCCAGGATCAGATACTCCCCGACCGCAGACTCGCCGCGACGTGGCGCGAGGAACCACGTGCCGGTGCGTCGGGCGCCGAGCCACTGGAGGCCAAAGTTCCCAACAGCAGCCCCGACCACCGCACCGATCAGGAAGGATTCCGGGGAAGGGTCCCCACCGGCCCAGCCGACCAGGCCCCCGGCGATGATCCCGAGGTTGTAGACCAGGGGGGCAATGGCCGGGTACAGGAACCGCTTGTGGGTGTACTGCACGGCCATGAGGAGAGCGCCGAGCACAAGAAAGACCTGGGCCGGCAAGACCAGGCGGGTGAGGTACGTGAGGTGGGCGGAGTCCTCGACTCTCGGGAACAAGAGGTCGACGATCTGGGGAGCGAACAGCCACATCAGCGCGGTCAAGGCGAGGATGGCGACGGTGACGAACCGGAAAACGGAGGTGAAGGCACGGCTGGCTCCGTCCCCGTCGCCGGATTCGATGTGACGGCTCAGGATGGGTACCAGCGTGATGGTCAGGTAGGCGCCGGCCAGCAGATAGTTGAGCATGTCGGGAACCAGGAAGGCGGCGAAGTAGAGGTCGGCTTCCGCATTGGCGCCGATGAGAGTGGCCAGGAGGGCATCGCGGACCAATCCCAGGAGACGGGAGAGGAGCACGCTCGCTGCCACGATGGCGGCTGCGGTGCCCATTCGTACCGGACGACTCATGACACGCCGACGAAGGGCAGGAGACCGTCCATCACGGATGCTGGCACTGCCAGGTCGCCGTAACCCGTCCCGATCGAGAGCCCCTCCTTGTAGGCGCCGTGATAGTCGCTGCCCCCGGTCGGGACCAGGTCGAAGCGGTGCGCCAGATCGACGTACCCGTCACGTTCGTGTCGCCGGTACGACGAGTAGAGGGCCTCGAGCCCGATCAGACCTGCGGACTTGAGACGGGTCAGCATGTCAGCCATCTCTCCCGAGGTGTGGATCCCCAGGGTGTGCGGGTGGGCGAGTACGGGCACCGCCCCCGATTCTCGCGCCAGGGCGATCGCTTCCTCGGGTTCGAGTCGGTCTCTGCTGACGTATGCCGGCCTTCCGTTGCCGAGCCACTGGTCGAATGCGACGCGGATGTCGGGCACGTAACCCCGGGCCACCATGACCGCTGCGATGTGCGGTCTGCCCACCGACCCGCCTCCGGCTTCTTCGAGGACTTCTTCGATGGTGAGGGGGAGACCGGCGGCGCAGAGGAGGTCGACGATCCTCGAGTTGCGTTCCCGACGTCCCAGTTGCAGACCGTGGAGACGGTCCTGGAGCGGCCCTGCCCCCGGCTCCAGCCACAGGACCAGAAGATGCATCCCACCGTCGTGATAGGAGAGTGACAGCTCGACTCCGGGGATCAGATCGATGCCCGTCTCGACTGCCGCGGTGCGAGCCGACTGAATCCCCTCCTGGGTGTCATGATCGGTGAGCGCTATCACCTCGAGACCGGCATCGGTCGCGCGAGCGACGAGGGTTGCGGGGTCGTCTGTTCCGTCAGATGCGGTCGAATGGAGGTGAAGGTCGATGGGCATCAGCTGTCGATGCCGATGATGCCCTCTCCGACCGTCAAGAACCGGCTACGTCGATCGTGATCGACTCGATGTAGACCGTCTCGATGGGCAGCCCTGGTTGCGCCGTGGCGGTGGGGACATCTCCAATCGCAGCCAGAGTCTCCTCACCCTCGACGACTGTGCCGAGGACGTTGAAGTTGTTGGTCAACACCCGACCATCGTCGCCGGCGACGAGGAAGAAGCGCGAGCCGGTGCTGCGGGCTCCCCGGTTGTCCATCGCCACGACCCCCTGCTCATAGACGAATCCCTCGTCCGGGTACTCGTCGGCGATCACGTATCCCGGGTCACCAGTCCCGTTGGCCTGCGGGTCGCCAGTGAACGATCGAAACGTCGGGGAAACTATGTAGAAGACCTGGCCGTCGTAGAAGCCCTCCCGTGCGAGGAACACGAATGAGTTGGCAGTCTCGGGGGCGTCGGCGTTGTTCAGCTCGATCACGAGGTCCCCACACGAAGTCGCGATCGTGGCGGTCACGGTGACCGACGGCGTGATGTCGGTCTGAGGCTCGGGCGCTTCGAAGGACATGATCTCTTCCGCCGGTGGCTGGGTGCCTCCGCATGCGGTCTCCTGCTGTCGAAAGTCCTCGTAGGTGCCCGGCAGGTCGGTGGAGTCGCCGTCGAAGATGCCGCCGAAGGTGAAGATCCCGACTACGACGAGACCAAACACGACGGCGGTGCCGAGACGCCGCGTGAGCTCGCGCCGCGACTCTTGCTTGCGTTCGGCCTCGCGCTTTGCTGCGCGCTGTTCCTTCTGACGCTGACGGCGATCCGACATGGCGCTGCGACTTTAGGCGGGGGCGGATTCCAACTCTCCATCGCTGATGGTTCGTATTGCGCCGCCGAAACCTCCAAACTGGCGTCGACATGCCAGTGATCGTCCAGAAGTATGGCGGCACTTCGGTGGCCGACTCGACCCGGATCAAAGCCGTGGCCGACCGGGTCGTACGAACCCGCCAGATGGGCTACGACCCTGTGGTCGTGGTTTCCGCGATGGGCGAGACGACCGACACGCTCCTCGGTCTTGCCGCCGAGATCAGCACGGCCCCCCATCCACGCGAGATGGACATGCTGCTGACTGCGGGCGAGCGGATCTCGATGGCCCTCCTGGCGATGGCCCTCAACGATCGTGGCGTGCCGGCCGTCAGCTACACGGGTTCACAGGCGGGAATCCTCACTGACTCGGCGCACGGCGGGGCCCGCATCACCAAGATCACAGGAGAGCGGGTCCGGGGATCACTCGCTGAGGGCAAGGTCGTCATCGTCGCCGGATTCCAGGGGGTCGACCCGGCCTCGAAAGAGATCACGACTCTGGGGCGAGGAGGGTCGGATACCACTGCGGTGGCACTCGCCGCCACCCTCGACGCAGAAGCGTGTGAGATCCTGACCGATGTCGCCGGCGTCTTCACTGCCGATCCGCGTGTTGTGCCGGAGGCCCGTCTCCTGCCAGAGATCGAGTACCTCCAGATGCTGGCCCTGGCGGGCGCCGGCGCCGGAGTGTTGATGCCGCATTCGGTCGAGACCGCACGCGACCACGGAGTCTCGGTGCACGTGCGGTCGTCCTTCGACGAGGAGCAGGGGACGTGGGTGCGATCCGATGCGCCGACCCGCCCGTTCGTGGGCATCGCAAATCGGGTCGCCGATGGTCAGGCAGTCATAACGGTGGTTGGGTCCGAGGCGCATTCGGTCGCCAACCACGAGATGGTCGCTCTCCACGACGCCGGGATCGTCACCGCACTGATCAATGCCGACGATCATTCGGTGTCGATGGGCGTGTCGGAGGAACAAATCGGACCGGCGGTACGGTTTCTGCATACCCGGCTGTTTCAAATGGAGGCCTCGAAATGACGAACGTTGCAGTCGTCGGCGCCACCGGCGCAGTCGGTAGGACCATGCTGTCGATCCTGGAGGAGAGAGCCTTCCCGGCCGACCAACTGCGGCTCGCCGCCTCGACCCGGTCAGCGGGCTCAATCGTCGATACCTACGTCGGCCCGGTGGTGGTGGAGGACCTGGCGACTCTCGACCCAACCGGGATCGACATCGCTCTGTTCTCCGCGGGCGGCGCGCGGTCCAAGGAACACGCTCCCCGTTTCGCTGAGGCCGGGGCCGTTGTGATCGACAACTCGTCTGCCTTCCGCATGGATGACGACGTCCCGCTCGTCGTGGCCGGAGTCAACGACGCAGCAGTCTCCGACCATCGAGGAATCATCGCCAATCCGAACTGCACCACCATGACTCTGATGATGGCCGCCGGTCCACTTCACGAGGCTGCCGGCCTCCAGTCGATGGTCGCAGTGTCGTACCAGGCCGTTTCCGGGTCGGGCTATCAAGGGGTCGAGGAGCTGCTGGATCAGCACGGCCCGCTTGGCTCCGACGTCGATTCGCTGATGCGCGGCGGCTGGGCCGATCCGGGACCGCAGATCTACGAACGACCAATCGCCTGGAACGTAGTTCCCTTCGCTGGCAACGAGGTCGACGCCGGATACACCGACGAGGAGATGAAGCTGGTCAACGAGTCACGCAAGATCCTCGACATCCCCGGACTTGCGGTGGAGCCGACGTGTGTTCGGGTTCCCGTTCTGGTCGGCCATGGGGTTGTCGCCACGCTGACCTTCGAGCGAACTGTCTCCGTCGACGAGGCGATCTCGGTTCTGTCCTCGGCACCTGGGGTCGAGGTCTGGAAAGACCGCACCCCGACTCCCTTGGACGCCGCCGGCATCGACGATGTTCTGGTCGGTCGGGTCAGGGAAACGGTGACTACACCCAACGGTCTCAACGTCTGGGTGGTCGGTGACAATCTGCGCAAAGGCGCCGCGCTGAACGCCCTTCAGATCGCCGAACTGCTGATCTGATCAGTCGTCGGTACGGAGAAGGGCGGCCATCCGCTGCCGGAGGGCGGGATGGGCGTGCTTCAGCCCCAGTTCCACGGCGAATCGGGCGTCTTCCGATACATCGAGGATGATGGCCTCACCTTCGGCGCGTATGTGAAACCCGTCTGGAAGTGCCTGGATCCGCATGTCTTCACGACCCCAGTCAGCCACTTCCTCGGACCCGATCGACATGTGCAGGCGATCGTCGGTGAGGTCGACGATCACAGCGATGGGCTGGGCGTTTTCGCCTTCGATCTGCAGTTGTGCGTCGTAAGTGCTCATCGACCTCCTCGTCTGGCGCCATCAGACTATCCCGACAACCCCGTGCCCACCAGGGGACTAGTGCGCAGATAGCGCCAGGTGATTAGTCCCACAATCACCGAGAGCAACCCGGTCATCGCGCACATGGTGGCGGTGGTGACGTCTAGGGACCCTGAGTTCCCACAGGAGGGGCGGTGGTGCGTTAACCCGTTCGATCTGGCGTCGTTTCAGCCCATCGGTACAATCCAGAAGATCGGGACGTGGCGCAGCTTGGTAGCGCGCAGCGTTCGGGACGCTGAGGTCGTGGGTTCGAATCCCGCCGTCCCGACCACCTCAATTTGAAACGCCGATGCTGGTCGGGGCTTGCAGTCGGCCATGCAGCACCTCGGTCGCCGCCCGTCGACCCTTCTTATGTTGGGGTGCCCCCTTTTCAGTGGTCGTGTTCGTCGGCGTCTGCGTCGGCCTTGGTGCGATGCACGGTCCCGTCCGGGTGTTCGGGAGGGGAGTAGATCGAGTACACCTTGAGATGCTGGTCTCCGGTGTTGACCACGTTGTGCCAGGTTCCTGCCGGGATGATGAAGGCCCAGTCATCCTGCACGTCGTGACTCTCATCCACCGCGTTCTGAGTCTTTCCGAGGTCGAGTCGGCCCCGTCCTTGCTCGAGACGCAAGAACTGGTCGAGATGCCCGTGGGCCTCCCATCCGATCTCACCTCCGGGTGGCACGGACATGACAGTGAGCTGACTGTGCTTGCCGGTGTATACGACCGTTCTGAAGTTCTCGTTGTCGATGGTCAGGCTCTCGATGTTGTCGACCCATCCGAGCATCGGCTCTCCTTTCGTCATCGACAACGCTATTACACGAGCGCGGACACGGATTGATCGGCGGGCGACCGGGTATGAAGGGACGAGTACGGTGATGAGAACCCCAGGCAAGGAGCGACAGTGACTGACAACGAGATCACCAACGGAAGCCTGTCCGACGACGACATCGAAACCGTGGGTCAGCCCAAACCCAAAACGACGAACCGGGACGGTGACGCCGTGGACAGCACCGATGCGGATGGTGTGGATTCGACCGATAGCGATGGTGTGGACAGCACCGACTCCGATGGCGTCGATTCGACCGACAGCGACACCCGGGACAACTGACCCTGCACACCTCGTTGGACCTGGCAGACCGGGAGGGTCGGGAAGCCCTGACTCGAGCGGTGGGCGACCCGGACCACTTCGCCGAGAAACTGTGGGCGACGCACCCGCAGCATCGACAGGGGAGCGCCGAGCAAGGATTCACTGATCTGCTGTCCCTCGACGACGTCGATCTGGTCGTCTCCACCACCGGTCTCCGTCTCCCCTTGTTCCGTATGGTCAAGGACGGCGAAGTACTGCCTGCAGGGAGATACACGAAGACGACACGAACAGGCTCTCACGAGACCAGAGACGTCATCGACTCCCGTGCCGTCTTCGGCGAGTTCGCCACCGGAGCCACCATCGTGTTCCAGAGCATGCACCGTTACTGGCAGCCGCTCGCCGACTACTGCCGGGGTTTGGAGTTGGCTCTCGGCCATCCGGTCCAAGCCAACGCTTACATCACACCACCGGGAGCACAGGGCTTCGGTGCTCACGAGGACGAGCACGACGTCTTCGTCCTCCAGTCACACGGGACCAAGCAGTGGTGGGTCCACGAGCGAAACGACCTCCCACCCACCAGACCCGCAGTGATCGATGCCTTGTTGGCCCCTGGCGACTCGTTGTACATCCCGTCCGGCTTTCCCCATTCGGCGGCGACTCAGGACCGCGAGTCGGTCCACATCACCATCGGCATCCTCGCCATCCCCTGGACGGCCGTGATCAAGGAGGCAATGAAGATCATCGAGTCCGACCCCGGCCTGCAAGTGCCGCTACCCCTCCGATACGCCATGGCCGACGGAGAGTTCGACGACGAGGTCGGGCGTCGTCTCGGTCAGGTCGCGACCTTGGTCACCGGTCTGAACCCGGCTCCGATCGCACGTCGGCTCCGGCGCAAGGTCCTCACCACCCGACAGTCGCTGCTGAGGGGTCAAATGCATCGGCTCCTCTCCCTCGAACAGATCGGCGACGAGTCGAGGATGGTCCGTCGAGCCCGCTCGATTTGCGTGTTGGAACATGTCGGCGGTCGGCTGTCGGTGATGCTCGGCGATCGCGAGTTGCTCATGCCCCTCCGGGTCGAACCGGCGATGCAGCTGATATCGGCGGGCGAGAGCTTCAGGGTCTCAGACCTGCCGGGTCTCGACCAGGCAGGCCGACTCGTGCTGATGCGACGGCTGGTCCGGGAAGGGCTCCTCGAGGTCGTGGTTTGACCCAAGGCGATTGGCGGTGCTCCGCCGAGTCCGTGGGCCGAGAGGAGCCGCTCTTCGCCACGGCATCGCTCGTGTCGTCGTGGCTGCTCATCGAGCAACCGGGAGCATGGGGGCCCGACGCCCTGACCGAAAGCAAGTTTCCCGAGGCGATCGCAGCCGAATTGAAACGGCGATCGGGGAATGTTCGGATCCTGCTGATTCGCCACCGCTCGTCCAAGAATGGTGACCCGGTCTTCTTCAAAGCCCACTCGGGCGGGAACGGGGTTGACCCCACCCTGGTCGCATCCCAGATGCCCGATCCATCGGTCCTCCTGGATGTCGACTTCGACGCTCTCGCCAATGGAGAAGTCGGCCCGGGTCAGCCGGTCGACCACCCGATCTACCTGGTTTGCACTCATGGTCGTCACGACATCTGCTGCGCCGACCAGGGCCGTCCGCTGTATCGGGCACTGTCGCCGCTCCGCCCGGGTCGGACCTGGGAGGTGTCGCATCTCGGTGGCGACCGGTTCGCGGGGAATCTGCTCGTTCTCCCCCGGGGCGATTATTTCGGTCGAGTCGGACCCGACGATGTGGAACCACTGGTTTCGAGCTACGAATCCGGGAGTATCGACCTGATACACCACCGGGGGAGGAGTATCCAACCCCGCCTCGTCCAGGCCGCGGAGTTCTTCCTGCGTGAGGCCGAGGGGATCACCGGGTTCGAGGATGTCGAGGTGACCGACTACCGCCGGCACGATCACGATCATGCCAACGTGGTGTTTCGCGAGGGCGCCAGTGTTGTCGAGGTAGAGGTGAAGGCTGGTCGGGATGCGGCGTCGAGAACCCTGACCTGTCGTGCCGATGAGCCCGGCTACCCGGTCTCCTATGACCTGGTGTCGATCACCCGCGTCCCGTGAGGGTGGAAGGATCAGTCTCCAGTGAAGTGATCACCTGAAGCAGGACCCAGGTCTGATCCCTCTCCTCGTGGCCCCGGTGCGCTCGAGACAACTGCCAGCAGGGTCGAGCACGCCCGTCTGCGTACCGAGCTGCGGTCGTAAGGTTCGGCCGATGCCAACCACAGCCAAGCGGTTCGAATCGCTGATGGAGATCACCAAGCGGCCCGACATCGTCTTCGTCAGCGGTGACGGCTCGTGGCTCACCGACGAGTCGGGGAACCGCTACCTCGACTTCGTCCAGGGCTGGGCGGTGAACTGCCTCGGCCACAGCCCGAAACCTCTGGCTTCGGCGATCTCCGAGCAGGCGGCGCGGTTGATCACCCCTAGCCCCGCCTTCTACAACCGCCCGATGCTCGATCTCGCCGACGCACTCGTCTCAGCCTCGGGGCTCGACGAGGTCTTCTTCACCAACAGCGGTGCCGAGGCCAACGAGGGTGCCATCAAGCTGGCGAGAAAGTGGGGGTCATTGCACCGGAAGGGTGCATACGAGATCGTCACCACGTTCGGAGGATTTCACGGTCGCACTCTCGCCACCATGTCCGCCTCGGGAAAGCCGGGCTGGGACCGGCTGTTCGAGCCCAAAGTTCCCGGATTCCCCAAGGTCGACCTGGGGGATCTGGATGCGGTGGAGGCCGCCATCGGCGACAACACAGTGGCAGTCATGCTCGAGCCCATCCAGGGAGAGTCCGGGGTGGTGCCGGCCGGCGAAGAGTATCTGCGCGGGCTGCGCGCTCTCACCGAAGAACATGGAGTGCTCCTTATCCTCGATGAGATCCAGACCGGGATGGGGCGCACGGGTCGATTGTTCGCCTTCGAGCACTCCGGCGTCCGCCCGGACATATTGACCTTGGGCAAGGGCCTCGGTGGCGGGGTCCCCATCGCCGCGATGCTTGCGACCAGGGAGGTCTCCTGTTTCGAGTACGGGGACCAGGGTGGGACGTTCAACGGGAACCCGCTGATGACCGCGGCCGGTCTCGCCGTTCTGCGGGAACTGACCCGCGAGGGCTTTCTAGAGTCCGTGGTGGCGAAGGGCTATTACCTGACCAGGGGTCTGGAGGCCTTGTCGCAACGTCATGGCTACGGGTCGGTCCGGGGACAAGGACTGCTCTTGGCTCTCGACCTCGAGCAGCCGATCGGGTCGGAGATCGTCACGGAGGCGCTTGGCCGTGGCCTGCTGCTCAACTCACCCCGCCCGGACAGTCTCCGGTTCATGCCCGCCCTGACCGTCACGGAGTCGGAGATCGATGAGATGCTCGAGATCTTGGACGGCGTCTGCAGCGACCGCGCATCCTGATTCCTCACGCGTACTGAACCGAGCGTTTTGCGAATCCGAACTGGAAGTCGTCGATCACAGTCAAAGGCGAAGACTCGGCATCTGTCGCGGCTCCCATGGCGATGAACAGCGGTGTGAAGTGCTCGACGGTCGGGTGTGCGTAGGGCATGCCCGGCGCCCGGTCATAGGCGGCGAGCGTCTCGAAGTCTCCTCGCGCCATCGCATCGGCCACCCAGGCATCGAACTCGACCGACCATCCCGGGATGACGTTGTCCTCGAACATCTCCCGTGTCGCATACCGGAGCCCGTGAGTCATGAAGCCGGACCCGATGATCAACACCCCCTCATCACGTAACGGTCGGAGACGACGACCCAATTCGAAGAGCTTCTGGGGATCGTGAGTCGGCATGCTCAACTGGAGGACGGGAACGTCGGCGAACGGATACATCACCTTGAGCGGGACCCAGGCACCGTGGTCGAGCCCTCGTGACCGGTGCTGATAGACGGGCTCCGTGTCCGGCATCATCGCGGCCACACGCGACGTCAACCCGCTGGCCTCGGGTGTGGGGTAGGTCATCCGGAAGTACACGTCGGCGAAACCGGCGAAGTCATAGACCAGAGGTGTCCCCGGATCCGGGGAGGAGAGGCTCAACGGGGCCGACTCCCAATGGGCGCTGACGATGAGGATCGCCTTGGGCTTCGGGAGCGACTGCGACCATCCGAACAGCTGGTCGATCCAATGCGGATCATCGAACACTGGGGGAGCGCCATGGCTCAGATACAGCGAGGGAAGGGGACCCATCTCGGGTGACCACTCCTCCTGAGTACGGCTGGCCCGAGCTCTGTCCGTCAGGAAGCGATTGAACGGCTCTGCCGGGTGGGTGGGGTGGATGATGCTCATTGGCTCGCCAACCACAACAACTACGCGCCAACGGGCATTTCCTCATCGAGTGGACCGAGCCTCGAGATCCGTCAGGTATGCCGAGGCAGCAGCGGCAATGTGCCGACGCCACAACTCGACGTGGTCCGCTCCGTCGGGTTCGTCGAGAGCTTTCAGGGTCGGGGCGAGATGCCGACGTTGTAGCCGGATCAGATCGACGGGGGAACCGTCGAGACTCTCGATCAGGGCGACCTTGAGCAGGAAATCGATTCGCAGCTGTCGAACGTGGTCGACCGGCGTACTCAGCCACGCCTCGAGGGCACGCGTGCCTTCCGGAGTGATCCGGTGGACGAATCGCCTGGGTCCGGAATCGCCCTTCTCTGTCCCCACAGGTGCGGCAAGACCTTGTTCGACCAGACGGTCGAGTGCTCGGTAGACGAGGGGTCGGCGGACCGTCATGACACGTCCGATCACCGCGTCGGCGTCGAGCTTCTTTGCGATGGCGAAGCCGTGTGCGTCCTCCGGGGCCAGCACTCCGAGGACGGCGTACTCCGTAGTCGAGAGTTGTGGCACCGACGTTGTGGATTCTGCCGAGGTAGTCACAATGTGACTATAAATGGGTCTCATTGTGACCAACTGGGTTCGGCTCTCGCTGCTCGTGGTGGCCTCGCTGGTGGTCGCCTCATGTGGGTCGGATCAGGAATCGGCGGGTGAGGTCCTCGTCTCAGCAGCCGCCTCCCTGACCGACCTCTTCACCGAGATGGAGGAGTCTTACGAGAGCGAACACCCCGGTGTCGATGTGATCGTCAACTTCGGCGGGAGCCCGGCCTTGCGCGAGCAGATCATCCAAGGAGCGCCGGTGGACGTCTTCGCATCTGCGGACCTCGCCAACATGGAGGCATTGGTCGAGAGGAATCTGGTGGGCGGCGAGCCACAGGTGTTTGCCAGCAACCAGTTGCAGATCGCGGTGCCTTCAGGTAACCCCGGCGGAGTCTCCGGTGTCTCCGACTTCGGCGATGACGCTCTGCTAGTTGGTCTGTGCGCAGAGGAGGTCCCATGCGGTCGTCTCGCCAGGGAAGTCCTCGCCAATGCGGGCGTGATGGCGGCGGTCGACAGCAACGAGCCGGATGTCCGGGCACTTCTCACCAAGATCGAGCTCGGGGAACTCGACCTAGGCATCGTCTACGTCACCGACGTTATGGCGAGCGAGGGGAGCGTCGAAGGGATCGCGATACCGGACGAGGTCAACGTGGCCACGGAGTACCCGATCGCCGTCCTGTCCGACGCGCCCAACAGCGATCTGGCCGACGACTTCGTCTCATGGGTCACCTCGGACGATGGCGCCGCGATCGTTGCCGAGTACGGGTTCAGGCTCCCGTGACCACCGGACCCAAGCGGAGGGCGGGGTCGAGACCACCTTGGTTGATGGTCGTGCTCGCGGGATTGGGACTTGCTCTCTTTGTTCTGCCGTTGATCGGTTTGCTCGGCCGGGTTCCCTGGGCCGATCTGCCTGCGCTTCTCAGCAGTGAAGTCGTCACCGATGCGCTCAGGATCTCTCTGATCGTCTCGATCCTCGCCACAGTGATCTCCCTCGTTCTCGGCGTTCCGATCGCCTGGGTGCTGGCGAGGGTCGAGTTCCCGGGGAGATCTCTGGCCAGGGGTGTCGTCACGCTTCCTCTCGTCCTCCCGCCTGTTGTCGGCGGGGCTGCCCTCCTCTTTGCCCTCGGAAGGCGTGGTCTGGTCGGTGAGCCGCTGTACGAAGCGACCGGGCTCCTGCTCCCTTTTTCGACGTGGGGTGTTGTCGTGGCTACCACATTCGTGGCGATGCCGTTCATGGTCATCACCCTCGAAGGGGCGCTGCGGAACATGGACCTCCGGTACGAGGGAGCGGCAGCGTCTCTCGGTGCGAGCCGGGGGACGGTGTTCCGACGGGTCACCTTGCCCATGGTGGCGCCGTCGCTGGTCGCGGGGATCGTGCTCACCTGGGCCCGCGCTTTCGGCGAGTTCGGTGCGACAGTCACCTTCGCCGGCAACCTCCAGGGGAGGACTCAGTCGCTCCCCCTGGCTGTGTTCATCGCCCTGGAAAGCGACCGGGCGACCGCGGTGACGATCAGCCTGATGATGGTGGTCATCTCCCTCGTCGTCTTGGTCGCCCTGCGTGATCGATGGTGGCGGACCACTTGAGGTCGCTGATCGCCCGTTTCACGGTCCGGCGATCCGAGACCTTCGTCGTCGACGTGGACCTCGAGGTGGGTCATGGGGAGACCGTCGCTCTTCTCGGCCCCAACGGCGCCGGCAAGTCGTCGGTCGTTGCCGCTATCGCCGGGTTGCTTCCCATCGACTCGGGGCGTATCGAGATTGGAGGCTTGTTGCTGGACGATCCGGCTGCGGGAGTGTTCTCACCGCCCGAGGTACGGAAGATCGGAGTTGTCTTTCAGGACTTCCTCCTGTTCCCCCACCTCAGCGTCATCGACAACATCGCGTTCGGGTTGACTCGGGGTCGAAACCGGGCGGAAGCCCGTTCAATCGCAGGTCACTGGGCGGAGCGGCTCGCCGTGGCGTCGCTGTCACAGCAGCGACCGGGCGATCTCTCCGGGGGCGAGGCGCAACGTGTCGCCTTGGCCCGCGCCCTGGCGACGACACCTGATGTCCTGCTTCTCGATGAACCCTTGTCGGCCCTGGATGTGACCACGAGGGCAGAGGTGCGCCGACTCCTGAGTGATCACCTCAGTGAGTTCGGTGGGCCCCGTCTCATCATCACCCACGACCCAACCGACGCCTACTTGCTCGCCGATCGCATCTACGTGATCGAAAACGGCGCAATCACCCAGTCCGGCTCACCCGACGAGATACGGCTGCGTCCGAAGACGAGGTACGCCGCCGACCTGGCCGGCGCCAACCTCCACGAGGGATCGGTCAGCGACGGCGTTGTCTCGGTCGATGGTCACCCTGTTCACGTTGCCGAGGAGGTGCCCGACGGTCGCGTGCTTCTGGCTATCCCGGCCACGGCTGTGTCTATCCACACCAGCGCCCCCGGGGGTAGCCCGCGCAACTCGTGGTCGACGAGCGTGGAGCGCCTCGAGCACCTGGGTCCCCGCGCCCGGCTACGAACCGGCGGCCCCTTGCCACTCACTGCAGAGCTCACCGAGGCAGCTCTCTTGGACCTGGGAATCGAACCCGGGGCGACGGTGTGGGTTGCGATCAAAGCCACCGAGATCTCGGTGGAGCCTTTCGAGTGACAGTTCGTCAGTCGAGACAATCTCCACATACACCGGTGACCACGAGGTCGATGTTCTCGGCCGCGAAAGAGTGATGATCACCGAGGTGGGAGCGGATCTGTTCGACCAACTCTCCGACGTGATGGTCAACCGACCCGCAACGGCGGCACACCAGGTGAAAATGGTCGTCAGGGTGGGCGATCTCCCATCGCGCCGATCCATCGATCCCCAGGTGCGACTCACGAACCAGATCGAGATCCTCGAACAGGGTGAGTGATCGGTAGACCGAAGAGATGTTCACGGTCGGGTCCGCCCGGTTGACCCGGGCCGCGATCTCCTCAGCGGTGAGGTGGCCGTTGGCGCTGCGCAGGACCGACCAGACCTGCCAGCGTGGGGAGGTCAAGCGATAACCGTGATCTCTGAGCAGTGACCCGAGGTCCTGAGCCGCTTCCACGAACACATCGTATGGCCTTGGGCCTGTTGCAGACAACTGCTTGTTGCGAGTCACTCGCAAGAAAGGGTAGGGTTGCAGTCATGGTTCTGGGAATGCACGCCCCGGACGGGTTCCTCGACACCGGAACGGCCATCGTGACCGGCCTGATCAGCATCGTCGTCATCGGCTTTGCGTTGAGACAGTCCCGGCAACAACTCAAGGACAAGGCGATTCCCCTGGCCGGCATCACAGCCGCGTTCATCTTCGCTGCACAGATGTTCAACTTCCCCGTGGCGGCCGGGACCACCGGGCATCTCATCGGCGGTGCGCTGGCCGCCATCCTCCTCGGCCCATCCGTGGGTGCGATCGTGGTGACGATCGTGGTGGTGGTTCAAGCACTGGTGTTCGCCGACGGAGGTATCACCGCGCTGGGATACAACGTCCTCAACATGGCCATCATCCCCGCGTACGGTGGGTATGCCGTGTTCCGCTTGGCCCGGCGAATCCTGCCGGAGAACACGGGGGGTGTGGTGGGCGCCACCGGCATAGCCGCATGGGCGTCCGTCGTGATGTCCTCGATCGCCTTTTCCCTCGAGTGGCTCTTCGGTGCAACTGCCCCGGTCGCCTTCGACACTGTCTTTGCGTCGATGGTCGGGGTTCACTCCCTGATCGGGGTGGGGGAGGCGGTCATCAGCGCTCTCGCAGTCGCTGCCGTCCTCGCTTCACGCCCCGACCTCGTGTACGGAGCGGCCGACCTGGAGCCGGCGCAGATCGCCGAGTCCAAAGTAGCGACCCGCGCCTTCGTGATCGGCGGTGCCCTCGTGGCTCTGGTCTTCGCCGCGGTGGTCAGTCAGTTCGCCGTTGACGACCCGGACGGTTTGGAGCGGGTCGCGGAGGACACCGGTTTCATCGAATCCGCTGAGGATCGCTCGCTGGCCGATTTCATCTTCGCTGACTACGCCACCGCCGGAATCTCCAACGAGACCCTCAGCCTCGCCATTGCGGGGATCGTCGGGACAGTGGTCACACTCCTGGTTGCGTATGGCCTGTTCATGGGTGTGCGCGAGACCCGGGGCCGCGATGCCGCTTCGGTCTGAAGAATGGGCGCCGGTCACAGCCACGCCCTCTATGTCCACGAGCACAGCCCGATCCACCGGCTCGCGCCGGAGGCCAAGGTCGCGGCGACACTCGTCTTCGTTGTCTGTGTCGCCATCACCCCGCGCCAGGCGGTCGTGGCCTTCGGGGTGTATGCCCTGATCCTTGCAATGCTGCTGGCGGTAGCCAGGATTCCGCCGCTCTTCGTCGCTGCCCGCCTGACGGCAGTGATCCCGTTCGTGTTGTTCGCGTTGCTCATCCCGTTCATAGCAAGCGGGCCGACCACCGAATTCTTGGGCATGGAACTGTCGGTCGAAGGGCTGTGGGGGACGTGGAACATCCTGGTCAAGGCGGTTCTGGGGGCGAGTACGACGATAGTGCTCACCGCCACCACCGAGATCTCCGACATCATCCGGGGGATGGGCGACCTCAGGGTTCCGGCCGTCTTCACGGCCATAGCCATGTTCATGGTCCGCTACCTGGAGCTGATCGCCGACGAGGTCCGCCGAATGCGTACCGCCATGGAATCCCGCGGCTACGACCCGAGGTGGCTCGCCCAGACTCGCCCAATCGCTTCCGGTGCCGGGGCGTTGTTCGTCAGGTCCTACGAGAGAGGCGAGCGCGTTCACGCCGCGATGCTCTCCCGCGGGTTCACCGGAACCATCCCCCCTCTCGGCCATGAGAGGGCCGGCGGCCGGGACTGGGCCGCTTTCTCAGTGATCGCCGCTGTGGCCATTGCCGTCGCCACGGTCGCCCTGGTGACGACATGACCGAAGCTCTCACGGTCAGCGGGCTCGAGTTTGCCTACCCGGACGGGAGAGTCGCTCTGCGCGGAGTCGACCTGATCGTCGATGAAGGTGAGAGGGTCGCTCTGCTCGGACCGAACGGGGCGGGGAAGACGACTTTGGCCCTCCACCTCAACGGGATCTATCAGCCGTCGTCCGGCTCGGTGTCGATCGGAGGGATTCCGGTCACCGAACCCAATCTCCCGGAGATCCGGCGACGTGTCGGCCTTGTCTTCCAGGATTCGAACGATCAGCTCTTCATGCCAACTGTGGGTGAGGACGTGGCTTTCGGTCCGGCGAATCTCGGTCTCACCGAGGACGAGGTCGCACATCGCGTCGGTGAAGCTCTGGCGGTGGTCGGGGCGGAGGATCTGGAAGTCCGTCCCCCCCACCATCTGAGTGGTGGCGAGAAGAGACGGGCCGCTCTGGCCACGGTGCTGGCGATGGAACCCGAGGTCCTGGTGATCGATGAGCCGTCGGAGGGTCTCGACCCGGCGGGCCGTCGCGAGCTGATCGAAACGTTGATGACGCTCCCTGTGACCCAGGTCATCATCACTCACGATCTGCCCCTCGCTCTGGAGCTGTGCTCCCGCGCCGTGATAATGAGTGCCGGGAAGGTTGTGGCTGACGGTGACACGGTCGAGATCCTCGGGGACGCCGACCTGCTCGCGGCCAACCGGCTCGAGCTCCCTTACCGGTTCAGCCCCGATCCGGATCGCTAGTCGCGATCTTCTTCGAGGTCGGTTCGACACTCGTCGGGCGCGGACGGGTGATTTGCTTCAGACGGTCAAACAGGTGGCGAGGGGCACGATCCCGGCTTCGCGCTCCGGAGTTCGGTTCAACGATGAGCCCGGATTATTCCTCTTCGTCGGCGGCGAGCGCCGCCGGGGCCATCGCCAGGGCGGCACGAAGCTCGGCGGCGTTGATCGGCTTGAGTACCGACGCGTCGGCACCGGCGCGTCTGGCCAGGAACTCGTCAGCCTTGCGATCGAGGAGGAGGACGGTTCGGGGCCGGTCCAACTCGTCGGTGGCCTGGCGAATCGAACGAACCACGGCCATTCCACCCTTGCTCCCTACCTGGAGATCGACGATCACCGCGTCGAGCCTCGATTCCGCGAGTCGGTCGCTGACCGATCTGGGGTCGGCGGTCTCCTCGATCTGCCAGGAACCTACCGAGAGGGCAGAGCGGACCTCGTTGGTGACCCACTCACCATCGGCGACCACGAGAACTGTTGGCATCGGCCCGAGACGATAGCGCTGGGTCTGCCGCAACCGTTCTGTACAGGAGTGGGCGACATCCAATCCGCACAGAACGGTAGGGGTCCCGTCGGTCCTAACCTTTCCCGCCGTGCGGCGTCTCCTGTTTCTGAGTGTGGTCTGCCTACTCGCAGTGTCGGCGTGTGCCGAAGCCGAAGGCGGTGGCATCGATGTCATCGATGTCAGCGGCCCTCTGGACGCCAGTGCTCTCGAGTTCATCCACGACTCGATCGAGCTCGGGGCCGAGATCGGTCAGGAGCTCACCGTCATCCAGTTGAACTCGAAGGCGGTTCTCGATCGAGGTGCCTTCGACCGGCTTTCAGCGCTTGTCAAGGAGCCTCCGCTGCCCGTCGCGGTGTGGGTCGGCCCGTCGCCGGCATTCGCCTACGGAGCAGCCGCGGAGCTGCCCAAGATGGCGAGCCAGGCGGCCATCGCCCCACCTGGATCGCAACTCGGGCATTTCGAGCCACGGATCCTGGGAGAGGACGCCTTCGAGACCGATCAGATACTCACTCCGGAAGAGACCGGTCTCGTCCCCCAGCCGGGGCTCCGCCAGTACATCCAGATCCTCAACGGCGCCGAGTTCAGGACCGCCAATGGCACCGTCATCGTCTCGACCATCGAGGAGTTCGAAGGCGGCGTCACGACCAAACAGGTCACGTTCCGCAAGCCCGATCTGGGAACCCGATTCTTCCGGCTCGCCGTGACCCCGGAAGCCACGTTCTTCTTCCTGGTCATCGGTCTGACGATCGCCGTCTTCGAGTTCTATGCCCTCGGCCCCGGGGTCGCTGCCGGAGTCGCCTCCTTGTCGCTCATCCTCGCCGGGTGGGGTGTGGCGACACTGCCCGTGCACTGGTGGGCCTTGGCTCTCGTCGCTATCTCCTTCGTCGTGCTCGTCGCCGCCCACCAGCGAGGCGGGTTGGTTGGATTCACCCTGATTGGTGCGATCGGTCTCCAGGTCGCGGGGATGTTCCTCATCGACGGGGGCGGGCAGATCGATCCCCGGTGGTGGCTGGTGCTGCCGTCGGTTCTCGGGGTCCTCTTCTTCTTCCTCCTGGCAATGCCGACCGTGCAACGCGCTCGTTTGTCCACCGACACGATCGGTCGGGATTCCCTCGTCGGAGAGCCCGGTGTGGCCCTCGTCGACTTCAACCCCGACGGTCTCGTCGAGGTGCGCGGCGCTCGTTGGAGGGGTACCGCACATCGTGAGGCCGGCATCAAGGAAGGCGACACGGTCTCGGTCACTGGGGTCGACGGTCTCTACCTCGAAGTCGACCGTTCGGAGACAGTCCGCGAAACATAAGCAGGCGGTCTTTCACATTCTCCCTTGAACCGACGTTCATATTTCGTTAGCTTCGGCCCGGTTGTCGCAAGCAAGCGGGAGGAAACGAGGTTGTCCCACTCAGACGAATGGCAGCTGGACGCGCTATGTCGTGGGAACCACGCCTACCTCTTCTTTCCCCCTTCGACTTTCGAGAGAAAGGACGAGAGGGAACGACGCGAGATGAAGGCAAAGGCCATCTGCGGGGTGTGCCCGGTCCAGGACCCATGCTCACGGCATGCAATGAGCATCCGTGAGCCTTTTGGTATCTGGGGCGGTCTCACTGAGGTGGAAAGGAGAACATCCGCGGTAGCTGGCTGAAGGTTCCCTTGCCTGGCGACTGGGCTCACCGAATGTGGCGGACATCTCCGCGGCGTGAGGTGAGCCCTTCCTTATCGGTCCACTCGAGGATGGGGACCACGTACTTTCGGGACAGCCCGACCTGATCCCGAAACTCCGCGACGGTGAACTCCGCGTCCAGCCCCCGCATCACGGCCACGATCTCCTCGAGCTGCTTCGGCCGGTAGACGAGACCGGGTGCGATCCGAACCAGCTCCCCCTCACGTATGAGGTGGGCCAACACCTCCGGGTCGAGACCGAGATCGTTCTCCGCCGGCACGGCCAGGCTCTCCTCGATTCGATCACGGGCGGCCTTCCACGCCGCATCCTGGTCGCTACCCAGTCTTCCTTCATGGCCGAATGCTGCGACTGTCGGCCCATCGCGCCTCAGATCGGTGGACCCGTCGACGATCATCTCGGCGAGCTCTCCGGTCACTCCCAGACGTGTAGCTAGTGTCGCCAGCGGCAGACCGGGACGAAGAGGATTCGTCAGGTGTTCCTCCCGCACGAGCTGGACAGCTCTGCGCGTCAGCTGCTCGCTGAATGCGGGATCAACCGCGGTGTCCCCCACGGTCAGGGCAGACGTTGGCCGCCCTCCACCGCTGTGGGCGGCGAGCCGGGAAAGGGAATCGGTGCCCCGGGCTGCGAGCAGCCGACTGGCGATGGCATCAGGCGGCTCGACAGCGGCGACGCCCGGGACTCGAGCAAGAGCCTTTCGTGTCTTCCCCGGCCCGGGATCCACGACCGTCCCGCCGGCCACCACCAACTTGCGGCCGGTGTCCCTGACGATGAAGCGGTCGCCGACGGCGAGGGCGAGAGGTCGGTCGAGAGCGAACAACGCGGCGCCGCCTTCCAGTCCGGTGATGACGGCGCTGTGGGCAGAAGACCCTATGTGGAGCTGATATGCGCCGCGCTGGTCGAAGTCCTCCACGAAACGGGCGGTGCGAATCCGGGCTGCGAACCGTTTGGAGAGAACCCACTGCTCCGGGAGCCCTACCATCTCACCTCTTTCCACCGCCCTGTGGTCGACCCCGGAGAGATTCAGGGCAACCCTTCGCCCCGGGGATACCCGATCGGACGACTTCTCGTGACTCTGGATCGAGCGCACCCTCGCGGTGGCCCCGTGTGGATAGATGACCACCTGGTCGTCGACGGCCAGCCAGCTGTCGAGGAGGCTCCCGGTGACCACCGTCCCGGCACCAGGTACCGGGAACGAGCGGTCTACCCACATCCGGGGCCGGCCGTTGGCCGGTGGGTCGTCGGGCAGGACAGCGGCCAGCTCGTCGAGCAGGATGTCGATTCCGATTCCCTCCGTCCCTGACACCCTCACGATCGGGGAGCCTTCGAGCGAGGTCCCCACGAGACGATCTTCGATTTCGACCTCGGCCACGTCCGCGAGCTCAGGATCGACCGTGTCCACTTTCGTCAGGGCGATGACCGCCCGGGACACATCGAGGAGGTCGAGAACGGCGAGGTGCTCCTCGGACTGTGGCATCCACCCTTCGTCTGCGGCGACGACGAAGAGAGCAACATCGATGGCTTCGATGCCCGCCAGCATGTTCTTCAGGTACCTCTCGTGTCCCGGGACGTCGACGAAAGACGCCTCTCGTCCGTCCGGCAAGGTGGTCCAGGCAAAGCCGAGATCGATCGTCAATCCCCTCGTTTGCTCCTCCTGCCAGCGGTCGGGATTACGTCCCGTGATCGCCTGTATGAGCGTCGACTTTCCGTGGTCGACGTGACCAGCGGTGCCAATCAGAGGCATGCGGCCAGCACCGCGGCGAGTCGGTTGTCGTCCTCCGGATCGACAGCACGCAGGTCGACCACGAGATCGCCGGCGTCGCGCCGGGCCAGGACCGGGGGGTCGGCGTCCAGGAGTGGTTCGAACATGTCCTGTCGACCTTCGATCCGCAGTACAGGTGTCGGGATCTCGACACCGGCTGCGCTTCCGGCGCCAACCATGGAGCTCGCCGGCACGACCGTCCCGGTCACGACAGACGCCAGCCGCGACACCCTGTCCTCGAGGGTCTCGTATCGGGTGAGCGCCTGACGCCAGAACGGAATTCGTTCGGGGTCCCCGGCCAGATATGCCTCCAGAGTGGCCTCGAGACCTGCGTACACGGAACCATCGACCCGGAGTGCGCGGGTGAGTGGGTGCGATCGAAGCCGGGCGATCTGGACGGCGGACCCGACGATCACACCGGCCTGAGGGCCTCCCAGGAGCTTGTCCCCGCTGAACATGACGATGTCGGCACCGGCTGCGAGTGACTGTCGCACCGCCGGCTCCGAGAGGATCCACGCCGGCACCCAACTGGCATCGGAGTCGAGGAGCCCCGACCCGACATCGAATATGAGGGGCAGGGAGCGCTCGGAAGCGAGGCTGGCCAACTGCTCGAGCGAGGCCTCCTCGGTGAACCCTTCGACCCTGTAGTTCGACGGGTGCACC
The DNA here is from genome assembly GCA_035762545.1 of Acidimicrobiia bacterium. GTDB lineage: Bacteria > Actinomycetota > Acidimicrobiia > Spongiisociales > ZC4RG35 > JANQRA01. Next base: position 65,224 of record DASTOM010000014.1, read on the forward strand.
TTGAGGATGGCACCGCACCCGTGAACCTGGGCGGCGGTTTGATAGTCACCGATCTTGGTGCGGTTCGTGGTGCCCACTTCGACCAACTGAGCCCCGCTGACGGTCATCACATCGGGTAGCCGGTACGACCCACCGATTTCGATGAGCTCCCCGCGGGATACCGGAACCGCCAACCCGCTGCTGGTCGCCGCGAGAGTCAACAGGAGTGCCGCAGCGTTGTTGTTGACGACGAGCGCGTCCTCGGCACCGGTGAGTTGGGACAGCAGGTTGGCGACTTGGACGCCCCGGGAACCCCGGGACCCGGTGGACAGGTCGAGTTCGGTGTTGCTGTAACCGGTGGCCACGCCCAGGGCTCGTTGCGCAGCTTCCAAGGACCAGGGGGCCCGGCCGAGGTTCGTGTGGAGCAGCACGCCGCTCGCATTGAGTACCGACGTCGCTCCACTCCGTTCGATCCGACGCACCGCAGCCTGTGCCTCGGTGGAGACATCGAACGTCTCGCCTCGGGCCATCGCGGCCCTGGCCTCCTCGATGACGCCTCGTACGGTCACCACCACGACAGCGCGGGGCAGGGCGGTCTCGACCTGATTCACCACGCTGTCGACGGACGGCAGGTCCCGGAACGGGTTGTCGCTCACGTCGGCGAGTTTGCCAGGTCTGCTCCGTAGGATGGCCCGGTGCCTGTGCCGGACCCTGCTGCCACCGTCCTTCTCCTGCGTCCGTCTGAAGGTCGGTACCAGGTCCTGATGGTGCAGAGAAACAGTCGTGGCTTCTTTGGCAGCCTTCTCGTGTTCCCGGGTGGCGGCGTCCACCGATTCGACTCCGATTCCGACAGCTTCGCCGAGGACGACCTCGCCCATCGCCGGGCAGCCCTTCGTGAGCTGGCCGAGGAGACCGGAATTCTCCTCACCACTGAAGGAGCGATCAGTGCCCCACGTCTCAAGGACGCCGAGTTGTATACCTGGATGGACGAGATGGGACATCGGGCCGCGGTAGACGACCTGACCATGGTGTCCCGCTGGGTCACGCCCACCGGCGCACCCCGCCGCTTCGACACGCGTTTCTATCTGGTCGGCTGCGACTATGCACCCGAAGTCGTGATCGACACCGACGAGTTGGTTTCCCATCAATGGATCGACCCGGCCGCGGCCCTCGATCGTCATGCGGCCGGCGACCTGGAGATGATGCTTCCCACGCTGGCGCACCTGCGTTGGCTGTCCCGCTGGACTTCGATCGACGATGCGGTCGCCTCGGCAGCCGGCGCCGATGGGCGGACCGCAATACGACCGGACCGGGCTGAGGATGGCTCCTTCATCCCGGTTCACATCCCGGTAGTCGCCGAATGAAGATCGATCGCGTCCTAGCCAACAATCCGGGCCCTTTCACCGGGCCCGGCACCAACACCTGGCTACTCGACGACGGTGCCGGTTCGGTGGTGGTCATCGACCCGGGACCGGTCGACAGCAACCACGCCAGCGCGATCTACGAGGCTCTCGGCGGCCGAAATCTGGTGGCGGTTCTCGTGACACACACCCACTCCGACCATGCGCCGTTGGCGAATCCGCTGGCCAGGGAAATGGGAGTCCCAGCAGTCGGCCACGCTCGGGGGCCGCAGTTCGAACCATCGATCCGACTCCTGGACGGTGCCGTCTTCGACGTCGGGGAGCTAGCCCTCCGAGTAGTCCACACGCCGGGACACGCCGACGACCACCTGTGTTTCCGAGCTGAAAACGTCCTGTTCACCGGTGATCACATCATGGGTGGGTCCTCTGTGATGGTCGAGGACATGGGTCCGTACATGGCCTCCCTCAAGAAGCTGCAAGGAACCGGGCTGGTGCGTCTCCACCCTGGACACGGCGACGATATGGAGGACCCGGACCAGGTCATCGAGTGGTATTTGATGCACCGTATTCAGAGACACGAGCAGATCTTCTCGGCCATCAGCGGGGGTGCCAGCACGATCGATGACGTCGTCGAGGTCGTTTACGCCGATGTCGACAGCGCGCTGCATCCTCTCGCCGCCCGGTCGGTTGCCGCACACGTCACATTGCTGAGTGACGAGGGACGGATAACCTTGGAGGGCGGCCGGTTGATCGCCCTCCCCCAGTCTCCATGAAACAACTCGTACGAATCCTCAGCGGTGTGCTGGTCTTGCTAGTCGCCATTCCCGCCCTGGCCCAGGTGACGGATGAGGACATCGATCGCGCTCGAGATGAAGTGAACAGGATCACCGAGGAGTCGGCCGAGCTGGGTGAGGCGGTCATCGCCGCCTACGGCCGACAGGCAGCCCTCGACTATGAGATCGAGACTCTCGGGCAATCAATCGAGTTCGCAGAGGGTCGCATGGGCGAGACCGAGCAGCGGCTGGAGGAATTGGCCGTCGAGCTCTACATGGGATCGACCAGCGGAACCTCTCTGTCGATGCTTTTCAGCGCATCCGATCAGGGCTATCCCGCCGGGCTGGAGTACCTGCGTCAGGTGAGTGGCGTTGACGAGGGTGTGGTCGACCAGCTGCGTACCTACCGTGAGGAACTCGACCACCAGACAACCCGACTCGGCGAAGCACGCGACGAGCAAGTCGCCCTGGCCGCCGAGCTGGAACAGCTCTCCACCGAGCTCCAGGAGGACCTCGTCGCCGCACAACAGGTGTACGACGGACTGGTCCAGCGTCAAGCTGAGGAGGAAGCCGAAAGGCGTCGACAGGAGGAGATACGACGCCAGCAGGAGGAAGAACGTCGTCGTCAGGAAGCGGCGGCCGCCGCGGCGGCCGGGTCGGGATCGGGTGGGGGTGGGTCCACTGCCGCGACATCGCCGCGACCACCGGCGCCTCCGCCACCCCCCGCGGGAACCGGGGCGTGCCCCGTGGGAGGCGCCGTGTCTTTCAGCGACAGTTGGGGCGCTCCCCGTTCCGGCGGGCGCCGTCACAAAGGTGTGGACATGATCGCGGCGCGGGGAGTGCCGATCCTCGCCATCTTCTCTGGTCGGATCCAACGACTGTCGAACTCCTCACTCGGTGGGAAGTCGATCTATTTGGTATCCGACGCCGGCGATCGGTACTACTACGCCCACCTCGACGGCTTCAACGTGACTGCCGGCCAGACCGTCGCAGCAGGTGATGTCATCGGATACAACGGTTCCACGGGGAATGCCCCCTCGTACCTTCCCCATCTCCACTTCGAGTACCACCCCGGCGGCGGAGCAGCGGTCAACCCCTACCCGCTCGTCCGCGGCCTCTGCTGATCGTGAGGGGGGCGACCCCCCTCCGGCCCTTCGGGCCCACCCCCCCGCAGCCTTCGGCTGTTTGAGCGTTGTGACGGTTCGCTCTCTTCGAGTCTGCATGGCGTCTCGTCTGGCGGGACATGACGCAGGTTCGACATGACGAGCCACGGTTCGCTCTCTTCGAGTCCGCATGGCGTCTCGTCTGGCGGGACATGGCGCAGGTTCGACATGAGCGACACGGTCGTCAACGCGAGGAAGGGACCCCGCCCGGGTCCCTTCTCACTGGAGCCTGTGTTGCCCCCACTCCCAGCACACACTCGCTAGGTGCACGTTCAGGTACGAATATTGGTCACGGAGAGTGGTTTTGCAATGACTGTTCGTGTTGGCATCCACTCGGACTAGTCCTTGACGAGAATGCCATTCCAGTCGGTGGTGCCGGTGCTGGCATCGCTAGGGTCTGCCGACCTCATCGAGAGCAGGAGACAGCGTGACCACGCCACCACCACCCGACAGCCCGGTTCCGGCACCGATTCCATCCGCCAAGCCCTCCCCCCTGGCCGACTGGGGAACCAGGGCGCTTGGCTTCTTGGTCGATTACCTACCGATCATCGTTCTCAACATCGTTCTCTACTGGCTCGGTCCACTGCGCTACCTCGGCGGGCTCGTCGGCATCGGGTACTGGGTCTACATGGGGTACCTCGACGGAATCCTCGGTCAGACCCCGGGCAAGATGATGATGGGAACCCGTGTGGTCGACGCCTCCGGCAATCTGCTGGGGGCCGGCCAGGGCATCGGACGCAAGTTCGCACACATCGTCGACAGCATCGTCTGCATGTTGGGATGGTTCCTGCCCATCGTCGACAGCGATCGGCAGACGATCGCGGACAAGCTGCTGACGACATACGTGGTCACCGGAGCCGAGAAGAGGCAATTCTCGATCGACCTCTGGATGCCGCCGAAGCCGGCCGTCTAGGTCTAAGCCGCCCCGTCTTCCAGGTCGGCTATCAGCTTGGCGATCCGACCTGTACAGGTCTCCAGATCGGCCGGGGGCACGACCGCCGTGACCATGTCGACTGCAACCTCCAGAGCGGTGCCGGCGGGGCTGCTTGCCGGGTCGAGGATGACCGGCGTGCCGTTGTCGCCACCCGACACCACAGACTGATCTAGGGGGATCGAGGCCAGGAGCGGCACCCCCAATTCGTCTGCGAGGTCCTTGCCCCCGCCGGACCCGAAGACATCGCCTGCCATGTTCTCGATGACACCGACTACAGGCATGTGGGACCGGCGGGCCATGTCGGCGACACGGATGGCCACACGCTGCGCCGCCGGTTGGGGGGTCGTCACCACCACCATCTCCGCCTGCGGGAGCATGCGGGTCAGCGCCATCTGCACGTCCCCCGTCCCGGGTGGCATGTCGAGGATCAGGTAGTCCAGGTCGCCCCAGTCAACCTGCTTGAGGAACTGTTCGAGGGCCTTCGACAACATCAGGCCACGCCACATCAGGGCGGTCTCCTCGGACTCGATGATCAGGCCGGTGGAAACCACCTTCACTCCGTGGGCCTCGACCGGTTGGATCAGCTTCGTCGTGGCATCGGCCTCGAGCTTGCCGGTGGCGCCCATCATTCTGGGAACGGAGAAACCCCAGATGTCGGCGTCGAGGAGTCCGACAGCGAATCCTCGGTTGGCCAGTCCGGCAGCGAGGTTTGCGGACATCGACGACTTGCCGACTCCACCCTTCCCGGAGGCGATCGCGATGACCCTCGTCGTGGACGACACCTGCGTCGGCTCGGCGTTCTCCCGGGCCCGGCGACGGGCGACGGACATCAACTCGGCGCGTTGGCGCTTGGTCATCGCGGTGGTTCGCACGTTCACGGTCTCAACCCCAGGCATTGCGGCGACCCTTCGTCTGGTGTCGCCCTCGAGTTGGTTCCGCATCGGGCACTCGGCGATGGTCAAAGCCAGGCCGATGTCGACGGTGCCGTCTTCGATGGAGACGTCGCTGATCATCCCGAGTTCGACGACGTTGCCGCCCAACTCGGGATCGCGCACACCTTCGAGTGTTCGCATGACCTGCTCAGGGGTCACGGCAGCCATTGATCCAAGGCTAATTTGGCTTCTGAGTCATGGGGAATGGTGAAGCTGTGTCATGGCGTTAAAATGAGTGAGACTTCAGGTAGGAGCCAATGACCCAGATTTTGTCCATCAAGTCATCGAAGCCCGAAAAGACCGTCAATCTGACAGATTCGGCCGTCGCCAAGGTGCGCGAGCTGATCGCAGGTGAGGACGATGCCGGGCTGGCGTTGCGCATGGCCGTCCGCCCCGGCGGCTGCTCGGGCTTCTCCTACGAGATGTACTTCGACTCTGAGGTAGATGAGTCCGACATCGTCGAGGAGTTCGACGACGTACGGGTCCTCGTCGACTCGCAGAGCGCCGAGATGGTCCGTGGAGCCACCCTCGATTACAAGGAGGGCCTCATGGGCGCCGGCTTCGCCATCGACAACCCGAACGTGACTCGCAGCTGTGGCTGCGGGAACTCGTTCAGTTAGATTCCAAGCGGGCTTGCACGAAAGGGACCCGGCCACCGGCCGGGTCCCTTTCAATTGTGGGTACCCTCCTCAACCAGACCCGAGATGCTCGGGCGACGGTTCTTCAATGGAGGTTTCGAGTGCCCAAGACGATTCCCGAAACACCCTCGGCGCCAAAGACCATGGCGCCCTACTCCCCGGCCGCCGAGGCCGGCGGTCTGGTGTTTCTCTCCGGCCAGGTGGGCCTGGTGCCTGAGACCGGGGAAAGGGCCCCTGACGACGTGACGGCACAGACGCATCAGGTGATGTCGAACATCGGAGGCATCCTCGGTGACCTCGGGTTGGGCTATGGGGACGTCGTCCGCGCCGGGATCTTCCTGGCCAGCATCGACGACTTCGCCGCGGTCAACGAGGTGTACGCGTCCTATTTCGATAGTGATTTCCCCGCCCGCACGACGGTTCAGGCCGGCGCCCTTCCCGGTGGCTTCCTCGTCGAGATCGAGGTGGTCGCCGCCCGATGAGCCCTCAGGAGATCTTCGAGGTGCTGGGCCTGTCCGACCACAACTCCGGCGTGTACGCCGGAGAATGGCTCGAGGCGACCGGCGAGACGATCGACGTGACCAATCCCAGCAACGGTGAGACCCTCGCGTCCGTGACGATGGCCTCGGTCGAGGACTACGACCGGGTGGTCGCCTCTTCATCCGATGCGTTCGATAGGTGGAGGACACTTCCCGCGCCCAAACGCGGTGAGTACGTCCGGCGGTTGGGCAATGCCCTGCGCGAGCACATCGACGAGCTCGGGGCCCTGGTCACCCTGGAGATGGGGAAGATCCACGCCGAAGGCATCGGGGAGGTCCAGGAGATGGTCGACATCTGCGACTTCGCCGTCGGGCTCTCCCGCCAGCTGTACGGGAACACCATGGCTTCGGAGCGGCCGAACCACCGGATGTACGAGCACTGGCATCCCCTCGGGCCGGTCGGGGTGATCTCAGCGTTCAACTTTCCCGTGGCGGTCTGGTCCTGGAATGCTGCGATTGCGGCCGTCTGTGGCGACACCGTGGTCTGGAAGCCATCCGAGGCGACGCCCCTCACCGCGATCGCCGTGACCAGGATCGCCGAGCGAGTCATGGCAGGGACCGGCTACGAAGGTGTGTTCAACCTCGCCGTGGGTGACGGAGCGACCGTCGGCAATGCCATGAACCAGGACTCACGCGTGCCTTTGGTCTCCGCGACCGGGTCGTGTGCGATGGGCCGGATCGTCGGCCCTGCCGTAGCCCAGCGTATGGGTCGGACGATCCTCGAGCTTGGTGGCAACAACGCAGTGATCGTCATGGACGACGCCGATCTCGAACTGGCAGTCCGCGCCACATTGTTCTCGGCCGTGGGAACTTCCGGTCAGCGTTGCACCACACTCCGCCGTCTCCTGGTTCATCGTGCCATCTCCGACAAGCTGGTCAACCGCCTGGTCGAGGCTTACGGGCAGGTGACGATCGGCGATCCGCTCGACTCGTCGACACTCATGGGCCCGGTGGTCTCCGAGCGCGCCATCGAGGCCATGATGGCGTCGCTGGAGATCGCCAGGTCACAGGGCGGTGAGGTGATCACCGGGGGCAACCGACTCGATCGCCCCGGCTACTTCGTGGAGCCGACCATCGTCCGGGTTCCCAAGAGCGCATCCATCACCCAAGACGAGACTTTCGCCCCGATTCTGTGGGTGATCGAGTTCGACACCCTCGAAGAGGCGATCGAGATACAGAACGGCGTCACCCAGGGTCTCTCGTCGGCGATATTCACCGAATCGCTCAAGAACGCCGAACGGTTCCTCAGTTCGACCGGAAGCGACTGCGGGATTGCAAACGTCAACATCGGCACGTCGGGTGCCGAGATCGGGGGAGCATTCGGCGGCGAGAAGGAGACCGGTGGAGGCCGTGAGGCCGGATCGGATGCCTGGAAGGCCTACATGCGACGTCAGACCACCACGATCAACTGGGGTGACGATCTGCCGCTGGCCCAGGGCATCGAGTTCGGTTGACAGTGGATGCCGCCGCATGGGATGAGCGCTACCGGGCGACCGAGATGCTGTGGTCGGCCGGTCCCAATCAGTTCGTCGCCAGCCGTCTCTCCGAGCGTGAGCCGGGTCGGGGCGTCGACCTCGGTTCCGGGGAGGGCCGCAACGCGATCTGGCTGGCCGACCTCGGCTGGGAGATGGTTGCAGTCGACTTCTCAGCCGTAGCGGTCGAACGGGGTAGGAGTCGCTCCGATCTGGTCACATTCGTGGAGGCGGATGTGTTCACCTGGGAGCCAGAGCCCGAAGCGTTGGGTCTCGACCTGGTTCTCATCGCATACCTGCAAGTCGAATCGAGTCGTCTGGAGAGCCTGGTACGCAAGAGCTCGACATGGCTGGGTCCAGGCGGTGAGCTGTTCATGATCGGCCACGACCTGTCCAATCTGGATGAGGGGGTGGGAGGGCCGCAGGTTCCGGAGATCCTCTGGGAGCTCGATGTGATCCTCGAATGGCTCGGTGACCTCCGGGTGGTCGAGGGTGGGGTGATCAAGCGCCCGGTCGAAGTCGATGCCGATATCCGCTATGCCCGGGACACGCTCATCCGGGCGCGGGCCAGGGCCGACTGACCGTGAACGCAGACTCTGTCGGACCGTTGTCCTGGAGTTCGACGACCTTCTGAAAGGCGACGCCCACGTCGGGGATCGATCCTGCAGGTATCCACCAGGCGACACTGGTGGGCCGATCCAGTTTCTCGAACCACTCGCCACGGCGTCTCAGGTATGCCATGTGGCCCGACTTGTACATGAAGTGCTTCAGTGACTCGACGTCTTCCCAGATCGAGAAGTTGATGATGAGGAGCGGATCGTCGTTGCCGGGGATCTCCACATAACTCGACGACGCACCGTCGTCATCCTCCAGACGCCAGACGAACCCGGGGGTGCTCTCCGCCAGCGCGTTGATCGGGCCCAGGGCGGCGACGAACTCGGCCATCTCGGGGTGCTCCATCGGCTGGAGCACCCGGCCGACGTTGCATTGGGCCAGATGGAAGCCGGGCACGTGGTCAGATCGTGTTCAGGGCGTCGTCGAGAGCTTCGATCAGGTCCTCGGGGTCCTCCAGGCCGACGGAGAGACGAACCAGTCCGTCGGTGATTCCGGCGGCGATCCGCTCCTTGCGGGGGATGGCGGCGTGGGTCATCGTGACCGGGTGGGTTATCAGCGACTCCACCGAGCCGAGGTTCTCGGCCAGGCTCCACAAGTGCACGGAGTCCATCAGACGTTTCCCGGCCTCGACCCCGCCGGCCACCTCGAAACAGACCATGGCCCCGTAGCCAGTGGCCTGCTTGCTCGACAACTCGTGTTGCGGATGGTTGGGCAGACCCGGGTAGTTGACGTACTCCACCTTCGGATGTGTCTCCAGGTGCTCGGCGATGGCGAGGGCACTGGCGGACTGAGCGTCCATGCGGGCACTCAGGGTCTTGGTGCCTTGAAGGGTGAGCCAGGCGACCATCGGGGACATGATCAGACCAGCCGAGATCCGGGCGAAGGAGATCTTCTCGGCGAGCTCCTGATCGTTGACGACGACGGCGCCCCCGAGCGTGGCGTTGTGACCGTCGAGGAACTTGGTCGTGGAGTGCAGGATGATGTCGGCACCCAGTTCGAAGGGCCGCTGGTAGTACGGTGTCAGAAACGTGTTGTCGGTGACGTGGAGGACTCCGTGTTCCGCACAGGTCGCGGACACTGCCGCCAGGTCGGTCACTTTGAGTGTCGGGTTGGCTGGGGTTTCGGTGATGACCAGCTTCGTGCGATCCGTTATCGACGCGCCGACCGCCTCACCGTCTGAGGCGTCGACGAAGCTGACCTCGACCCCGAACTTGCGGAGGAACTGATCGACGAACCGATAGGTGCCTCCGTAGACGACGTCGGCGACGACGATGTGGTCGCCCGCTTCGAGAAAGGCGAGGAGGACAGCGACCGTGGCCGCCATGCCCGATGCGTATGCCGTGGTGTCGACACCACCTTCGAGGACCGTGAGCTTTTCCTCGAGCGCCCTGACTGTGGGATTGCCTGCCCGCGAGTAGGAGTAGCCCTTGCCCATGTAGCTGTCGACCGAGTCCTGGACGAAAGTCGTCGACTGGAATATCGGCGTGAGGATGGCGCCGGTTACCTCGTCTGGGGTGACCCCGGCGTGTACCTGTTTCGTTCTGAAACCCATTCCCAGATTGTGGCACGGGTGGGGTTGTGGGCAATCGCTCGCCCCACGCCAGGTGCTCAGCCCCAGCGGTACCCGACCGAGCGGACTGTGGTGATCCAGGAGGCGCGCTCCTCGCCGAGTTTCGAGCGGAGCCGTCTCACGTGGACGTCGACGGTGCGGGCGCCGCCGTAATACTCATAGCCCCACACCTTGGAGAGCAGCTGTTCGCGGGACCAGACCCGGACCGGGTTCTCGACGAGGAAGCGGAGTAGCTCGTACTCCATGTATGTGAGGTCCATCGGATTACCGGCCAGGGTCGCCTGATAGTTGAGCGGGTTCAGCTCCAGGTCCTTGAATGTGAGGATCTCCTCACCCGACTCCTCACGAATCAGACGACGAACCCGGATCCTGAGCTCGACCGGATCGAGTGGGGCGACGATGAACTCGGACTTGGCGCCGCTTCCCTCGATCAGGGCCAGGTGCTCTTTCGAGGCAACCAGAACGACCGGAATCCCGACCGACTCCTCCAGCCGCGCCACCTCTCTCAACTGACGTATCGCGCCATGACCCAACTCCACGACCAGCAGGTCGGCATCCCTGATGTGCACGTTCTCCGGGGCAAGTTCGCGGACATGAGTCAGGCTGAGCCCGGTCAGGGACAGCGCGTCGGTGAGCTGCTCCGAACAGTCCTCGGGATGGATCGCCGCGATCACAGGATGGGCAGATAGGTCTCGAGCTCGAATCGGGACACGTGGGACTGGTATCTGGACCACTCTGCCCGCTTGTTTCTCAGGAACCAGCTGAAGACATGCTCACCGAGGGCGTCGGCGATCAAATCGGACTCCTCCATGAGATCGAGAGCGGCGGCCATCGTGTCGGGCAGTCTCCTGGCGCCCACCGCGGCCCGCTCGGCGGACGTCATCTGGTGGACGTCGGCGGAAATCTCGGGAGGAAGCTCGTAGCCCTCCTTGATACCGGCCAGACCGGCAGCGAGGATCACCGAGAGCGCCAGGTACGGATTGCAGGCGGCGTCGGCGGCCCGGTACTCGACCCGAACAGACGATGGCTTGCCCTTCTTGACCGATGGCACCCGAACCAGAGCGGACTGGTTGTTCCTGGCCCAGGACATGTAGATCGGGGCATCGAACCCGCCTACCAGTCGCTTGTAGGAGTTGACCCACTGGTTGGTGATGGCAGTCATCTCCGCGGCATGACGGAGCAGGCCGGCGATGAATGCCTCGCCAACCTTGGACAGGCCGCCCTGGGTCCCCGGTTCGTGGAAGGCGTTGGTATCACCCTCGAAGAGGGAGAGGTGAAGGTGCATCCCCGAGCCGTCGTGAGCCTCGAGCGGCTTGGGCATAAAGGTCGCGTAGATGCCGGACTGCAGGGCCACCTCCTTGACCGTCAGCCGGGACGTCATGATGTTGTCCGCCATGGTGAGGGCGTCGGTGTACCGGGCAATGATCTCGTGCTGGCTCGGGGCGACCTCGTGGTGGGAGTGCTCGATCGGGATGCCGAGCTGCTCCAAGGCGTTGATCGTCTTCCGCCGGTACTCCTGAGCCACGTCGAGAGGGGTGAGGTCGAAGTATCCGCCATGGTCGAGGACCTGAGGCTCGGGCCCGCTGTCGGCGAAGTAGAAGAACTCCAACTCGGGCGCGGCGTAGAAGGTGTACCCCATCTCTGAGGCCGCCTCCAGATTCCGCTTGAGGACCGTGCGGGGATCGCCTTCGAATGGCTCGCCGTCCGGGGTGTAGATGTCACAGATCATGCGGGCGACCTGCTGTTCGGTGCGCCACGGCAGAACGGCGAATGTGGTGGGGTCCGGCTTGGCCAGCATGTCCGCTTCTTGGATGCGGGCGTATCCGTCGATTGCGGAGCCGTCGAAGGTCATGCCTTCCTCAAAGGCGACTTCCAACTCAGCGGGACTGATGGCCACCGACTTCAGGAACCCGAGGACGTCGGTGAACCAGAGCCTGATGAAGCGGATCCCCCGCTCCTCGACGGTCCGCATCACATAGTCAGACTGCTTACTCATCTATCCACCGAACCTGAAGCTGATTGTCCCATATATGACCCGACGGGCCCCGGGTTGGCAAATGGGTGGATCAGGCGGTGCGGCGGCGTTCGGCGAGCCACTTGCGGCGAAGGGACTTGCGTTCCTTCTCGGACGTCCCACCCCATATCCCCGAGCGCTGGTTTGTCTCGAGGGCGTACGCCAGGCAGTCGTCAGCCACCGGACACACCGAGCAAATGCCCTTTGCCTTTGCCACCGATGCGTCATCGGGGGAATCCGATGACGGGAAGAACAGCGTGTTGGGGTAACCCGAGCAGGCCGCATGGGCCCTCCAGTCCGCAACCAGGTCGGTCGCGATTTGTGTTGGCCCGTAGGTCACGCCTCCATGTTGGCGGCGCGACCTACTGGTGGCAAAACGACTTCGACAAGCCATCCGGGGTGACTTTCCCTCGGATCCAGATAGCCTGCCGGCATGCCCCGAATCCGCGCGGCTTCGATCGACGAGCACAAGGCACTAACTCGCGCCGCGTTGCTCGACTCTGCCTGGAGGCTGATCGCCGATGCCGGGAGTGCTGAAGTCCCCCTCGGTGAGATCGCTTTGGCCGCCGGGGTGGGCCGCACCACTTTCTACGACTACTTCGACGATCGTGACGATGTCATCGCATCTCTCGTCGAGGAGAAGCTACCGGGAGTGATAGATGTCCTGATCGCCTCGGTGCCACCTGAGCTGGACACCAGCGAAAGACTGGCGCGCCTGGCATCGAGGACTGTCGAGTTCGTCGCGACCGATCCGGTATTCGGCGTCATCCTCCATCGTGAGGCGGGTCGTATGGGGCTGGAGGCGCAACGACGGATCCGTCTCTCACACGCACAGTTGGCGACCGAGCTCGCCTCGATCTATCAGGAAGGTGTGGCCAAGGGTGTGTTCCGGGCCATGCCCGACTATCTGGCGGGTCGTCTGATCCAGGACACGATCATGTCAGCAGCGCGTGCCTTGATCGATGATGAGACCCGTCTCGATGAGGTCACACGCGGAATCGAGGCTTTTCTTCTCGGTGGTCTCGGGAAAGGCCGTTAACCGACCGGTAATTGGAGCCGACGATGATGGCTGACACGATGGATTCGATCTCCCCGGATACCTACATCAACCGCGAGCTGTCATGGCTCGATTTCAACCAACGCGTCTTCGCGTTGAGCGGTCGCGAGGACTTCCCTCTTCTGGAGAAGACCAAATTCCTCGCCATCTGGGCCGCCAACCTCGACGAGTTCTTCCAGGTTCGAGTCGCCGGTCTCAAAGAACAGGTCGCACACGGCTTGCGGTCTGCGACACCCGACGGGTTGACCCCGGGTCAGCAACTCGCCTCGATCCGGGACGAGGTCGACGCCCAGTATCAGGAGATCTCGAAACGGTTCCTCTCCGAGATCGCTCCGGCTCTCGCCAAAGAGGGGATCGTGTTCAGTGACTACTCGACCCTCGACGACGAGGACCGTGAATTCCTCGACTATCAGTTCAACGAGTTGGTCTTCCCGGTCGTGACGCCGCTCGCGGTCGATCCGGCTCACCCGTTCCCCTACATCTCGAACCTGTCGCTCAACCTCGCGATCTTCGTGCGGAACCCGGAGACGACGCTGACCAGGTTCGCCCGGGTGAAGATCCCGCCTGTGCTCCCCAGATTCGTTGTGCTTCCTGACGGCGAGCGATTCGTGCCGCTGGAGCAGGTGATCGCCGCCCATCTCGACTCGCTGTTCCCCGGGATGGAGGTGTTGGGCCACCACGTCTTCCGTGTCACCCGAAATGCCGATTTCGAAGTGGAGGAGGACGAGGGGGGTGACCTCCTCATGACCATCGAGTCGGAGTTGACCCAGCGCCGGTTCGGGCGTGTTGTTCGCCTCGAGGTCCATCCGGACATGCCCGAGGAGGTCCTCGACCTGTTGATGAGGGAGATGGGCGCCACCGAAGACGACGTCTACCGGGTCGACGGGCCACTCGATCTCGCCGGTCTCTGGGGTGTATTCGAGCTGGATCGCCCCGAGCTCAAGTTCGACGTTTTCAGCGGGGTCGTGCCGCCACGGCTGATCCCGGGATCGTCCGACTTGGTCGATTTCTTCGAGGTGTTGCGACAGGGGGACCTCTTCGCCCATCATCCCTACGACTCGTTCGCGGCGACCGTGGAGGCCTTCATCGCCCGCGCCGCCCGTGACCCCGATGTTCTCGCCATCAAGATGACGCTCTACCGGACCAACCGGGACAGCCAGATCATGCAGTCCCTCATCGACGCCGCCGAGCAGGGCAAACAGGTGGTGGCCATGGTGGAGTTGAAGGCCCGCTTCGACGAGGAGAGGAACATCCAGTGGGCCCAACGTCTCGAGGACGTCGGGGTTCATGTGATGTACGGCGTGGTGGGGTTGAAGACCCACACCAAGATCGCACTCGTCATGAGGCGGGAGGGTGACCGTGTCGTTCGTTACGCCCACATCGGGACCGGGAACTACAACGAGACCACTGCCCGGATCTATGAAGACGTCGGTGTCTTCACGGCCGACCCCGACCTCGGCTCCGACCTGTCAGACCTGTTCAACTATCTGACCGGATACAGCCGACAGACGCGCTACCGCTCCCTGGCGGTCTCTCCGGGCGGCATCCGCAGCAAGATCATGGAACTCATCGAGCAGGAGGCGGCCCGTCACGACGGCCAGATCACCCTCAAGATGAACTCGCTCGTCGATGCGGGGATCATCGGAGCTCTCTACAAGGCATCTCAGGCAGGCGCTCGAGTAGACCTGTGCGTGCGGGGAATCTGCTGTCTCGTCCCCGGTGTTCCCGGTCTGTCGGAGAACATCTCCGTCCGGTCCGTCGTCGGCCGCTATCTGGAGCACTCCCGGATCTACAGATTTGGAGCCCGCGGCCGGGAGCGGGAGTACTTCTACGGCTCCGCGGACATGATGCCGAGGAACCTGGATCGACGAGTCGAGGCCCTCGCCCCCGTCCACGATCCGGATCTCCAGTTCCGGATGGACGAGATCCTCGACGTGGTCTTCGCCGACGACACCCTTGCCTGGGAGCTCAAATCCGATCGGACCTGGGTGCCGGTGGAGGGCGACGCCGAGATCGACACCCACGTCGAGCTCCAGGCTCTGGCCATCGCACGCAGCTCCGCCCACCTCTAAACGCGGTTTGTCCGAGGTTTGGGCTGTAGGCGCCGCTGAGCGGTGCCTACAGCCCTGGGTCGGGATGACTCAGACGTTCACCTGTCGTTCACCTCGACATTGCCGTTGGGTTAACCCCGCTTCGTACCTTGCGTCTCGTCTTCAGGGATTTCAGATCCCGGGGAGGCATCCGAGACCCCGATTAGGAGCAAGGAAAGAATGCAAGAGAAGTTCAGTCGGATACTCGCCTTGGTGGCGATCCTGGCGTTGGTGGTAGCCGCCTGTGGCGGTGACGACGGTGGCTCCGACACCACCGAAGGCGATACCGTCACGACAGCGGGTGAGACTGAAGAGCCGACGACCACCGAAATGACCGGGAACGGGGACGGTGACAGTGGTTCATTCGGTCTTCCAATCATCGATCCCCTCGACGTCGATCCCAGCGTTGACGTGCTCATCGCCGGATCGTCGACCGTATTCCCGCTGTCCACGGCCATCCTCTCCGTCTGGATCGACGAGGGTGGGCCGGAATACGCCATCGACTCGATCGGCTCCGGAGGTGGTCTCGAGCGGTTCTGCGTGGAAGGAGCGTCCGACATCGCCAATGCATCGCGCGCCATCGACGAAGAGGAGATCGCAGCATGCACCGAGACCTGGGGTGCTGAGCCCATCGAGGTCCGGGTAGGAAGCGATGCTCTCTCCCTCGTCATCAGCAATGGCAACTACTTCGCCAAGGAGCTGACCCTCGAAGAGATCGCCACTGCATTCTCACTGACGGATGCTGGAGCGACTTGGGCCGATGTGAACCCGGATTTCCCGGCACACCCCATCCAGTTGTTCAGCCCCGGTGCCGACTCAGGCACTTTCGACTACTTCAACGAAGTCGTCTTCGAGGAGGCCGATCCGCCTCCGATTCTCTCCTCCATCGCCGAGATCGTGGGTGAGGACGACAACCTGACGGTTCAAGGTGTCTCAGGTGACGGGTGCACCGAAGGTGACCTGAGCAGCACCTGTGCGATCGGATACTTCGGGTATGCCTTCTACCAGCAGAACGCAGATCAGTTGCAGGTGGTCAATGTGGACGGGGTGGAGCCGAGCGCCGAAAGCGTCGACGACGGGTCATATCCCATCTCCCGTCCCTTGTACATGTACACCGCACCGGCGGTGATCGAAGCCAAGATCCAGGTGGCCGAGTTCATGGCCTACTACCTGGAGAACGTCGACGATGTCATCGATGAGGTCGGATACTTCCCGGCCCCCGAGGAAGCGCTTCAAGAAGCGGCAGACAACATCATCGCTGCGGCAGGTTGGTAGTCGGGATTCGAGATCTCCGCACTACCTCGGACGGAACCCGGTCGTCTCCCATGGGTGGCCGGGTTCCATCTATCACAGGTGAGATGTAGAGGAATGCATGACAGTTGACGAGAAGGTGAACGGCGGGCCACCGCAGTCATTGAAGAAGAGCCCACGGCCCGGAGAGATGGCGATCCGCGGCTTTCTCTTCATTTGTGGCGCGATCTCGATTGCCGTCACCCTCGGGATCATCTACGAGCTGGGCAAAGAGTCGATCCTCTTCTTCGGCGACGAACGGGTTTCGTTGGTCGACTTCCTGACCGACACCTTCTGGCAGCCCCAGGTCGGTCGATTCGGGATCTGGCCACTGATACTGGGCACCGTCATGATCTCGGTCGTTGCCATGATCGTGGCCGTCCCCATCGGTCTCGCTGCCGCCGTCTACTTGTCCGAATATGCGACCAAACGCGTCCGCGGGTTCTTCAAACCGGTTCTCGAGGTGTTGGTGGGCATTCCGACCGTCGTGTACGGGTTCTTCGCCCTGACGTTCATGACTCCGCTGCTCCGTGGAGTCTTCGGCCAGAACGTCGTCGGGTTCTTCAACATCCTGTCAGCCGGCGTAGTAGTCGGAATCCTCATCGTCCCGCTGATCAGTTCCTTGTCAGAGGATGCTTTGAGCGCAGTGCCTGACTCACTGCGACAGGCCGCTTATGCCCTGGGCGCGTCCAAGCTCGAGGTGTCTCTTCGCGTCGTCGTGCCGGCCGCGTTGTCCGGTATCGCCGCCGGGATCGTCGTTGCCATGTCCCGCGCCGTCGGTGAGACGATGGTTGTCACCCTGGCGGCCGGAGCGTCACCCCGAAACTTCACCTTCGGAGAGGACCCACTCTTTGGATACATCCTGAACCCCTTCCAAGGGGCGCAGGCGATGACCGGCTACATCGCAATCACCGCCAACGGCGACCTCTCTTACAACACGATCGACTACAACTCGATCTTCGCCATCGGGCTCACACTCTTCTTCATGACCCTCGGGCTCAACGCCCTCAGCCGACGTCTCGTCAATCGCTACCGCCAGGAGTACGAATGAGCGTTCAGGCTCCCGAGCGGCCACCTGTCGAGCACTTCCCGACGAACGATGAGTACACCAGGCACCTCGACAAGCGGAGCCGCCGCGCCTCGTGGTTCAGGATCTTCTGTCTGGCAATGCTGGCAATCGCGGTACTCGCCCTCGCCACCCTTCTCTACACCATCATCAACGACTCGTTCGGGCAGGTGGCCATTGTCAACCAGAACCAACCGGAGGACCTGCTGGAAGCGCTCGGGTACGACCCTGAGACGACCGCACTCAACGAGATCACCTATGACGAGATGGTCGGTCTGCTCGAATCAACGGTCTCGAGCGGAGTAGGCCGCCGTCTCGAAAGGGACCAGCGTTTCTACGAGGACCGTCTGGTGTTCGAGTCCGAAGAGGTGTGGGCGGAAATCTGCACGTCTGACGAACCCCCCACTGGTTGCAGTCTCGGGCCCCGGGATCAGGCAAATGTCTACGCCTTGGTGCAGGAGAGGGTCGTTCAGCCTGACATCATCGCGGCCAACGAACTCGTGCCCTCGATACTGAGGCCCGAGGAGTTCGTCGCAGAGGTGGAGGGGGCGTTCGGAACCGGGCGGTTCCCCGACTACACGGTCGACCAGGTCGAGTTCGAGTGGCGTGCCTGGTTCAGCTGGTCTTTCGTGACCTCTCCCGCCAGCGCCACCCCCGAGATCGCCGGCATACGAACCGCAATTCTCGGGTCCGCATGGCTCGTACTGATCACGGTGCTCTTCGCCGTGCCGGTTGGGGTCGGCGCAGCGATCTATCTGGTCGAGTATGCGAGGCCAACCAGACTCAACAGTTTCATCCAGACCAACATCAACAACCTGGCCGGCGTGCCCTCGATCGTCTACGGCATGCTTGGTCTGGCGGTCTTCGTGAGAGTCCTCGAACCGCTGACCTCGGGAGACATCTTCACAGGTGGGGCGTCGCCGTCCGACAACGGACGGACGATCCTCGCTGCCGGATTGACGTTGGGCCTCCTCACATTGCCGGTCGTCATCATTTCGGCACAGGAGGCCCTGAAGGCTGTCCCTGATTCGCTGCGGCAGGCGGGAATGGCCCTGGGGGCGACCCGCTGGCAGACGGTACGTAGCCAGATTCTCCCCGTGGCCATGCCAGGTGTTCTGACAGGGACCATCCTCGCCGTTGCCAGGGCTGTGGGCGAGACGGCGCCGCTGATCCTCGTGGGAGCTGCCAGCTTCATCACCGTCGATCCGAGTGGGCCGTTCTCCAAGTTCACCGCCCTACCCATACAGATCTTCCAGTGGACGTCGTTCCCTCAGGAGGAGTTCCGCCATCTGGCCGCTGCGGCCAGCATCGCACTGCTGATCCTTCTGTTGACCTTGAATGCCGCCGCCGTGATACTTCGCAACCGGTTCTCCAGGAGGGTGGAATGACCAACGAGACAACGACAGAGGAGACGACCAACCCCGTGGCCGAGGAGACTGAAACACCTGCCGTCGTCCGGGAATCGTCGGAGACCGCCGACAGCCGACCCAAGAACCTCATCGAGACCCGGAACATGAATGTCTACTACGGGGACTTCCGGGCCGTCGCCGACGTGTCTCTCGACTTCGCCTCCAACGAGATCTCGGCGCTGATCGGTCCGTCAGGGTGTGGGAAATCGACCGTGCTCCGCTCGCTGAATCGGATGAACGACCTCGTGCCTTCCGCCCGGACGGAGGGAGAGGTGTTCTATCACGGTGAGAACATCTATGCCGAAGGGGTCGATCCGGTCCGAGTCCGCCGCACGATTGGGATGGTGTTTCAGAAACCCAACCCCTTCCCGAAGTCCATCTTCGACAACATTGCCTGGGGAGCGAAGATCAACGGTTTCAAGGGCTCGAAGTCCGACCTGCAGGATCTGGTGCAGGAGGCCCTCGAAGCAGCAGCACTTTGGGACGAAGTCAAGGACAAGCTCGCCGAGTCGGGCTACTCACTTTCCGGTGGGCAGCAGCAGCGTCTCTGCATCGCTCGAGCCATTGCAACGAAGCCGGATGTGATCCTCATGGACGAGCCGTGCTCGGCCCTCGACCCAATCGCCACTTTGCGCATCGAGGAGCTGATGCTCGACCTCAAAGAGAGCTACTCGATCATCATCGTGACCCACAACATGCAACAGGCGGCACGCGTGAGCGACAGGACCGCCTTCTTCAACGTCAAGCTCAACGACTCAGGCATGCGAACCGGGCGCTTGGTGGAGTACAGCCCGACGGACCAACTGTTCACCTCACCGCGTGAGAAGGACACCGAGGACTACATCACGGGTAGGTTCGGATGACAGACACCCAGGACACCAACGTTCACTTCCACACAGAGCTCGAAGAGCTGGAGCGCAAGGTGCTGTCGATGGTCGACCGCGCCGAGCAGATGGTCGAGATGGCCGTGGAGGCCGTCACCCGAGACGACGTCGGCCTGGCCGAACGGGTGATTGCCCTGGACAGCGACATCGATCAGACCTACCTCGAAGTCCACCAGGAGTGGACTTCTCTGATGGCCCGGCACCAGCCGCTCGGGTCGGATCTTCGTCGGATGACGATCCTCATTCAGCTCAACGTGACCTTCGAGCGGATGGGCGACCAATGCGTGAACATCGCCAAGATCGCCAGGTTCAACTCAGGGTTGCCACGTGTCGAGCGGATCTGTGAGCAGATCCGGGAGATGGGGGATCTGGTCCGGCCGATGATTCGGACCGCGATCGAGGCCTACGTGCGAGGCGATGTCGACGAGGCTCGACTTCTCCCTGCGATGGACCATCCCGTGGACCGTCTCAACGCCAACATGTACAAAGAGACCGTCGCCGTAGGCGGGAATCCCGAGTTGTTGGAGTGGGCGACCAAGATGCTGATGGTGTCCCGGGCCCTGGAGCGGGTTGGTGACCAGGCGGTCGACTTCGCCGAACAGACCGCTTACCTGATCACAGGTGAGCGGGCAGAATTCGTCGAAGATGGCATGGCTGGATCGACCGATGACATCATTTGATCGAAGACCACATCGGATACTGATCGTCGAAGACGAGCCCGGGCTCGCAGAGTCGGTCCGCTACACCCTCGAATCCGAAGGCTTCGAGGTGATGTTGGCGGCGACCGGTGTCAACGGTCTCGATGCCGCCCGCCACAGCGATCCCGATCTGATACTCCTCGACTTGATGCTGCCGGAGATGTCCGGACTCGACGTTTGTCGTCAGATCCGGATGTCTTCCGACGTGCCGATCATCATGCTCACGGCGAAGGACTCCGAGGCGGACAAGGTCACCGGTCTCGAACTCGGGGCGGACGATTACATGACCAAGCCGTTCTCGATGCGGGAGCTGATCGCACGGGTTCGAGCCCACCTGCGCCGCGTGGGGAAGACAGGTGTCTTGGCCGAGTCCAACGAAGTGCTGCGCGGAGGACCGATCGAGCTCGATATCGATGCACACGTGACCCGAGTGGGAGGCGACGAGGTGGACCTCCGCCCCAAGGAGTTCGAGCTGCTCGAGTCCCTCATGAGACGGAAGAACCGCCTCGCGGCCCGGCACACACTCATCGACGAGGTCTGGGGCCCGTCCTACTTCGGAGACACCAAGACGCTCGACGTCCACATCAAGCGTCTCCGGGAGAAGCTCGAGGCCGACTCTTCGAAGCCGAAGCACATCGTCACTGTGAGGGGCCTCGGGTACAAGTTCGTAGATGAGTAGCCGATCGGGCTCTCGAACGAGGCTGTCGTCGAGGTTCATCGCCTATTTCGCCATCACCTACCTCATCCTCATCGGGTTGATGGGGTTCATCGTGGATCGCAGCACCCGGGCGGCGCTCATCGAGGACGTCGACCAGAACCTGATGATCGCCGCTCAGCTCGCTGCCGAGAGCCTCCCCGAAGACCCTGCTGACTACCAGGCCTGGGCCGAAGCCACATTCGAGGCGGGCGGCTTCCGCACGACACTCATCGACATCGAAGGGACGGTCCTTGCCGACTCCCACTCGGATCCCACCGTCATGGAGAATCACCTCGATCGCCCCGAGGTGCGGGAGGCATTGAGCGGTGAAGTCGGGGAGGATCACCGGTCGAGTGACAGCACCGGGTTCGAACAGCGCTATGTGGCTCTGCCACCCGAAGACGGAGTGATCGTCCGCACCTCGGTTCCGACGAGGGTGATCGACGACGAGCTCTGGCGGGTGCGCCGTTCCATCCTGGTTGCCGCCCTGGTACTCGGTGGCCTGGGGCTGATCCTGATGGTCTATCTGGCCCGGAGACTCGCCCAACCGATCACAGAGTTGACCGACCAGGCGATGGCCGTTGCCGAAGGGGATACCAGTGTCGAGCTGCGGCGGTCCCGGGTCTACGAGCTGGATCAGCTGGGTCTGGCCATCTCGACGATGGCGCAGCGTCTCGGTTCGCGGGTTTCGGACGCAGAACAGGCCGCGGCAACCCTCGAGGTGGTCCTCGGCGCTCTGCCTCAGGGAACGATCCTCATCGGGCGGGATGACTCGGTGGTGTACTCCAATCCGGCCGCCACCACGATCCTGGGATCTGTGCCAGCGACACTCTCCGGTCTTGCCCCACTTGCCCTCCAGACGGCGGTGCGGGAAGCCCGTGCCAAAGGGGACCGGGAGATGAGAACCGTGGATCACGGCAGCCCCACTCGTCGGCTCGCCTGCTACGCCACACCGTTCGTGGGAGATGACCGGGTGATGCTCATGGTGATCGACATCACGGAGCGGGAACGCACCGACAGTATCCGGCGGGATTTCGTGGCCAACGCCTCACACGAGCTGAAGACCCCGGTCTCGACCATCATCGCCTCCTCCGAGGCGATGCACATCGCTCTCGATCGTGGTGATCCCTCCGTCGGCGGTTTTGCTGACCGGATCGAGGCTTCGGCCCGTCAACTCGACCGTTTGGTAACAGATCTACTCGACCTCTCCCGGCTGGAGCGCGAGGCGCCGGAGATGGCACCGTTGCGGCTCGACCATCTGGTGCGGGAGGAGGTGGAGCGTGTCAGACGTGAGGCAGAGATGAAGGACCTCGAGCTCTACGTCGAGTCCGAGGAGATCGTTCTGGCAGTGAACCAGCGCGACATAGCGATCGCGGTTCGGAATCTCCTCGACAACGCGGTGCGCTACACCGCCCAAGGCGGCTCGGTGTCGGCGTCCGTCAAGGCGAACGGTGATGAAGTGGTAATCGTCATCGCCGACACTGGAGAGGGCATACCGACCAGGGACACAGAGCGGGTCTTCGAGCGCTTCTACCGGGTCGATTCGGCGCGATCCCGGGCCACCGGCGGAACCGGGCTCGGGCTGTCGATCGTAAAACACGTCGCCGAGAGCCACGGGGGCCGCGTCTCGGTCGAGTCAGAGCTCGGCCGCGGGTCGACCTTCACGATCCATCTGCCACTGGCAACAAGCGAAGCACCACCGTCCAACTAGCCTGATAACGCCGTTCTGACCGCAATCACCCATGATCGAGTCGATTTCCCAGCCATCCGATCTGCGCTCGTTGAGCTACGAGGAGCTCGAGCAGCTCAGCGACGAGATCAGGAGATTCATCCTGGAGAAGGTGTCGCGCACTGGCGGGCACCTCTCACCCAATCTGGGGGTCGTCGAGCTGACTCTGGCCCTGCACCGCGTGTTCGACTCGCCCAACGATCGCTTCATCTGGGATGTGGGGCATCAGGCATATGTCCACAAGATCGTCACCGGACGGGCCGACCGTTTCGACGAGCTACGACATACGGGCGGCCTCTCCGGATACCCGAGCCGGGAGGAGTCGGAACACGACTTCGTGGAGAACAGCCACGCCTCTACCTCGCTGAGCTACGCCCTGGGCCACGCCCTCGCCGGCCACCCCGGGTGGACGATTGCGATCATCGGTGATGGCGCCTTCACCGGAGGGATGGCCTACGAGGCCCTCAACCACATAGCGGTGACGCATCCGGAACGGTTGATCATCATCCTCAATGACAACGGCCGGTCCTATGCCCCCACGGTGGGAGGGTTGGCCGCCCTCACCAACCTGGCCCACTACCGGATCGACCCGCGGTACGAGCGGGCCAAGCAGACGATCGGTCGGATGCTGCGTGGCATCCCATTGGTCGGCGAGACCGCCGATGAGATGGCGAGCCGGATGAAGGATGCCGTCAAGCAGATCCTCGATCCGGCGACAGTCTTCGATGCCCTCGACCTGAAATACACGGGTGCCATCGACGGCCACGACATCCGCCTCCTCGAAGAGACGCTGGAGCGGGCCAAGCGTTACCCACGTCCGGTAGTGGTGCATGTCATAACCGAGAAGGGCAGCGGATATCAGCCCGCAATCGAGGACGAGGAGGAGAAGCTCCACGGAGTCGGCGCCTTCGACGTGGCCACGGGCAAGGCTCACAAGTCAGAGTTGAAGCTCACCGACGTCGCCGGGAGAGCCATAGCCGAAGCGGCGGCAACCCGGCCCGATTTGATCGGGGTCTCGGCCGCGATGGTGTCGACGGCTGGACTTCGCCAGATGGCCCAGAGATTCCCGAGCCGGGTTATCGACACCGGAATCGCCGAACAGCACACGGTCACCCTGGCTGCGGGTATCGCCATGGCAGGGAAGCGACCCGTGGTGGCCATCTACTCGTCGTTTCTGCAGCGCGCTTTCGACCAGATAGTCACTGACGTCGCCCTGCACGACCTGCCGGTGACGTTCCTCATCGATCGCGCCGGAGTCACCGGCCCCGACGGGCCCTCCCATCACGGTGTGTTCGATCTGTCGTATCTCCGGATGGTCCCCAACCTGACGATCGGCGCACCGGCCGACGCCACCGAGCTGTGCGCCATGATCGAGACTGCCGTCGACCACAACGGCCCCATAGCCATCCGCTACCCCAAAGGAGGCGCCATATCCGTCCCGTCGCTGCCGGTCGAGCCGCTGGAGATCGGCAAGGCCGAGCTACTCAGCGAGGGCGAGGACGTGCTTCTCGTTGCGGTGGGTCGCATGGTCGAAGTCGCCGAGAAAGCCGCTGTCGACCTGGGGGAGAAAGGCGTGTCAGCCGGTGTGGTCAACGCCCGTTGGGTCAAGCCGCTCGACCCCCGGATCGTCGAATGGGCCGCACCCGTTCCCTACGTCGTCACTCTCGAGGACAACGTCATCGCCGGTGGCTTCGGAGCCGCAGTGTTGGAGTCGTTCGCCTCCGCCGGTCTGGCCAAGGACGTGGTCAACATCGGCGTCCCCGACGGCTTCCTACCGTTCGGATCGGCCCCGGACGTCATGCAGTTCGCTGGCATGGACGCCGACTCGGTCGTCGAACGGGTGCTGGCCAAGGTCGGCCTTCCTTCCTAGCCCGTTCCATGCGGGTTGGGCAGGCGTGACGCGTACGCAACCCCTGCACAGAACAGTCAGCCCGCCCTTCCCGGGATCGCCACCCTCCGTTCGTACCAGCGGAGGATCAGGCTGAGACCGAGGGTCAGGACGATGTAGATGGTGGCGAGGATGAAGAACGACTCGCGGAAGCGGAAGGTACTGCCCGAGTAGAGCCGGGCCATCTGCGTGATCTCCCTCACGGCGAACACCGAGACGAGAGAAGTGTCCTTCATCAATGCGATCAGATCGTTGCCCAGGGCGGGGAGCATGTTGCGGATTGCCTGGGGAAGGATGACCTGCCGCATGATCTGCCGGTCGCGTAGGCCCAGCGCCCTCCCCGCCTCGGGCTGCTCTCGGGGAACCGATTGGATCCCGGCCCGGAACACCTCGGCGATGAAGGCGGCGTAGAAGAGGCTGATGGCCGCCGCTACCCGAACCGCATTCGGGAACGCCCGGCTCGGCTGATTGATCATGTCGGCGAAGTCGGGTGCCAGGACCTGAGCGATCAGAAACAGAAAGACCAGCATCGGGATACCGCGCACCAGCTCGATGTACGTGGCCGCAATGTTCTTGATCCATGGGTTCTTCGACACCCGTCCCAGACCGATGACCAGCCCAAGGCCGGTCGCCACCACGAAAGACCCGAACGTCAGGTAGAAGGTCATCATGATCCCCTCGGTCCAGCTGAAGGGGATCGGGAAGATCGAGAAGAACGCTTCCTGATAGTCCTCGCTCAGGAAGATGGCGACGACCATCGCTCCGATGATCGTGAGCATCGCCACCAGCCACCATGGGAACTCCCTGGCGTCGAATGAATACGCCCCGCTGACCCCGGGCATCGCTGCTCCGCCGTGTTCTGGGACCGGTCGCTCTGAGTCGCTCATCGTGGAGGCAACATAACGAAGCGCCGGGTCACATGACCCGGCGCTTCATGGTTCATGACGAGTCGGTGGATCAGCCTTCGAGGTCTTCGTAGGTGACGTCGAAGTCAGGCCCGAACCATTTGCGACCCAGTTCTTCCATCGTGCCGTCTTCCTGCATGGCGGCGATAGCTTCGTTCACAGGGTCGACCAGCTCCGAGTCCAACGGGAAGATGAATCCCAAAGGGTCGGACTGGAGGGCATCGTCGATGGTCGTGATCTCGTCGGCGTTCTCGCCGATATATCCCAGACCGGCCGCATCGTCGATGATGACCACGTCCACGTCGCCGGCGATCAGGGCCTGGATGGCAAGGGCGAACTGGTCGTACGCCTCGATTCGGTCCTCACCCACCAGTTCGGCAGCGAGCTCGAAGTTGGTCGTGCCCACCTGGGTCGCCACGATGGCGTCGGAGTTGATCACGTCGTCGGCGCTGGCGAAGCGATCGTCACCCGCCTGCACGACGAACTTCTGCTGCACCACCATGTATGGCTCGGAGAACGCAACGATCTCCTTGCGCTCATCGGTGATCGAGATCCCGTCTGCAGCCGTGTCGAGCTCTCCCTGGGCGACCTGGTCGATCACCTGGGGCCATCCGGCCTCGACGAACTCGGCGACGCAGTTGAGTCGTTCACAGATGTCGTTCCATGCGTCGTAGTCCCAACCCTGACCTTCGGTCTCGCCCGGAAGGACGTAGTTGAAGGGGAGGTAGGCGTTCTCTACTCCGACTGTGACGGTACGACCGCCCAGGTCGGAGCCTTCGATCTCACCACCGCCGGAGTCGTCACCGCAAGCAGCGACCACTATGGCCAGTACGGCGAGAATCGATATCAGTTTCGTTTTCTTCATATGAATGGGTTCCTCCTGAGAACCGAACCCAGAAGAGTAGATGGATGGACCGCCGGGCGACTATTCGATGCCGATTTGGGCACGCGCCGGTCGACGCAGGTTAGGGTCGCGATCCAAGCGTACGGACTTCGTTCGCTTGCCCCTTGTATTGGAGGATCAATGAAGAGATACAGATTCATGGCGGCACTTGCCGCCTTGATGCTCGTCCTGGCCGCGTGTACCACCGACGACGGTGATTCCACCACCACAGAAGGTGACACCGGTACCACCGCGGAATCCAGTGACACGACCGAGCCGATGACCGACACCACCGAGCCGATGACCGACACCACCGCCGCTTCCGGCGACGGCGAAGGCTCGCTGCTTGCCGATGTGCAGGCCCGAGGCGAGCTCAACTGTGGCACGCGTGATGCGTTGCCCGGATTCGCCGTTCTCACCGACGCCGGTGACCACGTCGGATTCGATTCTGACTTCTGCCGGGTCATCGCCGCAGCGGTCCTCGGAGACGCCGAGGCTGTGAATCATGTCGACCTGGAGACGGCTGACCGCTTCACCGCGTTGCAGTCGGGACAGATCGACGTGCTCGTGCGCAACACCACACACACCGCCGGTCGCGACGGCAACGAGGGAGCCACCTTCCTGACCGTCAACTTCTACGACGGACAAGGGATGATGGTCAACACCGGTGACTTCGCCTCCATCACGGAGATGGACGGTGTCGTGGTCTGCTCCGCGGGCGGTACGACGACCGAGGGCGATGCCGCAACCGAGGCTGCCCGTCTCGGACTGACCTGGGAGATCCGTTCGTTCCCGGACACCGACCTGTTGCAGGAGGCGTTCATCGCAGGCCAGTGTGACGGTTGGACGTCGGACGTGAGCCAGTTGACCGGACTTCGATCGGTCTATCCGGACGGCCCGGATGCTCTGACCATCCTGCCGGAGGTCTTCTCCAAGCAGCCGCTGGCGCCCGCCGTTCTCGACGGCGACACCGCCTGGGCGCAGGCAGTCGACTGGGCGATCATGGCGACGATTCAGGCCGAGGAGTTCGGGATCACATCCGAGAACGTCGACGACTTCCTGACCTCGGAGAATCCGGCAATCCTGGCATTCCTCGGACAGGAGTTCGATGACGGCGAAGGAAACGTCGCCACATTCGATCCCGGTCTGGGTCTGCCCGTCGACTTCGCCTATCAGGTGGTGAGCCAGGTGGGCAACTACGGCGAGATCTTCGAAACACATCTGACGCCATTGGGGCTGGAGCGTGGAGTGAACGCCTTGTGGACAGACGGCGGGTTGATGTACGCGATTCCCTACCGCTAACCGATGACTAACCGACTTGGGGTGGCCACACCGGCCACCCCAAGTCATCCACTCCTTTGACCACATCTGAACTGCGTTCTCGGCCACCGGTCTATCGGGACGTCCGTGTCCTGAAGTGGGTGTTTCAGCTGGCGGTATTCGGCGTTGTCGCCGCAATCGCCTACTGGCTGCTCTCCAACTATCGGACCAACACCGCTTCGAGTGGCATTCCAACCAGTTTCGACTTCCTCACAAACCCGGCGAGCTTCACGATTCCCGGAGCCGACTTCAGCGGCAGAGAGCCGGTGCGCAACGCGTTCGTGGTGGGGTTCCTCAACACCATCAGAGTGTCCGTCGTCGGAATCGTCCTGGCAACGGTGCTCGGGGTGCTCATCGGCATCGGGCGTCTCTCCAAGAACTGGGTCGTCAACCGGCTCAGCACTGTCTACGTCGAGCTCTTCCGGAACCTCCCGCTCCTGGTGATCATGACGTTCACCTTCCTTGGGGTGGTGCTCCAGTTTCTGCCTCGCATCGACGAGTCGTGGACCCCACTCGATTGGTTCGTCTTGTCCAATCGGGGCATCGGTGTCCCCTGGTACGAAGGCACCAGCGGCTATTCACTCACCGGAGTGCTGGTCATCGGTTCGGTCGGCTGGTGGCTGATCGCCCGTTGGCGCCAATCGGTGTTCGAACGGACCGGAGCCCCCTCCCGGGCCGGTCTTCTCGGGGGAGGGTTCTTCGTGCTGACGTTGGTCGTCGGATGGGTCATCCTGGGAGGCAGCCTCACTCTCCCCGCCGTGGACGGTCGGGAGATCGCGGGCGGGATCCGGGTGGACCCGTCCTTCTTTGCCGTGTTGGTCGCTCTCGTTATCTATACCGCCAGCCACATCGCCGAGATCGTGAGAGGTTCGATCCAGGCGGTCCCGAAGGGACAGGGCGAGGCCGCGACTGCCCTGGCGCTGAGCGGTTTCCAGAGGATGTGGAACGTCGTGCTCCCCCAGGCGATGAGGATCGCAATTCCACCTCTGGGCAACCAATACCTCAACCTGATCAAGAACTCGTCTCTGGGGGCCGGTTTCTCATACTTCGACATCACCGGCGTCACCCAGATAACGGTGGCCAACGGATCACCGGCAGTTCCCGCTTTCTTCCTCGCCCTCATCCTCTACGTGGTGCTGTCACTCATCACTTCAGTCTTCGTCAACTTCGCCAACAGACGTGTCCGGCTGGTGGAGCGATGACCACTTCGACTGTCGATCGTTCCAAACCGCCCGGTCCCGGCACCCGAGCATCGACGTGGGCGCGCAGACATCTCTTCCGGAACTGGGGAGACAGCGCCCTCACAGTCGTCTTCGGTGGTATCGGGCTCTACGTGGCGTACCGGTTCTTCGTCTTCGTATTCGTAAACGCCAGATGGGAGATCATCGAGACCAACCTGAAGCTGTTGATGGTGGGCCGATGGCCGGTGCCCCACCTACCCCGGATCGCGGTGGCCGTCGGTGTCTTTGCGCTCTGGGGCGGCCTCATCGCCGGTTTGATCGCGGCGCGACAGATGAGAAGAGGCGCCTACCTCCCGGCCACCATGACGCCGCTGGGACGGGCCGGGGATCTGCTCCGTCGGTTCGGGCTCGTCATCGCCACAGGGCTCCTGCTCCTCGCGATGACGGACACCAGCGGACCATGGCTGATGGCAGCCGGGGCTGTAGCCGGGGGCACGATTGGACGGTTCCTCGGAGCATGGATCGGAAAGCGGGTGCTTCCCAGGTGGGTGAGCCGGATGGGGATGTTGGTGCTCGCCATCGTCCCCTTCGTCATCTACTTCTATCTGGTCGACGCAGTGCCCCTCGCCGAGTGGGAAGGCTTCTTCTTCAACATCACGTCGGCGGCGGCGGGCATCATCCTCTGTTTCCCCCTGGGTGTGCTCCTCGCCCTGGGGCGACGAAGCCAGTTGCCACTGCTCCGGACGCTCTCCGTCGGCTACATCGAGTTCGTGCGGGCGGCGCCGCTCTACGTCCTCCTCCTCCTGGCGAACGTGTCACTCGAGTTCTTCGTGCCCCCGTCGATCGCCCCCTCCAAAGTGACGAGGGCTGTGGTCACATTCACCCTGTTCACTGCCGCCTACCTGGCTGAGATCGTCCGCGGAGGGTTGCAGTCTGTACCCCGGGGACAGGAGGAGGCGGCGAAGGCTCTGGGGCTCAGCCCCACCAGGCAAATCGGCCTGATCATCCTGCCCCAAGCCTTGCGCAACGTGATCCCCGCCCAGATCGGGCAGTTCATCTCTCTGTTCAAGGACACCACCCTCGCCGGCCTCGCACTGGGGATCCTCGACATGCTCAGCGTTGCCCAAGCGATCACACAACAGGACGCGTTCCGTGGCCAAGGCCTCATCATCGAGACACTGGTGTTCGTAGGATTCATGTTCTGGGTCGGCTCGTTCACGATGTCACGAGAGAGTCAGCGCCTCGAGAGGAAGCTAGGAGTAGGTAACAGATGAACAACCAGCAGGACGCGGTCTTCGCCGACGCCACCCAGGACGTGGGCGACGCCATCATCGAGTTGGAGTCCGTCGACAAGTTCTTCGGCTCCTTTCAAGCACTGAAAGACATCAACCTCAAAGTCGGTAAGCAGGAGGTAGTGGTGGTCTGCGGGCCGTCTGGCTCGGGTAAGTCGACGATGATCCGATGCATCAACCGGCTCGAGGAGCATGACAGCGGCCGGATCGTGGTCGACGGGATCGAGTTGAGCGAGGATGTGCGCAACATCCAGGAGATCCGTCGGGAGACCGGGATGGTCTTTCAACAGTTCAACCTGTTCCCGCATCTATCGGTCATCGACAACGTCACGCTTGCCCCCAGGCAGGTCCGTCACATGCCGAAGAAAGAGGCCGAGGATCTGGCGATGAAGCTCTTGGAGCGGGTTCGGATCCCCGAGCAGGCGAAGAAGTACCCCGGTCAGCTATCCGGTGGCCAACAGCAGCGGGTAGCGATCGCCAGGTCTCTTGCCATGAAACCCAAGGTGATGTTGTTCGACGAGCCCACGTCCGCCCTGGACCCCGAGATGATCAACGAGGTCCTGGACGTGATGAAAGACCTGGCCCGGGAGGGGATGACGATGATGGTCGTCACCCACGAGATGGGGTTTGCCCGTGAGGTCGCCGACCGTGTCGTGTTCATGGCCGACGGCCAGATCGTCGAAGTCGGCACCCCCGAACACTTCTTCACCAACCCCCGAGAGGACCGCACAAAACTGTTCCTCTCCCAGATCCTGTAAGGACTGCGAACCCCGGGTTGCTGCCTGTCCTGCGGAGAGGTTGGAGTCACCGCAGGAGACTCCCTAGGTGTCGAATGCCATTCGACACCCGCCCGTGTATGGGTCAAATCCGCTCATCTTCGCTTTCTGGAGTAGGAATCGGCCCGGTTTACGCTGCGTAGCCGGTGTCGAAGTCATCCAAAGTCCTCGCCGTGCTCGGAGGAGTCGCCCTAACCGCCGCCCTCGTGATCAGCTTCGTCAGGGTGGGCACCGCCGAGGTCCCTGAGGAGACGATCCCCGTAGCCGACGGTTCGACCACCACGCAACCTCCGACCACGACTACGACCTCCTTCACTACCACCACCACCCTCCCTCCCACGACCACGACAACGCTCCCGCCCAAGGAGACCCTGGTCATCCAGGGGACTGGAGATGTGAACCTCGACCCCATCTATACCCGTGCCCTGAGCGATAACGGTTACGACTACCCCTGGCGAGGTTTGAACGGTCTGTTCCTCGAGGATGATCTGACGGTCATCAATCTGGAATGCGCCCCGACTGACATCGTCGCACCGGAGCCGAAGGAGTTTGTGTTCCGCTGCCCGACCGAGTCGTTGGCGTCCCTCGCACAGGCCGGGGTCGACGTGGCCAACCTCGGCAACAACCACAGCGGCGATCACGGAAAGGACGGGCTGGTCGATGGTCGATCCAACCTCGTCGCCGCCGGAGTCGCCCCGGTCGGGGCCGGCAGGGACGCGAGCGAGGCTGGAGCGCCTGCGCTGTTCGAGATGAGTGGCTGGACCGTCGCCGTAGTCGGATTCGGCGGGATCGTGCCCAACCCAGCCTGGATTGCAGCTGAGGACCGCCCCGGCATGCGGGACGGCGACGACATCCCTTCCATGGTGGAGGCAGTGGCCGCCGCCGACGAGGTCGCCGACATCGTTGTAGTAGCGGTCCATTGGGGCGTGGAGCTGGACACCGAACCTCGACCCGAAGACATCGAACGGGCCGACGCCATGATCGAGGCGGGGGCAGATGTGATCTTCGGCCATCACGCCCACCGCCTGCAACCGTTCGAGATCAGGGAGGGAGCGGCGGTCTTCTGGGGTCTCGGAAATTTCGTCTGGCCCAATTACTCACCTACAGCTTCAACTACCGGCGTCGCCAGGGCCACAATTGGGCCGGACGGCGAGATACGGGCCTGCTTGATCCCAGCTTTTATCGAGCGATCCGGCCAACCTGTTGTCACTGGCGAGCCGAAATGCCTGCCATAGCCACTTAGGGAAAATGCGAGATAGAACCGGACCGATCCTGTTGATGGTCGCCTTTGGGGCCATGCTCGGCTTCGTCGCGTTCCTTCTGGTCGGTCCCAGGGACGCCAGTGGCGACACCATCGCTGCCCCGGATGGCACACCCACGACGGTGCCCGGCGGCGACGGCGGCACCAACCCGACTGACGCCACCGGCTCGACGACCAACGGCGGGTCCACGCCATCGACCACGACCGGCCCCGGCGGGCAGACCCGCGATCCCGACACGGTCCCCGGCTGGACGGTAGGGCAGTCTTGGGGTGACACCGTCGGACTCACGATGTTTCGGGGCAACCCGACCCGTACCTACTACGGCACCGGGCCGGTTTCGGACAACCCTTCACAGCTTTGGAGTTACCCGTCGAACGGGATGTGCAGCCAGTCCACAAACCTCGGCGAGACAACCACCTGGTGCGGAATGGGCTGGACCGGCCAGCCCGCGGTGTGGGAGCGTCCGGACGGTGTAACCGAGATGATATTCGGCGCCTACGACCGCAACATCCACTTCGTCGACGCCGAGACCGGCGTTGATCTCCGGTCGCCGTTCACCACCGGCGACATCATCAAAGGCTCGGTGACCATCGACCCCGATGGCTTCCCCCTCCTCTACACGGGCTCACGCGACAACTATCTCCGAATCATTGCCCTCGATCGGGACGAACCGACCGAGCTGTGGTCCTTGCACGCCGAGGCTGTCGACGGGACCTGGAACGACGACTGGGACTCCAACCCGGTGATCATCGACGACATCATGTATGAGGGCGGTGAGAACGGCTGGTTCTTCGCCTACGAGCTGAATCGTGGCTACGACGCCAACGGCAACGTCACGGTCGAACCCCGCAACCTCCTATCGATGCCCAGCTACGACTCCCAGCTCCTCAGTGATGCCGGCCCCAACGTCTCGGTGGAGAACTCGGCGGTCGCATTCGACGACCGTGTCTACTTCAACAACTCGGTCGGTCGAGTCATCGGTCTCGATGTCTCCGACATCCGCAACGGGAACGCACCGATCGTCTTCGACTTCTACGCCGGGGGAGACGGGGACGCCTCGATGATCGTGGACGAGGAGGGGATGCTCTACGTATCGACGAACGTGAAACCCGGGCAGGTCTCGTCGGGTTACCGCACGTCAGGAAACATCTCGCGGTCGATGGAACTGGGCCAGTTGATCAAGCTCGACCCTTACGCCGACGGAGATCCTGTGATCTGGGGTGTCGACCTGGTCGAGGGCGCCACGGGCGACTCGGGGACCTGGGCGACCCCGGCGCTCCACGACGGATACCTCTACACCAACATCCACAACGGGTCGCTGGTGGTTGTCGATGCGACCAGCGGTGAGATCGTGTGGCGCGATGGGTCGGTCGGCTGGCACTCGTGGTCCTCGCCCGTGATCGTCGACGACACCCTGGTGGTCGCCACCTGTGCCGGAGACGTCCGCGGCTACGACCTGGCCAACCCGGCAGGACCAGAGCGGACCTGGACCGTGTCACTGGGGGAGACCTGCCTCGAGGCGACACCCGCGGTCTGGAATGGGACCGTCTACATAGGGTCCCGTGACGGCTATCTCCGGGCTCTCCGTTAGATGAAGCTCGTTCTGGTCGCCGGGCTCATCCTGGTAACGGCGTGTGGAGGGGACTCCGGGGCGACCGTTTCGACGGAGGAGACCATCGAGACCACCACCACAACCACTCCCCCGAGCACGACCACCACGGTGCCGCCTGTCGACTGCCCGCCGGCGCCTTACGAGCTCACGTTCATTCCAGCCGACATCGGAGCGGGCCAGTTGGACACCAATGCGCTGGAGCCGGACGTGTGGACTTCGCAACCAGGATCGAACACGACCTTCTACCCCCGCGCAGACGACACTCCAGGCATAGCGGTGGTCAGAGGGACCCTTCCGGCGGTCGACTGGCCGGCTGAGAAGGGCGAGACCAGCATCGACGGCACCAGGGCTGCGGTGGGGCCGCATCCCGATGGCACCTGGGTGGCCGGCTGGTACGAGGCGCCGGGGGAGCGATGCGACCTGTACACGATGGTGTTCTATCCGCCCTGGAACCCGGCAGACGTCGAGGCAGTGCTCGAAGGGATGAACCGGGTCGGGGGCTGAGCGAACGTGCAGGGAGGTGCCGCGAAGGCACCTCCCTGCACAGTCGGTTGTTTTGGCCTACCGGTTCTGCGGAGTTGTCCCTGCAGCGTTCTCCTGGCTCTCCCTGAACAACTCGCCGATGGCGGCGACTGATCCGAGTACACCTGAGGTGTCCAGCGGCAGGAAGATCTTCGTCGCCTGACCGTCGGCCACACCCTGGAGTGCCTCCAGATAGCGGATGGCGATCAGGTCGGGGGTCGGATCTCCGTTGTGGATCGCGGCGAACACCCGCTCGATGGCCTGGCCTTCACCTTCGGCCACGGTGAGCTTCTGGTACTTCTCGGCGTCGGCCACCTGCTTTATGGCCTCGGCCTGTCCGGTCGCCTCGAGGACCTGGGACTCCTTCACACCCTCGGCCTTGAGGATGGCGGCTCTCTTGAGACCCTCGGCCTCGGTGACGGCGGCGCGACGATCCCGCTCTGCCTTCATCTGGCGGTGCATGGCGTCGGTCACGTCTACCGGGGGCTCGATCCGCTGGATCTCCACCCGGACCACGCGGACACCCCACTTGTCGGTGGCGTCGTCGAGGATCTGGCGGAGCTTGCCGTTGATCAGCTCACGGGAGGTGAGCGCGGAGTCGAGGTCGAGGTCACCGACGACGTTCCTCAGGTTCGTCTGGGCGAGCTTGGTCACGGCGAGTATGAAGTTCCCGACGTTGTACTGCAGCTTGACCGGATCGGTCGCCTCGTAGTAGATCACCGCGTCCACG
>DASTOM010000015.1:0-6917 GCA_035762545.1 Acidimicrobiia bacterium
CACCTCATTTTGTGCGAGGTGCTTTCTCACCACACCTCACCTCATGGAGTCGCCTCTGGTCGGCGTTGAGCGGCCCGAGTTTCGGTTGGCTGGAGTTGGGGTCGCCAGATCGTGACAACTCCGGAAGTGGCCGGGGCGTGAGGCTGTCGGGCGCCAGTCGCCGATAGAGTCTCCCCGCTTTGGAATCACTACCCGACGGGGTCGTCACATTCGTCTTCACCGATGTGGAGGGGAGTACACAACTGTGGGAGGAAGCTCCTGAGTCGATGATGGACGCCCTGAATCTGCACGATCAAATCGTGTCAGTCGCTGTCGAGGGGAACGGTGGGATTTCAGTCAAGCCGCGTGGGGAAGGGGACAGCCGGTTCCTCGTGTTTCGCTCTGCAGTCGACGCCACACGAGCGGTCGTCGAGATCCAACGTGGTCTCGACACTTCCGATTGGCCTACGCCACGTCCGATCCGGGTGAGGGCGTCGCTACACACGGGCGACGCTGAACTGCAGATGGGCGACTATTACGGGCAGTCGGTGAACCGCGCCGCCCGTCTCAGGGGGATAGCCCATGGTGGGCAGACGGTGATGTCTAACTCCACCTACGAGCTGGTCCACGACAGGCTGCCGGAGGGGGTGAGGCTCGTGGATATGGGACCACATCGTCTCAAGGATCTGATCAAACCCGAACATGTCTATCAGGTCGATATCGAAGGGTTGCCGAACTCATTCCCGCCTCTTGCTTCATTGGATGCCACTCCCAACAACCTGCCGGTGCAGCTCACAGAGCTTCTCGGTCGGGATCGTGACATCGAGGCTTCCACCGAGATTCTGAAGGGCACCCGTCTGTTGACGATTCTCGCTCCTGGTGGCGCCGGCAAGACCCGTCTCGCCATTCAGCTCGCCGCCGAGTTGAGCGTGAGCTACCCCGATGGCGTGTTCTTCGTCGACCTCTCGCCCCTCAACTCGCCCGGTGAGATGGTCCAGGCCATTGCTGAATCACTGGGGATCTCCTTGACCACCGACGAGGAGCCGAAGAACCAGCTGCTGGCATATCTCGGCGCCAAACGGCAGCTCCTCGTGCTCGACAACTTCGAACGTCTCGTTCCCGGTGCCGGGCTGGTCAACGAGATCCTCACCAGCGCACCGCGAGTCACGGTCGTTGTGACATCACGTGCCAAGTTGAACGTCGTGGGTGAGACCGTGCAGCAGTTGTCCGGGCTCGAGACCGAATGGGATGCAGGCGACCCCTCCTCTGCTAGTGGCGCTCAGCTGTTTGTCGACGCCGCCCGCAGAGCCGACAGTGGGTTCAACCTGACTGATGGCGATATAGAGCCGCTGAAGCGAATACTGCAGACTGTGGGTGGGTTGCCGCTGGGCATCGAGCTCGCAGGGGCGTGGGTCGATGTCCTCTCGGTAGCCGAGATCGATGTCGAGATCTCACGGAGTCTCGACTTCCTGGAGACCGAATCCGGTGGGATCGCCGATCGACACCGGAGCATTCGAGCCGTGTTCGAGTACTCGTGGGCAATGCTCAGTTCCGAGGAGAGGAAGATGTTTGCGGCTCTGTCCATCTTTCGCGGCGGTTTCACCAGGGAAGCTGCTGAGTCGGTGGCCGGGACGTCGATCAGGAATCTCGCCAACCTGACCAACAAGGCGCTCTTGGTCTATGACCGCGAGGCGGGTCGGTACATGGTCCATGAGTTGCTCCGTCAATACGCCGAATCCGAACTCGGCAAGGAGGCCAGCACCGCTGATGCGGTGGCGATGGCACACACCGGCTACTACGCCGATTTGGCTGCCTCTGCCGCGGAGACAATCGGATCCTCGGAGCTGCATGCGCTCCAGATGATGGAAGGTGATCTCGACAATGTCCGGGCTGCGTGGCGTCGCGCGCTGGCCGAGGCGGACGCGTCCAACGCAGCCAGGTTCGTCGAGGCCCTCTGG
Source organism: Acidimicrobiia bacterium (assembly GCA_035762545.1). Lineage (GTDB taxonomy): Bacteria > Actinomycetota > Acidimicrobiia > Spongiisociales > ZC4RG35 > JANQRA01. The sequence continues at coordinate 1,938 of DASTOM010000015.1, forward strand.
TTCCTCTACGAGGTCCGTGGATGGCATCAGGCCGGCGCCGACTTGTTGGGTGAGGGCGTTGCAGCATTCCCCGAGGACTCGGCCGATGAATCCATGATGAGGGCCTGGGCACGCGCTGCCGCGACACAGGGTTGGTTTCTGTCCCACCTTGGTCAGGCGTCTAACGCAGTGGGTCAGATCGAGCGGGCTGTGGACACTTTGCGCTCGCTTGAGGATCCGAAGGGATTTCTATTGGCCAACCAGTGTTACTACGCAGCACTCACCTATCTGAGTCGCTGGGAAGATCTGTCGCGGATCGGTGCCGAAGGGGCCGATTACGCGCTCGCTATCGGCGATGAGCTAGCGGGTGCCAACTCCCTGGTCTGGGGCGCCTTTGGCGATATGAGGTTTCGTCCCCTCGAGGTCGCCAGGGCCAAACTGGAGAAAGGCGATACGGTTCTCGCTGCGGCCGGTGAGCACCGGACTCGCACCTGGACCGTGTTCGGGATCGCACTCATCGACGGGATGACAGGACGGCACGACGACGAGATCGCTCGGATGAGAGAAGTGGTTCGACTAGCCAAGGATCTCGGATACCCCCGGGGGATCCAGGCGGGGCTGCAGTACCTGGGGGAGGCCCTGGTCAAGGCCGATGACCCTGCCGCATCTGAGCCTGTGTTGCTCGAGAGCCTGGCGATGTCGGAGGACATGGGCCAGTCCCTCGAGATGGCCGGGACGCTCATGCGGATCGCCTCGGCGTACGCCCGGACGGGGAAGGAAACGGAGGCGATAGAGCTCCTTGCTTCGGTCCTGGCCGACCCGTCAACCGAGAAGGCCCAACTGGCTGAGGAAACCACGGTGGCCAACACGGCCCAGCAGCTACTCGATCAGCTGAGGGGTTCAGTCGATGCGGTCAGTTTCGAAGAGGCTCGGCTTCGCGGTTCCTCGGTCTCCGTTCAGGTGGCAGCCAAGCAGTTGTTGGCCGAGAGCTCACGCGGTTAACGGTCGCCGCCCCACCGCCTAGGCCAGCTTACGCCACATCTCACCGTGCCTCACGTCCCTCGCCCCACGACCGCCCCACAAGACCACCGAGGAGTGCCGTCTCCCCTGGTCGGAGGGTTTTGACCGCATCGTTCGCAACGAGGGGGTCACGGGTTCAAATCCCGTCAGCTCCACTAAACACGCTGGTCACAGCGGTTTCAAGTAGACAGTCCTACTTGCCCGATCCTTGGTTTCGCTGACTCGTGCTCCACAGGCGACCCACAAGACTCCGCTCCGAAGCACCTCACTTCATGCGAGGTGCTTACTCACTCCGTCTTACATCATCAACTTCGAGATAGCCTCGCGCCGATCTGGACAGTGCCACCAGCAAGTGGGCCTGGCGGGACACACGCATCCAGGGTGCCCAGCATGGGGGTAGTTGTGAAGGCGATGGTCTATGAGCGGTACGGGCCTCCCGAGGTCCTCGAGTTGCGGGATGTGGATACTCCTGTTCCCGGCGACCGTGACCTTCTCATCCGGATGGTGGCGGCGTCGGTGAACCGGTCGGATTGGGAGGGCCTGATCGGCAAGCCTCTCTACGCCAGGATGGGAGGGCTGCGCCGACCTCGCCGGCCCATCCTCGGCTCCGACGTCGCCGGGCGGGTGGTGGAAGTGGGGAGCGCCGTGGAGTCGTTCCGAGTCGGTGACGAGGTGTTCGGCGATGTCATGTACCACGGGGGGAGCGCCTTCGCCGAGTATGTGTGCGTCCCGGAGACTGCGCCGATCGTCCACAAGCCGGCGACGATCTCCTTCGCCGATGCATCCGCCCTTCCCCAGGCGGCGGTCATCGCCTTACAGGGCACGTCGGGGAGCGTGGCGCCGGGAAGTCGGGTCCTGGTCAACGGTGCCGGCGGGGGAGCGGGTGCTTTCGCGGTGCAGATGGCGAAGGCCGCTGGGGCGGAGGTGACCGGTGTCGACAACGCGCTGAAACAGGAGTTCATCCTATCTCTCGGCGCCGACCATGTGCTCGACTACGCCGCGACTGATTACACGAAGATGGTCTCCGGCTATGACCTCATCCTGGATCTGGTGTGTGAGCGGTCGATGTTCGCAATCCGGCGGGTGGTTGCTCCCGGCGGCCGCTATATGGTGGTCGGCGGCTCCGTGCCAGCGCTCCTGTCGGCCGCCACCGTCGGGCGGCTCCTATCGACTGGAGGCCGGAAGATCGGGGTCCTCATGGTGCGGCCCAACAGAGAGGACCTGCTTCGGGTCGCCCGGATGGCCGCCACCGGCTCGCTACGCGCCGTTATCGAGCGGACCTACCCGTTGGACGGAGTCCCCGAGGCGTTGCGCCATCTCGGTGAGGGCCGCGCCCTTGGAAAGCTCGTGATCGAGATCGGGTGACCTGGTCATACCCCACGAACGCAACGGCCCTCGCGGTGACGAGCCGAACCGAGCCCATCGCACTGTGGCGTTCCCGACCCGGGCAACGAATCGAACCCTCCTTATCCGTCTATGTGACACTCCGGCCTAAGGCGTCGAGGATGAGATCGAGGCCGAACTCGAACTCGCTGTCGAAGCTGAATTCGAACCTGAGGGCGTGTTCCGCGATTTCGGCGAGGTGGGGATACTCCCCCGTCGTGGTCTGGTCGAGGATGGACCTTGTCGACTCGGTCGCCTCCTCTGGGGTGTTGATGTGCCAGCTGGTCTCTTGGATGACGTGTCCGTAGACGTAGCTGTCGAGCAGCGAGAAGGCGTGTGCGGCGTTCTCGATGGAGAAGCCCGCCGATCGCAGATTCCTCAGGATCGCGTCCACATAGCGGAGCGTGGTGGGCCCCATCGAGCCGCGGGCCTCCATGAGCCCGATCGCCCATGAATGGCGCCTCAGCACCTCGCGCGCCGAGATCGCACGTCGCCTCATCGCCTCTTTCCAATCGGATCCTGCGCTCGGAATCTCGATCTCGCCGATAACGAGCTCCACGATCCCGTCCAGGATCGCTTCCTTGTTGGCCACGTGCTTGTAGAGCGACATCGCCTCGACACCGAGTTCAGTGCCCAGACGCCGCATGGTCAGCGTCTCGAGGCCGTCCCGATCAGCCAGGTGGACGGCGGCCAGCAGTATCCGTTCTCTGTTCAGGGGCGGGCGGGTTGTGTCTTCGAGCGATGCCATGTTTGACAAGCTTACTAAGTAAACGTAGAGTTTACTTAGTAAGCCGCCCCAACCTACTCATCGGAGACACACATGGTCAACCAACCCAACAGGGCTCAGACGCCGACAAAAAGTACGAAGGAGACCACATGACAATCGCACTTGACCGCATCACGACGACCGCAGCCCGCATGGAAGGCGGCGTCAAGAGATATGGATTCGGCGACGCCAGCATCCGGGCCCTCGACTATGTCGACGTCGGATTCGAGGTACGCCGTTTCACCGCCATCATGGGGCCTTCAGGCTCCGGCAAGTCGACCCTGCTCCACACCCTGGCCGGTCTCGACACCCTCGATGAAGGGTCGGCCTACATCGGCGAAGTCGAGCTGGGAGCGCTTGGTGATCGCAAGCTGACGCTGCTGCGCAGGGAGAAGGTCGGCTTCATCTTCCAGGCCTTCAATCTCATCCCCACCCTCACTGCCGAAGAGAACATCGTCCTGCCTCTGGCCATCGCCGGTGTGGACGAGGATCGGGGCTGGTTCGACCACGTGGTCGACATCCTCGGCCTTGGGGACCGGCTGGATCACCGGCCGTCGGAGTTGTCCGGGGGCCAGCAACAGAGGGTCGCCGCCGCCCGCGCCCTGGTTTCGAGACCGGAGATCATATTCGCGGATGAGCCTTCCGGAAACCTCGACTCCCGCTCGGGTGCCGAGCTCCTCGAGTTCATGAGAAGGGCCGTCCGCGAGTTGGGTCAGACCATGGTCATGGTCACCCACGATCCTGCTGCAGCCGGATATGCCGACCGGGTCGTGTTCCTGAGCGACGGCAAGGTGGTGGATGACATGGACCATCCGACGGCCGACAAGGTCATCGACCACATGCGATTCCTGGGGGCGTGACATGTTGAAAACAGCACTACGCAGCCTTCAGGCCAACAAGCTCAGGTTCGGATTGACCGCTCTCTCGGTGGTCATGGGAGTCGCCTTCGTCGCCGGGTCGTTCGTGTTCACGGACACGATCCAGGCGCGTTTCGACACCCTTTTCGACGACGTCTACGCCGGTGTCGACGCCACCGTCAGGATCGACGAGACGGCCACCGTGGAGGCGTCCTTCGATGAGTCTTATCTCACCGAAGTCCGGGCTGTGCCCGGTGTCGACCGGGCCGAGGGCGCGGTCAGTGGATCTGCCCAGATCCTCGATCGCAACGGCGAGACCCTGGGAGACATCGGCTCACCGACGTTGGGTTTCTCCTGGGTCGCCGACACCGCCCTCAACGTGGGCCGGATCGGCGATGGCGACGGCCGCGCCCCGGTCGGCCCGGGTGAGGTCGTCATCGACAAGTACACCGCGGAGGCCAACGGATTTGCAGTCGGCGACACCATTCAGGTGCTCACCGAGCAGGGTGTTGGCAGCTATCAGCTGGTCGGCGTGGCCGCCTTCGGGACCGAGGACAACCTCGCCGGCGCCACCATCGCCGCCTTCGACCTCGACGAGGCACAGCGTCTCTTCGGCCTGGAAGGCAGGCTCGACACCATCGACGTGGTAGCCGCAGACGATGTAGCCGAGTCGGAGTTGCTCGCCGACCTTGCCACAGTCATACCTACCGGAACCGAGGTGGTCACCGGTCAGCAGCAGACCCAGGAGCAACTCGACGATGTCACTGCCGGTCTCGGCTTCCTCAATGTCGCCTTGCTCGCATTCGCCGGCATCTCGGTGTTCGTGGGCGCTTTCGTCATCTCCAACACCTTCCGGATCACGGTCGCCCAGCGCATTCGCGAGCTCGGCCTCCTCCGGGCGGTTGGAGCCACCACCAGTCAGGTGAATCGGCTGGTTCTGATCGAGGCGGCGGTTCTAGCTGTGCTGGCGTCGGC
>DASTOM010000016.1:0-17749 GCA_035762545.1 Acidimicrobiia bacterium
CGGTTGGACATCTCGGTCGATTCGGCGAAGACCCTGGTGCGGACGATGCGTCGGCTTCAGGATCGTCCCGACCTCCAAGGGCTGTTGGCCGAAGGTTCGGTGTCGTTTGACCGGGTCGAGGCTCTGTCTCGTATCCCTGAGGATGTCGGGTTGATGGAGTGGGCTGATGTGGCCGGGGTCAGACGCGAGGCTTCCCATCGTGTCCGGGTCACTGCTGAGGATGAATACCGGTCAGCTCGGGATCAGTTCATGGTGATGCAGCCGAATCTGGATGAGTCGTGGTGGAGGTTCTGGGGAGGATTGGACGGCCCGTCCGGTTCTCTGATGGACAAGGTCCTGTCCGAAGCGGCCGACCAGTTGCCTGATCTTCCTGACGATATGGCGACTGATGCGGGCTGGAAACGGGCGATGGCGCTGGTCGAAACTCTGACTTCTGATGAACCACCCCCAGCCAACGTGACCGTGATCGTCGACAGCAGACACGCCACCGGGACCAACGGTAAGGCCGGGGTGTATCTCGAAGCCGGACCCAATGTCGGTCGGGAAGCCTTGCAGGGGATTCTTTGTGATGCCGACACCCAGGTCCTCGCCCGCAGTGAAGATGGAAGGTTCATGGATTATGGGCGGAGACAACGCACCGCCCCACCGGCGTTGAAACGGGCGTTGATCCATGCCGCGCACGGTCAATGTCAGGCCGACGGCTGCACCTCACGACGTCGCCTTCAGATCCATCATCTGGTGCCTTGGGTTGAAGGTGGGGAGACCAACCAGACCGGACTCGTCGTCCTCTGCTGGTTCCACCATCAGGTCGTGGTCCACCAGCGAGGCTTCCGGATCTATTTCCACCACGAACGCCGGGTCAGATTCCGCCGGCCCGGCCATCCACCCGACCGACAACGACCTAGCTAGGGACGGTCTTCCCCACGTCCCGCCCGGCGCCCCACCTGACCAATCCGCTCCCGACTACCCCTCTGACGGCTATTGCAGCCCGCCCGGCGCCGTGCGACAGTGCAACATGGACGCCTTCACCGTTGACACCGACACTCTGACCCTGAAGACGATCGGGCTTCTCACCGAGGATCAGCCGCACGTCCGCCAAACCCTTTTCGAGGAACTCGAGACACGGCTTCCACGCGATGCGGAGGCGAAGGTCAACATCCAGCTCTCCGAGCTGAACCCGGGCCGAACCGCCAGCTGGCACACCCACAACGGCGTCGTCTACTTCGTGGTGCTGCGGGGACTCGTATCACTCCAATACGAGGGAACCACCGAGCACTATTCAGCCGGTGACGTTTACACAGAGCCGATCGGTGTCGTGCATCGCGCGTTCAATCCACACGGTCGGATACCAGCATCCTTCGTCGGATTCTGGATCACCGCCGCCGACCGGCCCCATGTCACCGAGGTTGGTGCTCCTTCGTGGTCTCCGATGGACGAGGCCCATCCCGGCCTCTGACCACCCCCGATAATTCCCTTGACCGACAGAAAACGATGTATCTACCTTGCGCCGCAATGGTCTTTACGCCAACAGAAAGGAGGTCGTCGATATGACCAAGTTCGTAACTGCATACCCGCTCATGTCGGCCGGAGCCTCCTGGGTCGGATCCACGGCGTAACCACGTCCTGGTCGGCACTCAGGCCGGCTCACGGTATCGAAAACACGCATCCTCGCCCTCATGGGCGACTTCGGTCGACCGCACACAGGCTTGACCAGCCAAGGACAAGGAATGAAAGATCATGCGTACAGACATCCGTCTCGCCTACGCCAGGCGGGACCACCTACTAGAAGAAGCAGATCGGGCCCGCCAGGCTCGCCAAGCGAGAGCGATTCGCAACAGTCGCCTTCGGGAGCAACTGGGACGGAGCCTCATCTCGATGGGCGAGCGACTCGAACAGCGAGAAACCCGAATCGCGTGAAGCACAATCCGCTACCAACAGACCAGGAGGGGCAGGACCGCTGAGGAACCCACCCCTCCTTCTATTTGTGCACGCATCTCCGGGGGATCCAGACTTCTCCCTGAAACTGAAAGGGACGACGCCCCTCAAACCCCCCGCGATCTACTCTGTTCCGCCCACATGGCGATCTATCCGATCAGGACGTTTGGCGATCCGGTTCTCCGCATGGAGACGAAACCGATCGCCGAGATCACAGACACCGTGCGCGTTCTCGCTCAGGACATGATCGAGACGATGTACGACGCCCCTGGAGTCGGTCTCGCCGCCAACCAAATCGGGGTCTCCAAGCGCATCGCAGTGTTCGACGCCCAGGACGAACTCGGGCCGCGGGTGATGATCAACCCCGAGATCCTCGAGGTTTCCGGCGAATACGAGCTCGAGGAGGGCTGTCTTTCTGTACCTGGTCACTGGTGGGAGATAACCCGCCCCGCTTTCGCCCGAGTGAGAGCACTCGACCTGGACGGAAACGAAGTGGAGTACTCCGGTGATGGCCTCATGGGTCGGGTGCTGCAACACGAGATCGCTCATCTCGATGGCGGGTTGTTGCTCGACGTCCTCCCGAAACGAGTCCGTAAGAAGGCGCTGAAGGACCTCCGCGAAGAGGCTCTGGGGTACAGCTGATGGCTCGCGTGGTGTTCCTGGGTACACCATCCGCCGCCGTGCCCACACTCGAGGTCGTCGCTGCCAACCACGAGGTCGGCCTGGTCGTGACCCAACCGGATCGGCCCCGGGGTCGGTCTGACAAGCCGGTGCCGCCCCCAGTAAGAGTCATCGCCGACGAGATGGGCCTTCCCGTATCCCAGCCGACCGACAGGTCGTCCTTTCATGACGCCCTTCGGGAAGCAGGGCCTTTCGACATCGGAGTGGTCGTCGCCTTCGGCCGGGTCCTCCGCCCTGAGATCCTCGAGCTCCCGACCCACGGATTCTTGAACGTGCATTTCAGCCTTCTCCCTAGGTGGCGTGGAGCAGCCCCGGTTGCCCGGGCGTTGATGGCGGGCGATGAGATGACCGGAGTGACGATCATGCAGCTCGACGAGGGCCTGGACACCGGGCCGGTCGTCACCGCGCAGGCGGTCGACATCGAACCTGGGGAGAACGCCGGACATCTCACAGAACGTCTCGCCCATCTCGGCGCCCGTCTCCTCGCCACCTCGATCACGCCTTTTCTGAGCGGAGATCTCGTTCCCGTGGACCAGTCAGACGAAGGCCTCACATACGCCGAGAAGATCGGCCCGAACGACCGGCCCCTGAGTCCATCGCAGACCCCGGATGAGTTCGTCGATCGGGTGAGAGGGCTGGCGCCGGACCCCGGTGCGACGCTCGTGATCGACGGCGAGCCCTTCCGGATACTGGCCGCTCAGGCATCTGCAGAGACCGTGCCCACCGCATCCTGGGTGGCACATGGCGGATGGCCCATCGTCGGCGTGGGAGGTGGTGCAGTGACGCTTCTCACCGTCCAACCGCAAGGCAAGAACGCGATGAGTGGCGATTCATGGCTGAGGGGATACCGGCGCGTCTCCGGAACGGTCGGTTGAGGCCATAGACTCCGAACATGCCGGTCAAGATCGCTCCTTCATTGCTGGCTGCCGACTTCGCCCGTCTCGAAGCCGACATAACCCGCATCTCGCCTCACGTCGATTGGCTTCACCTCGACGTCATGGACGGGCACTTCGTCCCGAACGTCTCATTTGGAATCCCTGTGATCCGATCTATTCGCCCGATCACCGATCTCTATTTCGACTGCCACATCATGACCACCAACCCCGACGCTTTCATCGCCGAGTTCGCCGAGGCCGGTGTCGACCAGGTGACAGTGCATATCGAAGCTGTTCCCGATCCGACACCCGCCATGAAGAAAGCCGCCGAGTTCGAATTGGATTTCGGCTTGGTGGTCAGCCCTGGAACACCGTTCGCCGCGGTCGAGCCCTACGTGGAGAGCTGTTCCACGATCTTGATCATGTCGGTGGAGCCCGGCTACGGCGGCCAGGCGTTCATGCCAGAAGTGTTGCCCAAGATCGAGGCGGCGAGAGAATGTGTTGAGAAGCACGAATTGCCGGCCGATATTGAGGTCGACGGCGGCATCACGACAGTGAATGCCGGGGAGGCCATCTCGGCCGGCGCAACTGTGCTGGTAGCGGGAACGGCCATTTTCCGTGCGGACAATCCGCTCGCCGCAGTACAAGCATTGAGAAGGGCCGCAGATACTGATGACTGAAAGAGTTCTGGTCGCAGACGACGATCCGGACATCCTCACCGTTGTCAAGATCAACCTCGAGCTCGACGGATTCGAAGTCGAGACCGCGGTCGACGGTGAAGACGCGCTCCAGAAGGCGAGCTCCAACCCGCCCAACGTGATCATCCTCGACATCATGATGCCGCGCATGGACGGTCTCACCGCCCTGCATCGACTCCGAAGCCAGGCAACCACCGCGGCCGTCCCGATCATCCTCCTCACCGCACGAGGTCTCCCCGAGGACAGGGTCCGTGGTCTCGAACTCGGCGCCGACGACTACATCACTAAGCCTTTCGACATCACAGAGCTCGCCGCCCGGGTCCGCGCCGTGCTCCGTAGAACCCAGGCCGCTCGGGACCTGTCACCCCTCACCGGACTTCCCGGCAACTTCAAGATCACCGCCGAGATCGAGAACGCGATCAAGGAAAGCAAGGACTTCGCTCTGGTCCACGGCGACCTGGACAATTTCAAGGCCTTCAATGACCACTACGGCTTCATGCGCGGCGACGAGGTCATCCGATTCTGCGGGAACTGTCTGTCCGAGGCGGCGGAGAGCCTCGGAATCCAGGAGGCCTTCATCGGACACATCGGCGGTGACGATTTCGTCGCAATGATCCCTCCGTCGATGGCCGAGTCGTTCTGCAAGGAAGTCATCGAGCGTTTCGACGACGGCATACTCGACCTCTACGACACAGCAGACGCCCTACGTGGGTATATCGAAGTCATCGACCGTCGCGGTGAGCGTTACGCCTTCCCGGTTGTGTCGCTCTCCCTGGGAGTAGCCTCCACCGACGTGCGTGAAATCGGGACGCAATGGGAGGCGTCGGCGATCGCGGTTGAGATGAAGGAGTTCGCCAAGAAGCAACCGGGCTCTACCTACCGCATCGATCGACGTACCGCCTGAGTGGGCAGCGGCCCGCATCTCGATCGCGCCTACGAACTGGCGCGACAGCACAACCCTCATCCCAATCCACGGGTTGGTGCCGTCATCGTTGCTCCCGACGGCAATGTGCTGGCCGAAGGGTCACACGTCGCCCCTGGTGAAGCCCACGCCGAGGTGGTCGCTCTAAACCAGGTCGCCGATGCATCAGGTGCCACCCTCTACGTCTCGCTGGAGCCATGCTCCCATCACGGTCGAACGCCGCCCTGCACCGGTCGGCTCATCGACGAGGGCATTGCGGCGGTCGTCATAGGCGCGCTCGATCCCGACTCCAGAGTCGCCGGATCCGGGGTGGAGGAGTTGGAGGCGGCAGGAGTCGAGGTGACGGTCCTCGATGACCCAGCGGCCAGAGCCGTCGACCCTGCCTACTTCCACCACCGTGAGACCGGTTTTCCCTGGGTCACCGCCAAGTACGCCATGACACTCGACGGGTCAGTGGCGGCCGCAGACGGTTCGTCGAAGTGGATCACCGGGAGGGAAGCCAGGGAGGACGCCCATCGGCTCAGAGCCGAGCACGACGCCATCGTCATCGGTGCCGGCACGCTGGTCGCCGACGATCCCAGGCTCGACGTTCGACTCGCCGGGTACAACCGGCAACAGCCGCGTCCGATCATCATCGCGGGGCGCACCCCCCTCCCATGGAGGTCTGGTATCTGGAAGCGGGACCCTCTCGTCATAGCGGCGATCGACATCGATATCCCGGGCGGTGAACTGGTCATCGTCGAGGGCGATGAATTTCCGGATCCCGTCTCCACGTGTCGGGCCCTCGGGGCTGCCGGATACCTCTCACTACTTGTTGAGGGTGGACCGACGCTCCTCGGTTCATGGTGGTCACACGGGGTCATTTCCGGGGGTGTCGTCTACGTGGGCAGCCGGGTAGGCGGCGGTCATGGAATGTCACCGTTGACCGGGGTGTTCGAATCGATAGTCGACGCCACCAGCGTGATCATCACTGACACCAGACTGGTCGGCGAGGACGTCCGCATCGACTTCCACAGGGAGATCTGAGTTGTTCACGGGCATCGTGGAGCAAATGGGCGAGGTCGTCTCTATCGAGGAGACCCCGACAGGTAAGCGACTGGTCCTCGAAGCCGCAGGCATCGACTCGCTTGACGTCGGTGCGTCGATTGCGGTCAATGGCGTTTGTCTCACTGCGATCGACCCCACCCCTGACAGTGTTTCTCTCGACGTGATCCCGGAGACACTCGAGCGCACGAACATCGGGTCTTTGGCGCCCGGCGACAGAGTCAACCTGGAGAGGCCCATGCCGGCCACCGGACGTTTCGACGGTCACATCGTCCAGGGGCACATCGACGGAACCGGTCGGCTGACGCGCGTGGAGACCGGGGAAGACGGGTCCGTCGTCATGGAAGTGGAGCCGGGTGAGGCACTTCTCAGGTACCTCGTGGAGAAAGGGTCGATCACCGTCGACGGCGTGAGCCTCACTGTCGCCTCCGTAACGGCCAAGTCGTTCACGGTAGCGCTCATCCCTCACACTCTCGCCGTCACGACTCTGGGCTTGCGCACGGTCGGGGACCAAGTCAATCTTGAAGCTGACGTTCTCGCCAAATACGTCGAGAGACTCATGAGCAAGTCATGAAAATCGCTCCCATCGAAGAAATCGTCGCCGCGATCGGCAGGGGCGAGATGGTGATCATGGTCGACGACGAGGACCGGGAGAACGAAGGCGATCTCATAATCGCCGCCGAGGATGCCACTCCGGACAACATCGGTTTCATGCTCCGCCACACCAGCGGGATCATCTGTCTCCCAGTGATCGGTGAGCGCCTCGACGAGCTCGAACTGCCGATGATGGTGGCCAAGAACACCGACGTCCGCCGTACCGCCTTCACCATCTCGATCGACGCGGCGGAGGGAACCACCACAGGAATCTCCGCTGCAGACCGTTGTCGCACGATCCTGACAGTCATCGACCCGAACACGAAGCCCGCAGACCTGGCGCGGCCGGGGCACATGTACCCGTTGCGCTACGAGCCCGGTGGGGTACTGAAACGGGCCGGACACACCGAGGCCGCCGTCGACCTGGCGGAGTTGGCCGGCAAGTACCCCGCAGCCGTCCTCGCCGAGGTGATGAACGATGACGGGACGGTGGCCCGGCTCGGCGATCTGGAGACCTTCGCCAAGGAACACGGTCTCTTGATGGGGACGATCGCAGACCTGATCGCATACCGCCGTCAATCGGAGAGGCTCATCGAGAGGGTGGTCGAAGCCCGCATCCCGACCCGGCATGGCGAGTTCGCCGCGATCGGATATCGGTCGACCGTCGACGACCGCCAGCACATCGCCCTGGTTCGCGGTGACATCGGTGACGGTGAGGGTGTGATGGTTCGGGTCCACTCCGAGTGCCTGACCGGCGACGTCTTCAAGAGTCTTCGATGTGACTGTGGCGAGCAGCTCGACCGCGCCCTCGAGATGATCGCCGAGGAGGGCAGGGGAGTGGTCCTCTACATCAGGGGTCACGAGGGACGGGGCATCGGTCTGCTGCACAAGCTCGCCGCGTATCGGCTCCAGGACGAAGGGCTCGATACGGTCGACGCCAATGTCCATCTCGGGCTCCCGGTGGACAACAGGGACTACGGCGTCGGCTCCCAGATCCTCTACGACCTCGGTGTTCGCTCCATGCGGCTTCTCACCAACAACCCAGTCAAGCGGGCCGCCATCGAGGGGTACGGGCTCTCGATCCTGGAGCGCCTTCCGATTTCCCTCCCGGCCAACGACGAGAACCGCGATTACCTGAGGGCAAAGGCCGAGCGGCTCGGCCATGTCTTCGAGTCCGAAAGCGAAGCGTGACCGAGATCGTCGAGGGCAGTCTGGAAGGCTCCGGCCTCCACATCGGCATCGTGGCGGCACAGTGGAATCAGGCGATCACCGATCGGCTCCTCGAGGGGGCCCTCATCCGGGCCGAGGAGTTGGGTGTCTCCAAGGTCACTGCGATGAGAGTCCCCGGTGCCCTGGAGCTTCCGGTTGCTGCCCAACGTCTGGCCCAGATCGGATGTGACGCAGTGGTGGCCATCGGAACGGTAGTCAAGGGAGAGACCGACCACTACGACATCGTCGTCAACGAGTCGGCCCGGGGAATCAACCTGGTCGCACTCGAGACCGGCGTCCCGATCACCAACGCGATCCTGGCCGTGCACGACTACTCACATGCCGTTGATCGGGCCGGAATCGGGGATTCGAACAAAGGACACGAGGCTGTCGAGGCGGCTGTCATCACTGCAAACGCCCTCCGCCGAGTAGGCGGCACGTGATGGTTTCGATATTGGCTGACACGGGGACACTGGTATCCTGACAGCCACAATCGATAGCAAGAGCGGAGGTGCTGCCTCCCCACCCGGCCACACCCGAGCTCCACGAGGATCTCACCAACAGTGCGCTGTGGTCACCAAGAGGATAGATCCAAGCGATCCTGATCCTTTGGCAGCAGGTTTCCGCCTGCTGCTTTTTTCATGGCGCAACGGTCCCCGACCCGATCGTCGTGGATGGTTGTCGAACGAAGACGCAGAAATGGCTGCAAAACAGGAGGTACCAGAATTCCAGAGTTGCGCGTGAATGGAGCGATCCGGGCAAAAGAAGTGCTCGTGGTCGCCCCCGATGGAGAGCAAATCGGAGTCAAGAAGATAAACGAGGCCCTGTGGCTCGCCGAGCAACTCGACCTGGACCTGGTCGAAGTGGCTCCCAACGCCCGGCCCCCGGTTTGCCGACTGATGGACTACGGACGGTACAAGTACGAACAGTCCGTCAAACAGCGTGAGGCTCGGAAGAAGCAGACCCGGACCACGATCAAAGAGCTCCGGATGCGCGTCCGGATCGGAGAGCACGACTTCGACATCACCCGTCGCAAGACTCAGGACTTCCTTCTGGACCACGACAAGGTGAAGGTCACGATCCGATTCAGGGGGCGTGAGAGAGAGCGGCCCGAGTTCGGTCGTGATCTCATGAATCGCCTCGCCGAGGAGGTGGCCGAGTACGGCACCGTCGAGCAAGCTCCGAAGATCGAAGGTGGGTCGATGACCATGGTGCTGGCGCCAACCAGACAAGCCAGACGTTCGAGCGACAGCCAGAAACAGCAGCACGACGAAGAGGAATAGGAGGTCGCTGTGCCCAAAATGAAGACCCACAGCGGTGCCAAGAAGCGAATCAAGGTCACCGGCTCCGGCAAGTACATGCGCCGGCAGTCGGGTCGTGGGCATCTCAAGCTGGCCAAAGGCAAGTCGACTTTCCGTCGTCGCAAGGGCGAGGTCGAGCTCGCACCGGGCGACGCCAAGGTCATCAAGAAGCAGCTCGGTCGCTAGGAGGCACCTGAAATGGCACGTGTCAAGCGCGCGGTTCACGCGAAGAAGTCACACAAGAAGGTCCTCGATCGGGCCAAGGGCTACAAGGGAGCTCGGAGCCGTCGGTTCCGGACCGCAAACGAACAGGTCATGCATGCGATGCAGGACTCCTACCGGGATCGTCGCTCCCGCAAGCGCGACTTCCGGAAGCTGTGGATCGCCCGCATCAACGCCGCAGCCCGGCAGAACGGGACCACTTACAGCCAGTTCATCGCCGGCCTGAAGGCCGCGGAGATCGAGGTGGACCGCAAGATGCTGGCCGAGATGGCGGTCAACGACCCTGACGCCTTCGCCCAGCTCGTCGAGGTCGCCAAGAGCAACTGACCGACAACCTCTATCGACAATGGAGCCGGTCCGCACCCATCGCGCCAAGTCTGTGGTGGAGGCGGCCCGGCTCCACCGCGCCCGGGACCGCAGGGAGAGGGGACTGACACTCGTCGAAGGGCCCGATCTCGTCGCTGATGTCATCGCTGCCGGAGCGGAAGTGGTCGAGATCTTCTCGATCGACCCGCGGCCGGGCACCGGGGACCTGGCAGTCGACCACAGGGCCCTCGAGCGCCTCGCTGGAACCAAGTCCCCAAGGGGCCCGGTCGCCGTCGTGCAGATCCCAACTGAGTGGC
The DNA here is from genome assembly GCA_035762545.1 of Acidimicrobiia bacterium. GTDB lineage: Bacteria > Actinomycetota > Acidimicrobiia > Spongiisociales > ZC4RG35 > JANQRA01. The sequence continues at coordinate 10,105 of DASTOM010000016.1, forward strand.
TGGACCGCGAGCGAAACCTTCTCGTCTCGGCCGGTGTCTCCGACCCGGGGAACGTCGGCACGATGATTCGGACCGCCGCCGCCTTCGGATGGGGGTTTGCCTACGCCGACGGGTCAGCGGATCCCTGGTCCCCGAAGACGATCCGTGCCGGAGGCGGTGGACAGTTCCAAACCCCGGTGGCCCGAATCGGGTCTATCGCGGCTCTGGGAGAGTGGGCCACGGTCGCAACGGTGGTCACCGGGGGAGAGCCTCTTCGCAGCGTCGATCGGCGGCCGGTCGCCCTGCTCATCGGGGAAGAAGCACACGGGCTCGACGACACCATCGCAGATGCCGCCGACTACCGGGTGACGATTCCGACTCCCGGACCGACGGAGAGCCTCAACGCCGCAGTAGCCGCCGCCATCGCCATCTATGAGCTGAGTGACGGTTCCGGTGAAGACGTTGCCGGGGTCTAACCTGCCGCTCGACGTGGATCCCATCGCCACCCTGGATCAAGCAATCGCAGACGCGCCCTCGGCACTCGAGGGTGTGGAGTCGCTCGATCAACTCGAGACCGTAGAGGCGGCCCTCCTCGGCAAGGACTCCGCCGTAGGCGCGGTTCGTCGGTCCATGGGGCGTCTGGACAACGAGTCCAAGCCCAGAGTCGGGGCCAAACTCAACGAGGCTACGGGCAAGATCCAGGCCTTGTTGGCGTCACGGCGGGAGGCGCTCGAAGCCGTGGCCGAGGAGCAGCGTCTCAGGGGCGAAGCCATCGATGTCACCGTCGGTGCCATCTCACTTCCGAGCGGGAAGCTGCATGTGGTCCAGCGGACCATCGACGAGATCATCGACATCTTCATCGGTCTCGGCTACCAGGTCGCGTCCGGTCCCGAGGCAGATCTCGCCTACTACAACTTCGACGCCCTCAACACTCCACCGACCCATCCTTCCCGTTGGGAATCGGACACCATGTATCTGGACTGGGGGGCTCCTGAAGACGAAGTGCTCCTGAGGACACATACGTCACCGGTCCAGGCACGCTGGATGGAGACCCACGACCCGCCGGTCTACATCGTCGTGCCCGGGAGGGCCTACCGGAAGGACACGATCGACGCCACCCATCTGCCCGTCTTCTTCCAGATCGAAGGTCTCGCCGTCGATGAGAACATCCAGTTCGGCGATCTGAAAGGGACGCTCCTCCACTTCGCCAAGGAGTTCTTCGGCCCTCAAAGCGAGGTCCGCCTCCGCCCACACTTCTTCCCGTTCACCGAACCCTCCGCAGAACTCGACATCTCATGTTTCGCCTGTGACGGAGGTCAGCCGGGCTGCAGGGTTTGTGGGGGCGCTGGCTGGCTGGAACTGCTCGGATGCGGCATGGTCGACCCGCATGTCCTGGAGGCCGCCGGTTATGACTCGACCCGATACAGCGGGTTCGCCTTCGGGATGGGCCCGGAGCGCATCGCCATGGTCCGCCACGGCATCGACTCGTTGCGTCACTTCATAGACAACGACTTGCGGTTTCTCAGGCAGTTTTGATGAGAGTTCCGCTTCGTTGGCTCCAGGAGTTCATCGATCTGCCCACGACGGATGTCGACGAGATCGCCTACGCCTTCGACATGCTCGGTCACACGGTCGAAGGCATCGAGAGGCTCGACGTCGGTTGGACCGAGGTCTATGTGGGCAAGGTGCTCGAGATCGCTCCCCATCCCGACGCCGACAAGATCCGGGTATGTCTGGTCGACAGTGGCCAGGGGGCAACTCAGATCATCTGCGGGGCCTGGAACTTCGGCGAGGGCGCCACTGTCGCCGTGGCTCGACCCGGGGCCGTCCTGCCCGGTGACTTCGAGATCGGCCAGCGGACAATCAGAGGCATCGAGTCGAATGGGATGATCTGTTCAGAGAAGGAACTAGGGCTCGGGGACGACCACGCCGGGATATTGGTCCTGGAGGGCAACCAACCGATCGGGTCGCCTTTCGCGGATCACGTGGAGCTTCCCGACGTCGTATTCGAACTCGACGTGACTCCCAACCGGCCCGATGCCCTGTCTCTCGTCGGAATCGCCCGTGACGTGGCAGCATGGTTCGACATCGAGTATCACGTTCCGCCTGTGGACCTGGTGACGGTTCCAGGGCAGACAGCGATCTCGGTCGAGATCGACGACCCGGTCGGTTGCCGACGATTCACGGCCCGGGAGATTCGAGGCGTGACCGTCGGCCGATCTCCCCTCTGGATGAGGCACCGACTCCAGAAGATGGGCACCCGTTCGATCTCCAACGTGGTCGACGTCACCAACTACGTCATGTTCGAGTTGGGACACCCGTTGCATGCATTCGACGCCGACCGCGTCGAGGGAGACCGTCTCGTCGTGAGACGAGCTTCTCCAGGCGAATCACTCGAGACACTCGATCACGTCAAACGCCAACTGAGCACCGATGACCTGATCATCTACGACGAGGGAGGCCCAACCTCGATGTCGGGGACCATGGGTGGCTTCCGCAGCGAAGTCTCCGATGAGACCTCACGGGTCATCATGGAAGCCGCATCCTGGGACCCGCCGACGATCATGCACATGTGGAGACGTCACGACCTTCGCTCCGAGGCAGCCACTCGCTTCGAACGGGGCGTGGATCCCGACCTCGCCGACATCGCCAACCAACGCGCCAGCGCCATGGTGCAGATGATCGGTGGGGGTGAGGTGCTCGAGGGGAGTGTGGACGTCGTCACGATCGAATCCTCTCCTTGGATCGTCGAGCTTCCATTGTCAGAGCCTGAACGCATTCTCGGCCCAGGATTCGACGAGGAGCACGTGACCGACATCCTGGAACGGCTCGAGCTCGAAGTCGAATCTGGCGACCCTCTCAGGGTCACGGTCCCGACATTCCGCCCCGACCTCACCCGGCCGGCCGACCTCGTCGAAGAGGTGGCTCGCGTCCATGGGTTCGACAAGTTCGAAGCGACACTCCCAACGGGGCCCGCCGGAGGCCTGAGCCCCGAGCAGAGACGCCTCCGTCAACTCCACGCCGGGCTCGTCGGCATCGGCATCAGCCAGGCGATCAATCTCCCCTTTGTCAGCCTCGACGACCTCGCCGCACTGGGGTTGGACTATGAGAGCTCCGGGCTGCTCACAGTGAAGAACCCCCTCCGGGATGAGGAGAGCAAGCTGAGGCCGACCCTCCTGCCCGGACTGCTGGGCAACCTCCGTTACAACCGCTCTCACGGCACGACCTCCGTTGGCCTGTTCGAGACAGGGACGGTCTTCTTCTCCACCCCGGATGTCACCGATCCGCGGCTTCCCGAACAGTTCGACCGACTCGCCTGGGCCATCGTCGGTGAGGTCGGTAATTCCGCAGCCGGAGGAGGGGCGGCTTTAGCCGATGGCCTCTTCTCGATAGCCGTCTGGGAAAGACTCTCTCAGGTGCTCGAACTCGAGAGCCGGCTCGAGGCGGGAAACCATCCAGCCTTCCATCCCGGCCGATGTGCCACCGTGACCGTCGGCGATCTGACCATAGGACACGTGGGAGAACTCTCTCCGCGGGCCGCTCGGGCCTTCGACATCGACGCCAGAGTGGCGGTGGCGGAGCTCGATCTCGAGCCCTTGTTGGCGCCTGTGGACCCGGTGCAGGCACACAGCCCTTCTCCATATCCTCACGTCGACTTCGATCTCAGCTTCCTCGTGCCCGTGACGACAACCGCCGGAGAGCTCATCGCGGTGACGACTTCCGCGGCGGATGGACTCGTCGAGTCGGCTCGGGTTTTCGATGAGTACCGGGGTGAGTCGTTGGGGGAAGGCAGCAAAGCCCTCGCCATCACCTATCGGATCCGCTCCCCGGAACGTACGCTCGATCAAAAGGAGATCGGTTCGATCCGCCAGTCGATGATCGAAGCTGCGAAAGGGGCTGGAGCTCGGTTGCGGGGAGCTTGATGTCCAGAGCCACTGCTCTGGAGTCGATTCTCATCAGCCCTCCCGAGGAAGCAGCACCGCGACTGTTGGGATCGTTGCTGGTGTCACGAGCCGACGACGCCGAGGTCGTGGTTCGGATCACAGAGGTCGAGGCCTACAAGGGCTCGGACGATCCGGCGTCGCATGCCTACCGAGGCGAGACGCCACGGAACACCTCCATGTTCCAGCGCCCTGGCACCCTCTATGTCTATCGATCGTACGGGATTCACAACTGCGCCAATACCGCAGCCGGGCCCGAGGGCGTCGGGTGGGGGATCCTGATACGCGGCGGAGAGGTGGTCGATGGATCGGCTGTCGCCGCCCGACGGCGGGGTCTCCGCACCGATCTCGCCAACGGGCCGGGAAAGCTGTGTCAGGCACTGGGGATCCAAATCGAGCACAACGGGATCGACCTGCTCGCCCCGACGTCGGTGATCCGTCTCGAGCCGGGGGAGACTCCGGACTACATCATGGCCACGCCCCGGATCGGCATTTCAAAAGCGAAGGACAAGCCCTGGCGATTCGTTGCCGTCTCCCAGTTGTCGGCGTGACTGACCGCCGGTTTACCCTGCCCTGACCATGGCCAACCCCCAGCTCGAGACAGCCATCCGACACGCCGACACGGTGGTTCCCGAGTCAGACCTCGAAGCCAAGCTCGACCTGAGTCGCCCACTCCGTGTCAAACTCGGCCTCGATCCCACCGCGCCGTCGGTCACCCTCGGTTGGGCGGTGGTGCTGCGCAAGCTCCGCGAATTCCAGGAGATGGGCCACACCGCAGTGCTCATCGTCGGTGACTTCACCGCACAGGTCGGTGACCCATCGCTCCGTGGAGCACAACGGAAACGTCTGTCGGCCGAAGAAGTGAACGGTTACGCCGAGAACGTCCTCGGTCAGTTCGAGAAGGTCCTCCTCCCCGAGAATCTGGAGATCCGGCGCAACTCGGAATGGCTGGCCGGGCTCGACATGTATGGGCTCCTGGAGCTGACCTCGTCAGCCACCGTCGCTCAGATGCTCGAGCGTTCCGACTTCGCCAAACGGTACGAGGACGGCAGCCCCATCTCGGTCATGGAGTTCCTCTACCCCCTTCTGCAGGGATACGACTCCGTGGCGATCGAAGCTGACATCGAGCTCGGTGGCAGCGACCAGCTCTGGAACCTGATGATGGGTCGAATCGTCCAGGAGCGTTTTGGTCAGGAGCCGCAGGTCGCGCTGACCATGCCGCTCCTTGTAGGGACCGACGGGGTCAACAAGATGTCTCAGAGTCTCGGCAACTACATCGGGGTGACCGACGAGCCCGCCGAGATGTTCGGGAAGACGATGAGCATCCCCGATGAGTTGATGGGGGACTGGTTCAGATTGGCCGCCAACTTCGACGATGACGCGGTGGACAGGATCGTTACCGGCCTCCAGTCCGGTGAGGTGCATCCGAACGAAGCCAAGCGCCACCTGGCCCGGTCGGTGGTGACGCTCTACTGGGGTGAGGAGGCGGGCCGGGCCGCCGAGAGTGAGTTCGATCGCGTATTCCGAGAAGGTGGCACTCCAAACGAGATCGAAGAGGTACGGGTGCCTCCGGGCGATCCAGTTCATGTCCCCTCCTTGATACGGGACGCCTTCGGCCTGTCCGGCAGCGAGGCCCGAAGGCTCATCGATCAGGGTGCGGTGAGGCTGGGTGAAGACGCTGTCGCCGCCCAGGAGATCGACCGTGCCAACCTGGTCGGACAGGTTCTACGGGTGGGTAAACGACGCTTTGTCCGCCTCGTCGATTGACTTGGTTTAGATACGGGCTTGTTCTATAATTCACAAAGCACGAGCCACCGCTCGCGCATCCGCTCACGGCGGAGCCCCTGTTTCGGGCTGCGTCGTCTTGTTTCTGCTCAGAGGTCGCGGTATGATCGCCGACCGCTCTGAATCAGAACTGAACAGAAGGCGGGAGCCACGCGCCACCCGGGGAAACTCGGTTGACGCAGGCTGGGTTTGCTGGGCAAACTCGAACAAGATCGGACACAGGTCCGAGATCCGGCTCCTTGACAACTGAACAATGTGCCAACGGAGTGTCTCTCATCGAGAGCCTCCGTTCGTGTTCGGCACAAGTGCCGAACACACAGCCAGCGATGCCCGCTCCTCACGTAAGGGTGGGAGTGGAGCATCACGGTGACGTGTGGGCCCGCTGCTTGCAGCGGGTTTAACAATCACTAAATGAGTAAATCAAGCTCGGGGTCCTCACGACCCCGGGACCCAAACACAAACCCTTCACTGACTTGAGGTTCGATCTTCGGATCGAGCTGAATGAGTATGTTGGAGAGTTTGATCCTGGCTCAGGATGAACGCTGGCGGCGTGCCTAATGCATGCAAGTCGAGCGACGCATATCGGAGGGGTAACCCACCGGTATGACGGAGCGGCGAACGGGTGAGTAACACGTGAGCAACCTGCCCCACAGACCGGGATAGCCCAGGGAAACCTGGATTAATACCGGATATCCTCGAACAACCTCATGGTCGATCGAGGAAATGCCTTTGTGCTGTGGGATGGGCTCGCGGCTTATCAGCTAGTTGGTGGGGTAACGGCCTACCAAGGCATCGACGAGTAGCTGGTCTGAGAGGACGATCAGCCACACTGGAACTGAGACACGGTCCAGACTCCTACGGGAGGCAGCAGCAGGGAATCTTGCGCAATGGGCGAAAGCCTGACGCAGCAACGCCGCGTGGGGGATGAAGGCCTTCGGGTTGTAAACCCCTTTCAGGAGGGAAGAAATTGACGGTACCTCCAAAAGAAGCACCGGCCAACTACGTGCCAGCAGCCGCGGTAATACGTAGGGTGCGAGCGTTATCCGGAATCATTGGGCGTAAAGAGCTCGTAGGCGGTTCAGCAAGTCGGCTGTGAAAGTCTGAGGCTCAACCTCAGAATTGCAGTCGATACTGCTGTGACTCGAGTCCGGTAGAGGAGAACGGAATTCCCGGTGTAGCGGTGAAATGCGCAGATATCGGGAGGAACACCAGTAGCGAAGGCGGTTCTCTGGGCCGGCACTGACGCTGAGGAGCGAAAGCGTGGGGAGCAAACAGGATTAGATACCCTGGTAGTCCACGCCGTAAACGTTGGATACTAGGTGTGGCGGTTATACCAATGACTGCCGTGCCGAAGCTAACGCATTAAGTATCCCGCCTGGGGAGTACGGCCGCAAGGCTAAAACTCAAAGGAATTGACGGGTCCCCGCACAAGCGGCGGAGCATGCGGCTTAATTCGATGCAACCCGAAGAACCTTACCTGGGTTTGACATCACGGGAAAAGCTGTAGAAATACAGTGTCCATTAGGGCCCGTGACAGGTGGTGCATGGCTGTCGTCAGCTCGTGTCGTGAGATGTTGGGTTAAGTCCCGCAACGAGCGCAACCCTTGTCCTATGTTGCCAGCGGTTCGGCCGGGGACTCGTAGGAGACTGCCGGGGATAACTCGGAGGAAGGTGAGGACGACGTCAAGTCATCATGCCCCTTATATCCAGGGCTGCACGCATGCTACAATGGCCGGTACAACGGGCAGCGACCCCGCGAGGGTGAGCGAATCCTATAAAGCCGGTCCTAGTTCGGATTGAAGTCTGCAACTCGACTTCATGAAGCCGGAGTCGCTAGTAATCGCGGATCAGCAAAGCCGCGGTGAATACGTTCTCGGGGATTGTACACACCGCCCGTCAAGTCACGGAAGTCGGCAACACCCAAAGTCAGTGGCCTAACC
>DASTOM010000017.1:0-47954 GCA_035762545.1 Acidimicrobiia bacterium
GTCGGATGTTGGTGTGCCGATCCGTTGATCGGTCGTACACTCGCCGCATGGCGGTGGTGTGTACCTCCTGCGGTACCGAGAATTCCGACAGCGCGAAGTTCTGCTCCGAGTGCGCGACACCAATCTCTCGAAAGCCAAGTGGATTGCGTCGGACGGTGACCATCCTGTTCGCCGATGTGGTGGGCTCGACCAAGCTGGGTGAGCATCTCGACGCAGAGTCGATGAGCGCTCTGATGGCCTCCTACTTCGCCGAAATGCGCACGATAATCGAGCGTCACGGCGGGACAGTCGAGAAGTTTATTGGCGATGCGGTTATGGCGGTCTTCGGCATTCCTCAGCTGCACGAAGATGACGCGCTGCGCGCGGTGCGGGCGTCCATCGAGATCCGCGAGCGCCTGAGGCGTTTGAACCTCGACCTCGAGGCGGAGCGTGGCATCACCATCCTCTTCCGAACCGGCGTCAACACCGGGGTGGTGGTAGCCGACGATCTGGCTGACGACCACTCGTTGATCACCGGCGACGCGGTCAACACCGCGGCACGCCTGGAGCAGGCCGCCGCGCCAGGAGAGATCCTCATCGGGCCGTCCACGTATCAACTAGTGCGCGACGCGGTGTCAGTCGAATCCTTGGCGCCACTGGCGCTTAAGGGCAAGGAGCGGCCGATACACGCCTACCGGCTCCTGTCCGTCATCCCCGGAGCGGCCGGCAATGCCCGTCGCCTGGATGCGCCGCTCGTCGGGCGCGAGTCGGAGCTGGCCACTCTCCAGGCAGCCTTTGCCGCTGCAGTCGCCGAGCGACGCTGCAGGCTGGTATCCGTGCTCGGCGCGGCCGGAGTTGGCAAGAGCCGGCTATTGGCCGAGTTCAGCGCTTTGGTAGCGGATCGCGCCACGGTGCTGTCCGGTCGCTGCCTGCCGTACGGTGAGGGGATCACCTACTGGCCGTTGGCAGAGGTGGTGCGGATGGCTGCGGCCATAGACGAGGCCGACAACCGCGAGGCGGCCATGGGGAAGCTGCGCCACTTGGCAGCCGATGCCACGGATGTCGAGCTGGTGGCCGAGCAGATCGGCTTGGCGATCGGGCTGGCAACTGGCTCGACACCGGGCGAAGAGATCTCATGGGCCACCCGCCAATTGTTCGAGACGCTGGCACGCCGGCGCCCGCTCGTGATCGAGTTCGATGACCTTCAATGGGCAGACGAGGCCTTCCTCGACTTGGTCGAGTACATCGTCAGCCTGGCCCACGACGCCCCCCTCCTATTTGTATGTCCGGCGCGACCCGATCTGCTCGACCGACGGCCAGGCTGGGGCAGCGGACTACCTCAGGTCTCGACCATGCGGGTCGAGCCGCTGTCAGCCATGTCGGCGGCTCAGCTGATCGAGCAGCTACCGGGCGGCAGTGCGCTGCCCGAGCCGCTGCGGGCTCGCATTCTTGAGTCGGCTGAGGGCAATCCCCTGTTCGTGGAGGAAATGCTGGGCATGCTCGTCGACGAGAGCCACCTGGCCCTGGCCGACGACGGAGCCTGGCAGACGAGCAGCGCGCTGGGCGCGGTCGAGGTGCCGCCCAGCATCGCCGCCCTGCTGGCCGCCCGGCTGGATCAGCTTCCTCCCGGTGAGCGCAGCCTGGCGGAGCGGGCCAGCGTGATTGGCAACTCGTTCGAGCAGGCGGCGCTGGCCGAACTGATGCCGCCCGGCGAGCGTGGCGCGATGGCGCGCGATCTGCTGGCGCTGGTGCGCAAGGAACTTATCCGACCCGATCGGCCTCTGCTGTCCGCCGGCGATGCGTTCCGCTTCCGACACCTGCTCATCCGGGATGCCGCCTATGAAGCCCTGTCCAAGGCAGAGCGCGCCGAATTACACGCGCGTTTCGGGGACTGGCTGGAGCGCGTCACCGGCGACAGGCTGGAGGAGTACGAAGAGATCATCGGCTACCACCTCGAGCAGGCTTACAACTACCACGCCGAGCTCGGGCTGTCGGACTCCGTCAGCGCAGCGCTGGCGGAGCGTGCCGCCAAGCGGCTCGCCTCAGCCGGTCGCCGCGCGCTAGATATCAGCGGGTCCGCTGCGGCGATCACGCTCCTGGAACGCGCGCTGGGGCTCGAAACAGAGCCGAGCGCCGAGCGCGCCGAGACTCTCATCGCGCTCGGGGAGGCCATCGGCCGCGCCGGCCGCCTCGCCGCCGGACAGCCCTACATCGAAGAAGCTCTTGGCTGGGCTTCCAAGGCCGGGAACGACATCATCGAGGCAGTAGCCAGGGTCGCCCTCACGAGCGCCAAATTCAATTTCGATCCAAGTGGTGTGTCCCCCGAAGACAGTGCCGCCGTCGCGACTGCGGCCGCGGTGCTCGAGACCGCAGGACTGCATCGGGAGGCAGCCAAGGCCTACCGACTCATCGCCGTCCTGCACTTTGATGGCAGCCAGCATGATGAGGCCCTTCGGTTCGCTGAATTGGCCATCGTTCAAGCGAGGCTCAGTCAGGAACGCCACCAGGTCGCGGCGACCCTCGCTTTTAGGGCTCAGCTGTGGGCCAGTGGACCTCTGCCAGCAGCTGCGGTGATCGAGGCCATCGAGCCACTTCTGATGGAGGTCGAGGGCAGCGGTATCCCTCGCTCCTTCATGTACTTCAACCTGGTCGAGCTGTATGGAATGACTGGGCGCTTCGAAGAGGCACGAGAGGCTGCAGCGCTGTCGCGCTCGATCGCGCTCGATCTGGGCCACGTCCTCGAGGCGGCGGCGACTTCTCATGCCTCAGGACCGATGGAACGCCTGACCGGCAACCTGGAGATCGCCGAGACTGAGTTGCGCGCCGACTACGAAACCCTCATGCAGGCGGGCGAGCGGCGGTTGGGCTCGACGACGGCCGGCTTCCTGGCCCATGTGCTCTGCGATCGCGGCGAGATGGATGAGGCGCTAACCCTGACGGAGCAGGCGGAGCGCATATCTGCCGAGGACGACTACGTGTCTCAGGTTCTCTGGCGGAGCGCCCGCGCCCGTGCCCTCGCCGCGCAAGACGCGCAAGCGGCTCTGGCGCTGGCCACCGAAGCCGTGGATCGCGCAGGGGCGGCCGGCGATCCCGTGTTCCATGGAGAGGCGCTCCTGAGCCTCGCCGAGGTCCACGAGACCGCTACTAGTTGGAATCAAGCACTCAGCGCGATCGAACAGGCAATCACTTTGTTTCAGGGCAAAGGTGCGACGGCCTACGTCGAGCGAGCCGAGCAGCGCCGCGAGAAAATCCTTGCCATACGCAAAGCAAACACCGATCCGGACGTTTACGAAAGGCGCCCAACAACGCCCGATGCCAGAGGGGCAGGCTAGGAGTGCTGAGCAACCGGAGGGGTGACACCCAGCAGGCTGCATGGTATCGCAATGAAAGGGTCGCTCCGATGATCGCGGGCGGTCGAGAGGGTTTCAATACACGGTTGACGTGGAAACCAGCGAAGTAGGCGGCGCTGTCGTCGAGCACGAAAAGGGTGTACACGCCCTCGTCTGGGCCGAGTGGGCTGATCGCGCAGTTTCTCGTCGCCGACGCGTTGTTATCTCGTAGATCCCTCGAAGATCGCGTAAAGGACGCGGTACACCTGACATGTGAGCCGATCTACGCGTCCCACGAGCCTGAGCGCGGCTTGGATGACTTCTCTATCGGCTGGGTTCGTGGCGATTCTCGCTGCTGTTCTAGGTTACAACGAGGTTGCCGACGTGGTGGGTGGTGGTGTGCTCATTGTTCTCGCTTTCTTGCTGGGTCGTCCCGTGACGCGACGGTTGGCCGTCGAGAAAGACCCGGGCAGGGAGCTGGCATGGGACCTGCTCTTAGTGGTCCTGATCGTCGTGGCGCTTGTTGGAGTTGGGGTGATGGCGACAGCGATTCCGCCAGCCACGCCCTGATGGCGTCGAAAACGGGTGGCTCCACGTAGGAATCGCGTGCAATTCGGACGGTTCGATCTCGTCCTGAGGTATCAACGACGTGTTGGGCGCGGTCCGATGTCGACCGCGCTTTTTGTTGCGCGATGTCAGGTTGGTTGTGAAGGGCCATTCGGATCTGAATATCAAGCGGAGACTGTTCGGTCGGCCTTTCGCCACGCAGGAGGAGGAGCATCAGCTCCTTCCGAAGCGTCTCGCCTTGCCGGTTTTTGCTTCCGACCCGTTGTCCTCGGTCGCATATGCCACCGAGGAGGCGATGCTGGTCTTGGCTCTGGCGGGGACCGCCGCGTTCAACCTGTTGACGCCCATCTCGTTGGCGATTGCCACGTTGCTTCTGATCGTGATCGTGTCGTATCGGCAGACGATCAAGGCGTATCCGGACGGTGGTGGTGCCTTCATCGTGGCCAACGACAACTTCGGAATCCGCACCGGCACCGTGGCCGCCGCTGCGCTGTTGACCGATTACGTGCTCACGGTGTCGGTGTCGGTGGCTGCAGGTGTGGCAGCGATCACGTCTGCGGCGTCGGATCTGATCCCGTGGAGGGTGGAGATCGCCCTCGGGTTCGTTGCGCTTCTCACCATCGCCAACCTGCGTGGGGTGAGGGAGGCTTCGACACTGTTTGCTGCGCCCACCTACCTGTTTGTTCTCACGGTGGGGATCATGTTGATAACCGGATTTGTCCAGTGTTTTGATGGTGAATGCCCTCAGGCTGTGTCGTCGGGCCTCGATATCGAGCCAGAAGTGGCGGCCGTTGGGTTGTTCCTCGTGCTCCGGGCGTTCGCTTCTGGGTCTACGGCGTTGACTGGTGTCGAGGCGATTGCGAACGGTGTCCAGGCCTTCAGGGAGCCCAAGTCGCACAATGCGGCGACCACTCTGGGCATCATGGGGGCGATATCGATCACGATGTTTCTCGGGATATCAACGCTTGCCCGCTGGTTCGATGTTCGTATCTCCGAAGAGACGATCGACGAGTACGGGACTGTGATCTCACAGATCGGGCGGGCTGCTTTCAGTGGAGGGTTCGGGTTCTATGCGCTGCAGGTGTTCACCGCCGCCATCCTGATCCTGGCCGCCAACACCGCGTATCAGGACTTTCCCCGGCTCTCGGCGATTCTGGCTAGACACAAGCTGACGCCCCGACAGTATCTGAATCGGGGTGACCGTCTCGTCTTCTCCAACGGAATCATCACGCTAGCCGTGGTCGCCGCTGCCCTCCTGGTGGTGTTCGACGCCGAGGTGAGCAGGCTGATCCAGTTGTACGTGGTGGGTGTGTTCACTGCTTTCACCTTGAGCCAGGCGGGGATGGTTCGTCACTGGCTCCGAACCAGGGAGCCGCGTTGGCAGCGTTCGGTGGTGATCAACACGGTCGGTGCTGTGACCACCGGCGTGGTGCTGGTGGTGATTGCCACCGTGAAGTTCGTCCATGGTGCGTGGATTGTGATCGTGGCGGTGCCGATCCTGGTGGCACTCATGCTGAGCATCCGACGCCACTACCTGAGCGTCGCCACTCAGCTGAAACGTGTCCCGGTCGAGGCAGTGTCCCGCCCCACCCGGATCATCGTCCTCGTCGCTCACCACGACGAAGGCACCGATCGGGCCCTGAGGTACGCGGAAAAGGTCAGAGCCGAAGCGATCACCTGTGTCCACGCCGAGGAGCCCCGGTCAGACGACCTGATCTACACCTGGGATGCTGCCCATCCTGGCCAATCCCTGGAAGTGCTTCCCGGTGAGAAAGAGTCGATCTCCCAACGTGTCGTGGAACGCATACGGCGGGAGCGAGAGGCCCACCCCGGGTCGATCATCACAGTGGTCTTAGCCGATCGAGTGCGGATCCGATCGATCCTGGCACCGTTCGCCCATCGCCACAGCCTCGCCATCAAGTCACGTCTGCTGTTCGAACCCGACGTGGTGGTGACAGACTTGAACGTCCTCCGGCGCTCCCGTCGCAGTCGCCTCCAGGCAGTTCCCATCGGTCGTATCGAGCAAGTGGTCCTCATCTCCGATATGACGAGGCCAATCCGAGAAGCGCTGACCTACGCTCAATCACTGGGACCTGCGGTGACAGCGGTGCATATCGATGTCGAAGCCGAGCAGCGGGAGAGAGTCGAGCGACAGTGGCAGGAGGCAGGGTTCGATTTCGACTTCGAGGTAATCGCCAGCCCCTTCCGCAGCATCGTCGACCCGCTGGTCGCCTACCTGAGGGAGCGTCGCCGCACCGCCACACCGGGGACTCTCATCAATGCGGTGATCCCCGAGTTCGTGGTGCCGGGCCGTGTCACTCAGCTCCTCCACAACCAAACCGGCTTGGCGATCAAAGGAGTACTCGCGGGGGAGCCGGGAATCGCGGTAACCAGCGTGCCGTTCCACCTCGTTCCCAACAGCGGGCAGCGCGGCGACGTGCCGGATCGAGGTCACACCTGATCGGCTGACTTCGACGCCGGCTCGAAGCGGTATCCCATCCCTGCCTCGGTGATGAAATAACGGGGTCGTGACGGCTCCGGTTCGAGCTTCCGTCGAATCTGTGCGATGTAGGACCGCAGATAGTGAGTTTCGTGCTCATAGGCGGGTCCCCAGACTTCTCTGAGCATCATCGTCTGGGACACAAGAGCGCCCGGGTTGCGGACGAGCATCTCCAACATTCCCCACTCCGTCGGGGTGAGATGGACCTCCTCGTTGCCGACCCGAACCTTCTTCGAAGCCAGGTCAATGGTGAAATGTGGTGTTTCCACAGTCGCCTGGTCGACGCTCGGGGTGGCTCGACGAAGGGCGGCTCGTACTCTGGCGAGGAGCTCCCCCATTCCGAAGGGTTTGGCCACATAGTCGTCTGCGCCGGCGTCGAGAGCTTCGATCTTGTCGTCTTCGCTGCCTCGGGCCGATAAGACGATGATTGGTATCTCCGTCCAACCCCGAAGGCTTCGGATCACCTCCAGGCCGTCGAGCTCGGGGAGACCGAGGTCAACGATGACGAGGTCGGGTCGCTTGTCCGCGGCGCGTTTCACGGCAGCAGCTCCGTCGGTGGCGACATCGACCTTGTACCCGCGGACTTTCAGATTGTTGGCCAATGCTCGCACCAACGACCGATCGTCCTCGACAACGAGTACACGGGTCATGAGTCGAACTCCACAGTGAGGATCATGGTCGTGCCGCCCCCCGGCGTGTCGTCGACGGTGATCTCATGTCCCAGAGCATCGGCGAGACCTTTGGCGACCGCAAGGCCGAGGCCAACTCCGGCCATGTGACTGTCGTCGAGGGTCCGGTAGGGCTCGAAGATCATTTGTCGTGTCTCCGGGTCGATACCCGGGCCACGGTCGACGATCCGCAGGTCGATCCTGTCGCCGACGACTCCGGCGGTGACCCTCACCGGCGATTCTGGGGGAGAGTGGTCGAGTGCATTCCGGACCAGGTTCTCGACTATCCGCTCCAGAAGGGCCGGGTCGGTCGAAACGTCGGGGAGCTCGACTTCGGTGTCGATGGACAGCCGGTGCAATTGGGATCGGAACGCGGTCGCCACGGTCGATACCACGTCCTCGATTCCGGTGGGTCGCCTCTGCACTTGAAGGGTTCCTGTCTGTAGTCGTCCTGCATCGAGGAGGTCGGAAACGACTCGATTGAGCCTCTCCGACTCCTCGCTGATGGTTCGCAGGAACTCCTTCTCGTCCTCGGGCGGCCAAGCGACGTCGTCTTGGAGCATGCTCGTCACCGACGCCTGGATCGCCGACAGCGGGCTTCTCAGGTCGTGTGATACGGCGCGGAGCAGAGCGGTTCGGAGTTCGTTTGCTTTCTCCAGCGCATCGAGGTCAGCAACATGGTCGGCGAGTTCGGCACGGTCGATGACGGTCGCCAACTCCGTGGCAGTTGCCGCCAGGAGCCTCTCATCGATCGCATCCAGGGGACCGCCAACCACCCCCACGATGGCCCCGCCACGCACCGCCACCGTACGCTCGGCAGACTCGACTGTCTCCGGCGGATGGGTCCCAGCGGTCACGACCGGTCTGACTTCCCCGCCGACAGAGTCGAACAGGGTGATCCCATCTGCGTCGAGTGCCACCTGCAACCGGTCGATGAGTTTGTGGGGAGACCCTTCGCCGCCTGCTCCAATGAGGCCGACGAGTGTCTCCGCCTCCGCCTTGGCTATGGCTGCTTCGGAGGTTCGGCGCGCCGCAGTCCCAACCAAGAAACCGACGAGTCCGGCGAGGAAGACGAATGCGATCAATGCGAAGAAGTCGTCCGTGCTGCCGATGGTCCAGGTGCGGTACGGAGGAGTGAATAGGTAATTGGCGAGGACGAACCCGACCACTGCTGCGGTGAGCGCGGGCCAAATCCCTCCGATCCATGCCACAACAGCTGCGATCGACAGATAGACGAGCAGCACGTTTTGCAGCGCAAACTCTCCGCGCAGGTCGAGCATGAACGGAGTCACTGTTGCGAAGGCGAGGCCACCGACGACCCACCCCCAAACACGGCGACGACGCGGAATCGAAGAGGGATGTGGTCTGATCCTCGTCCTTGACCTCACCGGGTTGGAAATCACGTGGACATCGATATCTCCGGAAAGTCTCAGCACTCGCTGAATCACCGACCCGGCAACCAGCTCCTGCAGCCGGCTCCGTCGCGTGGCGCCGACCACGAGTTGCGTAGCGTTATGAGCTCGGGCAAAAGCGACCAGCGATTCCCCCACGTCGGCATGAGCTACTTCGTGATACTCACCTCCGAGCCGCTCCAGTAGTTGCCGATGCTCGTCGAGCTGAGGCGTCGATGCGGCGCTGAGCCCTTTGGATCGGACGTGCACTCCAAGTAGCTCGCCCTTGGCCCGCATCGCCATTCGTGCTGCGCGGCGAATGGTGTCATCGCCTCCAACCGTCCCCGTGAGTCCCACCACCACCCGTTCTCTCGTCTCCCAGCGGTGGCTGATTTCGTGGTCGCGACGGTAAGCATCAACCGTCTGGTCGACTTGCTCCGCCGTCCACGACAGGGCGAGCTCGCGCAGGGCACCCAAGTTCCCCGGCCGGAAGAAGTTCGACAGTGCAGCATCAACCCGCTCTGCCGGGTAGATCTTGCCGGCAGCCATTCGCTCTCTCACCGCCTGCTGGGTGAGGTCGACGAGGTGGATTTCGTCTGCCCTGCGCACGACGTCATCCGGGATGACTTCAGTCTGTGTCACCCCTGTGATCTCCTCGACGACATCGTTCAGAGATTCGAAATGTTCGATGTTGACCGTGGAGATCACGTCGATTCCCGCCGCCAGCATGTCTTCGACGTCCTGCCAACGTTTCGGGTGCCCTGATCCTGCGACGTTGGTATGGGCGAGCTCGTCGACGAGAACAACTTCCGGTTCTCGGTCAAGGATGGCCTTGGTGTCCATTTCCTCCGACTCGGCCGGGCCTTGCTGGACTTGCCTCCTTGCAACGACTTCCAGACCTTCCAGGAGACGAGCCGTGTCCTCCCGTTCGTAAGTCTCGACGTAGCCGACCACGGCGTCGGTACCGGCGGCGACCAGCTCGCGGATCTCCTCGAGGGCGGCGTATGTCTTTCCGACCCCCGGTGCCGCTCCCACATACACCCGCAGATTCCCCCGCTTGCCGGTCGTGTTGCGGTCCATCCACATCATGATCGCTCATTCGAAGAGGCCGGCGAGCAAGACAACCAAGCCGACCAGTTGAAGGATGTTGGTGACCATCAGGGTCATGGCCCAACCGGCCACCCCGATCCCGGTCGCCTCGTCCATTCTCTTCTTCAAATACCAAGCCGCGGCACTGGCACCGACAAGGACAAGAGCGCCACTCGCCGCGGTGGCGACATCGATTCTCATCGACAGGTCATGGCCCCGTCTTCCGGTGCCAACTCCCGATCAGGAGGCCGAGGACAATCAGGAGGAACGCGGCAACAGCCTCGTCGGGGCGGTCGATCACGAGGGCGTAATACGGCTGGGTGTGAAACACATTGAATGCCAGCGAACCAACTACTCCTACTATCACTCCGGCGATCCTTCCTCCGAATTCGGCAGATAGGACTATCAGCGCAGCCATGACTAGAGCTGCGTTGACCGATCCCAGAGTGTCTCGGAAAGGGATCAACGCGACACCCGACCCAACAGCGGCAAGGCAGCCAACGATTGAGGCCGCTACCGGATAGGTGGCAACCGGTCGCCATGTGATGTCTTCTCTCACGAATCTCACATCAACAGCTCCTCGAAGCGGCGCTTGAACTTTTCTGAGTCAGGCGGGAACTGATCCCAAACATCCTGAGAGGTTCCCGCCCTGGTCCCCTCTTTGACCCGACAAGGACTTCCTGTCCAGGAGCATCTGACTGAACCCTCACCGCTGTGTAGCTGCCACGCCCGACGTGGTCACGAACAACGATGGTTTTATGACGCATCCGCCATTGATCCTTACGCCGTTGGGACGGGGGAGGCCCGCGTGCGAAATCCATCAAGAGGTCGGGTCACCGCGTCGGATTCGCGTAAAAAGCTAAGCGCAGCTGGACAGGAGGCGATAGAACGACCGTGTGAAGGCGACGAGTCATAACAATTGACGAGCCGTTGCCCCATCTGCGATTCCGCGGTGTGAGACTGGCTATGCGCCGTCGCTATCGGGTCAATGGGACTCTGCACGAATACCTCGGCGAGGCTCTATCTCCCGACCACCAGTCGACCGTCCACGTGTTCAGTCGCAACGAATGGCGACCCAACACTCCAGACCAGTTCCCGTTGACCATCGTGCTCGACTCGGATGTCGACACCGCTGTGACACCCACGAGAGACTCGGCCAGACACGAGTGAGGGTCGTGATCGCAGGCTGTGGACGCGTAGGAAGCGACCTGGCGCTGACCTTGTCGGAAGAGGGTCACGACGTGTCCGTTATCGATACTCGTGCCGAGGTATTCGACCGACTCGGATCCACGTTCAACGGAACCACTCACGAGGGTCTCGGCTATGACGTCAAGGTCCTACGCGAAGCGGGCATCGAGCTCGCTGATGCCTTCGTTGCCGCCACCGACTCGGACAATTCCAACGCGATGGCGGTGCAAGTCGCCAATCGAGTCTTCGGCGTCGCCAAGACCATCGCCAGACTCGACGACCCGGCAAGGGAAGAGGCGTATCGCGCCCTCGACGTCCAATTCGTTCCGGGCGCCAGACTCACCTCCAAAGTCATCCACGAACAGCTCGTCCAAGAGGAATTCGCATTCCACGTGACCTTCGCAGGCGGCGATGTCGAGATCGTCGACATGGTCGTCGGGCCGCAGGGTGCCGGATTGTCGTTGCAGGCATTCGAGCAACCAGACGAATTGCGGGTGGTAGCAGTGACCCGAGAAAGACGGACCTTCATTCCTTCCACAGACTTCGTGCTCGCCGAAGGTGACGTATTGGCGGCCGCCGCTAGAGCACGGACCCGGAAGCGGATCATGAGATACCTTGCGGACACGTAGCAGAAGTCAAGGCAGCGCGATTGGAGGGGAAAGGCGAACTCAGATTGGCTGGTCAGCGATCTGATATTTGAGGCTCCCGCCACGGACGGCCTTGGGTAGGCATCTCGACGCCTTTGCGGGTGCGTGAGACTCCTTTCTCGTCTCACGACATCTCACAACGTCCTACGTCGCTCGCCCCACAACCGCCCCACAGGCCCCCGTGGCGCATGCGTTTCCCCTGGTCAGGGCGTTCTGACCGCATCGTATTGGGGGGTCACGGGTTCAAATCCCGTCAACTCCAGAGGCAGGGGGTGTATTCGCAGAAGACGGGGCCCCCCTGTTCGCTGATCCGGCGGGCTGGGTGAGCGCGTCGAGAAGCGGCTGCATCCATCGCTTCCGATTCAGCGTGCTGTCGGCCGAACTGACGGGTTGCGTATGGCCCGAGAACAGAAGATCCCAGCACGGTTGGGACCTTCTGCTTCTGAATCGAGGGCTTGCAACGACAGCGGCATACCCGCCGATTACGTGGACCCCTGGCTTGACAGTGCCCGCTCCACCGGGGCCGGCGCGTCGGGATTTCTCGGCCCACGGAACGCCGCCATCCCCGTGATTACGGCTATGGCGGTAGTCAACAGGGCAAGAACCGTGATGACCGCTGTCGCCAGAGGAATCCATGGGTTGCTGATCGCCATGGAGGCTCTCACCTGCACGTCTTCGGAGGCATCGGCGTTCATCATCACGATGGTCCACTCGCCTGGCTCTGCTTCCCATTCGATCTGCTGCAGGCTCTCGCCTGAAGCCGTCGTCGTCCAGAAGTCCTGTGCCCCAGGGACCTCCGCGGCCTCGAAGCCCTGCACATCGTGATAGTGGACGGTGGTGAAGGGCCCGATGTTGGCCACCAGGGTGTGGGGCACGCCATCGAGGTACTCATCGACTTCCGTGCTGGGCCCGGCGCCGATGAACACCTCATCGCTCGATGACGCCTCGACACGGAAGGTGCCGATCAGGTTCGCCGGCAGCCAGTCGCCGGGCACGCCATCGAAGTCGAGCTCTTCGGATGCGATGGCATAGCCCTCGGTCGACAAGGTGACCGTTCGGCTCTCCAGAAATCCATCGGAGTCCCGTTGTATGTAGAGCCACACCATGGCGACTGCGGCTGCGAGCAGCCCTGCTGCGATCACGGCCAGGACAGCGCTGGTCGTGCCCAGCACCACCTTTCTCGCATTGTCACGTAACGGCATTTCCTTCTCCTCTCGCTGTTGGTTGTTGGTTCGTTGGTTGTTGTGCAGGACTCGGCTAGACCACCAGGGTCAGGACCATGACCGCCAGGAAGACGCTCTGTGTCGAGTGGACTGCAATCCCAATCCAGGCGCTCTGGTAGCGCTTGGTTGGGTAGGCCAGGATCAGGGCATCGGCCAGGATGGTGGGCATCGCCCAGGGCATGTGCACGTGATAGGCGGCGAACAGGATCCCGTTGACCAGCCAGTCGGCCTTCCCGAAAGCCCTGTTCATGCGGGGGAGTAGCAGGCCGCGGAACAGCAGCTCCTCTCCGAGCACGGTGTTGAAGAACCAGAGGACCATGCACACTCCGTACCACCCCCAGGCGTTGTGGAAGAAAGAAGCGCCGGCCGGTGATGAGAGCAGTTCTCCGAAGTCACGTCCCGCCGCCGGTGTGAAGCCAGGGATGAGCTGCTCGGCGTAGAACAGCAGGCCCAGAGGGATCAGCACGAGCCAGACCCGTCCGCCGACCCGGCCAGTGCGCGGGCTTCTCGGTGGCCTGAGCCACAGCGCGTCGCGCAGCACTCGCCACCTCAAGGTGCGCTGCTCGCGCCAGACCAGCCATACGACCAGCACGAACTGCCACACCAGCCCCGCGGTGAGAAGGAGCAGGAGAGCCTGGGCCATCGGGTAGGGCCCTTCGATGATCGTGGCCAGTCTCGGGGCCACCAGCCAGGCCAGGGCTCCCATGGGCAGGGTTGCTGCCGCCCACACCGCCAGGATCTTGCCAATCGAGTACTGGGTGACCTCTGCCGGCCGTTCTCGTTGGATTGTTTCAGGTGTCGATCGTTGCTGTGTCTCGTGTGTCATCTCGTCCTCCTCGTGATTCAGTGGGACGAGGCGAACGTACGAATGCACCGAGCGGTTGACATCCCCCGCAGGGCGTCTCTGAGCTCAGACTCGAGGACGGTTTCAGCTCCTACCTGGGGAGGAGGCGAGCGGGGAAACCGTCAGTTACGTTCCCGGTGTGCAGCGTCTCGGCGCCTTTCTGCGACAGTACGGGTTCGACCTGATCCTGGCCGTGGTCGTGCTCCAAGGCCTGTTCGAGGTGATCAGAGCGGATGCGGATGTTGGGACTCCAGCTCCCCCATGGCTGATCGCCTCGGGAGTCGTCGTCGTCGCCCTCCCTCTGTTCGCCCGTCGCAGCTTCCCGTTCCTGGCGCCGGCGCTGGTATGGCTGATCGGAGCCGGGCTGTCGTTCGTAGACGGAAGCCTGGCCACCACCACCTTCAGCGTCTATTTCACCGGGGTGTTCGCCGCCTATCTGCTCGGAAGCCTCCCCGACTCACGACTAGCCCTCTCTGGTCTGGCCATCGTCCTCGTCGGCGCCGCAATCGTGGTCTACAACGACCCCTCGAAGGAGATCTCGGATTTCGTCACCATCCCGGCGACTTTCGCCGTCGCTTGGCTGGCCGGCTTCGCCCTCCGCGAGCGCGCCGCCCTGGTCGACGAGGCGGAACAGAGGGCGCTCAGCGCCGAGCGGGACCGGGAGACGGCGGCCCGGATCGCGGTGGCCGAGGAGCGTTCCCGGATCACCCGCGAGCTCCACGACGTCGTGGCGCATGCGGTCAGCGTGATGGTCCTCCAGGTCGGTGCGGTTCGACACCGTCTTCCCGACTCGAGGGTGGAGGACAAGGAGGCGTTGCAGACCGTCGAGGCCACCGGTCGATCGGCCCTGACCGAGATGCGTCGACTCCTCGGTGTGATTCACGACGACGATCGGAGTCTGGAGCTCTCGCCACAGCCGGGTCTCGACCGGCTCGACAGCCTGGCCGAGGAAATGCGTCTCACCGGTCTCGACGTCCGTGTTCACCGCCACGGACAGCCGGTTGTTCTCCCGGGCGCTCTCGACCTGTCTGCCTACCGGATCGTGCAGGAAGGACTGACCAATTGCCTCAAGCACTCCGGTGCCTCCGTGGTCGACGTAACGGTGCGGTACACGCCCGACGACCTCGAGATCGAGATTGCCGACGACGGCGTCGGGCCTACAAAGAGCGACGGCATGGGTCGGGGGATGACCGGAATCCGGGAGCGGGTGAAGATATACGGCGGGGAAATGACCACCGGCCCCGGTCCCGAGGGAGGATTCCATCTCCAGGTACGGCTCCCGGTTCGGGAGTACCCGCGATGACGATTCGGGTCCTTGTCGCCGACGATCAGTCGATGGTGAGGGCAGGTTTCCGGCTCCTCCTCGCCGACGAGCCGGACATCGAGGTAGTGGCAGAGGCCTCCAACGGACGCGAGGCGGTGGAACAGGCTGCCCGACTCCGTCCACACGTGGTGCTCATGGACATACGGATGCCCGAACTAGACGGGCTGGAGGCGACTCGACGGATTCTCACCGCCGACGACAACGTGCGGGTGCTGGTCCTGACCACCTTCGATCTCGACGAGTACATCTATGAAGCCCTGCGGGCGGGGGCCAGCGGATTCGTCCTCAAGGACGATCCACCCGAGCAGCTCATCTCCGCCATACGTACCGTCGCTCGTGGCGACGCGCTGCTCTCCCCGGCGGTGACGAGACGTGTCATCGAGAAGTTCGTCCAACGGCCGCGGACGGATCCACCGCCGGGCTTCGCCCACCTCACCGAGCGAGAGCTGGAGGTGTTTCGTCTCACTGCCCGGGGGATGTCCAACGTAGAGATCGGCGAGGAGCTCTTCATCAGCGAGACCACGGTCAAGACGCACATGACCCACATCCTCCAGAAGCTGCATCTACGCGACCGAGTCCAGGCCGTGGTTCTCGCCTACCAAGCCGGCCTCCTCGACGAGGAAGGGCAAACGCCCGGTGGCTGAGCACCGCGCCGATACGTCACGGGCCAGGGAGAGCCACCGAAGCAATGATGGCTCGATGGCCGCCCCCCTTTGTAGAGCTCTTTAATCAGCGAACGGCCACCGGCTGCGTGGACGGAGCTCGCTGGCTAGATTGCGCCTGGAACCGATCCCTCGAGTAGCTCCCTGGAAGATCGTTCCCATCAGACTGGGGTCCAGCATCGCTCTTGACCGCCTGGTGGCTGGTGTCGACGCTCGATTCAAGCCGTTCGGAACCCTGCACAGCCTCGAGAGCGTTGGACCACTGCCACGCGTCTTCCTCTACCTCAGCATCCTGGTGACGGTGAATATCGTGGCCATCGGTCTGTTCCTGGCGTCACACGACGAGCCAACAGCTGGGTTCATTGCGTTGGGCTGGTCACGCATTTCTGTTCCGGTCGATCGGCGAGGTCGCTCTCAAGGGCAAAGGCACGGTGACCGCCCACGTCCTAGACGCCAGGCGAGGAAGAGTCAGTTCGATCGCGACTGGCACTCCTTCGAGCGACCCGAGGATCGCAACGACGTGACCTCGTCATGCTTCCTCACCTCTTTTCGCAGGAGCCTCTCATCGCGGCGCGTGAGTCATGTGCTCAGCCTGTGCCCCCACGAAGCTTGACACCGCAATCTAAGCGCAGTATAGATAGATTATCTGTTGCCACAGAAGGCATGAGAGTCGACAGGATCTAGGTCGAAGAGAAGAAGAAAGGAGACAATTCTCATGCTGCGTTTCACAGATCCCTTCGACGAGATGGACCGAATGCTCGCATCTCGTGGCGGACGCTGGCGCGGTGGGATCATGCCGGTCGACGCTTATGAGAAGGACGGCATCTACACGCTTCGTTTCGATCTCCCCGGTGTGGACCCGGACCATCTGGACCTGACTGTTGAGAACCAGGTCCTCACCGTTACCGCCGAGAGCCCTGGAGACGATGAAGACGGCGTCACCTGGCTGCTGCGAGAACGGCCTTCTGGGAGCCACCGTCGCGAAGTGCGTCTCGGCGAGCATCTCGACGCCGGAGCGGTCGAAGCCAACTTCGTCAACGGCGTATTGACGGTGACCATCCCGATGCGCGAGGAGGCGAAGCCCCAAAAGGTGTCGATATCCTCGGGCACCCGCGGGCAGATCTCCGCCGACAGCACCGGCTGACGCTGAAATGCTCGGGACCGGGTCCCGCCCAGACAGCGGATCGGCCAGACCCGGTTCCGATTGTCCTGTCGTCGGAGGCTGACATGGCCGCAGTTTCAGAACCCAATCGTGATGCCTTCTATGCCGCTCAGATCGAGCGGGACCGAACGTTGTTGGCGGCACGTGAGGTAGAAGACGCCTTGAGCCGCGCCGTTGGGGGCGAGAACTGGGTCCATGAATTGAAGTCGAGTCTGGCATCGCTCAAGGATGCGATGAGCGCCGAGGAGCGGGAGTTGGACCGGCCGGGCTCCTTGCTGACACTCATCTCCGCCGAACATCCGCGCAGGTTCGGGCCCCGTATTCGGGGGATCAAGGACCAGTACAACGACATCATCCGTCAGCTGGAGTCTCTTCGACGCGAGCTGGATGGTTGGGACCGTGAGGAAGGCGATCTCGGCGATATCCGACATCGTGCCGGCTGGGTCATTCTGGCGCTGCAGAACTGCAGGAACCGCCAAGCCGATCTGGTCTTCGAAGCCATCGGCCTCGACTTGGGGAAGAATCGTGACGGGTAGGGGAGAGGCGCTACGTCTGCTGGGCGTTGGCGCAGACGCCACCGAGGCGGAGGTGCGTACAGCGTTCCGTCGCAAGATGATGGAGAACCATCCGGACACGGCGGCGGAGGGCACCGACGACACGATGGCCCACCGGCTGATCGACGCCTACCGGCTCTTAGCGGACTCTGCGCCCCGATCGGTGCCCGATCCTGGGGTGCGGCGGGTCGACGAACACAGCCCGGTCGTGCGCCCGGTCGAGGTGAGACAGGCGCGAGCCGAGGGGAAGCAGGCCTCGATGCGTGCTCACCAGCAGTGTTCGAAATGCAAAGGTTCCGGCCTCGGCCTTCGAGTAGTCACATGCCCGGCCTGTGATGGCGATTCCGTAGTGACCGCACTCGACGTCAGACAGGTGAGGGTTTGGCGCTGTAGCACCTGTGCCGGCCTTGGGCAGGTCCGCGCTCTTGCGCGCTGTGGCGCATGTGGGGGCACCGGCAGGGTTAGATCTTGA
The DNA here is from genome assembly GCA_035762545.1 of Acidimicrobiia bacterium. Taxonomy (GTDB): domain Bacteria; phylum Actinomycetota; class Acidimicrobiia; order Spongiisociales; family ZC4RG35; genus JANQRA01. The sequence goes on from DASTOM010000017.1 coordinate 17,600, forward strand.
ACTCGAGCTGGCTGTGGCTATGGGTTCTGCTGTTGTCGCAGCGGTGATGGCAAGCTGCCGTCTCCAAGGTTCTATGCCCCTCGTTACGACCGGAGCCCATCGCTCATCGATGTGAGTTGGCGGGTTGGTGTCCGAATCGTGGCCAAGCCTTCTCGATCTCGCTGGCTGTCACAAGAGCAATGCCCGCTCCAACTGCAATCGCCCAGTCCTGGAGACGCAGCGGAGCCAGATCGAGGACTGCGTCCGAGAGTCCCGGCAGATAGACGGCCGCCACCTGAAGCGCGAGCACGAGCAAGACCATCGCGTTCAGCGCTCGGTTGGCGAGCAGCGGCATCTCACGTAGGGACGTCTGGTGCGAGCGCACGGCTAAAGCCTGGGACACCTGTAGCACGGCGAGGGTGGTGAACATCATCGTCTGCCACAGGTCGTCTGGACCGTACGCGTGGTACCAAGCGCCGACGGCAAGCGTGAGAGCGCCGATGACGACACCGATGAATACGGTGTGTCCCCCAAACCGCCACTGAAGATCCCGGCTGTCGGCTGAACCGGTGGACGGCGCATGGTGTCGGGCTCGGCGGGTTCGGCGCCGAGGCTGAGCCCCAGCAGCCCGTCGGTCATCAGGTTCAGCCACAGCAATTGCAGGGGGAGTAGCGCAACCGGATCGTCGAGGCCAGCACTGGTGGCGATCAGCAGCAGCGGCCAGGCGATCATGACGAGGACTTTCCCGATGTTGCCGGCGATAGCGAGACTCACGAAGCGGCGAAGGTTGTCGTAGATGACCCGCCCTTCTTCGGCACCCTTCGCAACGACGAGGTCACGGGTTCAGATCCCGTCAGCTCCACGGTTTGCCCCGGTCGAGTCTTCTCGAATCACCTTGGTTCGCCCCTAACGATCACTGGAGTCTCGCGTTCACAGGCGGCCCAGAAGGTTCGCGCCGCGACCGTCGATAGCGATCAACCTAGGAGTCCGCTGATCGCGTCCACAACCAGGTCGGGTCGGTCGTGGTGGATCAAATGTCCGGCTCCTTCGGCAACTATCACCCGTCCTGAGATCGATCGCCTCGCCAACTCTTCCTGCATGTGCTGCCAGGCGGCCTCATAGCGCTCGTTGACCTCATCCGGTACTCCGGGCATGGGCTGTGGGACACCGTGGCGGATGGCGACGATCGGGATAGTTCCGACTGAGGACTTGACCAGACGCCGAACTTGCGCCTGGCTCTCCTCCAGATCGCCGTATTCAGCAGCGGCTGTCTCGAGGCGTTCGGGTGTAGGGGCGGTGGCGTCCCGGTAGGCCCGAGCCAATGGCTCGGGGAAGGTCTCAGGAACGGGAACCAGCTCGGGCGCCGGTTCGCCCTCTCTGACTGCTGCGGCGAGCGCCCGGAGCTGGTCGGTGTATCCAGCGAGCATCCCGCGGGGAGAGAGTTCAGCCGGGAACCTCTCCATCTGGTCCTCATGGGCACCGTCGAGCAGCACAATTCCCTTCAGTTCGGCGGGATGGAGGTAGGCGAAGGTCTGAACGGTGAGGGAGGCGAAGGAGTGGCCCACAAGCACGTACGGTGGTTCGAGTTCGGCTGCGGCCAAGGCTAGGCGCAGTTCGTGCACCAAGATGTCGACCGTTCGAGGTGAATCAGCAGGAGCACTGTCACCGAGGCCGGGCCGGTCGTGAGTGAACGCTGTGGTTAGTCGCGCCACGTGGGGGAGAACGAGTCCGAAGGTGAGTCCCACGTCCCCGATCGCCGGTTCGAAGACCACGGTGGGCGTCCCAGATCCAGCGAGATAGATGCGATGGCCCCGCCCGTCCACCTCAAGCTCCCGGGAGGGTATCGGCCTCGTGCTCACGGTCCGACGATATCCGGTGGTGCGAGCTTCAACCAACGATGGGTGCATCAGCTGTCGTCACGGTTCGCTTCCCGTTATCGAAGAGGAATCTGTCATCAATGGAAACGGGCTGGACATAAGGGATTGGGTCGGCGACACCGACCCGGCAACGAGGAGGAGAAGCAGTGGGGTCGAGGCTTTGCCCGGCCCCGCTTGCTGTGAACCAGCTCGTTGGTGTCGGGCCCTGACAAGTATCGGCATCGAGCGGATTCGATGAGCAGAATCTTGTCAATAGATGGGCCCTACCCGGACATAGAACGCAAATGGACACCGTCTCACCATTGAGACAGCGCAGGTTCGAGGAGCTCTACGAGCGGCACATGCTCGAAGTGCTCGCTTACTGCATGCGCCGGCTGGGCCGTACCAACGCGGCTGACGCGTGCTCGGAGACCTTCCTCATCGCATGGCGCCGGCTCGATGACCTCCCGGAGCCTCCCCAGACCCTCCCATATCTCTACGGAATCGCTCGCCGGGTGGCATCCAATCAGGCGCGCTCGCTGAGACGACGCAGCCGCCTCGACGCCCGCCTCACCGCCCTCGGTGTTTCGACGGCACCCGACCCCGAGCTGCTCGTCGCTCAGAGCAACCGAGATCAAGAGATCGTTGCCGCGGTACGCAGACTGAAGCCCAAAGACCGCGAGATAGTCATGCTCTACGCCTGGGAGGACCTCCCACGGGACACCATCGCCGAGATGATGGGTATGACCCGCTCGGCTATCGACCAGAGGATTCATCGCGCCAACAAGCGGCTTGCCCGGATTCTCCAGCCGGACAGCTATCCGACTCCTCCTCTTGCCCAGGAAGGAGGGACATGAGCTACGACGTGATCGATCGTTTGGTCCGCCCGGCCAATCCGGTGCCTGATCCGACGATGCTGAAGCCAGTCGACTTCTCGGTCCTTCCCGTGCATAGGAAGGAAGACATGCAACGAGAACAGGTCGAAGTCGACCACGTCGAGGAGACCGGAGTTCGACGCCGCGGCTGGATCGGGATCGCGGCAGCGCTTGTGGTACTGCTGGGTGGTCTGGTGCTGTTCCAGATGGCCAATCAGGACGACGTCGCCAGCGAACCGACGCCGCTCGAGATCGCTACCGCCTACCTGGCTGCCTACAGCCAGTTCGATATGGAGGCAGTTGAGTCCATGCTGGCAGATGACGCCGAGGTACTCCCGTGGGAGGCGTACGAGCCACGAGACTGGAAGAGTGACCTCAGATTCTTAGAGGCCGCCGGTTTCCAGATCCTTGTCGGCGAGTGCACCGAAGCGACGGCGACGGATGGAGCCTTTGCGTTCAACTGTGCTTATGGCGCGCATGGTCTTGGCTCCGATCAGATCGGGCTGGGACCGTTCACGGGGCATGTCTTTCGGCTGGTCATCGAAGATGGTCTGGTGACGAGATCCGACATGGGCTTCACATTCACTGAGTTCAGCGAGCAGATGTGGTGGCCGTTCCAGGCTTGGGTCAACGAGAACCATGAAGACGAATTCGCCGTGCTCTACGTGGATCCGGGTCTCTCCCGCCAGACCGATGATGCCATCGTCCTCTGGGAGCAGCGAGTGGCTGATTACGTCGAGTACGTGAACAACCCGACGACGACCACAACGCCAGTCGAGGGCTCCGTCCCGGCGGAACTGGTTGGAATCTGGAGAGGCAGAAGCTCGACCGGGGAAATGGTCAACTTCAGACTCGAGGGAACAACCTATTCCGTGAGCGTCGCGGACATCAACTTCATCGGTGACGTCGTGGTCAGCGATGACACCATCGTCATACCGGCGACACCGGATACAGGTTTGGCGTCCTCCCCGGGCTCTCAATGCAGCATCGACCGCCAGTTCACATGGTCTATCGAGGGCGACGAGTTGATCCTGACGGAGGTCGTCGAGGACACCTGTTTCACCATGGAATACCTAGCCGGCACTGTGTTCAAGAAGTTCTGGTCTCCCTGACAACGTCAGAGACGGCCTGATGCCGTACCAGCTGAGATTGCCCTCGTCACCGCGACGCGGGCAACCAGGCTGGTCAGTCACCGGCCGGTCAGCCGTAGATCTCGATCAACACCCCCTAGGAATCCCGCGTGGCGGATCAAGACATTGGCATGGGCCAGGAGGCTCTTGTCTAATCGAAGGAGAGAGAAATGAAGAAGCTGTTTGGTGTCGTTTTGGTTGCGGGAATGGTCGTCATGCCTCTCTCGCAAGAGGTGGCGTTCGCGGACCCGTCATCGCGTCCCCCGGTGGGACCGCCCGAACATGCGAGTGGAACGCCGACGTATGACTCTGATGACAACTGTCCGGCCGGGGCAGGATGGATTGAGGTGACGCCGAGCGGTCCGGAGCATCTCTCAGCAGCGTACGACCACAATCGCGATGGCGAAGTGTGCGTGCGTCTCCTTCCCCCCGGCGGTATCGCTCTGATGGACAATGTCGTCGGCTGACAATAACCGTTTCAGGATTCGCTGGTGTCGACTTCGGAACCGCTGTAGAGAGTGTCCGGGTCCATGCCGATGACTGGTCGTGTATCAGTGGGCGTGGGCGCGAAAATGGATCCACCGATTCTGCGGGTCGCTCTCAGGCCCCTGTCATTTGGGGAGCGCGACGGTTGGGTGTGACCGGTGGGCGATCACCTCTCCTGTCAGGTCGCACGCGGCTGCCAGGGTGTTGGTGATCGTCCCGTACTGGCGGATGTTGCGGTGTAGGAGTTCGACACGACGGTCGGGTTCGTTGGTGACGATTTCTATCTGATATCTCATCACGGTCATCCGGGGCGGCGCGGCCATACGCTCGGCTTCGACCTCCACCGTGGCGAGGTCGTATTGGAACGGAAGCATCTCTGAGAAGCGCTCGATGTTCTTGAGAAGACAGGCGGCTAGGGAGGCGCAGAGCAGTTCAGCAGGCCCAGGACGGAACCCGTCCGAGGTGGCCCCGGTGTCGGCTTTGATGTCAGTGGTGTTACAGCGGATTTTCCCGTGGCCGCCGGGTCGGCTCACCCCATGGACCCGGTAGCTATGCGTCATGTCCCGCGGGCCACCTGGCTCCTGTTTTAGGTGCCGGCCAGTTTCCAGCCTCATTTCACTGGAGGGCCGACCAGATGAGTCGACAACTGCCGCCCTCGACCGAGGCGACCTTGCATCCCGGTTGGTTGGAGTCATCTTGTGAGTGTCTGCCGAGAGCCCTCAGGTGGCCAGGGTCGAAGGTCCCCTCTGCTGGTGTCCAGATAGCTGGCTGGCGCGGTCAAATCAGGGCGGATCACATCGGGTTTGTCGGACCGGACGGGCTCGCTTCCAAGGTCCCGGTCGTATGGTTGGTCCATTCTCGGTGAGCGGGCTCCATTCGGGCACGAGTCAGCTCGTCGTTGGCGATCTGAAGGTGTTGGTCGTGGGCGCCAATCAGCCTTTGCTGCTGACGGGGGTCGAGGCGCTGGCAGATGTAGTCCCAGTGCAGGGACACGACGTCTCCCGGATGGACGTCCGAAGTGGCACGGAAAGGCTCCTCGATCGGTGCCCCGAGTCGCAGGTTGTCATATTCCCAGATGAGGGGGCGACGTCTCACCACGGCCAGCTCTCCTTCACACGTCACCACTTTGCCGACGGAGATCCGGCAGCGGTCCAGTACCTCGAGTGCCGGCCCGGAGAACCCCTCGCGTAGGAGCCCTACCCATGGGTATACGCAGAAGACGTGAAAGGCATGGGTGGGTGAGCCCCCCCTGTTCAAGGCTTCCCCAACCGCCGGCCACCGAGTTCCGGCCCGCGTCTTGAATCGGTCGGAGATCGAATGTCCCCAGTCATGGAGATCTATCTGGTCCAACAGCTCGTTGCCGACCCAGTAGGCCTCGACGACCGATCGGGATAGGGGATCACGGCCCGTCAGCCTGGCGATCAGCTCGAGGTACGGCCAAGCTCCGTCGAAGGCGAGGGCGAGTGTGACGGCCTCCTCGAACGGAAGGCTGTCCCCGGATGCAGCCACGGCGATCTCGTCGCCTCGGTTCGGGCCGCAATAGCCAAGACGATTCGGTGGCTGGGCGTAGCGGAAGAAGAGCTCGGGGCCACCGATCACAGACGGCTCGCTTCCAGTCTCCCCCACGATGCGGCCGTGGCCAGAGCGACGCCGGCAAGCAGAAGAAGTGCTCCGGTCGGATCGGGAAGCGGAGCGCCTTCAACCGTCGACTGGAGGACGGCTGTGATCAACGCCCCTCCCACCAGGACCGCGGTGACATCGACAGCTGGGGCCATCGACAAGGCGGCGAACCAGGTGAGCACATATCCGGAGAGGAACACAGCGGCGACGACAACCCAGATCATCTGGGATGACGTCACGGCTGCCCACTCGATATCAGCCCCGCGGACAAGGGTCCACGCCACCAGGACGGCGGCCCCTCCGATCATCCGCGCGTTGGCGACAGTGGCATAGGACACGTCCGGAAGCAGACGTTTGGCGACCACCACCTCCACGGACCAGAGCAGGGTGGCCATCAGGATCATCGTCTCACCGCTGCCCCAGGAAAAAGAGCCCAGTCCACCCCCCAGAACCGCTTGACCCCAGACGAGGAGACCGATGGCGGCGACATGTGGCCATCCGATGCGCTCTCGTAGGAACACCAGGGCGAGAAGTGCCACCCAGACGACCAGCGTCTTGTGGATGATCGCCGCCTGGGCCGAGCTGGCTCGGGCCAAACCCTCGAAGAAGAGGGCAAACGGAATGCTTCCTCCGATCACGGCGATCGTCACCAGCATCACGCGCGATTTCGTATCGGCCGGAATCGGCGGGCGCCGGCGCGAGGCTGCTTTGGACATGCCGAGGCCGACGAGCCCGATGGCCAGCCCGGCGAGCAGGTTCTTCACGGTCGTGTAGGTCGTGGCGTCGGACACCTCGGCCCACGCCCGCACCCCATAGCCGTTCAGGAACACGGCGAATCCGCTGATGACGGCGGTGCCTGCCGCGAGGAGAATCCCCTTGCGGCGAGTGCTGAGATCTCTGGTCATGCCCCCATGATCTGTGGATCCAATACCCTTCAAACAGGGTCGATGGCCCCTAAACGCAGGTCTCACCGGCCCATAAGTTCACAGACGTGACCACCCTCGTCATCGATGTCGACGGGCTCTCCTCCCTGTTCAAAACGCTGGAAGCGGAGGGTTACACGCTCGTCGGTCCGACTGTCGCCGACCAGGCCATCGTGTACGACACCGTCCACTCCCCGGACGATCTTCCCCGAGGGGTGACCGACGTCCAGGAAGGTGGCCGGTACCGGCTCGAGGAGCGGGCCGACGATGCTCGCTTCGGATACAACATTGGCCCCACCTCCTGGAAGCGATACCTCTTCCCACCGCGGACCGAATTGCTGCGCGCCCGACGACGTGACGGGCGTCTCGTCTTCGAGACCTCAGAGGAGAATCCGCCCAGCTACGCATTCATCGGGGTACGCCCGTGTGAGCTGGCGGCGATAGCCATTCAGGATCGGGTCTTCATGGGGTCCGGAAGAGTGGACAGGACCTACGCGTCCAGGCGTGCCGGGGTGTTCATGGTGGCGGTCAACTGCGGCCAGGCCGGAGCCACCTGTTTCTGCGCCTCGATGGGAACCGGTCCCAGGGCGACCGATGGTTATGACCTCGTCCTGACCGAATTGATCGAAGCCGGCGGGCCACGGTATGTCGTAGAGACCGGAAGCGCCAGGGGCGAGACCGTCGCCAAGAGCCTCCCCGGTGGTCTCGCCACCGAGGACGACCTCGCCGGCGTGGCGTCAGCCGTCGCCAGGGCAGAAAGCGAGGTGGGACGCCGCCTCGACACCAACGGAATACGGGATCTCCTGGTCGAAAACCCTGATCACCCACGCTGGGACGAGGTGGCCGAGCGCTGTCTGACCTGTGGCAACTGCACACTGGCCTGCCCGACCTGTTTCTGCTCGACCACGGAGGACGCGGTCACCCTCGACGGGACTGCCGTGCGCAGTCGCCGTTGGGACAGCTGCTTTGGCCTCGACTTCTCCGGTCTCCATGGCCACCCGGTGAGGAGCTCGGCGAAGTCGCGCTATCGCCAATGGATGACCCACAAGCTGGCGACATGGCATGACCAGTTCGGCACGTCGGGGTGTGTCGGATGCGGGCGCTGCATCACCTGGTGCCCGGTGGGGATCGACATCACCGCCGAGGTGGCCGCGATCAGAGAGACGGTTCGCGCATGAGACTCGAATCCCTGCGCGAGCAGACGCCCTTCCTCGCCGGACTCTCTGACCAGGCAATCGGTCTGCTCGAGCCCGTCACCGCCGATGCCGGGTTCGCCGCAGGTGAGTTGATCTTCGAAGAGGACGGTCCCGCCGACACCTTCTATGTCATCACGTCGGGAAAGGTGGCACTGGAGATCGAGCTTCCGTCACGGGGAACCTCGGTCGTCGAGACCCTCGGGCCGGGCAGCCTCCTCGGAGTCAGCTGGCCCTTCCCGCCGGCCCGGTGGAACTGGCGCGCCCGGGCGGTCGACACCACAAGCGCGATCGCCTTCGACGCGTCGGCAGTCCGCGGTCTGTGTGTGGCCAACCAGGAGCTCGGCGCGCACGTGTACCGGAGTGTGGCGGCGGAAGCGGTTCGCCGGCTTCACGCCACCAGGATCCGGCTACTCGACCTCTACGGGAGTGAGCGATGACCAGTCAGCTCGTGGTTCATCCCGACGAGGCCATGTTGCCCCGGTCGTTCCGGCTGGTCGACAAGTCCTACGAGACGGCAGACACGGTGACGCTGATCTTCGAGGACCCCGATGGCGCACCACTCGCATTCGAACCCGGGCAGTTCATGATGATCTACGTCTTCGGGGTGGGTGAGATCCCCATCTCCATCGCCGGCAATCCTCACCTGCCCCATGATCTGGTGCACACGGTTCGTGCGGTGGGTGCGGTGACCGACGCCTTGTGCGCCCTGAGGCCCGGAGACATGGTCGGCATTCGAGGTCCTTTCGGGACGTCATGGCCCCTGGAGCAGGCGGTGGGCCGTGACCTGGTGATAGTCACCGGGGGGATCGGGTTGGCGCCGCTCCGACCCGCGGTGCTCGAGGCCCTCAACCGCAACGCAGACTTCAACAGCATTGCCCTCGTCTATGGGGCGCGTACCCCGGGCGACCTGCTCTACCGCGACGACCTCCTCGGTTGGGTCTCGACTCCGGAGATGCGTGTGGAGGTGACTGTCGACCGCGCCGGTACGGACTGGTGGGGTGATGTGGGGCTGGTGACGGGGCTGATTCCCCGCCTCGACTTCGAACCCGTCAACACGTCGGTGTTCGTTTGTGGTCCGGAGGTGATGATGCGGGTCGTGGCCAGGGACCTGCGTGACCGGGGGGTTCCGGCGGATCACATCTCCCTGAGCATCGAACGCAACATGAAGTGCGCCATCGGTTTCTGCGGGCACTGTCAATACGGGTCCGACTTCGTCTGCAGGACGGGGCCGGTCGGGTCGTACGAGCGCTTCGAACAACGGCTGCGAGTGAGCGAGATATGAACAAGCGACCCAAGCTCGCCGTGTGGAAGTTCGCCTCTTGCGACGGCTGCCAGCTCAGCCTGCTCGACTGCGAAGAAGAACTCCTGGCCATTGCCGAGACGGTCGAGATCGCCTACTTCCCCGAAGCCACCCGCGCCGTCGTCGAAGGGCCCTACGACCTCTCCCTCGTCGAGGGATCGGTCACCACCTCCCACGACGCCGAGCGCATCCAGGAGATCCGGGCACAGTCGGGTGCCCTGGTCACGATTGGCGCCTGCGCCACGGCGGGCGGAATCCAGGCCCTGCGCAACTGGGCCGATGTCTCGGCGTTCACCTCGATCGTCTACGCGGAGCCCTCTTTCATCAACACGCTCGAGACGTCAACGCCTATTGGCGCCCACGTCGAAGTCGACTTCGAACTGCGGGGATGCCCGATCTCCAAGTATCAACTCCTCGAGGTGGTCGACGCCTTCCTCCACGAGCGAAAGCCCAACGTTCCCCGGCACAGCGTTTGTATCGAGTGCAAGGCGCGGGGAACGCCCTGCATCATGGTGCGCGACGGGGTCCCATGCCTCGGTCCGGTGACCCAGGCTGGTTGCGGGGCGATATGCCCTGCCTACGACCGCGGGTGCTACGGCTGCTTCGGGCCGGCCGAGACGCCCAATCTCGATGCTCTCGCCGCATGGTGGGAGGGCCTGGGGGTCGAGATGCCAGACCTCGTGCGGGCGCTGCGCACCTTCAACGCCTACGCACCCGAGTTCAGAGAGGCCAGCGAACGCTATGCACAAAGAACGTGAGATCGACGTCGCCTATCTGGCCCGGGTCGAGGGCGAGGGGGCAATGTATCTCAAGCTCGTCGACGACCAGGTGGCCGATCTGAAATTCAAGATCTTCGAGCCTCCCCGATTCTTCGAGGCGCTGCTCCAGGGAAGACGCTTCTCCGAGGCACCGGACATCACCGCCCGCATCTGTGGGATTTGCCCGATCGCCTATCAGACCAGCTCGTGCAACGCGATGGAAGACGCCGCCGGCGTGAGCCTTCCCGACGCCCTGCACGACCTTCGGCGGCTCATCTACTGCGGGGAGTGGATCGAGAGTCACGGGCTCCACATCTACTTCCTCCACGCACCCGACTTCCTCGGGTACGTGAGCGGGATCGCCATGGCCGCGGAGTTCCCCGAGAGGGTCGCGGCCGGGTTGAGGCTCAAAAAGGTCGGCAACGATCTGATGGCCCTGCTCGGAGGGAGAGAGATCCACCCGATCAACTACAGGGTCGGTGGCTTCTATCGGGTTCCCAAACGGTCGGAACTGGAGGCGCTCGAGCAGGATCTCCGCTGGGGTCTCGAAGCAGCCAGAGACACTGTGCGGTGGGTGTCGGGCTTCCCCTTTCCCCAATTCGAGCGCGACTACGAGTTCGTCGCCCTCCACACCCCCGACGAGTACGCCATCCACCGCGGTCGGATCGTGTCCAACCGCGGGCTCGACATCTCCCCCAGGGAGTGGCCCGACGTGTTCGAAGAGGAGCACGTCGAGTGGTCCAATGCACTGCATGCCAGGGTCAAGGGACGAGGTGCATACCACGTCGGGCCGTTGGCGCGCTACAGCCTCAACTACGAACAGCTCACCCCGCTTGCCCGCGAAGAGGCCGAGCGAGCCGGTCTCGGAGCGACCTGCCGAAACCCGTTCCAGAGCATCGTCGTCCGGGCGGTCGAGTTGGTGGTCGCCTTCGAGGAGGCCCTCCGAATCATCGATGGCTATGAGAGGCCTTCACAGCCTGCGGTCCCGGTGGAACCGAGAAACGCCACAGGTCATGGCGTCTCCGAGGCGCCGCGCGGTCTTCTCTATCACCGCTACGAGATCGATGGGGCCGGGCACATACAGTCGGCACAGATCGTCCCGCCCACCTCCCAGAATCAGCTGAGTATCGAGGAGGACCTGAAGAGATACGTCGAGGGTCGTGCCCAACTTCCAGATGACGAGTTGCAGTCGCAGCTGGAGCAGGCGATACGCAACTACGACCCTTGCATCTCGTGTGCCACTCACTTCCTCGACCTCGAGGTGGACAGAGCATGAGCCGTTGTCTGGTCATCGGAATGGGCAATCGGGACCGCGGTGACGATGCGGCGGGAATCCTCGCCGCGAAGTTGGTCAGTCGAGTTCGTGCCGAGGAGATCACGGACTGCTCGCAACTGGTGACGACGTGGGGGGACGAGGACGATGTGATCGTCATCGACGCCATGAGGTCGGGCGCCGAGCCGGGAACCGTGACCCGGTTCGATGGCTTGACCGAGAGTCTCCCCAGCCGCTCTTTCTCCTCCACTCACTCGTTCGGGTTGGCGGAGGGCATCGAGCTGTCCAGGGCGTTGGGGCGTCTCCCTCGCTCCCTCACCGTCTTCGGGATCGAGGCCGGGGGTTTCGACCACGGCAGCGCCTTGACGCCCGAAGTCGAGCGTGCCGTGAGCCAGGTCGCCGCCCTCGTCGACGAGGAGGTCGGCTGATGTGTCTGGCGATTCCCGTGAGGATCGAGTCGATCGGCGAGGTCGCCGGGCCGTCTCGCCCCGCAGCAGCAACCGCTCCAGATGGCCGGCGTGTCGAAGTCGATCTCGCCCTGTTGCCGAACGCCGCCGTGGGAGATTACGTGATCGCTCACTCCGGGTATGGCGTCAACCTGCTCACCCCCGAAGAGGCCACCCACACTCTCGAGCTGTTAGGGGCTGCGGGGGAGCGAAGCGAAAACTGACAACCAGCTAGACCTGCTTCTCACCTCACAATCGTTGGTCCCCGGAGTGAAGGACGTATTCCTCTACCCCCCGTGAGCCCCAGCACGGAGCATCTCGAGGAGCAGGTGAGGATCGATGAGCAGGACCAACCAGAGCCATCCGGTTCAGCGAAAACGTGTGCCACGTAGGCCCTGGCACGCAGTGCCGTTCCTTCTTGCGGTCGCGGTTTTGTCCGGGGGATGTAATGCCGGCACAGAACCCGCTGGTTCCACGGTGACCTTTCCGACCACGACGAGCGCACCCGCGGAGACCACCTCGACGGTGAGGCCCACAACTACTCCAGAACCCACGACCACCATTACTTCGGCCACCACTACCTCGACCTCGACCACCGTGATCGCAGACACCACCACGACGGCACCACGGGTGGAGGCGGCCAGCGTCATAACGCGGGTGGACACCAGCGAGAAGGTCGTTGCCCTCACCTTCGACGCTGGCTCCGACCGCGGTTACGGAGCGGAAATCCTCGACACGCTGGCGGCACACGAAATCAAAGCCTCGTTTGGAATGACCGGCACCTGGGCAGAGTCGAACCCGGACCTCGTGAGGAGAATGGTGGATGAAGGTCATGCCCTGATCAACCACACCTACGACCACCCCCACATGGAGACGCTCACGACGGCCCAGCGTCTGGACCAATTGGCCAGGGCGGAGCAGATAATCCACGAGATCACCGGCGCCAACACGAGGCCATATTTCCGGCCTCCCTACGGCTCGTACAACAACCAGGTGCTCAGAGACGTCGCCTCCGCTGGCTACAGGTACTCGGTGATGTGGACTGTGGATTGTCTGGGTTGGAAGGGTCTGCCACCACCCGAGGTCGTTGCCCGTTGTGAGGGCTCGCTGCAGCCGGGCGCCATCCTGCTCATGCACGTGGGGGCGGCTTCCACGGACTACGCCGCTCTCGAGGACATCATCGCTGCCATCGATCGAGGCGGGTACCGATACGCCACCATCCCGGAGTTGCTCCCATGAAACGACTGGCCACTGCCCTCATCGCCGTCCTGGTCTTGGTCTCGTGCCAGTCGGATGCGGCGGCCGATGAGACGACCACACTGTCACCAACGACCTCCGCTGACGCCACCACAACCCCCACCGTGACCGCAACGACCACCACGGCGCCGGCCACCACGACGGTGACGGTCCCCGAGGTGGAGTCGGCCATCTATCTGTTCTTCGAGGGATATCCGGTGGCGCCCGGTCCCTATCTGACCGCAGTCTCGAGGCCCGGGATAGAGGACCTCGGCGGTGCTCTCAACGCTCTTCTCGAGGGAGTGACCGATGAGGAGGCGGCGATGGGTCTGTCGTCGACCATCCCGGACGGGACGGAGTTGCTCGGGGTGGAGGTCGCGGACGGTGTTGCCTTGGTGGACCTCAGTCGCGAGTTCGAGTCAGGGGGAGGGTCACTGAGCATGATGGGGCGGGTCGCCCAGATCGTCTACACGGCCACTCGTTTCGATGACGTCGACTCGGTGCGATTCCTCCTCGAGGGAGATCCCCTCGACGTGTTGGGTGGGGAGGGGCTGATCATCGACGAGCCACAGACCCGCTCCGCCTGGGTCGAGCTGGTACCACCGATTCTCATCGAGGAGCCCCTCTGGGGTTCCAGTGTGGGTAGGGAGATCGATGTCACCGGTTCGGCGGATCTCGAGTCCGGGGCCGTCTCATTTGTGATCGTCGACGCCGATGGCCTGATCGTCCACGAGGGTGAAGTCGGGACCAGCCCGGGAGAGCGAAGCGAGTATGCCACCAGCGTGGTCCTCGAGGATGTACCGCATCCGGGGAAGGGTTCGATCATCGTCTGGGAGTGGGCGGCGGACGGTTCACAACAACACGTCCTCGAGTATCCCCTGACACTGACCGAGTAGCCAGGCTTGTTCGACGAGTACCCGTGGCCTGCTTGCGGTCCCCTTCACGTTGGTGTCGGTGGGCTCCCCGGTGTCTCGGAGTTGGCCGTTCCGAAGAAGAGCCTTAGTCCTCTGGTGCACCACCAAGAGTCGGACTAGAGCTTGGAACACGACACTGTGTCGAGGACACAAATCTTGTCGTGGATGGAGGTGAAGACGATGCAGGACTTGTCCTACAAGGTCAGGATCTCGACCCTGTGGCTCCTCTTCATGGTCGGCTTCTTCGCATACCGGACTCTTGTTCTGAGTGCAGGAGCCCCGGAGGTCTCACTGCAGGCCGACGACGAATTCGTCACGTATCTGCTGGTCGCCATGGGGTTCGCTTTTCTGTCATTGGTCCTTCCCAGCCGGCTCGACCGTCTGACCAACATCATCGCTGGATCCGTTTTTGGAGTCGCACAGGTGGCCATGTTCGCCGATGGAATCACGGGATACCCGGACGCGATCTTCAACCTGATGACCGGGGCCACGGTGGTGATCATGGCTTCGATCGTCTGGCTTGCCCTCAGGTGGCCGAGAGAGGACCCCGCGAAGTCGACGCAGACTTCGGCGGTCGAGGCTGACGTCACCGATGAAGACCTATCCGTGACGTCGTCTACTCACACGTAGGCGTGTGTTGGGGATGGTGGCCGCCGAGCGTCTTGGCTATCGAGGTGCTAGAGGCGTCTTCGGTCGTCCCGGAAGGGCCGAGGTTGGTCATCGGATAGATTTGCTCCGCGTGCCTATGAGCGACTCAAAGACCATTTTCGGTTCGAGCAACGTGAGCCCATCGAAGTCAAGGGCAAGGGAGAGATAGCGCCACTCCTGCTTGTCGGACGAGCGGACGGCTCGGTGTGAACTGCTGCATACGTCAGTGAGTCGGGGGGGCGACGTCGCCGTCACGTGGGTCAGGGCTTCGGCGACCTGATAGGCGTGGAGGGAGGAGAAGATCTCAGGCAACTTGAACGAGATCGTCGCGATCTCTCGCTGACGAGAGGACCGTAGAGCCTTCGGATCAGGCCGAGGATCAGTGAGCCTCGGAGCCGCTGGTCGGCGGGCTTGTCGTGTGCGACGTGGGTGTCCCAGAGTGTTGGATCCATGGCATGAAGACCTGGGATTCATCCGTCGAGGGGTGGCGTAACGAACCACAGGGGAGACTCACCACGAGAAAAGGAGGAAGTCTCATGAGAAAAAGGATCACGATTCTGCTCGCGGCCGTCGCCATGGCGCTCGCCGTTGCCTTGCCCGCATCGGCCGCCGGCCCCGTACCGGGCGGAATTGCGTGCCAGTCCGCAGGGATAGGCGTCCTGACCAGTGTGCCCGGTCTGATGCCAGCCGTGGCTCAAAACGGTGTCGACGTCTATGCAGACGAGGCCCTCGAGACCTTGGTCGGGAACTTCAGCCTGTCCGAGACGCTAGCGCTGCATCGGTCAACGCCATCGCTGTTCAGCGGGGGGCTCTACGTAGACGTCTTCGGCACCGCGGTCGAGGCGAATTGGTGCGGATAGGTCTGTAGCTGCACCGCTTGGGAACCGGCCCCCTCCATGAGGGGGCCGATTCTCTGCAGACGTTTGTCTGTTGTCGAATACCTGCGAGTGTCGAGGCATGGTCCGGATTCGAGTTTGGTCAGACCAGATTTCTCGACTGGGTGGAACGCTCGATGTCTCAGGAAAGGAGACCGGCTGAGCGGCAGTCCTCGAAGAGCTGCTCGAGCGCACTGGGGTCGGAGACACCTTGAAAACCCTGCACGATTATGCGGTGGACTCCAAGAGAGGCGTATTCGGCGAATCTCCGTTGGCGTCCTTCACCCGGGGGAACGTCCCCCGCCTCCCCCCAGATGTGAACCGATAGTCTGAGGGTTTCGGGGTCACGGTCGATCTCGTGGCAGCGGTCGCGGATGACAGGGATCGCTGAAGCCAGCCTCTGCGGGGTGAGGGCGTCGAGGTTCAGCTCATCGGCGTAACGGGCGGCGAGCCGCCAGGTGCGGTTGGGTCCGTTTCCTCCCACAACGATCGGGATTCGGGGTTCCTGCAGGCCTTTGGGCTCGTGAATCGCCGAGAGGACATGAGCGTGCTTGCCCTGGTAGGTGGTGGGCCCGGGCTGGAACATTCGGGTGATGACTTCGAGGGTGTCTTCCAAGATGTCGAGGCGAACCTTCGCCTCGGGGAATCCGTAGCCGTAGGCGAGCCACTCGTCCTCCTTCCATCCGGCCCCGATGCCGAGGATGGCGCGACCTCCGCTTATCACGTCGATGGTGGAGATGGTCTTGGCGGTAAGGGCGGCGTTGCGGTAGGCGGCGGCGAGAACCAGGTGTCCGAGCTTGGCGCGTTCTGTGGCCATCGCTATCGCGGCTAGTTCGACCATCGGCTCGAAGACGATGGCTGGTTCGGGAGGTGGGTCGACCTGGAAGTGGTCGTAGAGCCACAAAGACTCAAAACCTGCCTGATCGGCCAGTAGCGCGATGTCGAGTGTCCGATGCCATGCCGTCTCCGGGTCGAGGCCCAGATACTCCCGGTCGCAGCCTTGGGGAAGAGTGAGCCCGACCTTCACGTTCAGCTCCATTCTCCGTACTTTTCGACCACTCCCGAGCGGGCCCGATCGACCAGATCGCCGGGTATGGGACCGGCGCTTGCGGCGGTGAACCAAAGACCCGCCTCCTCGACGAACGAGGGGAGCGTCGTCACTGCCTCCCCCACGTCTGTCCATGTGACTCCCATCGCCTCTGGTCTTATGTCGACGCCGACACGGTGTAGAGCGTCGAGAAGCCGATCCGGCTCGTTGTCCTGGAGCAGGGATCCGAGGTAGATCCCGAGACCCACGGGCTGGCCGTGGATGAAGTGTCGCCCGGTGATCCGTTCCAGGTTGTAGAAGACGAAATGTTCCATCCCTTCGATGTGGCGTGGGTTCCAGCCCGAGTCGTGGAACGTGGCTCCACCCCAGCGATGTGCACTCATCAGCGTTCGGATACCCCGGTCGGTTACGTCTCTGATCTCGTCGAGGTCGTCCAGGACCGATTCGAGACGAAGTCGGGCTTGTTCGACGAGACCGGGATCGTATGGCCACTGCGGTTCGGTCCGTCCCATCGCGTCGGCGATCTCCCAGTCCCGATGGGCGGTGTGATAACAGAGGATGTCACCCACGCCGCTTCGGTTGAGTGCCGGTGGTGCGCTTCGGATCACGTCGTAGTCGACGTAGACGGCCTCGGGGACCGCGTATCCGAGGTATCGGACGATGCCGTCGACGCGGAGGCCGGCCCTGTGGCCAAACGGTGCGTTGACAGTCATTGCAGTCGGAACCTGGAAGAGGGGTCGACGCCTCTTCCAGGCCAAGTACTTCGCCACGTCGACGGCCTGCCCACCTCCTAGACCAACGATGGCTGCCCCGTCGGGGACGGCTGGTTCGGCTTCCTCGAGCTCGGAGAGTTCGAGGGTCTCGACGAAGTGCACTCCGATTGCGCCGTCGCTGAGTCGGTCACGGAAGGTGGGCCAGAGATCTGTCATGGTCACGACGAGGTATGGCCCGTGCACGAACTCAGGAAGTCTCTCCACCAGGTTCCTGCCGAACACCGTGGGGAACTCACTCATAGGGTTTGAGTCACCTTCTGCAGCCCCCGGCCCGGGATCTGGCGTATCTCATGAGCCATGTGTGTCATGGGTGTGGATTTGGACACTGATGGGAGTGGACGGGGACGCAGGAGAGGAGGAAACCTCTGCGTCCCCGTCTACTCAGCGGATCAGAAGCCCTGGCCGATCCACTCTTCAGCGTTGGTTTCGTCGATCTGGGTGGTTTCCAGGACCCACTCAGAATCGATGGATTCTCCGGCGAGAAGGGCTGCGGCGGATTCGCACGCCTCCTTACCAGCGTTGTCGTAGGTGAAGGTCGCCGCGATCTGACCATCGGCGATCGCCTGAATCGCCTCGTTCTGGCCGTCGATGCCCACGATGGCGGCTTCTCCGAGACGACCAGCCTCATCCATCGACTGGACAGCGCCGAGAGCCATCTCGTCGTTGTGGGTGTAGACCACGTCGAACTCTCCAGGGCCGTACCGCTGCAGCATGTCGTTCATGAACTCGAACGCAGGCTCCCGTCGATACTCACCTGTTTGGCTCTCGATGATCTCGACGTTGGGATCATTCGCTTCGAGCCACGCAACGAACGCATCGTGTCGGTCGGTGGTAGCCGATGCACCAAGGACCCCCTGGATCTCGATCACCGTTCCGCCCTGGCCACCTAGGAGGGTCTGTGAGACGAACTCTGCGGCTTTCTCGCCGATGAGCTTGTTGTCGGCCCCGATGTGCTGGGTGACTTCCACGTTCACACTGCGATCCAGCGTGATCACGGGAATTCCGGCGTCCAAGGCACGCTCGGCGGCCGGGGTCAGTTCGTCGGCTGTCAGCGGGGTCAGCAACAGGACGTCAACACCTCGTGCGATGAGATCGTCCACGTCAGCGCTCTGCTTCGAGCCTTCGCCCTGTCCGTCTGTGACGATCACCTCGGCGCCCGGTATCAGAGTCGAGCAGGCCTCTTCGACATTGTTAGTCTGGTTGATGCGCCAGACATCACCGTTGTTGGCTTGTGAGAACCCAATGACAATCTGATCGTCCGGCGCGTCCGCTGTCGTGTCCGGCGCCCCTGTGGTGTCGGGCGCGGCGGTCGTGTCGCTCCCCCCGTCCGCGGTCGTGTCACTAGCCCCGTCACCACCGCAAGCGGCCACGAGCACCGCAAGTGCGGTGAGCAACGCGATCCAAATCGCGTGTCTTCGTTTCATGTCTCTGTGCCCTTTCTGCAGGCTCTCATGCCTGCTCTCCGTTTCCTTTTGTGGGCCTGGAGGCCCGAGTCCTCGACCCGGTGAGCATGGGAACTCTGCGCTCTAGGAGCACCGCGCCGAGGATGATGAGTCCCTTGACGATCTGCTGTGAGAAGGGGGAGACACCCACGAGATTGAGCAGGTTCTCGGTGACCGCGAGGATCGCGGCGCCGACGACAGTTGCCCCGACACCACCCACGCCACCGAAGAGACTCGTGCCTCCGATCACGACTGCTGCGATCGCGTCGAGTTCGAGCAGAGTTCCTTGACTGGGTTCACCGGCGGTGAGCCTGGTGATGATGATCAGCGCCGCGATCGCCGCACAGGCTCCACTGATCACATAGACCCAAGTGATCGTACGTTTGGTGTTGAGGCCTGACCTACGAGCGCCCTCGAGGTTCCCGCCAACCGCGTACACGTGCCATCCGAAGGGCGTGTTCCTCAGCACGTACGACGACATGAGAAACACTGTGGTCAAGATCCACAGCGGCACAGGCAGTCCTAGGAAGTTCCCGGAGCCGACCCACGCCACCGATTCAGCGGCCTCGCCAAGGGGAATTGGTTGCCCGTTGGAAAGAGTCATCGTGACACCGCGGGCGATCACCAACATCGCCAGGGTCATGATGAAAGGTTGGATCTTGCCTCTGGTGATTCCGAGACCGTTGATCAGGCCGACGCCTGCTCCGGCTCCGATCGCCAATACGAGCGCCAGCGGCCAGGGCACACCACTGCTCAGCATCCAAGCGGCAGCAACGGCGGAGAAACCGAGTATCGATCCCACCGAGAGGTCGATCCCGGCGGTGAGGATCACGAATGTCATGCCGATCGAGGCGATACCGACGATGGACATCTGCCGGGAAACGTTGAGAAGGTTCGACGCTGTGAAGAAGTGGGGTGAGAGAGCGGCCCCGATCATCATGAAAACGATCAGAACTCCAAGGATCGCCGAGGTGCGAACGCGGTGCGGCATGAAGAACCAGCCCGTCAACCGGCTCAGGGCGCTCTCCTGCTCCCGGGGGTCATCCGGCGACTGTGTCGTCATCTCCCTGGTCGTCATCATCGCACCGTCCAGCCTCCATCAACGACCAGAGTCTCTCCCGTGATGAGTGAGGCAGCCGGCGAGGCGAGGAAGACGACGGCACCTGTCACGTCTACGGGTTCGCCGATTCGGTGCAGCCCGGCGATGCGCTCGACGACGTCATCGTGGAAGGCAGGGTCGGACAAGGCTGGTTCGGTCCCTGGCGTCCGGATGAACGTTGGCGCCACTGCGTTGACGTTGATCCCGTGTGTGCCCCATTCAACGGCCAGACACCGTGTGAGATGGGACACGGCGGCTTTGCTCGCGCAGTAGATGGCCTCGCCGGGAAGGGCGACGAGCCCCGCCTGGGAGCCCATGTTCACGATCCGCCCCGAACCTTGGCCGATCATCACCCGACCGACCGATTGCGAGGCGAAGAACAGGCCCTTGACATTGACGTCGAACGTGAGATCGAAGTCCGGTTCGGTGACATCCTCGGGTGCGTTCTCCGGGCCGAGCCCGGCGTTGTTGACAAGAAGGTCGATTCGACCCAACTCGGAGACGACCTTCTGAGTGGCGGCTTCGATCTGGGCTAGATCGGTCACGTCCATCGGGACAACCAACGTCCTCCGGCCCATGCTTCGGATTCGGTCGGCTACCTCGCTGCCGCTTCCGGGAATCCGCACGCCGAGGGCTACATCGGCTCCGGCGTTGGCCAGAGCCATCGCAATAGAGCTTCCGAGCCCCCTGGCCGCCCCGGTGACCAGCGCGATCTGACCTTTGAGATCGAATCTGGGGTATTCGTCCACCTTCGTTGCCAAGTTCGTCTCCAAGAGGACAGTCATCGTTAAGGCGTATCGTGAACGCTTAACGTTTGCGCTTGACGATAAGCCTATCTCCGAATATATACTGCGAGTGGCGCGACCGTCAAGCGTCCCTGTCCGAGACATTCGTCGAGGGTGACGAGCGTGAGATTCGAGAGGACATAGTGAAGAGTGACACAGGCTCGGTGACCCTGAAGGACGTCGCTGCCAGTGCGGGTGTCTCGGTGACGACCGTTTCCCGGATCCTCAACTCCAAGGAGAGCGGTGTCCCGATCCGACAGGAGACCCGTGACCGGGTCTTCGCCGTGGCGGCGGAACTGGGCTACAAGCCCAACCTCCTGGCCAGGGGTCTCAGAGGTAGTCGCAGCTCGCTGCTTGGAGTCATCGCCCGTGACATCACCGACGCCTTCCACATCCAGATCCTGCGAGGGATCAACGAGGTCTCCGGCGATCACGGCTATCGGATGTTTCTAGGACACGTCGACTACGAGCCGAAGATGGCCGTGGCCTATGCGTCGATGTTCGAACAGTCGCATGCGGACGGGATCATCGTGATCGGCGATCTCGAGGGCGGTGACGAGTCGCTGGAGGCTCTCGCCTCCCAGCACAACTACGTGGTCGGTGTGACCGATCGAACCGAGCGCCGCCAGGTTCCCGGTGTGTACTCGGACAGCAACCTCGGAACAGAGTTGGCGATGGACCACCTCTGGGAATTGGGACATCGATCGATCGTGTGCGTGTCCGACTCGAGGACATACGACGGCCGACTCCGTGCCGACCGATACGAGCGATATATGCATTCCCACGGAGCCGGAGACCGCGTCCAGATTCACATCACAGATCAGGAGCCGGACAAGGCATTCGAGCTCGGCACGAAGATCCTCCCACGAATGGACCTCGGACGGGAGGTAACAGCTATCTATGCCACCTCGGACACCACGGCCATCGGTCTCATGCGCGCCGCCTATGGGATCGGTGCGTCGATCCCGAGGGACCTCTCGATCGTCGGCTACGACGACATCGACATGGCCGCTTACACCATCCCCCCATTGACGACGGTCAGTCAGACGGGTGTAGAGATGGGCAGGGCTGCGGCTCGTCTCCTGTTTCGCATGCTCACCGAGGAAACCTCGGGAAGCGACGTTTCCGATGTCGTCCTCGATCCGGAGCTCGTGGTCCGGGAGAGCACTGCACAGGTGGCCGGCTCTTGACCAGAACACGGCTTGGGATCCTCCTCTGGAGCCAGGCAACCAATTGGCCCCAGTTCGAGCACGCGGCACGACACGTAGATCGTCTCGGCTATGACCACTTGTGGACTTGGGACCACCTGTACGCAATATTCGGGGACCCCCACCAGCCGATCTTTGAAGGCTGGACCGCAATAGCTGGCTGTGCTCAGGTGACCTCCCGGGTTCGACTCGGGCTGATGGTGGGCGCCAACACCTTCCGCAACCCGGGCATCGTCACAAAGAGTGCGGTGACCCTCGACCACATCAGCGGGGGCCGCGCAATCCTCGGTTTGGGCGGTGCCTGGCACCAGCTCGAGCACACTTCCCACGGCATCGATTTTGGTCGGAGCGCCGGCGAACGCCTCGACTGGCTCGACGAGGCGGTCGGTGTCGCCCGCCGGCTCTTGGACGGCGAGACGGTCGATCACCACGGTTCCCACTACGAGTTCGTCGACTTGCGCCACGAGCCAAAGCCAATCCAACGACACCTTCCGATTGCGATTGGCGGGACTGGTGAGAAGAAGACTCTTCGAACGGTCGCCAAGTATGCCGACATCTGGAACGCGTTCGGCGATGTCGACACCCTGAAGAGGAAAGCGGAAGTCCTCAAACAACACTGTGAAGAAGTGGGCCGAGACCTCGAAGCCATCGAGTTCACGGTTGGGTGCAAGCCACTGATCCGAGACACCGAAGCAGAAGCGAAAGCCCTCTGGCAGGCCCAGATGGATGCCAACCGGACACCCATGAGCGATGTCGTTGCAGACGCTTCGTTCTGGGTGGGCACCCCGACGCAGTTGGCCGAGAAGATCGCTGATTTCAAGGCGATTGGATTCGATACCGTCATCTCCGAGATGGCCGCTCCTTACGACTCGGAGACCCTCGAGCGGCTCATCGGTGAAGTGAGGCCGATGATCGATGGATGACCGAGCAGCCGTCCAGGGCCGGGCCGACTCGTCGGCGGCCGAGACTGGTTCGCGGCCCGTGCTCGAGGTCCTCGACCTCACCAAGAGCTTCGACGCCGTCAAAGCAGCCCGGGGGGTCAGCTTCGAGCTCTACCCGGGAGAAGTGCTTGGGCTGCTGGGGGACAACGGAGCCGGCAAGTCGACGATCGTCAGCTGCATAGCCGGCAGTCTCGTCCCCGACTCAGGTGTCATCAGAGTCGACGGACGGGAAGCGGTCATCGACAGCCCTCAGGCGGCGAGGGACCTCGGCATCGAAACGGTGTTCCAGGACCTGGCCTTGGTGGACAGTCTCGATATCACCACCAACATGTTTCTCAACCGAGAGATCATCCGTTCCGGACCGGCACGGTGGCTTCGCTGGATGGATCGAAAGAAGATGCACCGCGAGACGAGGGAAATCCTGGACCGGCTCCACATTCGCATCGACTCGGTGAGACAGCTGATGAGTCAGCTCTCCGGGGGGCAGCGCCAGTCGGTCGCGGTCGGCCGGGCCGTTGCCTGGGGGCATCACATCGTCTTGCTCGACGAACCAGCCGCAGCATTGGGAGTCGAGCAGACCGCACTCGTGCTCGACCTGATCAAGACCCTGCGAAAAGAAGGGGTGGGCGTGCTCTTGATCAGCCACAACATGCATGACGTCCTCGAAGTGTGCGATCGCGCCGTGGTCCTGCGGCACGGTCTCAAGGTGGCTCAACTCGATGACCTCAACGGAGTCACTACGAGGGATCTGGTCGATCTGATCACGGGCGTGTCGCTCGGAGACGGTGACATCGCCCGACATTTCGACGGCTGAACCAGGACCAACCCTCGCGGGTGGCCTTTTTCGCGGACTCGGTTGGCAGCGTCTCGCCGCTGGCACATTGCGACGCCCCTTGCTTTCGCTCTGATGTGCACCAGGCGAGTCGATAGTCTCGCCAGATGTCTCTGACGCGCTCCGGCAAGCAGGTGTTGGGGCGAGGTCTCCTGGGACGTGCCATACGACTGGGTCTGGCAGCGGCGATCGTGGCCGCCTTGGTCACGGCCTTCGAGAGCGTGAACTTCTTCTTCTATTTCACCGTACTGTCGAACATCCTCGCGGCGGTGCTGTTCGCCGGCCTGGCGTTGCGCCCTGATTGGATGTCGTCGAATGGACTCTTCCGTGGCGCGGTCACTCTGTTCATGGTCATCACCGGGCTGGTGTATGCGGTCCTGCTCCGTCCAATCGAGGCCGATGTGGGGCTCACCGACCAATGGGTCAATTGGGTGCTCCATTCCCTGGGTCCCACTGCTGCCCTCATCGACTGGCTTCTCTTCCCACCGGTTCGTCCGCTTGCCAGAACCACATTGTGGGTGTGGCTGATCTTTCCTGCCGCGTACCTGGCCGTCACCTTGATCCGAGGACCGATCGCTGACTGGTACCCCTACCCATTCCTCGACCCATACCACACGGGTGGCTATGGGGCGGTGGCTCTGTGGTCCCTGCTGGTTCTGCTCTTCTTCGTTGGAGTCGGAAGCTTCCTGCGGTGGTGGGCAAACGCCAGGGGGCCGCAGGCCTCCTGACTCCCCGCAGCGATCGAGCATCCGCCTGATCTCCCGACGTCCTCGTCGAAACACCTCTGACGGTCACGGTGGTGTGACAGACTCCGGAGACGGTCGAATGGACGCATTTCCGGGACTTTCGCCGGTAGCCGATCGAGGTACGACGTTCGTATCTTCACATCGTCGGAAGGATCTCTCTGATGTCCCACAGGAATTCGGAACCCGATGTGCGTCCGGTTTGGTTCGATTCGCTGGGTCCGGCTGCCCTGAACGAGCTTGTCATGACGGAGGACGCCGAGCGATGGCTGCGAGCTGTTGGTCGGGTCCTGTCACTCGTGATCGTCGCAGGGTCCGCTTTCGCAGTGGGCTCCGGATTGAACCCTGGCGGAGACGACTACCCATCGTGGGGACAGCCGGCTTCGCTGGCAGCGGCTGTTCTCGCACTGCTCGGCCTTGCATTGGCGTGGCGGTGGGAAGCCTTCGGTCTCCTCGCTATCACGGCAGGAGTGGCCATCGGCTCCTTGGCGGCATTCGAGTACGGGGCGGTACTTTCGCTTGGCGTGGCATTGGCGTTCATCACTCCAGGTGTGCTGTTTGTCCTTGCCTGGAGTCGAATCCGGACGCTACGTTCGGTGCTGACTGTCGCGGCCGGCGTGGTGTTACTGCTCGCGGTGGGCGGAGGGGCCGCCTATGCCTTCAACCAACTCAGTACCGGACCGGCACATCCAGAGTCGGATAGGTTGGCGGTGCAAGGGTCAGCGGTGGGATGGGTGTGGTCAGGGGGCGTGACGAGCACCGAGGCAGTGGTGGTGGCCAGCGTGGAAGCCGCTGATTCCGTTCGTCTCGGCTACCGGCCCGCCGAATCCGAGGAAATGACCTACGTCGATTCGTCGCTACGCGGTCCTGTGTATCGGTTCGAGTTGTCCGCTCTCGCCCCAGGTACCAAATACGACTATCACCTGGAGGTGGATGGCCACGTCGACGATGGTCACCCAGGTCGGTTCACGACCTGGCCGTCGACCGGCTTCGACTTCACTGTCGCCTTCTCTGGGTGTGCTAGTCCTGGGTCGAACGGCATGGTTTTCGATGTGATCCACGAGGCCGAACCCGACCTCTACATCATCACCGGGGACTTCTTCTATGCCGATATCGCCGACAGCGCCCTCGACAGCTTCACGTCTGAATTCGACAGCACACTGTCGGCGCCGGCCCAGGCTGCGCTCTATGAGTCCGTTCCCATCGCATACACCTGGGACGATCACGACTATGGCCCCAACGACTCGGGTAGAGCGTCACCGAGTCGGGGCGCCGCCCTGGTGAGCTATCGGACGATCGTTCCTCACTATCCGTTCGCTCTCGACGGTCCTGACGCGCCCATCGCTCAAGCATTCACGATGGGTTCGGTCCGATTCATCATCACGGACACCAGGTCGGCACGGACAGAAACGACCGCGCTCGGAGCCGAACAACTCGAATGGCTCCTCGACGAGTTGGCCACATCCTCTCGGTCTCACAGTGTCGTCATATGGGTGAGCTCGATCCCATGGTTGGGGGAAGCGGAGCGCGGCGCAGACTCATGGGCCGGCTTTCCTGAGGAGCGGGCGCTGATAGGTCGTCACATCGAGGTGAATGGGATCGACAACCTCGTGATGCTGGCGGGAGACGCCCACATGGTCGCCTTCGATGACGGCACGAACAACCCCGATGGCGGCTTTCCCGTGATGCACGCCGGAGCCCTCGACCGACCGGGCTCTGAGAAAGGCGGCCCATTCAGCGGTGGTGCCTTCCCCGGTGCCGGCCAGTTCGGCTTGGTCGAGGTGAGTGACGACGGCGGTGGCCCGGTTGAGATCGAACTGAGTGGTCATAGCTACGACGGGCGGGAGTTGCTCTCGATCGACCTGGAATATCCGAGGGTGTCGCCGTGAGATGTGCCAACCCGCGGACCTGTCTACACGCCCGCTGCCGGCACAGTGGTGCCATGAACACGGCAACTGCAGTCGGTCCCTCCTGAGGACATCACGATCCTGTATGCGGTTGCGGTCACGACGACCCCGAGCAGCATCCCCGCCACCACGTCGGTCGCCCAATGGGCGCCGAGTGAAACCCTGCTCATGGCGACGGCTGTCACGATGACGACCGACGTGCCGAGCGTTATCCGTCGGAGCGTCGAGCTGTGCGTGAGCACGAAGGTCACCGCCGGCACCAGGCCCACCATGCCACGGCTGTCATCACGTGACCACTGGAAAAGACGCGAGAAACCCGACCGTTCCTGGGCGAGGGCGGTCGATCAGGAACTTGACCGCCACCTCGACAAGAAGTGCAGAGACCGCGCTCACTGCGAGCACGACCGCAAGGCTGCGGCAGCGGCAGGCGACGATCAGGACGGCGCCCATGGTGATCGGCCAGATGAGGAGACGGTCGCCGAGAAGTGTCGTCAGGTCGATCACAGACGATGCCGAGCCGTGGATTCCGGTGATCAGACGACCGAGGAGCTCGTCGAACGGCTGAATCGACGCCGGTTGGGCCGCCACTGCGAATGCCAGGGCTACGAAGAGGGACCCGGTGACGAATGTCAACTTCGAGAGGCTGGCTGGAGGTCCCTGGATGTCAGATGCCCCCTTCATCTCCCTCATTGTCCTCGACCCCGGATCTTGTGTCAGTCGTCAGGGACGTTGCCACGAAGAACGGCCAGACGCCTGCCGGCAGACCCTTGTGATGTTTGGACCACGATCTCGCCACGACGGTTGCGACCCCTCCGACGATGACGATCCCGACAGCAGCTGAGACCCGACTGCCGAACTCGAGGAAAGTGACGAGACGTATCGCGTAGCCCACGGTGACGCACGCAACGAACCAGGGGAGGAGTGACGGGGCCGCGTGGAGGACTGCGACACCGGAGAGAAGGAAGAAGACCACGACGACGGACGAGATGGCCCAGACGAAGGCGATGCCCTCGACATATCCACCCGGGTTGAAGTAGTTCCATGTGGCACCCGGGAGCGCGATGGCCCCGAGCGTGAGCAGAGCGGCAGCTGTCATCCAATACGCCCTGGTTCTCCGGAGCCCCTTGGGCGGTTGGAGGATCTCGAACTCTCCGCGGATCGTCTGGGCGGCGGTGCTCGCCCCCATCAGGCTCGCTCGCTTCCGCGCAGACCGGATCCCAAAGGCTTTCCGGTAGAGGTCATCGAAGAGAAGGGCCACGCTGAAGAGAACTCCCAGCCCCATGGCGGCGGGAATGAAGACCGCAATCGTCATGACCTCGATTCCTTCCGTTGGTGAATGGTCACCGTTCCGGAGAATCCATCCACCGTCAGATCGACGGACTGTCCCTGCAGCCGGTCGACGAGGCCGGGGAGATTCAAGACAGCAGGCAACCCGATTTCGCGAGCCACAACAGCGGCATGTGAGAGCGGCCCTCCGTTCTCGACCACGACCGCACCTGCCTGGAGGAACAAGGGAGTCCAGGAGGCGTCAGTGCTCTGTGCCACCAGAACACATCCACGTGGAAGCGTCGTGGCAGGATTGGTGACGACCACGGCCGGCCCCGTGTACTCGCCGGCACTCCCGGCCCATCCCTGGAACACGTTGCCTTCGAGGACGTCAGCCTCCGGTGCTGTTGGCCGCCCGACGAAACGGAGTGGCAATGGTTCGTCTTCTCTCGCAGCCTCGAGGTGGCGCGAACGCGTGTCCAACGTAGTCGGACTCGGTCGTCGTCCGGTGAGGACACCTGGAAGCTCGAAGACGGTCAGCAAATCCATTTCGGTCGGATCGCTCAAGACCTTCGACTCGGTGAGCCGTTTCCCGAATTCGAGAGTGGCGCGCCGGACTTCGCCGCCGAGACGCAAGAGCGCAGTCTTAGTGTGCTCACGCCGTGTGAGCAGTGACACGACGTCGTCGACCATCCGACTCAGGATCCAGATTCGGACATCGATGACCTGGCCTGTGAGCCAACGGATGCGACGCCATTTTGGATTGTCGGTCAATAGGGCCACCACCTCGGCGAACGATTCTCTCCGCAGATCCTCCAGGTGACGGTGGGGGCGCCTCGCCAACTCGATGGCCTGGGCGAGCAGGTCCCCCGAGTGCCCCAGCTCTTCCCAGGTCTCACCTCCGAATACCGAGCCCGATCCGGCCCGCTTGACGATCGTGTCCCAGCTCACGATGAACGCCGCGCCGCTGGGATGGTTGGCGACCTCATCCCAGAGCTGATCCGAGGACACCTCCTGGTCGAAGAGCTCGGCGAGAGGACCGTCGAGATGCTCTCGAACCAGGTCTCTGAGCCTGAAGATCAGCTGCCCGCCGCCAGTCTCGCCCGCGCCTGATGTGAGACGCCTGACCCAGTTCGATGCCTCCTCGTCCTCCATTCGCCCATCGAAGAACAGCTCGAGGCCGCGATAGGCCGCCGCCGCGGCGGCGGCCACTCCCACTTGTGCCGCCATGATTCTCCCGCCCAGGTCGACGAGGCGATGCAGATAAGCCGCCAGCGCCGGATCGCTCATCCGTGACATGTCGACGGATGCCTCGAGGAGCTCTTCGACCGCCGGCACCGCGACGTCGGCTTCTCGGATGAAGCGGGACCTGACAGCCAGCTCGCGCAGAGAGTGCCTGATGGTGTGCCAGTTCAAGCCATCAGGCGAGCCATGATCCGGGTCATCATTGTGTTCCGGCAGAGGTTGTCTGAAGTACTGCTGCTCGAGTTCTTCCGGGGAACCGCCCGGCCTGAGCGCCACCGCTTCTTTCAATATGTCCAAATTGGTGGCGGCACGCCCCCGGAACCGGGCGAGGATGCCAAAAGGTGTCGAGATGTACGGGAGTGCCCCAAGATCGTCGTAGACGATCCGGAAGGCCTCTTCGAGGAGCCGGCCGGCGATTGACCAAAGCCACGGAGAGAGGACGCCAGGCACCATCTCGGCAATTCCAGCCGTCGTGTATGTGACCGTCGGATTCGGCAGTGTGTCGAAGGGATCCGTTTGAGCGCCAGCATCGATGGTTATCGGTCGTGCCTGGACGACGTAGACCTGCTGCCCGTCGTATGCCCATTCGATGTCCTGGGGGTTCCCGAGGTCCGTCTCCACGCGCAAAGAGAGCTCGATGACTCGAGGCAATGGCTGGGGGAGATGGTGATAGTCGTGCCTGTCGACGATGTACGCATCCGGAGTCACCGCACCCGACACCAACAACTCTCCCAGACCGTCGACCGACTCGACTCGTAATCCTTCGGGTGTCCCCCCGGGATCGACTGTGAAGACAACCCCAGCGGAGCGGGCGGGAACCATCTTCATCAAGAGCACCCCCATCAATATCGGTGAGCCGGCGACGCCCCGGAACCTTCGATACGCGATCGGACCTGGCAGCCAAAGCGACGCCCACACCCTCCGCACCGATTCGAGCAACTCGGCTTCCCCGCTGACATCGAGGAATGATCGATACTGGCCGGCGAACGAAGACAGCAACGTGTCTTCGGCAGTGGCGGAGGATCTGACCGCAACGGGGGATGTGCCACCCACTTCGCTCGCCAGGGACACGATCTCGCCGGCGAGGTCGGACGAGATGGCGGCAGTCATGAACTTGTCCTGAACCTCCCGGATTGCCTCCTCGTCAGGCCCGGGCGCCATCTGCAATCGATGGAGCTCGACGCCCAAGTGGGCATCATCCACGAATTTTTCGTATGCCGCTGTCGTCACCGCACCAGAGCGCGGGACCGGCATCCCAAGGCCGATCAGACGATCGGTCATCGCTGCCTTCCCACCCACAAGGGCAACATCGGCCCCGGATCCGTCCAGAACCAGAGTGCTCCGGGTCACCTCGATGTGTCGCGGAGCTCAGGATCGGAAGGCATCTCCAGGCTGGCGCGGTAGGTAGCGAGACCCCGGTCAGCAATTCGATGTACTGGCTCTCCGGTGGCCGCCGAGCGGCTCTCCAGCCACGTGACCAGATCGGCCCTGACAGAAAGCAACAACCGCGCGCCTCCGAGCCTGGCGATCGCGAGCAGCTGGATCAGACCC
>DASTOM010000018.1:0-61456 GCA_035762545.1 Acidimicrobiia bacterium
TGGTCTCGGTAGACGGTGGGGCGGCCAATGCCGGGGACGCCACCCCGAGAATCAAGAGAATCGCAACGAAACGTTTCAAGGCCCTCATAATGCCCTCCTCTTCAGCGGTGCTCTCATTTCCCCGGATGGAACCGCTCTCGATTTCCTAGGGCGGTTATCTGACATGGCGCTCGCCTAGATGAATGGAAGCCTCAAGCTTCGCAGACGAGGTGCGGTGCCTTCTCCGCCCTCTGTCACTCTCTTATACAGTCGGCCCTGGGGATGGTCAATAGCGGTATCACCAACATGCTTCGAGTTGGTCCATGACGACCAGAGGCAGGGACTGAGCTCCGCGTTTACGTGCTGGAAAGCGGTCCGCGAGCTGGATCCAGAATCGCCGAAGGTGAACATGCTTGACAGGGAGAAGTTCGACCACTCTCTGGGTTGACATATCACTCTTCGTAGTAACCTGTCACGAGGGGGACAGGCCGGGAGGCTTCGGTAGGAAGAAGGAGCCATGGTGTCCGGCGCGGTCACGTTCAGCACTCGTCTATTGGTCGTCAGCCTGCTCGCCTTGGGACTCACACTGGTTGCTCCTACACCTGACGCGCGCGCGGACACACCGGCGACATGCTCCAACGTGATCCTGGTGCTTGACGAGAGTGGATCGGTTGATCCCCACGAGACAACGGTGCGCAATGCGGTGCATTCCTTCCTCAACCCTCTCGAGACCTCCGGTGCAGCAACGGCCGTCGTGGAATTCGGTAGCTCTGCGACCACCGTGTTCGGCTATACCCCGATAACGACGACGAGTCTCGCCAATGCTTTCAATCCCTACATCGACGCCACCTCGGCGACGAGCGTCTACAACCCTCCCTCGCAGCTGGGCCCATACACCAACTGGGACGACGCTCTCGACGAGGTCACGAGTATCAACGCCGCCGGACCGGTGGCTCCAACCGTCCTCTTCATCACCGACGGTGACCCAACCGCCTACAACCTCGACCAGAGCGGGGAACCGGGGGGAGTCTTCGTGAATGGCGTGACCACCGAGGCAGTGTTTCGGGCCCAGCAGGAGGCGGACCAGGTGCGGGCACAAGGCTCCCATCTCATCGCCGTCGGCGTCGGCAGTGCCCTGTCCAACGGCGCCAGCATCGCTCGTCTTCAACAACTCGCCGGTCCCGACCTCTACAACGGAAGTGGGACCTTCAACCTGGCCGCAACCGACGTCGTGCTCGTACCCGACTTCGCCGACCTGCCAGCTGCTATGAACCTGATAGCTCAGGCTCTTTGTGCCGACCCGGGCATATCGGTGGAGAAGACGGTCAGCCAACAGGCGGTCATCGCCGGAACGACCGTCACCTATGAGGTGACCGTGACCAACACAGGGAATGTGGCCCTCCACGACGTCGTCGTCGACGACCTTTTGGTCCCTGGCTGTTCACAGACGATCGGCAACTTGGCCGTGGGTGACACGGTCATGGTGACTTGTTCGACCACCGTATGGGCTCCACTCACCAACACCGCGACGGCAACGGGCACGGATCCCTTCGGTACACCGGTCACCGATGATGGCTCCGCACAGGTCGTCCTCCTCGCCGCCGGCACCGGTACGCCGGGGTTCTGGAAGAACCATCCCGAAGTCTGGCCAATCGCTGGAGGGGAGGTCTTGATCGGAGACTGGAACCACAACTGGTCCTGTGACACCGGCGAAACCTGTCTTTCGCTCACCCAAGAGGAGGCGCTCGCGGCCCTGGGTACACCTCCAAAGGGTGACATGACATGGAACCTGGTTCGCCCCCTGGTCGCAGCGTGGCTGAACGTCTCGGCCGGAAACGACTCCACCTGCATCGCCGATACGATCGACCTGGCGACGGCGTGGCTGATCACCAATCCTCTTGGCAGCGAAGTGTCAGGTAGTGACGAAGCCTGGCGTGAGGCGTCGTCGTGGGCTGGCCTCCTCGACAACTACAACAACGGCTTGCTCTGCGCGGAGCATCGCGACGCCAAGGACGACTCGCCCGGCGCGACTCCGGGCGAGACGACAGAGACATCGAACACAGCAACCGGACCATTGGCGCCGCCGCCCGAGGAAGACACGCCACCATCACAGACGCCGGCCCGAGGACGGGGCCAAGGGGGCGCTCCCGCAATCGAGCACGGACAGGGGCAAGGGCGACCAGCGAAACCCTGACCGCACATCTCCACCCGAATCTGTGTGTAGCCGTGAGGATCAGACTCCTCTAGCTCGCGAGGTGTAGGCCAAGAGAGTTGGGGCCTGAACGGGAAGGTCTCGGATCGCGCGAGACTTACCTCGTGAAGAAACTCGGATTCCTCTCATTCGGACACTGGTCGGCGACACCACACTCCCAGGTGCGTTCCGGCTCGGATGCCCTGCTCCAGTCGATCGAGCTGGCCGTTGCCGCCGAAGAGGTCGGCTTCGACGGTGCCTACTACCGGGTCCACCACTTCGCCCAGCAGCTCGGCTCCCCGTTCCCGCTCCTCGCGGCTGTTGGTGCCCGCACCAGTCGGATCGAGATCGGGACAGCAGTCATCGACATGCGGTACGAGAACCCGTTCTACATGGTCGAGGACGCCGGAGCCGCCGATCTCATCGCAGGTGGGCGACTCCAACTCGGAATCAGCCGGGGGTCACCTGAGCAGGTGATCGACGGCTTCCGATACTTCGGGTACGAGCCGGCGGAAGGCGAGACCGACGCCGACATGGCGAGGCACCACACCGAGGTCTTCCTCGATCTCCTCCGTGGTGAGGGCTTCGCCAAGCCCAACCCGCGCCCGATGTTCCCCAACCCGCCCGGTCTGCTCCGGATCGAGCCACACTCGAAGGGCTTACGCGACCGGATCTGGTGGGGATCCGGCTCCAACGACACCTCGGTCTGGGCCGCTCGACTCGGCATGAACATGCAGACCTCCACCCTGAAGTTCGACGAGAGCGGCGAGCCGCTCCACATCCAGCAGCGGAAACAGATCGAGGTCTACCGGGAGGCGTGGAAGGAGGCCGGCCACACCCGTGAACCGAGAGTCTCGGTGAGTCGGAGCATCTTCGCCCTCGTCGACGACCGGGACCGCGCCTACTTCGGGGTTGGCCGCCAGGAGAGCGACCAGATCGGGTACATCGATGAGAACACCCGGGCCATCTTCGGCCGGTCCTACGCCGCGGAGCCCGATGTCCTGATCGAGCAGTTAGCCGAGGACGAGGCGATCGCTGCCGCAGACACCCTTCTCCTCACGGTTCCCAACCAACTCGGAGTCGACTACAACGCACACGTCCTTGAGAGCATCGTGAAACACATCGCACCAGGGCTGGGTTGGCGCGACCCAGTCTGACCCTGAGTCCGTGCCCCTCATACCTTGCGCAGTAAGTCACATGGGAGCGTTTTCGTGAAGGCGATAGTTCGCGATCGGTACGGCGCACCAGACACACTCCGATGCGAGGACATCCCTACCCCTACCCCGGGACCGGGAGAGGTTCTGGTGGCCGTCCACAGATCCTCCGTGAACACCGCCGACCTCGATCAACTGTTCGGGCGGCCTCGGATCGCCAGGCTCGGCACCGGACTCTCCCGGCCGAGGACACGGTTGGGTCTCGACCTCGCCGGTGTCGTCGAGTCCGTCGGAGATGGGGTGACCCGATTCAAGGCCGGTGACCGAGTCTGGGCGGACGTGTTCTCCAACGGAGCGGGCGCATTCGCCGAATACGTGTGCGCCCGGGAGAAGGCA
Source organism: Acidimicrobiia bacterium (assembly GCA_035762545.1). Classification (GTDB taxonomy): domain Bacteria; phylum Actinomycetota; class Acidimicrobiia; order Spongiisociales; family ZC4RG35; genus JANQRA01. Next base: position 3,721 of record DASTOM010000018.1, read on the forward strand.
TTCGTTCCGCTTCCGGAAGGCGTCTCCATGTCACAAGCGGCGACCATTCCCCACTCCGGCCTGCTCGCCAAGCAGGGTCTCGAGGTTCGTGGTGGCGTGCGGCCAGGCGATCGGGTGCTGATCAATGGTGCCGGCGGGTGCGTCGGCCCGTTCGCCATCCAGATCGCCAAACACCGCGGCGCCCACGTGACAGGCGTGGACCACGCCTCGAAGCTCGACTTCGTGAAGATCGTAGGAGCCGATGTGGTGGTCGACTACACCACCGAGGACTTCACGAGACCGGGTGGCCAGTTCGATTACATCCTCGACATCGCAGCACGGCGCACACTGCTCTCTCACCGTCGCGCCCTGACACCCCATGGCACCTATGTTCAGATCGCCCGCACCCTCGGCGGATTCTTCAGGGCCGCCATGTTCGGTGGGCTGCTATCCCTCACCTCCAAGAAGCGGCTTGGCTTGTTCATGTGGGAGGGAAACCGGGAGCGTGACCTGATCGAGCTGGCTGGGCTCGTGGCCGACGGCAAGATTGAAACCATCATCGACAGGGAACTCTCACTCGACGAGGTACCCGAGGCGATGTCATACCTGGCGGCAGGCCACGCCCGCGGGAAGCTCGTCGTCAACGTCGCCAGTGAGAAGAGCGCAGATGGCTGAGAAGTTCACCTCAGTCGATGACTATCTCGATTCGTTCGGCGGGGAGGTCCGGGACAGATTGGACGAGGTCAGGAGGATCTTCGTGGAGGCACTTCCAGACGCGACAGAGGTCATCAGCTACAACATCCCGGCCTACCGCCAGGACGACATGTTCGTCGTCTATTTCTCCGGCCATCAAGGCCACATCTCGATCGCCTGCTACCCGACGGAGAGGCTGTTCGAGTCTCTTCACGACGAGTTGGCCCCCTACAAGAAGTCGAAATCCGCCTTCCAACTCCCCCACAGCCAGCCACTCCCGGTCAGCCTGCTCCGAAGGGTGGCACTGTTCAAGGTGAGTGACAACGCCGCGATCAAGGCTGGAACAGTCGGCTGACGAGGACTGACGAATCGAGATCGGAAGCCTGCTTCACCCATTTCGGATGAGCACCGACCGCCTTCGATTTTGTAGCTTCAGGACCATGAGTGACGACGCCTCGATAATCGAGTCTTCCGGGCGAGTCGAGAGGGGCGCAGTCCTCAGAATGGTTGGATATGCCCTGCTGCTCGGACTCGTCGGCGCAGTCTCCGGACTCCTCTTCCTGTGGATCGTCGACCTGGGCCCGCTGTGGTACGGCGAACCTGGGACCGGCTGGTTCGATGGCCCTTGGTGGTGGGTGGCCGTCGCCACCGCGGCAGGGCTGCTGGTCGGGTTGCTTCGCAAGAGATTCGGGATGCCGGAGGAAACGTCAGGACTGATCGAGGACCTGCAGAGCGAGAGCGTTGAGCCGCGCTGGGTGCCGGCAACGGTGGCGGTGTCGGCAGTCTCGCTTGTTGGCGGGGCAAGCCTCGGACCGGAAGTCGCGTTGGGCGAGATCGGGGGAGGAACAGGGGGGCTCATCGCCCGCCGCCGCAACCTCGGGGATGACGACACCAAAGCCCTCACCTTGAGCGGGATGGCCGGTGCATTTGGCGGGCTCTTTTCCAGTCCGCTCCTGGCCATCATCCTCGTGACCGAGGTCGCACAGTCGGAGCGAAAGAGGTATCTCCGGGTCTTCTATGGGAGCCTCATCGCCTCCAGCGTGTCCCTCGGGATCTACTTCGCCATCGCCGGAAGCGTGTTCCTCGGCGTCTATCAGGTCCCCGAGTTCCAGTTCGAGGACTGGCACCTCCTGGCCGGCATTGGGTTGGGCTTGGTCGCCGCTTTCTTGGTTCTGGTCACCGCAATCGTCATGAGGGCCACTCGCGCCATCTTCTCCAGGGTGAGAGGGCCTGGATGGATGAAGCCTGTTATGGGAGGGGCCGTATTTGGTCTGATCGGAGTGGCTTTGCCCCTGACCAACTTCACCGGCTCGGACCAACTCCAGACGGTGCTGCAAGATGGTGCGAAGATCGGGGTCGTCTTGCTGGTCGCGATCCTGGTCGGGAAGATCATCGCCTTTGCGGTGAGTTCGTCCAGTGGGTTCATCGGTGGTCCCATCTTCCCGGTCCTGTTCCTCGGGGGAACCGCCGGGGTCATTGTTTCCCTCCTCGCCCCGGAGGTGCCGCTCGGGCTCGCCTTCACCTGCCTGCTGGCCGCGGTGCCCGGGTCGATAGTTCCCGCTCCGTTCTCGATGGTTCTCCTCACCGCCCTGCTGGCCCAGATCGGAGCATTGCAGACCACCCCCGTACTGATCGCAGTGGGTGTGTCCTACGTGACAGTCGCAGCTGTTCGGCGGGCGATGGAACGTCGGCAAACAAAGTCCCCCGAACCTGCTCCATCCTGACGGAACGGCGAACGACTCCACCAACCGCAAAGTCGCTTTTCAGCGCCGTGACCGGATTCAGGCCCTCAGCCGGCGAGCGAGGCAGCGAACCCGACCACCGTCCACACACCCGCCAGGGCGCCACCCTTCTGGAACGCGTACGGCATGAGCGAGTCGGTCAGCATGGCGAGAAGACCACCCGCGGCGAGAGCGGCGGCGCGACCACCGCTCGATGACAGGGCGGTGCCACCGATGTAGCCCAGCCAAGCAGTGACGGCGCAGGCCAGGACAACGAGACCCCACATCATCGCCATCCGCCCCTTCTTCCATCCGGACTCGGCGAGAGCGGCGGAAGGCGCCAGGGCCTGGGGCAGGTTCGAGACGAAGACCGCAGCTACGAACGCCGCACTGATCGGTGATCCAGCGGCGATCTGGATTCCAAAGATCAAAGACTCAGGCACACCGTCGACAACCGACCCGACAACGATGCCGAGAGGGCCACCCCCCTCATCACCGTCACCGAACTTTGACTCGACGAACCTGTCTGCGACGACGAAGATGAGCGCGCCGATCAGAAGCCACAACGCCAACTCGGGTTCGGTGAGCACCTCAGCCTCTGGGATGAGGTCGAAGGCCACCGCCGCCACCAGGGCTCCAGCGCCGAACCCGGCCAAACCACCGATAACCCTGGTGGTCGGGTGGACCCAGTAGACCGCAAGACCCGCCAATAGGAGCGACGATTGGGCCAATCCTCCGAGGGCGAGAGCTTCGAGGCCTTCCATCCTGCAATAGAAGCAGGTTTGATGCTGGCAGAGCCTTCATCCAGAAGACGCGGGTGGTGCCAGGGGTCGACGGCGCCGTAGAGTCCTTCGGCGGGGAGCTGGGACGAATAAGCGCCTGGTGACCCACCCAAGGAGGACATGGATGACCGAGACGTTGACGACGCTGACACAGCTCTTCGCTCTGATCTTCGTTGTCGGCAGCATGGCGGCGATGGGTCTGAGCCTGACGATGAATCAGGTCATCGGTCCGCTCCGCAACGGGCGCCTCGTGCTCATGGCGCTCCTCGCCAACTTCATCCTGGTTCCGGCGCTCGCCTATCTGATCAACCTCGTCCTCTCGCTCGACCAATCGATCGAGATCGGCCTCGTCCTCCTCGCCACCGCGGCGGGCGCCCCGTTCCTGCCAAAGCTGGCGCAGACAGCGAAAGGCAGCGTCGCGTTCTCGGTCGGGCTGATGGTCATGCTCATGGTGGTGACCGTTGTGTACATCCCGATCGTGCTCCCGCTGCTCCTGGATGGCGTCGAGGTGAATCCGTGGGACATCGCCCGCTCCCTGATCGTCCTGATGCTGATCCCGCTTGCAGTGGCATTGTTCGTGAGGGCCAGGTGGGAGGAGTTGGCCGGGTCGGCACAGCCGGCCTTCGCCTCAGCCTCCAACTTCTCCCTCATTGCGCTGATGGTCCTGGCACTGGTCCTCAACTTCAGCAGCATGATCGACCTGGTCGGGTCACTCGGCATCCTGGCAGGGGTGATCTTCATCGTCGGGGCGCTCCTGACCGGCTTGGTCCTCGGTGGTCGGGAGGCCGACATCCGTAGCGTGTTTGCATTGGGAACGGGGCAACGAAACATCTCCGCGGCCCTGGTGGTGGGTGCGCAGAACTTCGACTCCGATGTCCTCACCTACCTGATCGTGATCGCTGTCGTCGGCCTGATCGTCCTGATGCCGACCGCCGCTGAGTTGGGAAGACGAGCCGACGGAGCGGGCTGACGATCGCCTGTCACCTCGATGTGAAGAGGGGCGCCGGCTGAGCCGGCGCCCCTCTCTCGGCCTGCCCTGATGACTATCTCACTGAACCGACATCGCGATGCGCATCCGGTCCTCTTCGTCGATGAAGTGCTCGTGGTCGTCGTCGCCGAGGTCGATTTGGACCCATTCGATCTTGCCGTTGAACCGGCTAGTCGCCGCCGTGTAGTCAGAGGACACCGACGTGCCGGTCTCCCGACCGATGTCGGTGGTCTCGTCGGCGGAGAAGACCATTGGTTGGGTCATTTCCACTCTCCCTTCACCGACCGCGCTTCCGTCGTGGAACAAGGTGACTGTGCCACCCTTGGCCAGACCTCCACCGTCGTACGCGAACTCCATACGGACCTGGTGATCGCCTCCCGGAATTGGCTGTTCGGCGGTCACGCCGAAGTCGTGAATGCCGAGCACGTTGTAAGTGAACTTGAGCCGGCCGTCCTTGACGTGCACCGCCCAGCCACCGAATCGCCCGCCCTGGGCGATTATCACGCCGTCGGCGCCGTCGTCGGGGACCGTGATGTTGGCGGTGACCGAGAACGACTTGTTCTTGATGTTCACCACGCTGTTCTCAGAGAGCCGTCCCATATGCCCATAGAGCACCTGGGAGTTGCCATGGACCAGCGTTGGTCGCCCGGCCAGGTCGGAGTTGAGGCGCTCCCCCGTCCGATCGTCCAACGGGATCACGTTGTACTTCGTGGCCTCGATCAACCAGAGTCGCTGCAACTCGTGGAGCTTCTCGGGCATGTCGTCGGAGAGGTCGTTCGCCTGGGTCCAGTCGACGCTGCCGTCATATAGCTCCCAGACGTCGTCGTCGAATGGCGGTACGTCTGTCTGGCTGAGGATCCAGGGAGTCCTGTGCTTGGTGACGGCGCTCCATCCCTTGAAGTAGATGCCCCGGTTGCCGAACATCTCGAAGTACTGGAGATCGTGTTTCTCCGCTGCCTCCGCTTCGTTGAAGCTGTACAGCATGGAAGTTCCCTCCATTGGCGATTGCATCACACCGTTCACGAACGAGGGCTCGGGCAGAGCGGCCGCATCCAGCACGGTGGGAGCGATGTCGATCACGTGGCTGAACTGGTTGCGGATCCCGCCTTTCTCCTCGATCCGACTCGGCCAATGCACGATGGTGCCGTTGCGGGTGCCGCCCCAGTGGGAGGCCACCTGCTTGGTCCACTGATACGGCGTGTTCATTGCATGTGCCCAACCGATGGCGTAGTGGTTGTACGAGGACGGGGAGCCGAACTCGTCGATCTTGGAGACGAGGAACTCGTTGGTCTCGACCTTTGCCATGCCGTTGAAGTTCGACATCTCGTTGAAAGCGCCCCGTTCGGTGCCTTCGGCTGAGGCTCCGTTGTCGCCGATGATGTAATAGATGAGGGTGTCGTCCAGGATCCCGAGGTCTTCGAGGGCATCGATGAGACGGCCCACCTGATGGTCGGTGTGCTCGAGAAAGCCGGCGTACACCTCCATCTGTCGGACCAGGACCGGCTTCAAGTCCTCATCCATGTCGTCCCAGGCGGGGATGCCCTCCGTCCGCTCGGTCAGTTCGGCGTCCGGGGCGATCACACCCAACTCCTTCTGACGTTGAAAGGTGCGCTGGCGCAGTTCGTCCCATCCGTCGTCGAACTTGCCCCGGTATTTCTCGGGCCATTCCGCGGGTACGTGGTGAGGGGCGTGGGTGGCGCCGGGGGCGTAGTAGACGAAAAACGGCTTCCCCTCACCCATCAGGGCCTTCTGCTGGTGGATCCAGGAGACCGCCTTGTCGGTGAGGTCCTCGGTGAGGTGATAACCCTCCTCCGGGGTGGCAGGAGGTTCGACTGGCGTGGTCCCCTCGTAGAGAGCAGGATCCCACTGGTTGTTCTCCCCGCCGATGAAGCCGTAGAAGTACTCGAAGCCGCCGCCGCCCGATGGCCAGCCATCGAAGGGACCCATGGGGGACGACTGCCAGACCGGTACTTCGTGGCACTTCCCGAACTGAGCAGTCGAATAGCCGTTGAGCTTGAGGGTCATCGCCAATGGCGCCTTGGTGTTGGGCCGAAGAGAGTTGTTGCCCGGAGCCGACGTCGCTGTCTCGGTGATGCTTCCCATCCCCACCGAGTGGTGGTTGCGACCGGTGAGTAGTGCCTGACGGGTTGGTGCGCAAAGCGCCGTCGTATGGAAACGGGTGTATTTGAGACCACCGGCGGCGAGGCGCTCGGCGGTAGGGGTGTTGACCGGGCCGCCAAAGGCGCTGGAGGCCCCGAACCCGACGTCGTCGAGCAGGATCACCAGCACGTTGGGTGCTCCGTCGGGCGGCAACAGGGGCTCTATCGGCGGATACCGTGTCTCGGGATCCTTGGCGTCGTAGGTGGTGAGGCCTGGTAGCGGGATGTCCGGGATCGGCAGCGAGGAACGGGCGTGGCGGTCGGGCTGGTTGGGCATGGACACTCCTGGTACCTGGGGTTAGAGACGTCGGGCCCCGCAGCCTACGCACTCGAGTAGGTCCCGGATTACAGATGTTTGATTGGCCCGGGCTCGTGATGGGTATCTTTGACAGGACGATGAGGCGACAAGAGTCACCCGACCTGGTTCCGGTGCTCTCGCCCGGGAAACACCGGAACCCGAAGAAGGGGGCGTGCTTCATGGAGTACGCCTCGTTTCTCGCCGGCGAGCGATGGAGCGACCATCCCAGCTGCACCCATCCCCTGCTTGCTCTCCTGGCTCGAGGGGTGAACGACCACACCTCGGCGGAAGGGCGACCCCGGCTGGTCCCGTTGATCCCCGCAGTAGTCGGGACGAACGGAGACAGCCCGGCCATCGACGTCTCCATCGCCATCAGAAGCGCTGCGGCCGCCCTCCCAATCGCCGCGAGCGAGCGACAGAGGGCCTTGAGCGTGGGACTCTTTGTCTCGATCGACGTGCTTCGACTGTCGCGCTCCGATCTGGCCGCGACCCAGTACGAGGAACTGGCGTCTGTGGCCGCTGCGGCGTTGAACGGAGCGCCCCAAGCCAAGGCTTGGGCTCGGAGCTTCGTCGACAGCCAGCCGTCGCGACGGGAGGTCTTCGTGACCCGTTCGGCCCCCGCCATCGTGAGGGCCGCTGTGACCGGGATCGCGGACGCCGGGTCCGCCGACCGTGACCAACGTCTCTACCGGCTCCTGCTTTCCGCCATCGAGGACTGCCAGATGGTCCTCAACCGAGGATCAAGGGACGCCCACAGGGCCCGGCCCAACGGCGTCGCCGTCTGGGTCTGACGCGACCCAGGGCTGTACACCGCGCTGGGCGGGGCCTACAGCCCAAAGCTGCGTAGTCGACCGTTTCCAGGACTCCTGAACCGGGTATTGAGCCCTCGACCAAAGCAAAGGAGTCACAAGATGCGAAACACGAGCATCGGAGGAAGCCTCTTCCTCATTGCACTCGGAGCCATTCTCTACTGGGCCGTTTCGGTTGAAGCCGACGGATTCAGCATCAACACCATCGGTCTGATTCTTCTTATCGTCGGCGGCATCGGACTGGTATTGAGCCTCTTCATGGGGGCGAGTGCCGACCGGGCCGAACGGGACAGCAACGGCGTAACCATCGTCGAGCGCGACTGACTCCACCCCTCCTCGCCGTTTCACGCTGCCCGCCGAGGGGTAGTTAGGAAGAGAGACCCGAGGAGGTACACATGGCGAAAGACCATGGCCCGTCGATCAAAGACGACGAGCGGTATGAAGCCCTTCGTCGGGAAGGTATGAGCAAGGAGAAAGCTGCTCGTATCGCCAACACTCCCGCCAGCGAAGCTGGGCGAAAGGGCGGCAAAGCCGACCCTTATGAGGAGTGGACCGTCGAAGAGCTCAGGAAGAAGGCGGCCGATCTGGATATCGAAGGCCGCTCCGACATGGACAAGGCGGAGCTCATCGATTCGCTCCGCAACCACTGATCGTGCGCCCCGCCGGCATAGACCCCAGCGAGCGGGCGATCTATCGAAACAGAAGGAGTATGCAATGGAAACCATCAGCCCGGGCCGCCAGATAGGCGGTTCGGAAGACGTATCAGTCGTATACGAGAAGTACGGCAAGCCCGACCTCCTCGCATCCGTACTGGGGATGTTCACCGGATTGGGAGTCCTGGCCTTCGTGTCCGCCCTGATCGCGGCTGGGGCTGGCTCCATCGAGTACCAGCTCAACGTCATAAACGCAGACGGCGTGCTCGACGAGGCCTCGATCGTTGGCCTCGCAGTCGCGGCCCTGATCGTCTTCGCCTCGTTTCTCGCCGGCGGCTTCGCTGCCGGTCGAATGTCTCGATACGGCGGCGGTGTCAACGGTCTCGGGGCCGGACTCTGGCTGATACTCCTGGTGGCGATCTTCGCCGCCCTCGGAGCATGGGTCGGAACCGAATACAACGCTTTCAGCCAGGTGGACCTGCCCAACTGGTTCGCCCAGGTGGATGTCGACGACGTGACCGGCATGGCCATAGCCGCCAGTGCCGTGCTCGTGATCGCCACCCTCCTCGGTGGATACCTGGGTGGCCGCCTCGGTGAGACCTATCACACCAAGGTCGATGCCGCACTCATCGATGCCACGAGGAAGGAGGTCTGACGTGTACATCAGTATTGGAGGACTAATTCTCCTCATCCTGATCCTCTTGCTGATCTTCTGATCGGCCCCCCAATGACTTAGGAGTCAAGACCATGACAGTCACCTCACTCAGTGCAGGAACCATCACCGGAGACCCTGCACGCAACCGACAGGACGAGAAGCTGGGTCACATCGCCGAGCTCGTCATCGACCTCGACAGCGGCCGCGTCAACTACGCGGTTCTCGCCTCCGGCGGGTTCCTTGGGCTCGGCGAGAAGTATTTCGCCATCCCCTGGGATCTGTTGACGGTCGACACCGACAACAAGGATGTTGTGATCGACGTGTCCAAAGACATGCTCGAGAACGCACCAGGATTCGACAAGGACAACTGGCCGGACATCCATGACAGGAGTTGGGTCGGCGATGTCTACAGGTACTACGGCCGTGAGCCCTACTGGGAGGACGACCCAGCGCCACCGCTCACCTGATCGAACCAGACCCAGCAACAAAGAGAACCCGGTCACTGACCGGGTTCTCTTTGTTGCGCGGCTGTCCTCTGGAAAGAATCAGGTCGCACCTCTGGACGAGTGAGGACCCGCAAAGCTTCTTCCTGCGCCGGCATTATCCGGATCAGGTACCGGGGATTCTGCGAAAAATCACAGTCTCAGCCAGTAACCCAGCTCTCCCGAGCCTTCCGGGTCCTCGCCATTTCTATACCCGTCACGGCACGGTCCAAAACCGCCGGAGTTCCCAGGGTTTCGTTTCACCAGATCCGACTCACGGGTAATAGAACCTCGCCCCTACACCCTGGAGACAATTGGGACACGAGCAACACACCATCGCCGTCCTCGCCCCTGCGCTCTACCTGACGGTCACGGTGGAGTCGACTTCGTCCGGAACCGATGAGATCCACGTCCATCCGGGCGGGCAGGGGTTTTGGATCGCCCGCATGCTGAAGCATCTCGACGAGAGACCGCTCATCTGTGGGCCGGTAGGCGGCGAGACCGGGAAGGTATTCCTCGGACTGCTCTCCCAGTTCGGCATGGACGTGAGTCCGGTCGAGGTCGCCGGTGCAACCTCCACGATCATCCAGGATCGGAGGACGGGCGAACGCGTCCCAATCGCAGAATCGCCGACAGCCGACCTGGCGAGACACGAGATCGACGACGTCTACGGACGTTTCCTTGACCGAGCCCTCGCAGCCAGCGTGTGCGTGGTCACCGGCCAGCCAAGCCCCATACTTCCGGTCGACTTCTACAAGCGTCTGGGAAATGATCTTGCCTCTGCACAGGTCGAGGTGGTGGCAGATATGCACGGTCCGGAGCTGGACGCATTCCTCGAAGGTGGGTCGATTCGACTGCTCAAGGTGAGCGACGAAGACCTGCAGAAAGACGGACTGCTGCCCACCACCGACGCTGGGCTCGGGGAGGTCATGGAGGCATTCTCGAGTCTGACTCAGCGAGGCGCCGAGACGATCGTCCTTTCCCGGCAGGATCGACCGGCCCTCGCAGTTCACGAGGGTCGGCTCTTAAAAGTGGAGGGGCCGGCCCTGGACCCGGCGGACCACCGCGGCGCAGGGGATTCGATGACGGCTGGACTGGCGGCTGGTGTGCGACGGGAAGCCGAATTGACTGAGACGCTGCGATTGGCCGCCGCAGCCGGAGCCGCCAACGTCACCCGTCACGGCCTGGGGAGTGCCGAAGAGGGGCTGGTTCCGGGGCTGATGAAGCGTGTGACCGTTCGAGCACTGGATGGTGACGACTCGCCGTGAGCCACAAGCCACTGGTACTGGTGACCAACGACGACGGCATCGATTCGCCGGGTCTCCATGCCCTGATCGACGAGCTCGTAGACGGTTTCGAATTGATCGTCGCCGCCCCTCGGGCCGACATGTCCGGTTCCGGGACCGGGATCGGGCGATTCGATGTCAGCGAAGGTGTAGAACTCACCCCGATCGACATCAGGCAAGGCATGAGATCCTTCAGCATCGACGGACCCCCGGGCCTCGCCGTCACAGCTGCGGCGCTGGGGGCCTTCGGAGACATGCCCGACCTGGTGATGTCGGGCATCAACGCCGGCATGAACACTGGCCATTCGATCATTCACTCAGGGACCGTCGGGGCTGCCTTGACTGCCAGAACCTTCGGGATGAGAGGGATAGCTCTGAGTCTCTCCCAATCCGATCCCTGGTATTGGGAGACCGCGGCCCATTTCGCTCCGGCTCTGGTGCACTGGCTCCTCGATCGTCAGGAGCCACGAGTTCTCAACGTGAATGTGCCAGGAGTGCCGATCGACGAGGTGGCCGGGGCACGATGGGCCGACCTCGATGACTTCGGATACATCCGGGTGGCGACCGCGGACGTGGAGGATCGTCGTCTCCAGTTCGTGGTGCGATCAAGCAATGAGAGGTCCGATCCCGGATCTGACACCGTGCTGTGCAGCGAGAACTACGTCACGCTCACACCGCTGCGCTCGGTCGAGCCCGCCCCCTACCCACCGGTTCACGCCGACGAGGTGCTCGGGGGACACCAGCTCGCCGAATCCCTCAGCTGATCGCGACCCAGGGCTGTAGGCCGCGCTGAGCGGGGTCTACAGCCCAAACCTCGGACATTGAGTCGTCGATCAGCTTGTCACAAACTCCGGCTGCTCATCCGATGTGGGTCGGCGGTCTCGGGCCTGAACGCCGTTCAGCAGCGCTGCGACAACGGCAGCAACAACCAACGCAACGACGGCTGTGACGGCCGTCGTGGCGTGCAACCCGTCGACGAAGGCGACCTTGCCCGCCTCGATCAGAGCATCGCCCAGTGGGGCCGGAAGTTGCTCAGAGATCTCGAATGCTCCTCCGAGGCTGTCGAGGGCGCCGGCCTGATCTTGAGGCGAGAGGCCGACCGGCATCGCGGCATCGAGACTCGACCGGTAAACAGCAACCCCGAGACTCCCCAGAATCGCTATGCCGAGGGCTCCTCCGAGCTCGGCACCTGTTTCTGAAATGCCCGAGGCCGCACCGGCCTTCTCAGGTGGAGCACTGCCCACGATCAGCTCGGTCGTCAGGTTGAAGACGGGCGAAAGGGCCAGAGTGAGGATGAGTGACCCGGCAACCGCAAGACCCAAGCCACCTGTTGTTCCCGCCTGGGTGAAGATCCACAGACCGACGGCGCACAGAGCGAGGGCCGGAGCCAGAATCAGAGCTGGAGGCACCTTGTGGATGAAACGAGGCGACACGTTGGCGCCAACTATGAATCCCAATGCCGACGGCAACGACCACAACCCGGCTACCTGGGGAGACAGGCCCAGAACCAACTGGAGATACTGCGCGACGAACAGGAAGAACCCGAACGCCACGAAGATCCCGAACAGGTTGGTCATCAAGGCGACGTTGAAGACCTTGCTCCGGAACATCGTCGGGTCGATGAGAGGATCGTCGAGCCGGTGCTGACGTCTCCAGAAGCCGACTCCGATGACGAGGCCGACGGTCAGGGTGGCGGCGGCTCTCCAGCTGAAACCCTCGATCGCCAGTTCTTTGAGGCCGAAGACTGTCGAGAGGACTGCGGCGAGCGACATCCCTGCACTGAGAAGGTCCAGACGGCCGGCCTCGGGATCCCGGTACTCGGGTAACACCCGAGGTCCCAGGACCAACAAGAGGGCCATCACGGGCAGGGCCATGAGGAAGACCGAGCCCCACCAGTATCGCTCGAGCAAGAGCCCGCCGATCACCGGTCCCACCGCCCCACCTGCAGAGAACGCGGTGATCCAGAGGCCCACTGCCTTCGAGCGCTGGCCCGGATCCGGGAACATGTTGAAGATCAGCGAGAGGGTGGCCGGGGCGATCGTGGCTCCGGCCAGCCCCATCAGCGCCCGGCTGGCGATGAGCTGAGTGGGCGTTGTCGAGAAAGCTGCGGCAACCGATATGACAGAGAAGGCCACCGCACCGATCAGTAACAGCTTCCGGCGCCCGATCCTGTCCCCCAGTGTCCCCATCGTGAGGAGCGCTCCGGCCACCAAGAAGCCGTAGATGTCGACGATCCACAGCAGCTCGGTGCTCGTCGGCTGGAGATCTCCTGAGAGACTCGGGACAGCGAGGTGGAGGACCGTGAGATCCATGGCGTAGAGAAGGCATGCGAGGGTGAGGACGGCGAGGCCGATCCATTCGCGTCGTCCAGCGCGGGCCGGGATTTCGGATGTGGTCATACCTGTTCCTTGGTGGGTTCAGGGAGTAAACGAATTGGGGTGACCCCAATCGACATTCGAGACGAATCCAAGAGCTGATGAGAGCTTCGAGCGAGATTCCCGACGGGCTAGCTGTCCTCTTCCCAGCTTTCTGGTGGGGCGGCGTCAGAGCCGGCTTCGAGACGGGCCACGTAGGCGGCGGCCTCGCTACGACGGCTCATGCCCATCTTGGTCAGGACGTTGGAGACGTAGTTCTTCACTGTCTTCTCTGCAAGGAACATCTCGTCGGCTATCTGTCTATTGGTCAGCCCTTCCGCGATGTGTTGGACGATCACCCGCTCCTGACCTGTGAGCTGGGAGAGCAGAGGATCCTCCTTCGGCCCGTTGCGCAGACGTTCGAAGAGCTTGTCGGTCATCTCGGCGTCGAGCAACGATTCCCCGGCGCCGACCCGGCGTATGTCGGACACGAGCTCGTCACTCTTCACGCGCTTCAGGACGTACCCGGAGGCGCCGGCCAGGATCGCAGCCAGCAGCGCTTCCTCGTCGGCGAACGAGGTGAGCATCAATACCTTCACGTCAGGGAATCGGGATCGGATCTCACGGCATGCCTCGACACCGCTCCCGTCCGGTAACCGAACGTCGAGGACCACGACATCCGGCTCGTCATAACCCACGCGACGCACGCCGTCCTCGACGGTCCCCGCCTCCCCGACGACAGTCAGGTCGGGCTGGGCGTCGAGCAGCGACTTCAATCCGGCGCGCACCACCTCGTGATCGTCCACGAGCAGAACCCTGAGATCAGCCACGTTCTTCACGGTAGCCGGGGGTTATCGTCATTCGCGATGACCTCTCCTCCGTCATACGACCGGATGTCCGCTCTCATCGACGCGGCCGCCGGAGTCGTGGGCGAGACCGACCTCGACCAGGTTCTCCAACGGCTGGTCGCGGAGGCCCGCCAAGCAACGGGAGCCAAGTATGGGGCGTTGGGGGTGATCGGAGAGCACGGCGTCTTGTCCGACTTCATCTACGAAGGCATCAGTGACCAGCTAGCGGAGTTGATCGGTCATCTTCCAACCGGCCGGGGGGTCCTGGGCACGGTGGTCCGGCTCAACAAGACGATCAGGCTCGATCGGATTTCGGACCATCCCGACAGTTATGGATTCCCCGAGCACCATCCACCGATGACGGCGTTCCTGGGGGTCCCTGTCGCTGTAGCAGGAAATACATTCGGAAACCTCTACCTGACCGAGAAGGAGGGAGGTTTCACCGATCAGGACGTCGTCGTCGTGGAAGCGCTGAGCCGGATCGCCGGATCGGCGGTGAAGACGGCGAGGCTGCAGGATCGGCTGAGGCGGGTGGCGGTGCTGGAGGATCGCCAACGCATCGCCCGCGAGCTCCACGACTCCGTCATCCAGGAGATGTTCGCTGTCGGGTTGGGGCTGCAAGGAATATCCCAACTCGTCGAGACGCCGCAGGCGGAAGCGACCCTCCTCGATGCGGTGGATCGGCTCGACCACGCAGTCGAGACCCTACGGCGATACATCTTCGAGCTGAAGCAACCCGGGGAACTGGTGGCAGGACTCGACCAGCGTCTTCAGGAACTCGTGGCCCGAATGGGCTCCGCCTACCCGGCACGAGTGGAACTGACACTCGATCTCTCACACGCGGTCGGCCGGGACATCGCCGACGAAGTCTTGGCGATTGTCACCGAGTCGCTGTCCAACGCTTTGCGGCACTCGTCCGCGCTTCACGTATCCATCGAAGTCACCTCGGGTCCCGGCGGCGTTGAGATCTCGGTTTCGGATGACGGGACCGGCTTCGACCCGTCCGCTCTGAGCCAGGGCATGGGACTCGAGAACCTGCGAACGAGAGTGGAGAACCGATTCGGCGAGCTGGACATCGAGACGTCACCGACAGGAACGACGGTTTCGGCTCATCTGCCTGGCTAGGCGGCGGTCCGGTCCGAACTGACCGCGGCAGCGACCCGGTCGACCCAATCCTGCACTGTGGATTCCGCCACGTTCTTGAGGAGGACGCGGTCAACGGCACGGCCGAGAGGACCGAGAGGAGGTTCATAGGTCCCGTCGAGAGACAGCTTCGTCCGCTCCCGCCCCACATGGATGAGGGTGAGGTCGGCGGTCAGACGTGGAAAGAGGGCCTTGGCCCCGGCCGCGGTCCAGCTGATGGAATACACAAGACCGGCCTTGCGTATCTCCGGGACGCCGATCTCGAGTCTCACGGTCTTGGCGTAGCCCGCGTTCGCCGGGCCGACCCGGGCGTAGAGGTCCTCGCCTTCGCGGTACGCGACATCGCCCAGCTCTTGGAGTTGGCCTCGAACTTCGTCGAATCGCGCTTCCACCTGGTCGAGCGGGACAGGAACATGGGTGTAATAGTGGACGAACATCACAGGCGCCCCGGACGGGTACGCGGGGAGAACCCTCGTCCCGAAGACAGACCGGTGATCTTTTCGATCGTCACCCCAACGACATGGGACGACCGGGGCAACGGCTGAAGACCTCCAGGTCGCAGCGGATCACCAATCGCGCTGGAGTAACGCCTGAAGAGCCCGTCGATTGCTCGTTGCTTCGTCGCTGAGTCCAACACCTCGGCGGCTGTTCCGGTGACGATCACGCTGACCCAATCGCCGGTTTCGTCGTCGAAAGACGAGACCTCGATGCACACCGAAGGGTGATTCCGTAAGGCCTCGAGCTTTCGTCCTGGGACGGTTCGAAAGAGCAAGGTCTCCCCATCGCGCACGAAAGACATGGGCGTCACGTACGGTTCGCCGTCGGAAACGACTCCGAGATGCGCCACCTTGCTCTCGTCGAGGAGAGCCAATGACTCTTCACGGGTGAGGTCGTCCACGGCTCATCCTCTGGCCGGATCGGTCAGCGCCCACAGCACGTCTTTGATGGAGACGATGCCGATCAGGGAGCTCCCATCGGCGACCGGGAGGTGCCGGTAGCCGGCTGCGAGCATCCAGTCTGCCGCGTCCTCCACGGACATGTCCGGGTCGAGCAGGTCAGGGTCTTTGGTCATCCAGCTCCGCACGAGGGAGGCCTCGAAATCAGCAGTGTCTGCTGCGGCTCCGACCAGGTCGCGTTCGGTGATGATTCCTACCAGCTCGCCATCGTCGATGACGGCGAGGGCTCCGATGTTCATATCGATCATGCGCTGGGCGGCCTCGCCCAAGGTCAAAGCCGAGGCGACACTGACAACCTCACCACCGATCAGATCTCGAACTTCCATCAGAACCTCCTTTGTGACTCTGATCGCAAGTCTGCCGTCACCCAAACCGCCACCACAGCGCCATTGGTCCCACCACAGGGGGCCATCAGTCCCGAACCCCCCAATGAGCAAACGCCCCGGCGAACCGGGGCGTTTGCCTGTGAGGGATGTCGTCTTGCTCTACAGGATCAGTGCCTTGCGTCGGATGTGGAAGAAGGTGTAACCCACCACGATCAGGGTGACACCCATCGCCACTGCAAACCCAGACAGCGCATAGGACACGATCCCCAGGCCGAGTGCCGTGGTCAGCGTGATTGCGTTCAACCAGCTGGCGCGGGCCGCATTGGGGACCATGACGGCCTCACCATTCTCGTCGAGGACCACCTCACCGTTCTCGTCCACCTGGGGGACCTCCCGCTCCATCTGGGAGTAATAGAGGCCCTCGGTGTTCTCGAGCTGATGGTGAGTGATGATGTCGGACTGGGCCCACATCGTGAACGGTCCCCTTACCGGTGTCTCCGGGATCGCAGCGTCGTCAGGCGTGGTGACATCCTGTGCCACCGCCTGATCGTACGTGTACCAGATGCCGAAGAGGCCACCGGCGAGACTTCCAAAACCTACGACCAACGCCAACACTCCTGCGATGGCGAGAATGAGGCCGGTTCGACTCTTGCTGTCGACGTCCTTTTGCCTGCGGGTCGCTGTGGCAGTCATTTCATTTCTCCTTCGTAGAGATCTGCCGTACCACCTGATCCTCGACCATCGAGGTACGACGAGACGAGGGTCTTAGGACCCCCAGGGGCGGGGCGATGGTCCCGAACCCCTGAGCACCACTAAGGGAGAAGGACCGTGTCGGCCGGGTACATCGCCCCTAGTGGGTCGCGGCCAGGCGCGGTGGACTGGATACAAAGGAGGTGCTCGATGCAACTACTAGACCTGATGACTACTTCAATCGTCTCGATCGGCCCGGAAGCGCCGTTGAAGGAAGCCGCTCGGCGAATGATCGAAGCGGGGGTGAGTGGGCTACCGGTCACAACCGGCGAGGGCGACCTGATAGGGGTCATCACAGAAGCAGACTTCGTGAAGTCGGAAGCAGGGAGACGCGAGGAGAAGCGGAACCGCCTTCTCGGGTGGCTCTTCGACCGCGATCGCATGCCAGAGGGCGAGAAGACCGTGGCAGACGTGATGACCGCTGAGGTGATCAGCCTTCCACCGACCGCAGACCATGTCGACGCCGCCCGCCTCATGGAGAGAGCAAAGATCAAGCGGATACCGGTCGTCGACGAGGGTCGCCTCGTCGGGGTCGTGAGTAGGCGTGACATCCTGCGGGCGTTCACCAGGCCCGATTCGGAGGTCATCAAAGAGCTGCGGGATCACGTGATGCGGAAGGTCCTCTGGATCGACTCATCCGCGATCCGGATCACCTGCGCAGACGGCAACCTTCATCTCTCCGGCCGACTCGAGACCCGCAGCGACGCCCAGCTCCTGGCCGAGTTCGCCAGGCGGATAGACGGTGTCGCGTCGGTGAAAGACGACCTCACGTGGGAGGTCGACAACACCAAGATGGAGATGGCCTTTCCACCTTCGCCACGAAACTGGATCTGACAGCCAGCCGTGGGGAGGCCGGAGTGGCCGACGACCGAATCGTCCTGCATTGGATCCCCGTCGGTGCCGGCGGCAACGGCGCGGTCACACTGAACGCCAGGCTCTACGAGCGGGTGCATGCCTGGCATGATCGGCGCCCCGCCAGGACGCTGCTACACACCGCCCTCGAAATCTACGTCGACGGGACGCACACGGTGGTCGAGTGTGCTTGGCCGAGCCCGAACAGCGACACGCAGAGTCGTGGCGTCGTCGGCGAAGGGCCGGTCTTTGCCAGATGGCTGGGACGTTTCCGGCCGTTTCGCTACGAGATCAGGTTCTGGAAGGACGGACTCATCAGTGACCGCGCATACGCCACCGATGTCACCGAGTTGGTCGCCGACCGCGAGATCGTGATGCAGGCACGTGATTGGGTTTCCCGGGTCCCGCTCTCGACCTGGGGGAGAGATGACCTGGACGTCGGCGATATGTGGAACTCCAACTCGGTGGTCGCATATGTGCTCGCCGGTGCGGGTTTCGATGTCATCGAGCTCGCGTCGACCGTTGCGGGACGCGCTCCGGGACTCCTGGCCGGGGTTGTGGCTGCGGGCCGAACCATGGACCGTGGTCGCCCGATCCGGGACTAATGACACCTGAGGACTGCCGATGGTCCCTGGCCGCGAGCACCGATCCCGCCGTACGTTCGCAACGTCCAATCACGAGAAGGGAACAGAAATGAGGAGAACCGCCTCAATCGCATCGGTAGTGCTGGGTGTCTTGCTGATGGTCGGTGGCATCGCCACCTGGATCATCGTCAGCAACACACTCGCTGCCCAGAACATCACCGTGTCCGAAGATGCGTCATGCCTTGCCGGCGACGACGTGGATGGCCCATTGAGCGCCTACTGCGAGGCTCAGATCATCGAAACCCACGCACTGGAATCCACCGGTGGCCTGACCTATGCCGAACTCGATCGTGAGGATCCACTGCGGGCGGTGGCGATGAACGCTTCCTTCTTGCGTGCATCATTGTTCACCTCGGTGGTGGCGTTCGGTGTGGCCGGCATGGCCGTCCTGATCGGAGTCCTGTTCGTGCTGATCGGTCTTGGCATCAAAGACGTCAGCGACAAGCTGCCCGCCGACTCGGCCCCCGTTCCGGCGAAGGTCGGCTGAAAGCTGCAAACCCTGGGCTGCAGACTCCGCTGAGCGCGAGTCTGCAGCCCTATCACCGGCCCGGTCAGGCCGCCAACACCTCGTGGAGAGTGATGGCAAAGGCGTCCGGGTCTCCCATTTGCCCATACTCCCCGCCGAGGAACCCGCCGTGGTCGCTCGGAAAGAGAACCACCCCGGTACCCAGCCTCTCGGCGAGAGCATGCGCGGTGCGGCTCGCCATGGTCTGCCCGGAGGCGACGCCGGCCGCCACGACCACACGAGTCGAGGCCGACCGGAGAGCGTCGAAATCCGGCCTGAAGTGGGTGCACGTGATCATGTTCTGCCCAAGGAGTGGGTCGGATCGGTCGCCATCGTCTTGTGAAGGCATCCCGAACATCTCCGGGTCGGGACCGGGTTGCGCTGCATAGTCGTCACTGAATTCGCCGTCATGACTCACCACCGCGATGAAGTGGGCCATGCCGTAGCCGAAACCCTTCTCCTGATAGGTACGGGCGACAGCCCGGCACACCTCCAGAGCCGAGGCGCTGTCAGGCAACACGGCTCCAAGGGGGGGCTCGTGGGCAACCAGCGTCCGCACATCACCCGGGTGCGCCGCCACCAAGGCGAGGGCATTCACCGCCCCGCCGCTGCTGGCGAACATGTCGACCGATCCGAGGCCGGCAGCCTCGATGACCCTGTGGATGTCGTCGGCATGAACCGTCGGATCGACCGGGCTGGCCACGTCGGCCTTGAGACTTCTCTCGACGCCACGGGGGTCGTAGGTGATGACGGTGCGGTCGGTGAAGTGCCCGGCGAGGGTCCCGAATCCGGCCGCACCCATCGGTGACCCGATCATGAAGAGCGGGGCCAGGGCGCTGTCGGGCTTGGGTCTGAGGTCGTAGGTGATGGTCGCACCCGGGACTTCGAATGTTTGGCTGACCGGCTCGATGTCTGTCGTTGTGGGCATCGTCTGGGACCTCCTCTATCGAACCGGCTGTCCGGCCAGGATTGCGTCGATCTGACCCATGGCGAGGGTCATTCCCTCCTCCATACCCATCGCCAGCATCTGTTCCATGGCCTCGACGCTCTCGAACACGCTCGAGATCGACATACGTGTGCGGCCATCTCCAAGGTCCTCGATCAGGACGCTGACGTCGGTCTGGGGCATCTCCTCGTTGGGATTCCCCTCCTGGTCGGCAAACGTGTCCAAGAACGACAACGAGTCTGGCTCGTTGACGGCGATGATCCGCCAATGACCGTGGTGTTGATCGCCTTCGGGCCCGGTCATGTGGTACCTGACTTCGCCGCCAGGCTGCAACTCGTGCACCGTCATCGTCGCCGGATAGGTGGGGGGACCCCACCACCGCTCCAATTGTCGGGGATCGGACCAGAGCTGCCATACCCGCTCCTTGCCGACGTCGAACTCGGCCGAGATGCTCATGGTGAGGGACTCGGCGTCCTTGTGGACCGCTGTGACTGTCATCGTTCCTTCTCCTCTTCTTCGGCGAGCAGATCTGCCATGCGGTCGATCCGACCCCGCCACAACTCCTCGTAGTGGTCGAGCAGACGACGTACGGCCGTCAGCGCCGGCACGTTGGTCGAGACGACCTTGCGCCGACCCGACTGGCGTTTCGTCACCAAACCTGCCCGCTCCAGCACCGCGATGTGCTTCTGCACCGCGGCAAAGCTCATCGTGTAGTGCTCGGCCAGTTCGCTCACTCCCTCTTCCCCATCGATGGCGCGACGCACGATGTCACGTCTGGTGGCATCGGCGAGGGCGCTGAACATGAGGTCGAAGTCGGGAGCGGTCTGCATGTTGATACAACCATATGGTTGTATCAACACATTGTCAAGTGGGCGAGAACGTTCACCGATTACGTCGGGTTGCTCAGATCTGGATACACGAGAGCAATCCGCCGGACCGTCCCGGAGCGGGCGCATCCTCGTCAAAGGGGAAATCTCGACGTCTGCGACGCCCTCCTCACCGGATTCACGATCGACACCTTGGACTCGAGCTGGGGGTTTCCCGACAATGGCAACGTGGTCAGCCGGTCCAGAGTGGACCGTTGACCTCGAAGCCGAGAGGGTTTCCCCATCGATCGCGGAAGGTGACTTCCTCGACCGGTCTGCGTTCGGCGATCCCCCACCGTCCGGTCGGGTGACCACAGGAAACGGCCGCGGCCAGTTGCCAACCCCGGTCGGCCGGGACTCCCAGGGCCGCGAAGGTCTCGGCGCTCTTGAAGCCACCGAGGATCGTGGTGAGACAAGTTCCGACACCCTCGGCGCGGGCGGCGAGCATGGCGCTCCACACCGCCGGGTAGATCGACGATCCCGTCGGGTCGTTCCTGGTGAAGAACATCAGCCACAGCGGCACGGTCTCGAAGTTCTCGGCGAGCCACGTCGACGAGCGCATCACCCGGAGGGTGGCTTCATCGCCGGCCTCCTCGGCTGCCTCGCGTCGACCCGCATAGACCTGGGTCGTGAGGATCTCGTACGCGGCGCGATAGATCGGCCCCAGAGTCGCCCTGGTCTCGGAATCCGTGACGACGAGCATCCGCCAGTTCTGGGCGTTGGATCCCGACGGAGCCCTCACCGCGGCATCGAGGATCCTGGCGATGACGTCATCGGAGACCGGGTCGGGGGCAACCCGACGCATGGCCCGGGTCGTGTACAGCGCTTCGAAGAGGTCCATAGTGGAGACCCTAGGCGCACAGCTGTCTCCTCCCGGTGCCTTGCTCGACGTGGGAAAGGATCCTCAGCCAGGCACACAAGACTCCGCCTTTGACCCGCTCTGCTGCGACGGGTTGACGACAAGCACGACTTTCCCGTTCGCCGCTGACGCTAACCTCTCACCATGGAAGCCGATACCATCACCTGGAAGGGCCGTTTTGGGCCGATGGAGCTACGGGTGGGCGAAGCGACCTTCCGACCGAGCACCATCTCCACACTTCTCGCCGACGTCCTCGATTTCAAACCGGGAAGTGTCGTCGTCGATGTCGGCACCGGGACCGGAATCCTTTCGATAATCGCCGCCAAACTCGGTGCATCGAAGGTCTACGGGGTCGATGCAGCCGACCAGACGGTCGAGATCGCCACTGCCAACGCCGAGGCGCACGGTGTCGCCGATCGGGTCGTGTTCGCTCAGGGCGACATGTTCGATCCGCTCGACCCCGATCTCGAAGCCGACGTCGTCATCGGTGATGTCTCCGGGATTCCCGACGAGATCGCATCCGCCTCGGGCTGGTTCCCATCCGGTCTATCCGGGGGACCGACCGGCGCTGAGCTCCCCATGCGCATGATCGAAGAGTCGAAGCGCCTCCTCAAGAAGGGAGGCAGCCTCTTCCTTCCGACCGGTTCCCTCCAGGACGAGAACTCCATCCTCGACCGGGCCCGCTCGGTGTTCGGGACGATGCGTCAGTTGACCGAGCGGAACATCCCGCTCCCCTCCTCGCTGGCCGAGGACCCGGCTGTTCTGACCGCCCTCAAGGACAAAGTCATCGCCCTGAAACAGCGGGGCAGCCGTTTCCAATGGACCGCCCGAGTCTGGCAGGTCGAGGCCTAGTTGAGTTCCGTGGAATAGGGCCGCGGTGTCTCATCATCTTGCAGACGCACCGCTAGTACCAGGCGGCTGATTACACCGGCCCACCGGTACGCTCTCTGCATGCGGCGAGCCCTACCCGCCCTGCTCCTGGTCGTCGTCTCATGTGCCGCGCAACCGCCTGAGCGGGCTCCGCTACCCGACATCGAAGCGGCGGTTCCCGTGCCCGAAGGGTGCCAACTCGCCGTGGGGGATCCTATGGGAGTGGATGTGGTGTCCGTCGTCGCTGGCGGCGCCGCAGCCGGCATCCTCGAAGAGGGTGACATCATCGCCAGCATCGGCGGGACCCCTACCGCCACCAGACCAGACCTCACCGAGGTTATGGACGACTACGGGCCCGGCGACACGGTCGAAATCGTCTACACCCGGGACGATGAGGAGGGCAAGGCGACCATCACACTCACCGCCAACCCAAATGACGGATCGAGGGGGATGATCGGTGTGACGGTCCAGACCGCCTTCGAAACAGTGGGACTGGATGCTGTGGACGATGTGATCGCGCCGTCGACAACTGCGAGGCCGATTCAGATCGGTGAGGAGTTGTACATCTTCGACCCACTCGCCCGGACCTGGCAGCGTACCGGCGTGTCACCTCCCAGCGACACTCGATGGGTGTCCCTCTCGACCGGCTTCTACTCGGTGTCGGGGGATGATCCGGTGGTGCTCGTGGATCTCCTCGACGGCGCCACGGTCGAGGACGACGGATTCCGCGGTTGGAGTGCCCAGCGTCTCATCGGGACGGTCGGCGAACTGATCCTGCTGGTGGTTACCGCCGAGATCCCCGACCAACCGGGTTTCGTCAACCTAGCCATCGCCGGCTTCGATCCCCGCACCGGTGAGACCGCATGGGTGTCTCCAGTGTCCAATACCTTCGGGATCCCCGTGGCAGCTTTCGGCTCCCCGGACGGGACCGCTTTCGTCGCGGTCGGCGCCGACCCGGAAACCGGAGAGCAGCGGGGCGCGGCCCTATATGACGCTGCAGGCACGATCCGGACCGCGACAGGATTCGAGGGCCTGGGCGACCCGATGGGCTGGTTCGACGGCGGGTCGATGGCCTTCCGTACCAGCGAGGACGTGGTCTCGGTGCACGACTTCGTCGATGGCGGGACCGTGACCTACGACCTCCCCCAGAATCTGGTCGGGAGTGTCGGCGCCACGGTCGGTGACGGCCAGCACATAATCGTGGTGGGCAACCGCAACCTGATCCTGCAGGACCTGACCGATCCGGTAGTCGCCTCGACCCTGGCCACCAACTGCAGTCTCGGACGCACCGGAGACCCCGGTTGGGGTCTGTAGGTCTTTCGAGACGCCGTGGGGCCGATATACCCCCACAGCATTAGGAAGGGTGTCAGGTGGGGTCCTCGGTCTCGGCCTCGTCTTCCCGTGCTGCCTCGACCGAGATGGGTTCGCGGCCTGCTTTGAGGAGAGCCTCCCGTTGCCGATCGCTGGCAACGGTGTCCGAGATCGCCTGCCACCCGGTGGGCTCACGCATGGTCCGCGAACCGGGCGCCGATCCCATGATCTCGGCGACCTCGTCGCCGGAGATGTTCTTCCGCTGCTCCAGGACGGCTGCCAACTCGATGACCTTCTCCCGATGCTCCTCGAGCAACCCGGCCACCTGGTCATAGAGGTGTCCCAGGCTCTTCTCGATCGCTTCCCGGTTCTCCCGGAGGGAGATCGAGACCGCGTTGGCCGGACCGCCGCCGGCGTTCTGCCGGGTGCCACTCGCAGAGGTCAGACTCGACCCCATGCCGAAGGAGCCCTCCATCAATGCCGCCACCCGGGAGGCGGAGCTGAGGTCGCCCGACACACCGGAGCTGTTGTCGTTCTCGAAGAACATCCGCTCTCCGGCGAGTGATGCGAGCGACACCATGATGTCGGTCTCGAACTCCGATTTCCACTGGGTGAAGCGCTCCTCTTCGCCCTGGCTCTTGACCATGCCGAGCGTCGACGATCGCTTCTCGATGGACACCAGGTCGATGCGGCGATGAGCACCCAGGAGGTGCGCGGTCACGGCGTGCGATGCCTCGTGGATCGCCACGGCATGACGCTCGCGCTGGATGTAGTCGACGTCCTCGGGTGGGCCCAACTCCTTGAGGGCCTTGGCCTTCCAGATGTCGTGCCATTCGATCGCCTCGCGCCCGTCGCGGACTGCGAGGATCAGCGCCTCGTTGACCATGTCCTTGATCATCGCCCCCGAGTAGTACGGAGTGACCGTGGCCAGTTTGGTGATCTCGGCGTCGGTGAGCCGATGCTCGACCTTGGCGAGGTATCCGACGATCGTTTGCAGACGGCCGTCCTTGGATGGGAACCCGACCTTGTAGATGCGGTCGATTCGACCGGGCCGAAGCATCGCCTCGTCGAGGGCGTTCGGCATGTTGGTCGCCATGATGTGGAGGATCCGGTACTTGGGTGGCGGCTTGGGCCGGAACCCGAACATCTTGCGGAGCTTGTTGGTGAATCCACGGGGTTTGGTGAGCCCGTTCATCTCGGTGAGCAGAGCCTGGAGGGTCCCCATTCCACCGCCTCCCATCCCCATGCCGCCCATCATGAGGCGGTCGGTCCAGCCCGGCTTGGGTTTCTCCTCCTGACCGGCGCTCTCGGCGTTGTTCCACTCCTCGATCAGCATCCGCTGGGACGGCTCGCTGAGATAGGAGAAGCCGTTGCAGGTGATGGCAGCGTCGTTGCGCAAGGTGTGACCGAGCTGGCCCTGTGGTGTCCCGCCGAGTTGGCCACGACTCCCCAGGGAGTCGGCCTCGTCGAAGAAGACGATCACCCCACCATGTCTCAGCGACAGCTTGCGCAGCTTGCGGTAGAGCCCTTTGACTTTGAGGACGCCGATCCCGAAGAACATGTTGATGAAGGCGCCCGGCTCGACGAAGACGAAGGGCCGACCCGTCTCCCCGGCGGTCGCCTGGGCAAGAAGGGTCTTTCCTGTCCCGGGAGGGCCCCACAAGAGGATTCCGCCCGGTATGTAGCCGCCCTTTTCTTCGATCTCGTCGGGCTTTTCCAGGAAGGCGATGTTCTCCCTGATCATGTCGAGGACGTGGTCCTGGCCCCAGACATCGTCGAAGCGAGTTGTGACCTCTTCGGGGAGGATCACATCCGTCCCCCCTCTGGAGAGCAGCCAGAAGATGCCGATGAACTGCACTGCAACGAACAGGAACCCGAACATCAGCTGGAAGATGAACGGCAGTGCGTTCACCAGCATCCGGGGAGCTTCGACGATCGCCTCGATCGGACTGTTCACCTCGGGGATGAAGTAATCGAGGAGCAATCCGATCACGAAGAGATAGAACGCCCATCGGAACATCCGCCCCACCCGGAACCGGGTCCAGGGTTTGAAGTGGTCGTGGGTGAACCCTTCGATCCCACCGAAGACGGTATCCCGCCAGAACATGTGGTAGGCGGCCGACTTCTCTGAGATGAAGTAGTGGATCTGCCGAAGGACTTCGAGACCGAAGATGATGCCGAGGACGCGACCGGCCGTCGTCCCGAAGAAGTTGGTGACGACCTCTCCGAAGCCCAGGAATCCGAGGTCGGGAGAGCTCAGGATGATCGCGCCCATGACCAGGCTGAGAAGGACCAGGAACTTGATCCGGTCCCACATGTCAGCCCGGCGCCGGGTCATCCGTGCGTCGCGTTTACGTGCGTTCAGCCCTTTTTGTTTACGAGCCATGAGTCGACCACCTTCGTGATGGTGTCTTGGTTTGCGATGAAGCAATCACGATTGCACCCGGCGACGATCGAATAGATCCGGCTGTCGGCGGGGTCGGAAACTGATATGAGATAGGCCACACCCAGATCGGCCCCGGTGTCGCTCTCGAAGGAAACCAGGAGCCGAACCCCGTCGAATCCGTTACCGAATGTGAAGTCCTCTTTCTGGATCTCGTCAGGGTTGGGCAGGGTCCGATAGGGGATGACCGACTGGCTCAGCATCGCTCTGGAGAGGAAGTCCCGCTCGACGTCACCGACCTGGCGCACCGATGCAGCTCCGATCGGATAGTCCGAGTCTGCGATGCTGGCGTTGAGCTGTGTGACGTCGGAGACCGGCGCACCGTCGAACCCGATGCTGGTGATCGCCGGGAATGTGAAGGTCTGGTACTCGGCGTCGAAGGGCAACTGCTCGAGGGTTGACAGCTCGGAGAGCTCGTATGTGTGCCAATCGGCGGGCACGTCGAACCGACTCAGGCTCTGGTCGTCGGTGATCGTGCGAACGTCGGAATCGCCACTCGAACAGGCGGCGAGGAACAGAGTGGAAACGACCGCCAGCATTGTCGTTCTGCCCATCCTCGGCGACCTCATCGCTACAGGATACGACACGATTTCCGGTGTTGTTCGAGACTTGGAACTCGGCATCGGAGACACAACCTCTGGAGGATCCCCGCCTCCCTCGCCACCTTGTTCCTGGTACCCGTCGTCCTCCGCACCGAGGGCAGGTGACGAATGCCTACACTCGCCCGGCAATCGAACTGATTCTTAAGGAGAGTCAATGCCCCTGTTGGACCTTTTCTGGACCATGCTCTGGTTCTTCCTGTTCTTCATGTGGATCTGGCTGCTGATCTCGCTCTTCAGCGACATCTTCCGCCGTGACGACATCGGAGGATGGGGCAAGGCCGGCTGGATCTTCTTCCTGCTCGTCCTGCCACTCCTCGGCGCCTTGATCTACATCATCGCCGACGGCAAGGGGATGGCGGAGCGTCAGGTCAAGGACGCCATGGACATGAAGAAAGCGCAGGACGAATACATCCGTAGTGTCGCCGGGAATGGCGGCGGATCGTCCTCGGCCGACGAGTTGTCCAAGCTCGCCGCCCTACGTGATTCCGGCGCCCTCACCGAAGAGGAGTTCGCCGCCCAAAAAGCCAAGCTGCTCGCCTAGGCAACGCGCTAGTCACCGCGACCCAGGGCTGTAGACGCCGCTCAGCGAGGTCTACAGCCCTGGGTCGCGTCTTTGGGTCTTGACTTATGGTCGGGAAATGCCGACCATACGGGAATGGCCGACCATAAGACGGCTCCCACTGCCCCCGACTACGAACTGGATCTCACTCTCCAGTTCGAGACAAACGAGCAGTACAAGGCCTTGTTCGAAGACACCCGTCTCCAAATCGTCGATCTGCTCCTGGAGCGGGCGGCAACAATCAAGGAGCTGTCGGAAACCCTGGGCAAGCCCAAGGGAACGATCGGACATCATGTGGGAGTCCTCGAGGACACCGGTCTGATACGGGTGGTCCGCACCGAGATGGTCCGAGCGATCGAAGCCAAGTACTACGGACGCACCGCCCGCACCTACATCCTGGGGGACATGACCGCCGATGGCTTCGAGCTAGCCCCGGACCACTTCCTGACAACGGCCGCCGCTGAATTCGCCCGGGCGGACGAGGATGCACCGGTCCCACCGTCGAGCACTCTCCGATACGCCCGCATCGCCGACGAACGCGCCCAGGAGTGGATCGACCGTCTGCTGGATCTGGTCCACGAGTTCACCGCCGAGCCGAGGGGTGGTGAGACCACCTACGGGCTCCTCGTTGCGATGTATCCGACGGATCGCCCTCATCTCCCCGACCCGGAGACGTCATGAGCCAGCCACTGGGCGCCAACTACTGGAAGCTGTGGGTCGCCTCCGTCATCTCCAACCTGGGCGACGGAGTCGGGATGATCGCCTACCCGTGGCTGGCGTCCGCAGTAACCCGCAACCCCCTTCACATCGCAGCTGTGGCCCTGGTCACCCGTCTTCCCTGGCTGCTGTTCTCTCTCCCGGCAGGGGTGGTGACGGACCGTGTCGATCGCCGGCGTCTGGCTGCGTGGATGGACGTGGGGCGCTTCCTGATCACCTTGGGTGTCGCCCTGGCGGTCCTCGCCAACGAAACCAACCTGGCGTCACCGGCTGAGATCGAGGCCGGGACGGCGGTGGCGAGCGAGTCGGCCGTTCTCCTCATCCTCATCTACGTGGCCGCTCTCCTCCTGGGCACCGCCGAAGTGTTCCGGGACAACTCGGCGCAGACCCTTTTGCCGTCGATCGTGAGCAAAGACCGGCTCGAGACTGCCAACGGGCGACTGTGGGGGGCCGAGATGGTGACCAACACGTTCATCGGACCGCCGCTCGCCGGAATCCTCATAGCGATCGGATTTTCCGTCCCCTTCTTCCTCGACGCGACCACTTTCGCCGTCGCCGCGGCGTTGGTGTTCATGATCGCCGGGGACTTCGCCCCCAAAGGCAGGTCGACCCAGCGCAGGTCGTTCCGGGACGACCTCAAGGAAGGGGTCCGCTGGCTGTGGAGCCACCCGCTCTTCAAGCCCATGGCCATTTCTCTCGGCATCCTCAACGGGGCGGCGATGATGTCGATCGCCACTCTCGTGTTGTTCGCCCAGGAGGTGCTCCAGCTCGATGCGACGCAGTTCGGACTGCTGACCACGGGTGTCGCGGTGGGCGGCGTCATCGGCGCATTCGCCGGAGATCGCATCGCCAGGGCGCTTGGTCAGGGCCCGTCGCTGTTCGTCACGATCATCTTCGGCGCGATTTCCCTGGTGGTGAGTGGCCTCACCTCGTCGTTCTGGGTGTTCTGGGCCATGGGCCTGGTGTCCGCCCTCACCGGCACCCTCTGGAATGTCATAACGGTTTCACTGCGCCAGTCGCTGATCCCCGACCGGATCCTGGGCCGGGTCAACTCCGTGTACCGGTTCGTCGGGTGGGGAATGATGCCCATAGGCTCCGCCCTCGGTGGCGTCGTGGTCGCCGTCGCCGAACCGCTGGTGGGAAGAGAATGGGCGCTCCGGGCGCCATTCCTGATCGCTGGCGCGATCACCGCCCTGCTGTTCATCTACGCCGCTCCCCGCCTCAACAGCTCGAAGATCTCCGAGGCCAGGGCTGAGGCAGAACCAGTCGCCACCTAGGCGGGCCTCACCCCGGGATGGTCCGCCAGATCGCCCGGGATCTCGATCTCGATGTCGAGCAGTTGCTGGGCGACCGCCTTGCCCTGAGGGTCGAACCGCAGCGACGCCGTCCCTCCCGCCCCCAGCCCACCTTCGAGCAAGAAGTTGAAGGCGTGGATGCCGGGTAGGTCGAATCGTTCCACCCGGCTCGCACCGAGATGAGCGAGGTGTGTGGCGACCCGCTCCTCCGTCAGCACCCGGCGTATGGGCATATGGAAGTCTGGGTGCCTCGCCCTGATCCCGATGTTGACGTCCGAACCCTTGTCACCAGACCGTCCGTGGGCAACGGAGATCAGGGGGACCACCACCGTGGGACCCGAATACTCGAGGGTCTCCATCACCTCGGTGGGTGGCGTATCACCGGACACGGCGACTTCGGCGACGTCGAAGCTCGTGTCGCCCACCTGGACGCGGGCAGTCACCGCTGATCGATCTACCGGAAAGCACTCCAGGCGAACCAGGGGTGTTGGGCGGGACAGGCCGGCACCACCGCCGGAGACTCCAGGAGGTCCGGCGAGGGCTATCGACGGAATCTCTCTGATGAAGGCCGCGACAGCCTCGGCCCTGTCGTGATGCACGGCGATGTCGAGCACGACTTCGCGCGCACCAACGGCCCGTGAGTGCGGTCCGTAGCTGTCCTCGCCACCGAGCACTTCCACGTGGGTCGCCCGGAAGTCGTCGAGACCGGCGGCGTCGAGCATCCTCCGCCCCCTCTCCAGCAGGTCGTTCCCGACGCGACGGGCTTTGCCGACGGCATCACGCCCTCCGATGAACAGCAGCATCTGGGCTCGCCAGCCGTCCTGGATCTGAGCACAACCCTTGAGTGCGGAGGGTGGCGCCCAGCCACGGGCACCGGTCACCGAGACACGGTCCGGGCCCACCTGTTCCAGGGTCACACGGCGCCAGTCACAGGTCACGTCGGGGAGGAGATAACGGGCCGGATCTCCGATCTCGTAGACCAATTGCTCGCTGACGGTGCGGAGGTCGACCAGACCGTCCGAAGACTCAGGCGTCGTGATGACGAAGGTCCCGTTCGACGAGACCTCCACGATCGGGAACCCGGGGTTGGCCCAACTCTGTGTGTCCTCCCAGTCGGTCATCAAACCTCCGGTCGCCTGCGGACCGCACTCGATCAGGTGTCCCGCAAGGGACCCGGCCGAGAGGAGATCGAGTTGCTCGGGATTCCAGCCAAACTCGTGGATGAGAGGCCCGAGACACAGCGCGGAGTCGACTACCCGACCGGTGACGACAATCTCCGCCCCTGCATCGAGAGCAGCGGCGATCGGTCTGGCTCCGAGATACACGTTCGCCGACAACGGCACGCCACCGAGCGCCTGCAGAAGTCCTGGCCTCGTCATGAGATCATCACCGGAGACCACCGCCACTGCCACCGAAGGATCCGCCTGGCGAATCAGCGAGGCGGCGGCATGGGGGTTGACCCCTCCGGCGTTCGTGATGACCTTGATGCCCGCCGACCGGTACCCCTCCAGGTTGCGAGCGATGGTCTCGACCAGGTCGCGGGCGTAGCCCTGTTCCGGGTCCTTCGCCCGGGCCCGGCTGAGGATGGCCATCGTGATCTCGGCCAGACCCTCATAGACGATGTAGTCGGGACGACCGTCGGCCAGCAATTGCGCAGTAGACAACGATGAGTCACCCCACGCCCCGGCGGCGCCGGCGATTGCGATCGTGTCGGATGGAGCCATCCCGGGAAGATAACCGGGGGTCGCTGACACCTAGATGTCGACCATCTCCTCCGCCTGCGCCGAAGTGCCCTCACCGACGCGGTTCGTGGCTGAGAAGATCACGAACATGTAGGCGACGAGCAAGACGCCGATGACGATCAGCCAGATCAGCTCGAGTCCGGTGAAGAAGAGAGCGACCGCGGCCAGGAACACGCCGAGGACTCGCAGGAGACCGGCATGATCGGCAATCCAGACATCGAGACGGCTGCTGCCCACCTCACGATCCAACATGACCCGTGTCGACGACGAGAGACGTTCCATCCAGTCGGGACGCCCGGCGACGTAGGCGATCACCGACACCAGAATCGCCCCCACCGCCAGAAGCAGCCACATGGTGCGAAGTCCGGAGAACAGGCCCGTGAACATCTCCCGGGCGAGGTCGGAGACCCGCGGGTCGGTTATCTCCTCAACGATCGCCGCCTGAACGCGTCTGACGATCACCGCGGCGAGAACAACTGCGGCGAACACACCGATCCCCAGATGCACGGCGGTCCGGCGCCGGTTCGGTGACGCCACCAGCGACAGAACGAGCAGGACCAGGCTGACGACGACGAGAAGCCAAACAAATCGGTCGATCTGGGTCACAGTGGTGCGGATGTCCGTGAGTCGCTCCTCCGACATGACGGTCACCTGACCGAAGTCGTCAGGGAGGTTTGCCTCGAGCGCCTCTGCGATCTGGGTTCTGGCCTCGTCGACGACTCCTGAGAGAGCGTCGGGCAGCTCGAAGTCAGGGAGCACACTTCTGATCTCGTCGGCCAACTGGCGGAGGGCCTCGACCATGAATGGAATGAGGTTCACCCGGACGTTCCCGTCGGCTATGTAGACATTCGGGTGCTCCTCGGCCGAGTCCCGGGCAATCGCGATGACCGCCTCATGGGCACGTCTCACCAG
Source organism: Acidimicrobiia bacterium (assembly GCA_035762545.1). Lineage (GTDB taxonomy): Bacteria > Actinomycetota > Acidimicrobiia > Spongiisociales > ZC4RG35 > JANQRA01. The sequence continues at coordinate 35,726 of DASTOM010000018.1, forward strand.
GTCGGGGAACCTGGAAGTGAATGCGTCAGAGGTGAAGAAGGCGTGGACACCTGCATCTATGCGTTCGTTGATGGCGGCGGCGATGGGTGGGGCGAGAGCCTGCAGTTCCGGTCGCTCGAACCTGTCGAGGAGATCCCGCGCCGCCTGATCCAGCTCCAACGCGTCGAGCAGGGACTCGGACAGGTAGTCGTCCAACTCGGCGAGCCTCGCTTCGAGACGGTTCTCGACCTCCAGGGCATTGACCACCTGATCGCCGGCACGGTCGCCGATGATGTCGTAGAACGCAGGGTTCTCGAGGGCAGGGCCAACCGCCTCCATGAAGCGATCGGTGTCGAACACGGTGCCTCGAGCCCAGACCGCCACCAACGCCCCAACCAGGCTCACCGAAGTCAGGACCACGAGAATGACAGCCAGGACCTGGCGCCAGCGCACCCGACGCTCCAGGCTGGAGCGCAGCTTCTCGTTCTCCACTCGGAGCCGGGTCAGTTCGTCTTCAGTTGGGCCAGGGCGTTGGTCCCCATTGGAATCGGTCAACCCATCTCACTCACCTTGGGTGTCCGCGCAACCTACTCCTCCACCGACAGAGCAGCATCATCCCGATAGGGCTACCCGATCAGTCGAGCCCGGTGACAACTAACGTCGGTGGCCGATGAATTTGACCCCGTTCTCGGAAGAGCATGACCTGCTCCGCAAGACGATCCGGGAGTGGGTCGAATCGGAGATCGCTCCACATGTCGCCCGATGGGAAGAGGAGGGCGACTTCCCCAACGGTGTCTTCCGTCGGGCCGGTGAGCTCGGCTTTCTCGGTCTCGCCTTTCCCGAGTCGGCCGGGGGCCAGGGTGGCGACTACTGGTCCCAGGTGGTCTTTCTCGAAGAGTTGGGGCGGGTCAGCCAGCCGATCGCAATGGTCCTCTCGGTCCAGACCGACATGGCCACGCCACCGATCCTCGAGTTCGGGACCGAGGAACAGGTTGATCGGTGGTTGAAGCCCGCCCTTCGTGGCGAGTTGATCGGTGCAATCGGGATCACTGAGCCCGACACCGGTTCAGACGTCGCCTCGATTCGCACCCATGCAGTCCGTGACGGCGACGAATGGATCCTCAACGGCTCGAAGATGTACATCACCAACGGTGCCCGGGCCGACTTCATCACGATGGTCGTTCGAACCGGCGAGTACGACGCCGCCGATCCGTGGAGCAGCATCTCGATGTTCATCGTCGACACCAGCCTGCCCGGATTCAGCGTCTCCAGGAAGCTGGAGAAGTCGGGCATGCGTCTGTCCGACACCGCCCTCTTGTTCATGGATGACATGCGACTCCCCGCCGGCGCTCTCCTCGGTGTCGAGGGGGAAGGCTTCAAGCAGATCATGTGGGAGCTTCAGGGCGAGCGGATGGGTGTCTCGGTGTTCGGAGTTGCCGGGGCACGTGCCGTCCTCGAGGAGGCGATCCGGTACGCCAACGAACGTGAGGCATTCGGCCAACCGGTCGGCCAGTTTCAGGCGGTCTCGCATCGTCTCGCCGACATGGCGACCGAAGTCGAGGCTGTCCAGGCCTTGATCTACGAGTGCTGCGACCTGTGGAATCGCGGCGTCTATGCCACCGAAGAGGTTGCGATGGCGAAGCTCGCGGTGGGGCAAGTGACCAACAAGGTCGCCGACACCGCTCTCCAGACATTGGGGGGCGCCGGGCTCATCGAGGGAGGCTTCGTCTCCCGGGAGTGGCTGGGAATGCGCATCGGTCGGATCGGCGGGGGCAGCGACGAGGTGCAGCGTCAGATCCTGGCCCGGATCATGGGGCTCGCTTGAGCGGTCTCGAACCGCTGTTCCGGGAGGAGCACGACGCCTATCGGGAGGCGGCCCGGAGATTCGTCGCCGACCACATCGACCCCCATGCCGAGCGCTGGGAGATGGAACGGGACTATCCGCGGGAGCTCTTCACCAAAGTCGGCTCGGCCGGCTTCTTCGGAGCGAAGTTCTCCGAGGAATGGGGTGGCACCGGACCGGACTACGCCGCCGAGGCGGTGTGGATCGAAGAAGCTTCCAGATGCCTCACCTACGGGACGGTCTCCGACCTGGGCGCTCACAGCCAGCTCGCCGCCCTGTATGTCGACCGATTCGGCAGCGACGACCAGAAGGAGCGCTATCTGCGCCCATCCCTAGCCGGGGAGTTGCTCGGCGCCCTTGCGGTTACCGAGCCCGGGGCGGGAAGCGATGTCAACGGCATCAGGACCTGGGCCCGTCGCGACGGTGACGAGTGGGTGCTGAACGGATCCAAGGTGTTCATCACCAACGGCTCGTGGTCCGACTACGTGGTGGTCGCCGCCCGAACCTCGGACGACCCGTACGACATCACCCTCTTTCTGGTCGACGCCGGCACACCGGGGTTCGACCGCAATCGCATGAAGCTGATCGCCTGGCAGACCTCGCACACCGGAGAGCTCTTCTTCAGTGACGTTCGGGTTCCCGACGAGAACCGTCTGGGTGAGGTCGGGACCGGGTTTCGGCTGATAATGAACAACTTCCAGTGGGAACGATTGATGATGTCGATCGGGGCCGTCGCTCAGGCAGAGCTGTCACTCGAGACCGCGGTCGATTATGCGAGGGACCGCAACGCCTTCGGCCGTCCCGTGATCAAGTTCCAGGTTTGGCAGCACCGGTTCGCCGACCTGGCGGTCCGTATCCGAACCGGAAAAGCGCTCACCCACCGAGCACTGCGTGTCCATGTCGCAGCCGAGAACGGCCTGGATGTTCCACGGAGCGACCTCGTGAAGATCACGTCGATGGCCAAGCTCTACACCCAGCGGCTCGCTTGGGAGGCCGCCGATGAGTGCGTCCAGGTCCACGGTGGTGCCGGCGCCCTGATGGAGTACCCGGCACAGCGGCTGTGGAGGGATGCCCGGGTCGGCCCGATCGGTGGGGGAACCGACGACATCATGCGCAACGTCATCGCCGGCACCCTCGGCTTGGGCCGGGCGGCCTCCTGACTAGCGGAAGGTGGCGAAGGCGATGCCCTGGCTGTCTTTGAGGATCAGCTCGTCTGCCGCCATCTCGTAGCTGGCGACCCCTGCCAACGCTTCGAGGTATCTCTGTTCCTGGTCCATGATCGGCTGCTCGCAGGCCATCATCGTCGAGGCGAGCTCGGGGTCCACCTCGAGCGTCGACGTCTCCATGGTCAGGGTCGCTCCGCCGGTGTAGGTGTTGCAACCGGAGCTCCCGGACACACTGTCGGTGGTTATGGTGAGGTCGATCGTGGTCCCGTCGAGTGGCGGCGCACCGTCGAGCTCTGTCAGGACCCAGGCCTGACCGGTCGGATCGTTGTCGGTCCCGGATCCGCATGCAGCGACGGCGATGACGAGGACCGCTGCCATGAGGAGCCTGTTCACTGTTCGCATCGGCTGACATTAGGCCCGGATGCGACCTCAGATGTAGTCGTTGCGCTCCAGCCAGCGGGTCCCGAACATCCCTTCGAGAGCGGGTAGATAGAACGTGATCAGCCGGTAGACGGCGGTCACGGCCAACGCCACCGATTGATCGACGCCAAACGTGGCCAGAAGAGCGGTCATCGTGGCCTCGGCGACGCCGACACCACCCGGCACGGGCATGAAGCCTGCGAGGAGACTGGTTCCGGCCGCCACGAAGAGAGCTTGCCCGTAAGGGAGACCGGCACCCACCGCATCGAGGATGATCCACAAGGTGACACCCAGCACGTTCCAGTAGACGAAGTTGCTGCCGAGCAGGCCGAGCGCCCGGGACGGCTGCTTGAGAACGACCTTGAAAGCTTCCCGGGCCTGTTTCACCACAGGAACGATGCGTTTGTTGAGGGACTCGACCTTCAGGACGGTGATCACCACAGCGATCAACACCAGAACCAGGATTCCGAGGATGAGAAGCCAGGGCACGTCGGAAGCATCGATGTTCAGACCAAGCTCGACCTGACCGGTGAGGAGCAGGGTTATCAGGATGACAGCCTGCACCAGGAACCCGGAGAACCCATCGATGGCGCCCTGGGTGATAGCCAGTGTGAGCGAGGACCCGAACTTGCGCAGGAAGGCGGCGTTCATCGCTACCCGCCCGGCCGAACTGGGAATGGCCAGGCTGATGAACTGGCTCGCCGTCTGGAGGACGAGAAGTGGCCAGAAGGGGAGTGGGACCGGGACGGCGAACATCGTCGACGTCGCCTGAGGGAAGAACTGGGTGTGGCCCACGATCACCGCAACCGTGATCAGCACCCAATCTGCGTTCTGAATCACGGACCAGATCTCGGCGTAGTCGACCTGGGTGAACAAAGGCAGGATCGCGACGACTACCAGGAGGATGAGGGCCAGGCCGATGAGCCTCTTGGCGGAGACCCGACGCAGCTCCACGGGCTCGGGCGCCTCGACCCCAGTCGCATCCAGCAGCCGGGCTTTGAGGTCGGCGATCACCTCCTTGGGCTTGTCGACGTCCCGCCGCAGCGGTGCCCTCACCGCCGGCACCTGAAGGTATGGGAGAGCGGCGACGAGGCTCTCCTCCCCCAGACCCTCCAGCGCGGTCCGGACTGTGCGATCTGCGCCGAAACGAAGCGCCAACGAGAACATGAGACCGACGACGTCCCCTGCCCGGTCGTCGTCCTCGGGGGCGAAGGAACAGAGTTCCAGATCCGTGAGAATCGGGGCGCCGTCATCGATTCGAACCGTGGAAGTCGAGAGGCTTCCGTGGGTCATGGCGGAGGCGTGCAAGACCGCTACCTGTGCCCAGACTGCGACCAGCAGTTCGTCTGACACCTCATCGACTGGAACCACATCCAACGAGGTTCCACGGGTGTCGACGGCAACCAGTGCCATCTCGGCCGAGACCTGACCCACGGCGCGCAAGCGGGGCACGCTGACGCCGGCTCGCTCGGCCATCAGATAGCCGAGTGCTTCGTGCTCGACGGCCTGGACCCGGGAGAAACTGACGGTTCGGCCGATCTCCTTGTAGGTGAGGGTGCGCCAGATCTTTGCCGCGAGCTGGGAATCGAACGAGTCACGCCCGTGAACCTTGACGGTGATGGCCGACCCGTCACCGTCGATGGCGTCGAACTGAACCAGACCCCATCGCTGTTTGTCCGACTGCTTCAGATCGCGGTTGACGACCCCCAGGGCGGTGAGGTTCTGCGAGACACTCTCCGGCGCCGGGTAACCGCGGGGTGTGCCCACCACGACCAGGATCAGACCTGCGGCGACCATCCCGACGCCGAACGACCCGATGGCATGGATCGGGCTCCCGTAGCCCAGCCCGATCGCTGCCAGGGCCGTCAGGATGATGGCGAGCCACCCGAATCGGCGTAGCGGCTTGGTCAGATACGGGGCGGTTACCACCAGGAGCCCGGTCACCAAGGCGACCCTGGTCACCGGGAACCGCGGTTCGGGATTCTGCAGGTCGATCTCGGGCAGGACGTACGGCCAGGCCCCATTCACGAGCCAGGAGAGGCTGAGCACGAGGAGCATCGTCAGGGTGAGAACCAGGAGGACATCGCGGATCGCCGACCGGTCCTTCCCCCGTCGAAAAACCAGCCCCCACAACACGACCAACGCATAGAGGAGGCTGAGCAGATACCCGAGCCTCATCATCGATCCCACCCACTCCGGCGCGGAGGCGACCAATTCGACGAAAGAGAGGGCCCAATCGGGCTGGCGGTCCACCGCCACCACGGCCCAAACCACCAGCATCGAGCCCAGCACCGCGGTTATCACGTCCCGAACGCGCCGCACCCTCTTCTCGTCGCCGGTGAAAACGAAGTACGACGCACCGGGGATGCTCATTCGTCTCCCCCCGACGCTCCGTTTGCGGTCATCGCAACCTCCGGGGCATACCCCAGAGAGACACCAGACGAGCCACGAAGACGATGATGAACACCTGGCCGACAAACGCTTCGATCACCACCAGTCGTTTGGCCAGGTCACTGGCTGCGGTGATGTCGCCGTACCCCACCGTGGTGAGGGTCACGAACGAGAAGTAGGTGTAGTCGCCACGAGCCACGACACCGTTGAGAAAGGTCGTGTCACTCAACAGGTCGGCGCCGTTGTAGAAAGCGGCCATGGCAAAGGCGATGAGCGCGTAGGCGGCGACGCCTCCCATGACCGTCTGGAGTGTCACCTCTTCGTGCTGGACGATTCGAGCCAGGATCGCCAGGATGGCCGCCACCTGGGCGATGCCAAGCAGGATGGACGTCCAGCCATCGCTGGCATCACCGTCGAGGAGCGCCAACGAGATGACGACGGCGACGATGACAGCAATCGCACCACCACCCACCACACGCACCGATCGCGGAACACCCGGAGCCCACAGCGTCAGCAGCAGCAACGTCATCCAGAGCACCGAAGAAACGACCGTTATGAGCGGGCTGGGATCGAATCCGGCCAGGAGGTAGGCGCCCAGGATCAGGAGGAGAACGAGCCCGTATCGCTCGCGGAGGGCAATCCCTACTGAGCTCTCCTCGGCACGTTCGGACAAGGTCTCACGACCCTCTAGCTCGCTCAAACCTCCGGGGCCTTCGTCACAGACGGCTATGCAACCACTTCTGAGGGTGGGATTCACGCCATCGGACCCACTTGACCGAGAAAATGTGATCCCCCCAAACGGGTGATGCGGAGACCACCGGCGAGGTAGTTTGATTTGCACGAGCCCGAAGGGGGAGCACCTTGATTGGTTGTTTGTTTCTGACGTTGCTGCTGATCAGCCCGCGTTTGGGCGTGGTGGGATTCTGGCTGTTGACAGACTGGGTCGACCGTGCCTTTCCGGGAGGATGGCTGCTGCCTCTGCTGGGTCTCATCTTTCTCCCCTGGACGACGGCGCTCTACATCCTCGGATACGTGCTCGGGGATGCCGCTGCGCCATGGGGAATCCTGGGAGCCTTCATCGGTCTCTTCCTGGACATAGCCCTGCACGCCGGATCGGTGACGATGAGTCGACGCCGGGGCCGGGTCTAGACCCAGACCTATCGCCCATATGGGGTGAGGACACCCTGTAACGGTTCGACGTAGCCTCTCCACGAATGAATCGTTTCAGGATCGTCACCGCTCTACTGATTGCCGTCTTCGCCGTCTCGGCCTGTTCTGAGGATCCGTTGGACGTCGAGGCCGCTCAGGAGCAGTTCTGCTCCGACGTCCATGACTACATCGACTCCGTTGGCCAATACGGGGGTCTCTTCCAGGATGTGGAGTTGACCGTGGGAGACGTCAGAAACGCCCAGCAAGAGCTGGAGCCTGGTCTCGAAGCAGTCAGGGAATCGGCGGCAGCGTTCCAGGAGGCGGTCGAGGCCGATCCCGATTCAGCGGTCAGTATCGACCTCGTCGAGCCAGAGTCGATCGAAGCCGTCGAAGAGGCCGAGGCTGCCTTCGCGGCCGCCAGCGACGTCGAAGACCGCACCACGATCGTCGACGCCGGCGTCGAGTTCTCATCCGCCGCCTATCAACTCGAGGTCGCCTGGGTGCGTCTCTTCAACGATGCGGGGTGTCTCGAAGGAGACGAGGAGGCCCAGGCAGAGGCCCAGCAATGGGTGTCCGACTACGTCGCGGCGATTCAGACGGACTTCCGCGCCCTGGGCTACTACAACGGCGCCATCGATGGGATCTACGGACCCAGGACCATCGAGGCAGTGGAGCAGTTCCAGGAGGAAAACGGTCTTCCGGTCACCGGACTCGTCGACCCGGCCACGATGGCGGCCGTGAACGCCGCACTCGCAGGTCGTGAATCGGCCCAGGTCGGCGCGTTGCAGGCGATCATGATCGCCGCCGGCTACTACGACGGCTCTGTCGACGGTCAGTGGTCGGCGGAAGTCGAAGCGGCCCTGATGGCGATGCAAGAGGACCTCGGGCTCGAGCCAACCGGTGTGATCGACGCAGCCACCTTGCGTGCCATCGAAGACGCTCTGGCCGCCGCCGGGCAGGCTCCGGAGATCCCCTCGACGACGGTTCCAAGCGAGACCCCCACGACCGCACCCGTGGCCCCTCCGACGACCGAAGCGCCGGCAGCCACAACCACCACCACACCGGCGGCGACAACTACTACCGCCGCGGCAGGTGACTTGGGGACGTTGCTCGACGTCCTCGACGAGGCGGGACAGTTCACCCAGTTCCTCGCCGCGGTCGATGCGGCCGGTCTGGCCGAGACCCTGTCCGGCGCGGGGCCCTTCACCGTCTTCGCTCCAACCGACGAAGCCTTCGCCGCCGCCAGCCTCCCCGCCGACCCCGAGGCCCTCACTGCCCTGGTGCAGTACCACATCGTCGAAGGAGACGTCTCGGGGTTCGATCTTCCGGCCGCAACCTCTCTGGTCACACTGCAAGGCGGGGAGATCACCGTGGCCATCGACGGCGGACTGGTCGTGTTGAACGGTGCTTCCACGGTGAGCCTGGCCAACGTCGCCTCCGACAACGGTGTGGCCCACGTGGTCACCACAGTGCTGCTGCCACCCGGATGAGCCGATAGGTTTCCCTCATGGGACATGAATCACCGATGGGACCGGTAGATCTGGCGCTGGTCGAGTTCGAGGACGGTTCCTTCGACGGAGAGATCGTCACCGCGCTGGCCGAGCTGGTCGACCTGGGAACCATCGCGATCCTCGACCTGCTCATGGTCAGCAAGCAGGCCGATGGAAGCGTCGATGTGATCGAGCTCGCCGACGCGGAGAAGGTCATTGCCGATCGATTCGCCGACCTCGATGGCGAGGTCATGTGGCTGCTCAGCACCGAAGACGTCTCGGCGGCTGCCGACGCTCTCCAGCCGGGAAGCATCGGCGTTCTGATCGTCTGGGAGAATCTCTGGGCCCGCAACTTGAGAGCCGCTGTGAACCGCGCCAGCGGGAAGCTGGTGATTCATGATCGGCTCGACACTGATGAAGTGGCTGCGGCGATCGAATCGACGACGGGAGTCTGAGGATGTTGATCCGCCCACCAGTGGTCCGTGAGCTACGTCAGGACCTTTGGGCCAAGATGGCCAAGCGACCCGGCGAGTCGACGCCGAATGACCCGCGGATGATGTCGATCCCCGTCGCGCACGGTGACCCTCGGCTCGCCGCCCTGAAGGAGCTTGGCGAGCTGAAGGCCTCCGGTGTCCTGACCGAGGAGGAGTTCGCCCGGGAGAAGGCCCGAATCCTCGGCTGATCAGCTCACCCGAACAGTTGGATTCCCTTGCGCCTTCTGTACACCCGGTCTATCTCGCAATACACGGCAGCGATCAGGGACAGACCGATCACGATCAGCCACTGCGACCCCTCCAGAGAGGTAGTGACCAGCAGCCTCTGCAGCATGTCGAGTTCTACGGCGGCCCAGGTGAGCAACCAGCCCAGGGCGATCCAACCCAGGTAGGGAAATGCCGGTTGAGAGAACCACGGACGCTGCTCTCTCCTGAGCACCAGACCGACATTGACCGCACCGAGGGCGACTACCGCGAACGCCATCGTCATCGTCACCGACGCGTCGGTGGTGCTCGGCTCATCCGGCCCATTGACCAGGACAAGCAGTGCAGGGATGGCGATGAGGAACCCGGTGATGAGCCAGCGGGGCACGGTGTGCCCGTTCACGATTCGCGTGCCCGGACGACGTGGTGGCACCTCCATCACCCCAGGATCGGCGACGTCGGCGATGAACCCGATCACGATCGTCACCACGACGAAGAGCTTGCAGAACAACAGCATCATCGGGAACATGGCGACGCCTTCGTTGATGTTGAAGATCGTGGCCAGCAGCATCAATTGCAGAACCGAGGACAAGACCGAGAGCTGAAGACGGATGTAGGAAGAGATGCGCCGGTAGATGTCCCGACCCAGTTCGACGGCCTTCACCAAGGTTGCGAAGTTGTCGTCGGTCAAGATCATCTTGGCCGCTTGCTGAGTCACCTCCGACCCGCTCCCCATGGCCACCCCGATGTCGGCTTGTTTGAGGGCTGCCGCGTCGTTGACGGCGTCGCCGGTCATCGCAACCACATCGCCGGCCTTCTGCATGAGAGATGCCAAACGGACCTTGTCCTCGGGGGCAACCCGACCGAACACATGGATTTGGGGAAGATCCTCGACCACCTTGTCGTCCGACATCTGACCCAGCTCGACGCCTGTGATGACCCCGGGACCGAGACCCAGTTGGTCGGCAATGGCCCGTGCGGTGATGGTGTGATCGCCTGTGATCATGCGCACGTCGATCCCGGCGCCCAGCGCCACCTGCACCGCGTCGCGTGCTTCGAGCCGGAGCGGGTCGATGATCCCGACGAGGGACACAAAGACGAGGTTCTCAACCGCCTCGAACGGACTCGTCATCGCCTGGTCCATCTGACTGTCGTCGAGCCCGCCCACGGCGAAGGCGAGGACGCGAAGGCCTTTCTCGGAGAGCTCGCGGTTGGCCCCCTCGAGATCGGCCCTCACCTGGTCGATCGGAACGAGGTCGCCGTGCCAGTAGACGCGGTCGCACAGGCCCATGACCACGTCCGGAGCGCCCTTGACACACATCACGTGTGGTTCGCTCAGGACCTGTGACTTCATCCCCGGCGGGCGGTCGTGGAATGTGGCCATGAATTTGTACTCGGAGTCGAATGGGACCTCGGCCACGCGAGGCATCGCCCGTCTGGTCTCGACGGCGTCTGCGCCGATCTTGGCGGCAAGCACGACCATCGCAGCCTCGGTTGGGTCCCCGATTATGGAGCCGTCGTCGGCAACCGTCGCGTCGCTGGACAGCGCCAGTCCCCAGGCGAGTCTGGTGAAATCGGGGGTCTCACCTCGAGCGGCACCAAGGACTGCTCCCTGCTTGGAGTAGCCGCTTCCCTCGATGCGATACCACTCGCCCCCGGTCAGCATCATGGTGGCGGTCATCGCGTTCATAGTGAGCGTGCCGGTCTTGTCACTGTTGATCGCCGTCGTCCCACCGAGGGTCTCGACGTCGGTGAGAGTCTTGACCACGGCCTTCTCCTCGGCCAGGTGGCGGGCACCGGAAGAGAGCATCGTCTGAACGAACGTAGGCAACCCGGTGGGGATCGAAGCTATGGCGGTGGAGATGCAGAGAAGGAGAAGGGTCTCGACGTCCTGGTCACGAAGCAGGCCGGCAATTGCGATGATCGCCACCGCCCCCCAAGCGACGAAACCGAACACCTTGGTGAGACCATCGAGTTCCTGTTGCAGGGGAGACTTGGTGCGCTTGACAGAGCTCACCATCCCGGCGATATGTCCCATTTGGGTCGAGGTGCCGGTTCCGGTGACGATCACCGTCGCCGTACCCCTCGTCACCTGGGTGTTCTGGAACACCATGTCGGTGCGATCGCCCAACGCCGTCTCAGGATCGGGGATCGTCTTGGTGTCCTTCCCCACCGGCGCGCTCTCACCGGTGAGCGCCGCCTCCTGAACTTCGAGGGTTGCGGAGTTGACGATCCGCCCGTCGGCCGGAACGACATCTCCGGCCTCGAGAAGCACAACATCCCCCGGGACCACCTGGGTGGACTCGATCTGCACCACTTCACCGGAACGACGGACCCGGGCGTGGGGAACCTGCAACTGGGCGAGGGCGTCGACGCTGGCGCGTGCCTTTCGCTCCTGGTTCGTTCCCATGACGACGTTGAAAGTGACCAATCCCCCCACGATCAACGCAGTCGGGACCTGCTCGATCAACAGGCTGGCGAGGGCCACGATGATCAGCATGATGTTCATCGGGTTGGAGAGCTGGGCCAGCGCGATCGACCACGTGCTGGGCGGTGGCTCCTGGGGAATCGCATTCAGGCCGTACTGGCCGATCCGTCGTTCCACCTCGGGTTCGTCGAGCCCGCGTTTGACGTCCACGGACAAACGAGCCGCGATCTCAGTTGCGTCGAGCGAATGCCAGACAGCCTCCGCGGACGACCGCGGGGTTGGTGCTTCCGTGATGCTCAAGCGTCTCCTCCCAGAAGATCATGCGATATCACGCAGTCATACCGCCTTGGCGGTCGGACGTGCATCCCCCTTCGAAGGTGATAGCCCAAGGTGAGCCTCCTACCCGATCTCGAGCGCCCTGTCGACGTCGTACCCGAGCGCCTTGGAGATTCGGGGCGTCACAGAGACCAGCCGGGACTCTCCCACCGTCGGTGCCAATGAGAACAGCACTCCCAGCACTTCCTGGTCAGTGACACCGGCCCGCCTCGCCGACGCCACGATCGAACCGAACGTACGCGTTGGCGAGTCCGAGCACACCGCTGCAGCGAGAAGCACCAATGACCTGGTGCGCTCGTCGAGATGCCCCGGTTCGCCCACCCTGAGACTCTCGTCGGTCGTGAACTTGGTGAGTTGGTTCAAGAGTTCCTTCACCCTGGGGTTGTGTGACACGCCCACTCCATCGGCCGCTTCCGGTCTTCCGATAGCTACACCAAGTGCCCGTCGACGGCATCCTCCCGCCGAGGGGATTTATCTCTGCAGCAGGCCCAACTCATAGGCCTTCGCCACTGCGTCGCTACGCGACGATGTGCCGAGCTTTCGATAGATGGACATCGCTTGTGTCTTCACGGTGTGTCTCGAGATGAAGAGCTCCGTCCCGATCTCCGGGAACGAGAGGTTGGTCGCCAGATAGGGGAGAAGACGAAGCTCGGCCTTGGTCAGAGCCGACAGGCCGACTGTCCCCGGGCCCAGACTCTTGAGCGTGCCCCTGAACGACTCGAGCTGGGAGGGAAGGATCCCCAGGTCAGGGCGTTGGATGATGATGTCGTCAGCCTCCCTGACGAGAGCACGAGCTCCAACGACGTCGGAGAGCTCGACGTAGGCCTTGGCCAATTCGAGCAGGATCAAGACGCTTTGCCCAGGAAACGCCGCACTCAAGCGTGGCCGCACCAAGGAGGCCCGGGCGAGCAGAGTGTTCGTGGCCATTATGTCGTTGTCCCGCCTGGCGCAGCGGGCCGCGGCGATCAGTGCGGGCCCGGTCGTCTGGTACCCGTCCTGGCCATGTTGGTCGACTATCCGCATCGCAGCGCCGGACAGTTCGGCAGCGAGGTCCCAATCCTGACGTGAAATGGCGATCAAGGCACGTTGACCCAGCGCCAACACTGCGCTGCTCAATGACCCATTCTCCAGACCGGCCTCAGCCGCCGCGACGTAGCAGGGCTCGGCAGCATCGGCCTCTCCGTTCATGAGGTGGGCCAGTCCCTTCACGGCGAGGATCGCCGGGACCCACCTCGAGCCAGGGCCGGCAACCGAGGACGCGGTCTCGACGTCGGCGAGCATCTGCGCGACGCCGGACGTGGTCATCGCTGCTCGCACCATCCAGACCACCGCTCCGGTATCCGGGTCGATCGGTTCTCGACCAGCAGCCTCCAGCCATCTCTCCGTCGCCAGACCACCCCCCTCCTGAAGGTGAACCAGGGCGCCTATCGCGGCTAGATCGGGATAGTCGGCCAGGACGACGTTCGACTCGAGCCAGTCCATCCAGAGCAGGACATCGCTCACGTGCCCTTCGACATACCGGCGCTTGATCAGAGACCCCATCAGATCGACGAACACGTCCTTGTCACCGGCTTTCAGAGCGTGCCCGATTGCCTCGAGCGGCATGTCGTTGGTCCGGAACCACCCCGCAGCCCTGGCGTGAACGGCGGCAGCGGAGTCAGGGTCTCTGTCTTCCAGTTCACGCTCCAAGACACGACGTAGCACCCGGTTCATCTCGTACCAGGAGCCCGGCCCTTCGACCAGATGGAGGAGGTGAGTGGAGCGGGCTATCTTCGAGAGAACCTCCGGATCCTGACTCGCACCGACGACTGCCTCGCTGATTGGGATCGACACACGCTCCAAGGGCGAAAGCGCACGAAGTAGCTCGCGCCGTGCCCTTGGCATCGCTGGCAGGATCTCGTCCTTGATGAAGTCGGCAAGGACCTGATCGTGCGTGCCGCTGACCGGCCAAGCGTCGCCCGGCGCTTTGGTGGTCTCGATCACAAGGCTGATGGCTGCCGGCCAGCCGTCAGTCTCCATAGCAAGACGATTCGCATCGAACGTCGAGTCCGCCTCGCAGCTCTCCAGAAGCAGGCCGACCTCTTCCGGACTCAACGAGAGATCGCTCTCGGTCAACTGCATCAGGCGTCGGCCGGCTCGTAGGGCGGCCAGAGGAAGCTTGGGCTCGGCCCGAGAGGAGATCACGACCGTGGCGCGACCTTCCAACCGACGCACCAGGTCTCTGATGGCATCGAGGCTCGGCCCTGACCTCACTGCGTGGGCATTATCCAGAACCAACACGAGAGACTGATCGATCCTGGATAGGGCGCTCAACAACAGGCCCTCGTGCGAGGTCGGGGTCTCGAAGTCGGCTCCAATCACCCACGACGGGTCCTCTGGGACATCGGTGCTGGCGCGGGCGCATGCCGCGTCGAGCCGGAGCAGGAAGTTGCGCAGATCGTTGTCGGCCTTGGTGAGGTGGAGCCAAGCTGTCGCTACTTCCTGGCTGGCCACCCATTGGCTCAGCATCGTGGTCTTGCCGTAACCGGCGGGCGCGACCACGGTGATTACATCGGCCTCAGTGCTTTCCATTCGGTCGACGAGGGAGCTTCTGAACACCATGCCCGACTTGAGGGGGGGCGGGTGGAGGTCGAACTCCCAAATTCGCTGACTGCTATCGCGGGAGATGAACTCCCGCTCGAGTGTGATCTCGTCCACCAGCGGCAAAGGCTAGCCACCAGAGAACCAGCCACCGAATGCCGGACTCAGTCCCGCTCCAGAACTCGTGAGACTCTGGGAAGCACCGAGCTGATGCGGCTCGATCCCACGATGGGCGCCACTGCAAGCATCACCTCCACGATCTCTTCGTCATTGGCACCAGCACCGAACGCAGTCTCTATGACTGCACTCAAAAGGGAGTCTTTGGCATCGAGAGCGACAAGGCCGGCCACCCTGACCAGACCACGGGTCTTGTCGTCGAGCAGATCTGTTTCGCCAGAAAGCCGTCCACTCATGACGTCGGCGAGGGCCGCATCGTCGCTGAGCGTCAAACGACGGAGCAGTTGACGTTGTTCGCTCTTCAATCGGGCTCCTTTCCGGGCATTCTCGACGCCCGGGAGTGACCCGACATCACCCGTCGCGGGTGATTCTGGGGCCATTTCCCCCTGTGTGGGTGATGCAACATCCGTCTGTCGGAGGTTCAGTTGCGTCAACGGGGCCGACGGTCCTGCGTGCCCGAAGGAGTTGCTTTGCCGCTGTTCGATCTGTTCTGGAGCATGCTCTGGTTCTTCTTGTTCTTCATGTGGATTTGGTTGCTGATCAGCCTTTTCGCCGACATCTTCCGCAGCGACGACCTGTCGGGATGGGGCAAGGCCGGGTGGATCGTGTTTCTCGTGGCCATCCCGTGGCTGGGTGCCCTCGTCTATCTGATCGCCAGGGGCGGCTCGATGCAGGAACGCACGATGAGGGACATGGCAGCGCGCGAGAAGGCAAACCGCGCCTACATCCAGGGGGTTGCCGGTTCCAGCGGAGGAGGGTCAGCAGCTGACGAGTTGACGAAACTCGCCTCGCTGCGAGACCGCGGCGTTCTGACGGACGAGGAGTTCCAGGCGCAGAAGGCTGCGCTGCTCGGCTGAGCCAATGACCACGAGAACCCCGAACGACGACGGGTCGATGGCCCCTCAGGCGACAGCGGAGCAGAGAGCGTGGTACGCCCTCGAGATGTCCGAGGTCGCCGGCACGCTGGGAGTCACGCCGAGGGACGGGCTGAGTTCCAACGAAGCACAGTCGCGACTCGCTAGCTACGGACCCAACCGACTCGCCGAGAAGAAAAAGGAGACCGGTTGGCAAGCGTTTCTCCGTCAGTACCGGGATCTGATGCAGATCATCCTGCTCACCGCGGCGGTGGTGAATGTCGTGGTCACCGGGGTCTGGTCCACGACGATCGTCCTCCTAGCTCTGACCGTCTTCAACGCTGTGCTCGGCTTGCGTCAGGAGTCGAAGGCCGAGGCGAGCCTGGCCGCTCTCTCGGAGACGATGAAGAACATCGCCCGTGTCCGGCGTGACGGCGAAGCGATCGAAGTCGATGCCGGAGATCTCGTTCCGGGCGACATCGTCCTCGTCGAGGCGGGGAATGTCGTCCCAGCCGACGGAAGGCTCTTCGTCACCGCCACGCTGGAGATCGAGGAGGCTGCCCTCACCGGAGAGAGCACACCAACGTTGAAGGTGACCGATGCCATCCCGGGAAGTGATGTCGGGCTCGGTGATCGCCTCAACATGGCCTTCATGAACACGTCGGTGACGCGGGGCCGGGGTGAGTTCATCGTCACTGCCACCGGCATGGACACCGAGATCGGGCACATCGCCGAGTTGCTCAACCAGACCGAGGCCGACAAGACCCCCCTCCAGAAGCAGTTGGATCGGCTCACCGTCATCATCTCGGGCCTGGCCGGATTGGCGTTCCTTGCGATGGTGATTCTCGGCCTGGTCCGGGACCAGGACCTGGACACCATCTTCGTCTCAGGCGTGGCGCTGGCAATTTCGGCCATTCCGACGGGCCTGCCCGCGGTCGTCACCACGATGTACTCGATGGGGACCCGCGCTCTGGCCGCGATGAACGCCATCGTCAAACGACTGCCATCGGTGGAGACCCTCGGATCGGTGTCGGCAATCTGCTCCGACAAGACCGGGACACTGACCCTCAACAAGATGACGGCCGTCGAGATGAGCGTGCCCGGAAGGAATCGCTACTCGATCAGGGGCGAGGGGTACAGCACGTCGGGCGAGATCCTCCATGCCGGTGGAGCCGACCTCCCTCTCGATGACGTGATGCTCCCGATGGCCCTCTGCGCAGATGCCCGGCTCGACGGCGAGAACCTCATCGGAGACCCGACCGAAGGCGCCCTCATCGTCCTCGCCGAGAAGGGCGGGATACACATCGACTCCGCCCGCCAGATGTACCCGCGGGTTGCCGAAGTTCCGTTCGACTCGGAGTACAAGTTCATGGCGACGTTCCATGCCATGAAGGACGACAACGGTCGTGACGTGGTCCGCTGTTTCGCCAAGGGTGCTCCGGACGTCCTCATCGCACGAAGTGGCCACTACTGGGAGCCCGGTGGAACCGGTGGAGACATCACGGAGGACAACCGATCTCTGGCGCTCGCCGAGAACGAGAGAATGGCCTCACAGGGCGAGAGGGTCATGGTCGTGGCGAGACGTGACTTCGATCCGAACACCTTCGACCCGCGCTCGGACCTCATCGGTCAGGTGACCGACCTGACGCTCCTGGCCATGGTCGGCATCGTCGACCCTCCGCGGGCCGAGGCCAAGGACGCCATCGCCAAGTGTCACAGCGCCGGGATCCAGGTCCGGATGATCACCGGCGATCACGCGGTCACGGCCGCCGCTATAGGTCACCAGCTCGGAATCGAGGGGACGGCTCTCACCGGGGCCGAGTTCGCCGCCTTGAGCGACGAGGAGTTGGCTGCCCAACTCGACGAGATCGGGGTCGTCGCCCGTGTGGCGCCGGAGGACAAGATCCGTCTCGTCAGCATGCTGCAGTCCGCAGAGCATGTCGTGGCCATGACCGGGGACGGGGTCAACGACGCGCCGGCCCTCAAGAAGGCGGACATCGGCGTCGCAATGGGTATCACGGGAACCGAAGTCTCCAAAGACGCCGCGGTGATGATCCTGACCGACGACAACTTCTCCACGATCGTCAAAGCGGTCGAGTTCGGCCGGGCCATCTACAACAACCTCTTCGGCTACATCCGGTTCCAGATGACGGCATTGGTCGGATTCATCGTCACTTATCTGCTCGCCGCCATCTTCCTGATCCTCGGCGGCATCCCGTTCACGCCGCTCGTCGTGTTGTGGATCAACTTCCTGATCCAGGTCCCCATCGCGATCACCCTCGGGTTCGGAAAGGCCGTACCCGGACTGATGGAGCGCAAGCCACGCCCGCTACGCCAGCCCATCCTCAACCGGAGCCAGTGGATTCGGGTCACCGTGATGGGTCTGCTGATGGCGATCGGCACCATCGTCCTCGAATCGGTCTTCGACGACACAGCGACGGCCGCCACCATGGGATTCGTCGTCTTCAGCCTGTTCAACATCGTGCTCGGGCCGATGTCACGAAGTGAGACTGAGTCCGCTTTCAACCGGGAGATCATCTCGGAGAGCACCCAGCTCCTTCTCATCGGCGCCGCGCTCCTCCTGACGGTGCTGCCGACACAGCTCGAGTTCCTGAGGGGTTGGCTCGGGCTGACAGGGCTCACCGGCAACCAGTGGCTAATCGCCCTTGGAGCTGCTCTGGTGTTCCTGATGCTCGACGAGGTCATCAAGGTCTTCTTGCGCAGACGGCTCGGGCCGGTGGAATCCCCACCGCAGCTCCGTCCCGCCCTTGCGGTCTGAACCAGCCAACGACCTGCCCACTGCATGCTCGGCCACTTCGAATTCCCCCGACATGGGTGATGTCAGCGGGGTGTGCCTCGTGTTCATTTGGAGCCAGGACTGGCGACGGCCGGGCTTGCTTCGTGATCAGAACAGGTGGATGAACCGATGAGAGTGGTTGTGGCCTTGGGCGGGAACGCCCTGCTCAAGCGGGGGGAGCCGATGACGGCAGAGGCTCAGCGACACAATGTCCGCGTCGCCGCCCCAGCACTGGCCGCGGTCGCACAGAGCCACGCACTTCTCCTATCCCACGGCAATGGTCCTCAGGTAGGCCTTCTTGCCCTTCAGGCCGCCGCATATCAGGACGTCGAGCCCTATCCGCTCGACGTCCTCGGAGCCCAGACGGAAGGCATGATCGGCTACGTCCTCGAACAGGAGCTGGGCAACGTCCTTCCCTTCGAGGTCCCCTTTGCCACCCTCCTCACCATGATCGAGGTGGATCCCGCCGACCCCGCATTCGCCAATCCGACCAAGTTCGTTGGCCCGGTCTACGACAAGGCCGCGGCAGACGAGCTGGCTGCTGAGAAGGATTGGGTCTTCAAGGCCGACGGCGAGTACTGGCGCAGGGTCGTGCCCTCGCCGGAACCGAAGCGAATCTTCGAGATCAGACCGATTCGGTGGCTGCTAGAGCATGACACAGTGGTGATCTGTGCCGGGGGCGGTGGGGTTCCCACCATGTACGACCCCGATGCGGATCGAACCCTGGTGGGTGTGGAAGCCGTCATCGACAAGGACCTGGCGAGCGAGTTGCTCGCCCGGGAGGTCGAGGCCGACGCATTCGTGATGGTCACAGACGTCGACGGTGTATACGTGGACTGGGGAACGCCGGAGCAACGCAAACTCGAATCCACCACCCCCGCAGAGTTGCGAGGATTCGATTTTGCAGCCGGGTCGATGGGACCCAAGGTGGAGGCGGCAGCCCGGTTCGTGGAGCGGACCGGGAAGCGAGCCGCCATCGGAGGCCTGGAACAGATCGTGGAGATAGTCGAAGGCAGGGCGGGAACCCAGATCGTTCCTGGTTGACCTGCGCATAGAGATAGGAGAAGCCATGGCATTGGGAGTCCACTCAGAAGTAGGGAAGTTGCGCAAGGTGATGGTGCATCGCCCCGAGCTCAGCTTGCAGCGCCTCACCCCTTCGAACCACGACGATCTCTTGTTCGACGACGTCCTCTGGGTGGAGCGGGCCCAGTACGAGCATGACCGTTTCGTTGAGAAGATGCGGGACCACGGTGTGGAGGTTTTTCTGCTGCGCGACCTCCTCTCTGAGGCGCTGGCCGCCAGCGACGAAGGCCGGAAGCGACTCATCGAGCTGGCTGTCTCCGAGTACACCGTGGGTGTCTCATTGGTCGACACCCTCCGGGACACGCTGGCGGGTTTTGCCCCTGATGTCCTCGCCAGACATCTCGTCGGGGGTCTCACGGTTGCCGAAGCCGACATCGACCTGGACGAGTTCAGGAAGACCTCGTTGCCGGCGGCGGCCCTGGACGACACCAGTGCCTTCGTGCTCCCCCCACTCCCCAACACCTTGTTCACCAGGGACTCATCTTGCTGGATCTACGGAGGGGTGTCGATCAACCCGATGTATTGGCCGGCCCGGCGGCTCGAGGCCTACAACGTGGCAGCGATCTACCGGCATCATCCGATGTTTGCTGACGCTGACTTCGAGTACTGGTACCCACACCTCGGCGACGATGGGCGCTTCAACGCGGTCGACTTCGGACGATCGTCTCTGGAGGGTGGCGACGTCCAGCCGATCGGGAACGGAACCGTCCTCATCGGGCTGAGCGAGAGAACCCAGGCCCGCATGATCGAACAGATCGCCAAGGCACTGTTCGACAAGGGGCAAGCGGAACGGGTCATCGCCGTGGTGATGACCAAGGACCGGGCTCACATGCATCTCGACACCGTGTTCACCCTGCTCGACCGGGACAAGGCCACTGCCTACCCGAAGGTCGTGGACAACGTGCGGGCCATAAGCCTCCGACCGGGCACCAACGGGGCGTTCCACGTGACCGAGGAAGAGAACTTCTACTCGGCGGTGGCCGACGCACTCGGGATCTCGAAGCTCCAGGTCGTGGAGACCGGCGGTGACAGCTACCAGCAGGAGCGTGAGCAGTGGGATGACGGCAACAACGTGGTCGCTCTCGAGCCCGGCGTGGTGGTCGCATACGAGCGCAACACCTACACGATCTCGGAGATGAGGAAGGCTGGAGTCGAGGTGGTGACCATCGAAGGCTTCGAGTTGGGCAAGGGTCGTGGTGGGGGGCACTGCATGACCTGCCCGTTGGAGCGGGATCCGATCTGATAGGAGGTCCGGAATGGATGGCTGGGTGCGGTGGCTGGTGGTGGCTGTCGCGGTCGTGCTGATCGTGGTTCTGGTCGGTTACGCGCGTGGTGAACGCCAACGTGGAGAAGAGGTCCCGGTGACCGGTCAGCCCGTTCTCGTCGTTGTGAACGGATCCCTGGCTTGAGGAGTGGGAGGTACCTGTCGTGACTGATCTGGAAACGAGGGAGACGGCGGAGCCCAAGAAGAAGCGGTTCCAGCTCCCTTCGGCCTACACGATCCTGTTCGCGTTGATCGTCCTCGCCGCCGCTGCCACCTGGTTGGTGCCGGCGGGCACCTACGAGCTCGACGAGGAGGGGTCACCGATACCGGGCACCTACACCGAAGTCGAGTCGAACCCGCAGCGAATCTTCGTCGACTCCGTGACGGCTCCGATCAATGGCCTGTACGGCATCGAAGACGAGACCGGGAACATCAACTACTACAACGATGGCGTCCTGTTCGGGGCCATCGACGTGGCTCTGTTCATCATCGTCATCGGTGGGTTTCTCGGCGTGACCATGAAGACCGGTGCGATCCAGGCAGGCATCGGACGCCTCGTGGCGAGGCTGCGAGGCAAGGAGCGCCTCATGATCCCCATCCTGATGACGGTGTTCGCCATCGGCGGCACCACGTACGGGATGGCCGAGGAGAGTCTCGCTTTCTACGCGCTGGTCATCACGGTGATGATCGCCGCCGGATACGACGCCGTCACCGGTGCGGCGATCGTGTTGTTGGGTTGTGGCATCGGGACCCTGGGATCCACGATCAACCCGTTCGCCACCGGTATTGCCTCCGGGTTCGCCGATGTCTCGATCAGCGAGGGGCTCATCGGACGTCTGGTGATCCTCATCGTCGGGCTGGCCATTGGGATCTTCTTCGTCATGCGATACGCCGCCCGGGTCCGCGAAGATCCTTCCAAGTCACTCGTCTTCGACATGAAGGCCGACAACGAGGAGCATTTCAGGGCGCAGGACGCGTCCGGTGGGGCCATGACCTCCAGGCAAAGGACGATCCTCTGGGTCTTCGGCCTCGCCTTCGGGGTGATGATGTATGCGGTCATCCCCTGGGCCGACCTGGGTGTGGGCCTACCGACCCTCTACTGGTGGTTCCCCGAGATGACGGCATCGTTCCTGGTCTTCTCGATCATCATCGGGATCCTGGGCCACATGAAGGAGGGGGACCTCACCTCGACGTTCGTCGTGGGGGCGGGAGAGCTGCTCGGGGTGGCCTTGATCATCGGAATCGCCCGCGGTGTCACGGTGATCATGAACAACGGCCAGATCACCGACACTGTGCTGCACTGGGCCGAGGTTGCGCTGGGCGATGTCGGGCAGGCTGCCTTCTCGATCGTCATGTACCTGCTGTTCCTCCCGCTGTCGTTTCTGATCCCGTCATCCTCGGGATTGGCGACGGTGGCCATGCCGATCATGGCCCCCCTGGCAGACTTCGTGGAAGTGCCGGCCCAATTCGTGGTCACAGCCTTTCAGAGCGCCAACGGTCTCATGAACCTGTTCATCCCGACCTCTGCGGTGGTGATGGGTGGTCTGGCCATCGCCAGAGTGCCCTACGGCCGCTATCTGAAGTGGGTCTTTCCCTTGCTGCTGATGCTGGCCGGGGTGACGATCGTCGTCCTCGGGGTCGGGGTGCTGATCGCGTAGGGATCACCCGTGGTGGGCGATGCGGCACCGGCCTCTGTCCGATTGGGTCGTCATCATCGCCTGACCCGGACGTTTCTCCGGGGATGAAAGGAGTCTGCAAATGTCATACAACCTGAAGGGCCGGAGCTTTCTCAAGGAGATCGACTTCGAGCCACACGAGATGAGGTACTTCCTCGACCTGTCCCAAGCGTTGAAGACGGCGAAGTACTCGGGGACCGAGAGCAAGCGGCTCGCTGGCAAGGAGATCGCCCTCATCTTCGAGAAAACGTCCACCCGGACCCTGGCAGGGTTCGAGGTCGCCGCCTATGACCAGGGGGCGCACGTCACCTACTTCGCGCCTTCGGGATCACAGATCGGCCACAAGGAGTCGATTTCCGACACCGCGCGTGTGCTGGGCCGTATGTACGACGCCATCGAGTACCGGGGCAACCGTCAAGTCGATGTGGAGGCTCTCGCCGAGCATGCCGGTGTCCCGGTCTACAACGGACTCACAGACGAGTGGCATCCCACTCAGATGCTCGCCGACTTCCTGACCATGCATGAGACCAGCGGCAAGCCGTACAACCAGATCTCCTACGCATTCGTCGGTGACCTGCGGTTCAACATGGGCCGCTCCCACACTGTCATGGCGGCTTTGATGGGCGCTGACATCCGGCTTGCAGGGCCCAGCCACTACGCCCCTCCGGAAGACGTCCTCGGGATCGCAACCGAGATCGCAGAACGAACCGGGGCCTCCATCACCGTGACCGAGGATCCCGAGGAGGCCGTCAAGGGTGTCGACTTCATTCACACCGACGTCTGGGTGTCGATGGGTGAGCCGAAAGACGTGTGGCAGAGTCGGGTCGAGGAACTGAAGGCGTATCAGGTGAACTCCGACCTCATGTCAGCGACCGGCAACCCGCACACGCGTTTCATGCACTGTCTGCCGGCATTTCACGACACCAACACGACCGTCGGAAGCGAGATCATGGAGCTGACCGGGATGCCTGACGGGCTCGAGGTGACCAACGACGTGTTCGAGTCCGACCGAAGCGTCGTGTTCCAGCAAGCCGAGAATCGTCTGCACACCATCAAGGCGCTCCTCGTGGCGACGCTGGCCTGACCGATGTCGCCCTCCGCCGGCGAGGGAGTCGTCCACCGATGGGAGTGGCGTGCTTTCGGGTCCCACTTCCCTTACGCGGAACGGGTGTTTGCCGGCATGACGCCGGAAGGCGAGCCGTCGGACACCGAGGAGACCTATCTCCTGGGGCCGGGCGACGTGAACGTGAAGATCCGCTTCGCCCTGCTCGACGTCAAGAAGCTGATGGAGGTCGACGAGAACGGTCTCGAGTTGTGGGCGCCGATCTCGAAGGGCGAGTTCCCGATGAGTGCCGAAGATGCGCTCGCCGTCTTCGACGCATGGGGATTGGCCAGGCCTGAAACAGAGCGGGACGTCTACGAGTTGGATCAGTTCCTCGACGAACTGATCGACCCACATCCCGAACTGGACATCGTCACGGTGCTCAAACATCGGGTCCGCTACTCGATCGAAGGCTGCATGAGCGAATTGACCACGCTGAGTGCCAATGGCCGGGAAGCGAAGACCATCGCGGTGGAAACCAGCGATCAGAGCGCGGTGGTCGCCGCCCGGGATGCACTTGGCATGTCCGGACACGTCAACATGAGCTACAACCACGGCCTGCGCTGCCTGCTCGGGATGTCACCGGTGCGGTATGCCGTGGTGGACATCGGCACGAACTCAGTGAAGTTCCATATAGGTGAACAGCACCCGGATGGATCTTGGTCGCGAGTGGTCGACCGTGCCGAGGTGACCCGTCTGGGCGAAGGTCTGGACGATTCAGGTGAGATCCAGGCCGAACCAATGGAGCGAACCATTCGTGCAGTCGCCGGAATGGTGGCGGAGGCTCGCGACCATGAGGCTCTGGCCATCGCCGCCGTGGGCACCGCCGCCCTCAGGATCGCTTCGAACAGCGGCCTGGTCGTCGACAGCATGCGGGAACGGGTCGGAGTGCCGGTGGAGGTCGTCTCCGGTGAGGAGGAGAGCCGACTCGCCTATCTGGCGGTGGTCTCCGGCGTCGGAGTAGCCGACGGTGACGTCGTCGTGTTCGACACCGGCGGGGGCAGCACTCAGTTCACATTCGGACGTGACGGGGTGATCGGGGAGCGCTACAGCGTCAACGTCGGGGCGGTTTCCTACACGGAGCGTTTCGGACTCGACCACAAGGTGGACGATCACACCATCGAGTCGGCCCGAGAAGCCCTGCGCCAGGACTTCTCTAGCTTGGATGGACGCACCACCCCCGGCGCGTTGGTCGGTATGGGTGGAGCCATGACCAACCTGACAGCCGTGTCGTTGCAGCTTGCCTCTTATAACCCTGATGCGGTCCAGGGAGCAGTCGTCACCGCTGCCGAGGTCGAGCGCCAGATCTCCCTCTACGCGTCGATGGATCTCGAGGACAGGCGGTCCATCGTCGGGCTCCAGCACAACCGCGCACCGGTGATCCTCGCCGGGGCACTCGTCGTGTCGACGGTCATGGAAACCCTGGGACAGGAATCCGTTCTCGTCAGTGACCGTGGCCTCCGCCATGGCCTGATCAGAGAGCGGTTTGGTCTCTTCTGATTCCTTTCCTCGAACGACGAATGGCATGATCCGCCGATGAGCCTTCGCAAGGCCCTCGCCGAGCGGTCACGTCCTCGCATGGCTCAGCGTGTCAGCGCCGCCTCCTACGGAACAGTGCTCATCATCGCCGCACTCCTGGTGATCAAGGCCGAAGACGTGTCGTCCGGGTGGGGCTGGGAGCTGGTGACCGGCGTGGGGGTGGCCACATGGGTGGCGCACCTGTTTGCCGAGGTTCTGGGAAATCACGTGAGCAGCGCCGCGGCCCACGAGGGTCACGAAGTCCGGGAGGCTGCCGTCGACGGTCTGCCGATACTCCTGGCGGCGGTGTTGCCTGCCGTGGCACTGGGAATGGGCAGTCTCGGTGTGCTCGATCCGAGACAGTCATTATGGATCGCAGTGATCGCCGCGCTGGTTCAGTTGGTCGGTCTTGGCGCTTTCGTGGGAGCGGTGCTCCCGGCTGAGGAATCGAGCACGTGGCGTTATGCGGCCATCACAGGGGCGGTCGGGGTGGGAGTGGTCATCCTGCTCGTCGCTCTCGGCCACTGAGCGACGGGATCACCCTCCGAGCAGGCCTTCGATGTCCGCCGACGGAGTCACGTCTGGTAGTCGCATCATCCGGAACCCGTTGACGAACCCAACCAAGGCGGCAAGCAACGGGACGAGGAGGGCGGCCTGGAGAGCGCGCGGTCGCGGCTCGGTGTTGATGCGGACTATCTCGTCTGCAATCTCGTCGGGTTGGCTCGCCAAGAGCTGGTCCAGCTGGGTGTTGCTCATGACCTGGGCATCCTCCTCGAGAAC